>CAJUDW010000024.1 GCA_910584995.1 uncultured Oscillibacter sp. | reverse complement strand
TACGAGGATATGTCCAAGGGGCTGATTTCCGAGGGGCGATTCGCCACCTTTTCGGTATCCCTGGAGAATGAGCAGAAGCAACTCAAAGAGATTATTCCCGCACTGGAAACCGAGTTGGAGACTACTACGGACAAGGCCGCCGCTTTGCAGCATTTCATTGAGCAGGCAAGGAAAGTGACCCGGCTGACGGAACTGACGCCTGAAATCGTCCACGAGTTCATTGACAAAATCGTAGTATCCAAGCCTGAAAAGCTGAACGGCAAGCGACACCAGCAGGTGGACATCCACTACAACACCATTGGCCTGTGGGTTGCGCCGGAGCCGGAAACACTGGAACGGGAATATCTGGCCTACTATAACTCTATACAGAAGCGCAAGAAAAAGACGGCGTAACCGAAGCTACACCGTCCCAATCGAATGATTTTCACTTACGGGCACAGCTGCCCACGGGGCAACTTCCTTATGGGAGTTGCCCCGTCGGAGGGCTTCTTCTTTGGGCCGTATTTGAAAAGGCTCCGCTTCGCTGTGCGCCCCGTCTGCCCGCCTTTGGCCGGCAATCCGGTGATCGCTTCACGGAAAGTGTTTTCCCCCGCATATATGCCGCAGGAAAAACGATTGAACTTTTTTGCTGTCTGCGGGCAGCAAATTATTCCAGTGGGCTTTGGGGACAGGCCGCGTTACGGCTGTTTGCCGATGTAGGCCAGGATGCCGCCGTCCACATACAGGATGTGGCCATTGACAAAATTGGAGGCGTCGGAGGCCAGAAAGACGGCGGGGCCCACTAGGTCGTCGGTGGTGCCCCAGCGGCCGGCAGGGGTCTTGGAGAGGATGAATTGGTCGAAGGGATGGCGGCTGCCGTCCGGCTGGCGGCAACGCAGGGGCTCCGTCTGCTGGGTGGCAATGTAGCCGGGGCCAATGCCGTTGCACTGGATGTTAGCCCCGCCGAATTCGGAGCAGATGTTCCGGGTCAGCATCTTCAGTCCCCCCTTGGCGGCGGCGTAGGCGGAGACGGTCTCCCGGCCTAGTTCGCTCATCATGGAACAGATGTTGATGATCTTCCCCCGGCCTTTGGCAATCATACCCGGCAGCACAGCCTTGCTGACGATGAAGGGAGCCACCAGATCCACGTCCACCACTTTGGCGAAGTCCTCCACGGTGGTTTCCAGCATGGGGATCCGCTTGATCACCCCGGCGTTGTTCACCAGGATGTCGATAACACCCACTTCCTGTTGGATTTGTTCCACCAGGGCCCGGACGGCCTCCTCGTCGGTGACGTCCGCCACATACCCGTGGGCCTCCACGCCCGCCTCCCGGTAGGCGGCGAGGCCCCGGTCCCGGCTCTCCGGATTGGAGCAGTTGAAGCAGATCACGGCCCCCGCCTGGGCGAGGCCCACCCCCAGGGCGAACCCGATGGAGTGTGCGCCGCCGGTGATCAAAGCAATTTTCCCTGTGAGATCAAACAGATTGTTCATTGATGCGCCTCCTGTTCCCGGGCCTTACAGCAGGGAGGCGGTGGGGATGCCGTCCATGTCGTCAAAATCCTGGTTCTCGCCGCACATGCCCCAGATAAAGGTGTAGTTGCTGGTGCCCACACCGCTGTGGATGGACCAGCTGGGGGAGATGACGGCTTCCTCGTTCCGCATGACGATGTGTCGGGTCTCCTGGCCCTGGCCCATCATGTGGAATACCGCCTGATCCGGGGCGATTTCAAAGTAGAAATAGACCTCCATCCGCCGTTCGTGGGTGTGGCAGGGCATGGTATTCCATACGTTCCCCGGCAGCAGGGCGGTCATGCCCATGCTCAGCTGGCAGCTTTCACATACCGCCGGATGGATATACTGGCGGAGAATCCGCTCGTTGACGGTTTCCTGGCTGCCCAGGTGGTTATAGCGGGCCTTGTCCATGGGGATCAGCACCGTAGGGCAGGTGCGGTGGGCGGGACAGGAATTTAAGTAGAATTTCGCCGGGTTCCCTTTGTCCAGGGACCGGAACGCCAGTTCTTTGGCCCCCATGCCGATGTAGATGCCGTCCTTGCCGTTGAGGGTATGGGCCTGCCCGTCGATGGTTATCACGCCGGGGCCGCCTACGTTGATGACGCCCATCTCCCGGCGGGCCAGGAAATAGGGGGCGGCCAGTTCCTTGCAGGTACCCAGGGCCAGGGGTTCCTTCACCGGCATTACGCCTCCGGCAATGATCCGATCCTGATGGGAATAGGTGAGGTTGATTTCGTCTGCCGTAAAGACACGGCGGATGTGGTAGTGGCGGCGCAGTTCCTGGGTATCGTACCGCTTGGAGTCCTCCGGGTGGTTGGCGTAGCGTACATCAAAATTCATGGCAGCTTCACTCCTGATTTCATTCCAGATTTCCGGTGGTTTATTCGAATATTTCCATTTTCCAGTATATCCTCTCCCGGGAGAAAAGCCTATGGCTTTTTTCGGACGGTTTATGCACAATCCGGATATCTCCTGAAGGCGGCCCGGCCTTCTGCCCTAGCTTTTCCGGCGATTATACATCACGCGGGTAAACGGTGATCAGCAGAACGCCCCGCAGGCGCCAGGCCAACCGGTTGGGAATCCGCGGCTTGCGGGTTCCCGGCTGTGCCGGCGGCATCTGTTTTTCCGGGATATTTCCGGTGCTGCGGTGGGAAGGGCAGGGAGGGAAAAGACAGCCCTGGTATGGAAAAACCGGCACAGCCGGTTTTTCCATACCAGGGCTTCGCAGGGCGGGGGCTCCGGCTCAGAGAGGGGAATCCGCCGCCCGATCCTTGGCGAACCGGGTGGGGGAACAGCCGAACCGCTTTTTGAATACCCGGGAGAAGTACAGGGGATCATCATAGCCGCACTGTGCCGCAATCTCCCCCATGGAGTATCCGCCGCTGTCCATGGCTGTCAGCAGCGTTTCCGCTTTTTTCATCCGGAGATTGGTCATGTACTCCAGGGGCGTGACCCCAAGTTCCTTTTTGAACCGCTTGCGCAGGTAGTCGTAATGGAAGGGCTGGCGGCGGATGGCCTGCTCCAGGGCGTAATCCGCCTGGGTGTAGTGCCGGAGGATGTCTGCCCGGATACGTTCCACCGGCTCCGAGAGTTGCTCCTGGCTGCTGCGGTAGACGATCAGGTAGCTGGCAATCAGATCCCCCAGAGCCGCCATAACCAGTTCCCGCTTGCTGAGATCCGAGAGGAAATAGTACCGGGCCTGGGAGAAGGCGGAAAGGAGGTGCCCCTCCGCGTCGTCCTCCACCGCGAAAGCCCCCCAGAAAGGGAAGGAGGGTTCCTCTATGGTGAGGAAAATATTGGTAAACCCCTCCTGGCTGGCGTTGGCGTGGCGCTCCCCTGGGGGGATGGCGGCGGCCACCCCCGCCCGGTAGGGGAGGCGGGTGCCGTTTTCGAACAGGAAGGCCCCCTCCCCTCCGGTGCAGTACACCAGTTCCCAGTGGCTGTGGCTGTGCCAGCGCACGCCGTAGGTCCGGGGATGCTGCCCCACAAACAGGATGGTATTCACGGCTGCGCCTCCGTTCCCGCCGTTAGGACGGGCAGATCCACAATGGAGAGGCCCTGCTTCATGGCGTATTCCATGGTGTACCAGGTGCCGCCGGCGGTGCCGTCAAAGGCGGCGATCATCAGGGAGGACTGATCCACCATGTACCGGTCCCGCCGGTGCATGCAGTAGGCGGTATAATGCTCCGAGACCACCGTCTCCAAATCGCAGGCCGCCACCAGGGCCCTGTATCGCTCCCGGGCCGCCGCCGGCCAGGAGGACGCCTGCCCCGGACAGGGGATTGCCGCCTCCACCGTCACCTGCCCCGGATGCTTCTCCCGCAGGGCCAGGGCACATTCGCAGAAATACAGATCGCACCCCTGGGCCATGCCGCAGAGGAAGCGGCGGTAGCCTTGGCTGAATGCAATTTCCACCGCGTCCATTATCCGCCGCTTCAGGGACAGGCACCGGGGATCCTGTTCCTGATATCCCCAAGGCAGCTTGTTGGGCCGGTGGCCGGTGAAGCAGCAGGAAACGGCTCTCTCCGCCATGCACCCACGCTCCCTTCTTCCTGGTTTTTTACAGTATCAAATCCAGTATAGAACATTTGTTTTCCGTTGTAAAGTGTCTTTTCCGGCGGGACATCTTCCGCCCGCCCTTGGGGGTATGCTATAATCGGCCTCTCGGGGGGCGGAGATGGGAGGGATCCTGGCCCGGCCGGCCTTTTACGCAGGCCGGCCCAATGCCTGGATGGCTTTCCGTATGGCGGCGGAGGCCTGCGCCGGGGGCGGAGGTGAGGCCCGCGGCAGATTTCCGGGCAGGGGGGGATTCAAACATGGCTTCTGTCCGGTATTTTACCGGGGCCGCTGCCTCAAGATCCTGACGGGCCCCAAGGAGACGGTATTTACCGCCAACGTCATCTTTGGGCCGGGCTGCCGGAGCAGCCAAGAGGCAAAACGGCCTGGGGATCCGGCTTTCGGATCCCCAGGCTTTCGGCATTTGGCTATGCGGCCCTGGCTTTGCCTGCGCTGTATACGCTCAGCAGGATGGACAGCAGGAGCAGGGCAGTATAGGCGGCAATCAGCCCCATACCGGCCCGGATACCCGCCTGTTCCGCCACAAAGCCCACCAGGGCGGGGGTGATGACGCCCCCGGCGCTGCCGGTGAAAATCATGACGCTGCACCCCAGGTCATTGCCTTTTACGCAGTCGCTACCGAAAGCAAAGGCGGTGGGGTAGATGGTGGCCATGAAGGCCCCCACCCCCATGAGGCCCAGGATAATGGGCGCGGGGGTCCGGCTGAGGAACATCAGCAGGAAGAAGGCGAAGAGGCCGAAGCCGTCAATCAGCAGCAGCTTTGCCCGGGAGACCCGTCCGGTGACGGCGGCCCCTGCCATACGGCCCAGGAAGATCACCAGCCACAGGAGGCTGTTCATCATCTGGGCATAGTCTGCCCGGAGGATACCGGCATCCTGGAAATAGGTAACCAGCCATCCCACAATGGCGTACTCCGTGGAGATGTAGAAAAACAGCATGGCGGAGCCCAGCCAGAACCGGCGGACCTTTAAGAAACTCCGATCCACCGTCCGGATGCCCTTGGCGCCGCTCTCCGGAGGCAGGGGCATTTTGACGTAGACTGCCAGCTGGGCCACGCACAGCAGGCACAGCCCCGCCGCCATGATCCGCCAGCCTCCCTGGGGCCATTGGGCGGTGCAGAACACCAGCAGCAGGGGGGAGAGGAGGGCGCCGATGGCAAAGCAGCCGTGGAGCAGGTTGTAGCCCCGGGCGGCCTTCTCCCCCGGCAGGGTGGAGATCATGGTGTTGGCGAAATTGGAATTGCCGCCCCGGGCCACGCCGGTCATGAGGCAGGCGGCGATAAGGGCCGCCGGGGCACCGATGCCGCTGGCGAAAATCAGGTAGCCTGCCGCCATCCATACGCCGGTCAGCAGCACGCTCCGCCGCCGGCCCAGATATGCTGGCAGGATGCCTGCCAGCAGCACCGCCGCCAGATTCCCCATAGACTGGCAGGAGAGAAGCACGCCGGAGAGGTCATAGCTGAACCCGTAGCTTTCCCGCAGGAAGGGGATGAAAGATCCCAGGGGCTGGGAGGCTGCCCCGCTGACAAAGAAGGCAAACAACGTCCCCCGCAGCAGGAGATCCTCCCGCCGGCTCTGTGAAACTGTATCTCCCATGGCGTTACAGTTCAAAGTACCGGGCGGCGTTGTTGTAGCAGACGCCCTCCACGATCTTTTTCAGGGAGCCGTCGTGGTTGGGATATTCCCCGTTCTCCACCCAATTGCCCAGCAGATTGCAGAGGATGCGGCGGAAATAGTCGTGCCGGGCGTAGGAGAGGAAGGAGCGGGAATCTGTCAGCATTCCCACAAAGTTCCCCAGGAGGCCCAGGTTGGCCAGGGACTTCATCTGCTCCTCCATGCCGCTTTTGGTGTCGTTGAACCACCAGGCGGAGCCGTGCTGGATCTTCCCGGGGAGTTCGTCGGACTGGAAGCAGCCCAGAAGGGTGCCCAGCTGGGCGTTGTCGGCGGGGTTCAGGGAGTAGAGGATGGTTTTCGGGCACTGGCCGGTCTTGTCCAGGGCAGAGAGCAGCTGGGCAATGGCCCCGCCGCAGGTATTCTGGGCGATCATGTCAAAGCCGGTATCCGGGCCCATTTTGGCGTACATCCGCTGGTTCATGTTCCGCAGGCAGGAGTAGTGGAGTTGCATGGCGATGTGCAGCCGGTGGTATTCCCGGCCCAGGTGCAGCAGGAGGGCGGTCTGGTAGCCCTCCGCCTCCTCCGTGGTGACGGTCCCGCCCCCCAGCGCCTTGGCCAGGGCGGCGTCGCTCTCCTCCGGGGAAACAGGCCGGAAGGGGATATAGTCCAGGCCGTGGTCGCTGGCCCGGCAGCCCATCTTCCGGAAGAACTCCAGACGCTCCGTCAGAGCGGCGCAGATCTCCTCTGTGGTGGAGAGGGAGGCCTTGCCTACGCTCTCCGCCAGCTGGGCGATGTATGCCGCAAAGCCGGGCTTGTTGATATTGATGGCTTTGTCCGGACGGAAGGAGGGGCAGACCTTCACGTCAATACTGGGGTCGGCGGCAATTTTCCCATGCCACTCCAGGGAGTCAATAGGGTCGTCGGTGGTGCCGATCATGGCTACGTTGGCCTGGCGGATCAGGCCCCGGACGGTCATATTGGGATCCTCCCGCAGCTTTTCGCCGCAGAAGGCGGCGGCCTCTCCGGCGTTTTCCGGGGTCAGGGGCTTGTCATAGCCGAAGAACTGCCGCAGTTCCAGGTTACACCAGTGGTACATGGGGTTGCCGATGGCCATTTCCAGGGCCTGGGCAAACTGTTCAATCCGCTCCACGCCGTCTTTGTTTCCGGTTATGTAGTCCTCGGAGATGCCGTGGGAGCGCATGAGCCGCCACTTGTAGTGGTCGCCGAAATAGGTGCCGTCTGGATTTTCACCGCCCAGCCACACCTGTGCCAGGCTCTCAAACCGGCGGTCCTCATAGATCTCCTTTGGGGAGATGTGGCAGTGGTAGTCCACCAGGGGCATCTTGGCGGCATAGTCGTGATAGAGGTGCCGCGCGGTTTCTGTCTCCAAGAGGAAATCCTTGTCCATGAACGCTTTCATAAACGGTAGGCGGGGCGGAAGGCCCCGCCGTCCTCCTTTTCCACTATTTTTTGTTTACCGCTGGACCCGGCCGGAGCCATCTCCGCCGGCCAGTTTTTCCACCTCGGCGATGGTAGCGAAGTTGTAGTCCCCCTCAATGGCGTGCTTCAGGGCGGAGGCCGCTACGGCGAACTCCACCGCTGCCTGGGTGTCCATGCCCTTCCGGAGGGCGTAAATCAGGCCGCCGCCGAAGGAGTCGCCGCCGCCGATGCGGTCAATGATGTGCAGGTGGTAGAGTTTGGAGAAGCAGTAGCTGCTGCCGTCGTAGAGCATGGCGCTCCAGTCGTTGTCAAAAGCGGACTTGCTCTCCCGGAGGGTGATGGCCACCTTCTCAAAGCCAAATTTGTCCGCCAGCTGCTTGGCCACGCTCTTGTAGCCTTCCTTGTTCAGTTCCCCGGCGGTGATGTCTGTGGCCGCGGCCTCAATGCCGAACACGTCCTTGGCGTCCTCCTCATTGGAGATGCAGACGTCCACGTACTGGCAGAGATCCGTCATGGCGGCCCGGGCCTGTTCCCGGGTCCAAAGCTTGCCCCGGTAATTGAGATCGCAGGAGATCTTCACGCCCTTGGCCTTGGCGGTTTTGCAGGCCTCTTTGCAGATTTCCACCACGTTGGGCCCCAGGGCCGGGGTGATGCCGGTGAAATGGAACCAGTCGGCGCCCTCAAAGATGGCGTCCCAGTGGAAGTCGGCGGCAGAGGCCTCCTGGATGGCGGAGTGGGCCCGGTCATAGATGCAGACGCTGGGCCGCTGGGAGGCGCCCTTTTCGTTGAAATAGATGCCCACCCGGTCGCCGCCCCGGACGATTTTGGAGGTGTCCACGCCGTAGCGCCGGAGGGAATTCACGGCGCACTGGCCGATGGCGTGGGCGGGGAGTTTGGTGACAAAGGCCACGTCCTGGCCGTAATTGGCCAGGGACACCGCCACATTGGCCTCTCCGCCGCCAAAGGTGAACTCCAGGTGATCCGCCTGGACAAAACGCTCGTAATTATAGGGCTGGAGCCGGATCATCAGCTCGCCGAAGGTAATGACTTTTCCCATAATGCTGCCTCTTTTCCTAAATTAGTTTTTCACCAGATGGACGGCGAATCCGCCGAACTCCTCCTGGAGGTAGATAGCTGTGGTATTGCCCTTGGCGTCGGTTTTCCGGGATTCCTCGTTGAAGGACACCCCCTGGAGGCCCAGATGGTATACCGCCCGGTCCACATTGTTGGTCCCAATGGCGATATGGCCGTTTTTGCCGAGATAGGGCTTTTTCATGCACTCCAGCAGGGAACCGGCGAAGATGGAGGAGTTTCCGGCTTTGCAGTCCAGGCCGAACACGGCGGAGAAAGTTTTGGCGGTCTGTTCCGCCTCCGCCTCACCGGCGCAGTTGACGCCTACATGACGGATGGTAAAGCCCAGCATGGCCTTCACCGCGTCCTTGCAGATAGCGGTGATCTCCTCCCAGCGCTGGCCCTCGATGAGGTCCTTCTTCACCATCCAGGTGCCGCCGCAGGCGGTAATGCGGTCGAAGGAGAGGTAGTCCATCAGGTTTTTCGTATTCACGCCGCCGGTGGGCATGAAGTTCAGGGGGATCACCGGGGCCAGGGCTTTCAGAAAGCCCACGCCGCCGGACTGCTCGGCAGGGAAGAACTTGACCACCTTCAGCCCCGCGTTATAGGCCCGGGTCATGTCGGAGGCGTTGACGCAGCCGGGGAGGACCACCACGCCCTCTTTCACGCAGAAGTCCACCAGTTCAGGGTTGTAGCCGGGGGAGACAATAAACCGGGCGCCGGCGTCCAGGGCCCGGCGGCACTGATCCAGGTTCAGCACAGTCCCGGCGCCCACCAGCACCTCCGGGCACTCCCGGGCCACCCGGCGGATGGACTCCTCCCCGGCGGCGGTGCGGAAAGTGATTTCGGCGGCAGGCAGCCCGCCGGCGGTGAGGGCCCGGGCCAGGGGCACGGCGTTGTTGGCGTCTTCAATGGCGATAACAGGGATGATGCCGATATGGGAGGCAGTTTGCAGCACATCGTTCATAGCTTGGTTCCTCCTGAATTAAAATTGAGGTAGGCAGGTATGGTGTTCCACGCTTTCACAACCATTATAATATTCTTGTATACTAGAGTGCAAGTGGCAAAATAGATAATTTACTTTTCCCCTTTTGTGAAAAACAACCGATCCGCCCTTCACTTCCGGAAGAGGGGATCGGTTTTCCTTCATGATCGATATATAGTATGATGCCTTACAGGAAAAGGAAAATTTGACAAAGGGTACGCACTCCGGAGTGTTCGCATGAGGAAAACACTTTGGAGGGAGGGGCCTATTCCTTCCGGCGGCGATCCTCCAGCTTTTCCGGGGGCAGGTATTCCATCAGGGCCTGCCAGACGGATTCCTCCTGGCCGTTTTCAGGGAGGAGGAAGGCCTTGCGGGGTGCGGCATAAAGGTAGATGCAGCCGGGGACCCGGTAAGCGCGGTGGATTTGCGCCCAGGGAAAGGCGGTGTTTTCTTTCCCCGTAGAGACAGACACCCCTTCCGGCTGGAAATGGAGGGTATAAACGATGCGTTTCCCGTCCAGCTGCAAACGTCCTGCCTGCCGCCGCAGGGAAAACAGGAAATTTGCCACATAGATCAGGGGAAGGCCCAGGCCTACCGCCAGCAGCACGCCGCCCAGCAGTGTCCCGCCCTCACGGCCGGAGGCCAGGCACGCCGCCCCGCAGCCGCAGAGGATCGCCGCGAACAGAGCCGGGCGGCGCCACTGCCTTTGGAGGCGGAAGGTGTCGAAAAACCCGAACTGCAAAAAGGTATCCGTGTCCACCCTGGACGGTACAATCAGATTTCTTTCCATAATGTACTCCTTCTGTGCGCCTCCCAGGAAATGGGGGGCGGCAATTACCGTAATCCTCCTTATCTTATCAAATATAGGGGAGGGAACGCAACAGCCCGGGGAACTTTTTGGCGAACTACACAAAAAGAAATGAGGAACTTCTACTAGTATACTAGTAGACATATTTAGCGGAACATGGTATATTGTACCCATGTTCCAGGTGAAATTCCTGAAGGGAATTTCACAATACTTAATTGAGGAGGACTTGAGATGAAGAAACTTCTTTGCGCACTGCTCACACTGGTCATGGTGCTGAGCCTCGCCGCCTGCGGCGGCGACAAGGCCGATGCCGGCAACTCCGGCGGCTCCAATGATGCCGGGAATACCGGCGGCGAAACCAAAGAGCCCGCCGATACCGGCAGCGTGGCCGATGATCCCAAGGTGACCCTGGTGTACGCCGAGGTTAACCCCCTGGACACCATCGTTGGCCAGACCGCGTCCGAGTTCAAGCGCCTGGTTGAGGAGAAGTCCGGCGGCTCCATCACCATCGACGTCCGCGACAGCGGCGTCCTGGGTTCCGAGAACGACGTACTGGACGCCATCGTGGGCGGTGACGACTCCATCGACATGAGCCGTATTTCTGCTTTCGCCCTGACCAGCTACGGCGCCAAGAAATCCATGCTGCTCTCCATCCCCTATACCTTTGAAAACCGTGATCACTGGTGGGCGTTCGCCAACAGCGAACTGGCCCAGGAGTTCCTCAATGAGCCCCAGGAGATCGGCCTGCCCCTGCGCGGCATCTTCTACGGTGAGGAGGGCTTCCGTCATTTCTTCGCCAACAAGCCCATCAACAGCATTGCGGATCTGAACGGCCTGAAAATCCGCGTGTCCAACGACCCCATCATGAACGGCATGGTGGAAGGTCTGGGCGCCTCCCCCACGGTGGTTTCCTTCGGCGAACTGTATTCTGCCCTGAATACCGGTGTGTGCGACGCTGCCGAGCAGCCCATCGCCAACTACAAGTCCAACGCCTTCCCCGAGGTTGCCAATAACCTCATCCTGGACGGCCACACCCTGGGCGCCATCCAGTGCGTCATCACCGACACCGCCTGGGCCAAGCTGACTCCTGCCCAGCAGGCCGTCATCATGGAGGCCGGCAAGGAGGTTCAGGCCTTCAACCAGCAGCTGTCCCAGTCCGCTGAGGACGAGGTCCTCCAGCAGCTGAAGGACGAGGGCTGCAACGTGGTCGATGTGCCCGACAAGAAGCCCTGGCAGGAAGCCTGCGCCAAGGTCATCAGCGAAAACACCGCCGATCAGGCCGAACTGTACCAGCAGCTGCTGGACATGAAGCCCTGACAGCAGCCATAACGTCCAAGCCATCTGTATATGCGGGGGACGCGGGACTGTCCTGCGTCCCCCAGCCTTTTTCCGTAGTTTTATGTGAAAGGGAGGGACTTTAATGCCGAAAATTTTTAATACCTTGGACAAGATTCGGCCCGCATATGATGTGACCTATAAATTTGTCATGTTTTTGTGCAAAATTCTGCTGATTGCGGATATCCTCATCGCTTCCTACGCGGTTTTGGGCCGCTTCTGCCAGCAGTGGGCCAGAGAGTACGCTTTTTTGGGGTTCCTGTCCGCCATCAAGGACCCGGCCTGGACGGAACAGGTAGTACTGACCTGCATGTCTTATCTGGCGGTGCTGTCTGCCGCCCTGGCTATCCGCACCGGCGCCCACATCCGTATGACCGCTTTTGACACCTATCTGCCTAAGACCGCCGTAAAGATCCTGGATGTGACGGCGGATATTGCCGTGATGGTGCTGGGAGTTATCATGCTGGTGGAGGGTTGGAACTATACCATCACCCTGGGCAGCAAGGGCTTTTATGAGTCCATCCCCTGGCTGAGCCGTTTCTGGATGTATTTCCCCGTACCTCTGGCGGGCGCAGCTATGATTGTTTTTGAACTGGAGGCATTCTACAACCACGTAAAATCCTTCTATATCAAGGAAGAGGAGGTGCAGGCGTAATGGATGTCAATACCGTTGCGATTGCTGTCTTGTTGGGCTCCTTCGCCGTCATGATTCTCCTGCGGTTCCCCATTGCCTACGCCGTGGGCCTTTCCTCCGTGTTCTGCCTGCTTGCTATGGGCAACAGCCTCAACGCCGTCTGCCGCCTGATGGTGAAGGGCATCAGTTCCTTCTCCCTGATGGCTGTGCCCTTCTTCATCACCATGGGTGTGCTGATGGGCAAGGGCGGTATTTCCGACAAGCTGATCGCCCTGGCAAACGCCTGCGTCGGGTGGATGCGGGGCGGGTTGGCCATGGTCAATATCGTGGCCTCCTACTTCTTCGGCGGCATCTCCGGCTCCGCCTCTGCGGACACCGCCTCCATCGGTTCCATCATGATCCCGATGATGGTGGACCAGGGCTATGACGCCGACTTCTCCACTGCCGTTACCATTACCTCCTCCTGCGAGGGCCTGCTGGTGCCTCCCAGCCATAACATGGTCATTTACGCCACCACAGCCGGCGGCATCTCCGTAGGCAGCCTTTTCCTGGCGGGGTATCTCCCCGGCGCGCTGCTGGCCGTCTCCCTGATGGTGGGCTCCTATATCATCTCTGTCAAACGGAATTATCCCAAAGGCGACAGGTTCAGCATCACGGCCTTCATCAAACAGATGTCCGTATCCATCTGGGCCCTGCTGGCCATTGTCATCGTGGTAATCGGCGTGGTTGCCGGCTGGTTCACGGCTACCGAGTCCGCCGCCATCGCAGTTATCTACTCCCTGATTGTCTCCGTCTTTGTTTACAAGGGCGTGGACTGGAAGGGCGTCTGGAATGCGCTGGACGAGTGCATCAACACCCTGGCCATTGTGCTGATCCTTATTGCCACCTCCGCCATTTTCGGCGACTGCCTGACCAAACTCCATGTGCCGGATCTGGCGGCCCAGGCGATTGTGGGCCTAACGGACAACAAATATATCCTGATCATCCTGCTGAATGTAATTTTGCTGATTCTGGGTATGATTATGGATATGGCCCCCATCATCCTCATCGCCACCCCCATCCTGCTGCCGGTTGCCACCCAGTACTGCGACCTGGATCCCATCCAGTTCGGCATTATGGTGGTGCTCAACTGCGGCATCGGCCTGCTGACCCCGCCTGTGGGCGCTGTCCTCTTCATCGGCTCCGCCGTGGCGAAACGGCCTATGGAGAAGGTAGTCAAGGCGGCCCTGCCCTTCTACATCTGCATGATCATCACGCTGCTGCTGGTCTCCTTTGTCCCGCAGGTCAGCCTGATTATCCCCGAGTTGCTGGGCGGCTACAAGCCCGCAGGCTGAGCCGTTTCCCGGCCAAACCCGTTTTGCGAAAAGGAGCATGATTTTATGAAAATGACATTCCGCTGGTACGGTTCCAACAGCGACAGCGTGACGCTGCAGCAGATTAAGCAGATCCCCGGCATGACTGGCCTCATGGGGTTCCTGGACTACAAGGCCGCCGGGGAGGTCTGGACTGAGGAGGAGATCAAGTCCTATATCGGCGAGGTCCACGCCGCCGGCCTGGAGTGTGAGGTCATTGAGTCCGTCAATGTCCATGAGGACATCAAGATGGGCCTGCCCACCCGGGATCAGTATATTGAAAACTACTGCGTCACCATCCGGAACCTGGCGAAATACGGTGTGAAGTGCATTGTCTATAACTTCATGCCCGTGTTTGACTGGCTCCGCACGGATCTGGCCCGGGTTATCCCCGAGGACGGCTCCAACAGCCTCTACTTCGACGAGGCGGAACTGGGGGATATGGGCCCCCTGGAGATTGTGCGGAACACCATAGAAAACTGCAACGGTTTCTCCCTGCCCGGCTGGGAGCCGGAGCGCCTGGCGGAACTGGAGACCACCCTGGAGCGGTATAAGGCCATCACCCCCGACGATCTCCGGGCCAACTACAAATACTTCCTGGACGGCATCATCCCCACCTGCGAGGAGTGCGGCGTGGTGATGGCCTGCCACCCGGACGATCCCGGCTGGCCTATCTTCGGCCTGCCCCGCATTGCCCATTCCCAGGCGGACTATGACAAGATCGTGGCCCTGCGGGACTCCCCCTGCAACACTCTCTGCCTCTGCACCGGATCCCTGGGTTCCAATCCCGATAACGACATCCCTGCCATCATCCGCCACTTCGGCGGAATGAAGCGGATTGGCTGCCTCCACGTGCGGAACATCAAGCACCTGGGGCCCCACAAGTTCCGGGAGGCTGCCCATCTCAGTTCCACCGGCGATCTGGATCTCTTTGAGATTATGAAGGCTGTCTACGACACCTGCCCCGACACCTATATCCGTCCCGACCACGGGCGGATGATCTGGGGCGAGGTGGGCCGCCCTGGCTACGGCCTCTATGACCGGGCCCTGGGCGCCACCTATCTCAACGGCCTCTGGGAGGCCATCAGCAAGATGTCCAAATAAAAGGAGGGCTGGGCGATGAAATTAAGCTATGAGGGCTTGAAGGATCGGGCGGCCTGGGAAAAGGCCGGTGTCCGGGTACCTGATTACGACTGGGAGGCCACGGCCAAGGAGACCCTGGCCCACCCTGTTTGGGTCCATTTTGGCAGCGGCAGCCTGGTGCGGGCCTTCCATGCCCGTTTGCAGCAGTCCCTGCTGGAGCAGGGGCTGGCTAAGAGCGGCATCATCTGCGCGGAGACCTTTGACTATGAAATTGTAGACAAGGTTTACGACCCCTATGACAATCTGGCGGTGATGGTGAGCCTGAAGCCCGACGGCTCCACGGAGAAGGAAATTGTGGCCTCTGTGGCCAAGGGCCTCCGGGCCAGCCATAGCTATCCGGAGGACGAGGGGAAGGTGTCCTTCCCCTGGACCATGATTGACAAGATCACCCCCCGCCCGGCGGAAGTGGTGGAGAAGGTTTTAAACGATCTGGGGATTGAGGACATGGCCCCGGTGGTCACCGCCAAAAAGAGTTTTGTGGGCCCCTTTGTGAACTCCGAGATCCCCCAGTATCTGGTAGTGGAGGACCGGTTCCCCAACGGCCGCCCGCCCCTGGAGAAGGCCGGGGTCTATCTTACCGATCGGGACACTGTGAACGATTGTGAGCGGATGAAGGTCACCACCTGCCTGAACCCCCTGCACACGGCCTTGGCGGTCTACGGCTGCCTGCTGGGCTACACCAGCATCGCCGCCGAGATGAAGGACCCGGAACTGAAGGCCCTGGTGGAGAAGATTGGCTATACGGAGGGGATGCCCGTGGTGGTGGATCCCAAAATCCTCAGCCCCGACGCTTTCATCCACGAGGTGGTGGAGCAGCGTTTCCCCAACCCCTTCATCCCCGATACCCCCCAGCGTATCGCTACCGACACCAGCCAGAAGGTGGGTATCCGGTTCGGCGAAACCATCAAAAGCTATGTGAACCGCCCGGAGTTGGACGTGAAGAGCCTGACCTTCATCCCCCTTGCTATTGCCGGATGGATCCGCTACCTGCTGGCAGTGGACGACGAGGGGAAGGCTATGGAACTCAGCGGCGATCCCATGATGGATAGCCTGCAAAAACAGCTGGAGGGCGTGAAGGTGGGCGATCCGGAGAGCCTGGGGGAGAAAATCCGTCCCATCCTCTCCAACGAGGTGCTCTTCGGCTCCGACCTGATGGCCCTGGGCCTGGGCGAAAAGATTGAGGCCATGGTGAAAGAGGAACTGGCAGGCCCCGGGGCTGTGCGGGAGACGCTGCGGAAATATCTGAAAAGCTAGTATACAAGTTCTTGACGGGCCGTTTCAGATCCTGTATACTGATGTACAGAGTAGATCAGGAGGTACTGGAATGCGACTATTGGAACGGTTTCCCCGGGAGACAGGACGGGATTACGCGCTGCGGACCATTAAGGATAATATCATCAGCCTGCGCCTGGCTCCCGGCAGCCAGATCAGCGAAAACGAGCTGGCGGCGGAGATGGGCCTCTCCCGGACCCCGGTGCGGGAGGCGCTGATTGAACTTTCCAAAGTGAAGATCATTGAGATTTATCCCCAGAAGAAGAGCGTGGTCTCTCTGATCGATTACAGCATGGTGGAAGAGGCCCGGTTTATCCGGAACCTGCTGGAGTGCGCCGTGGTGGAACTGGACTGTAAAATGGCGGCTGAGGAGGACATCCGGCGTCTGGAGGAGAATGTGCAGCTGCAAAATTTCTATCTGGATAATTTTTACGCGGAGTCCCTGATGCCGCTGGATAACGCCTTCCATAAGATCCTCTTTGAAATTGCCCGGAAGACCCAGGTGTTCGAGTTGATGAACAATATTTCCATCCACTTTGACCGGGTGCGCAGTATGGCGCTCTCCACGGTGAAGAACCTGAAGATTGTGCAGGATCATGAGGATATCATCACTGCCATCGCCGCCAGGGAGCCGGAGAAGGCGCGGCAGCTGATGGAGTCCCATCTCAGCCGGTACGAGATTGACGCGGCGGCGATTCGGGAGAAGTATCCTGCGTATTTTAAAGGGTAAGGGAAGAGGCGGGCCAAGCGGCCTGCCTCTTTCGCAAAAGATCAGGAAAACGAGAAAGGAGAATGATGATGACGGAAAAAGGGCAGCGCTGGGTGCCTCACAGCAGCGCCGCGGCGGAGGAGGCCGGATCCGGCGTGATCCGCCGTGTGCTGGCGTACACGGACGGGCTGATGTGTGTGGAAAACCACTTTGAGGAGGGGGCGGTGGGGGTCCTCCACAGCCACCCCCATACGCAGATTACCTATGTGGTTTCCGGTGCGTTTTCCTTCACCATTGAGGGGGAGACCCGCACCGTCCGGGCAGGGGACACCCTCTTGAAGGAGAACGGCGTCCCCCACGGCTGCACCTGCCTGGAGGAGGGGATCCTACTGGACATCTTTTCCCCCATGCGGGAGGACTTTGTGTGAAGCGGCCCCGTTAGGGGAAGCGTGTAGCTTTGCGGATCAAAACCGCTGCCGGCGAGGCAGGGAATCCCAGGAAATATGCGGTGTATTTCGGGATTTTTTGCCGGGGCCGGCAGCGGTTTTTCCTGCGGGTTTGCGTATGGAAGCAGCCGGTGCAGCTTCTGGCTGTTTTGCCGGAAGAAGGGGGGCGGTTCCCCAATGCACAACCATACTTTCGCCTGGCACTGTGGTTGCCGGGGCGGTACGCAGGCCTTCCGCCGGATCAGCACAGGCTAGATTACCGCATGATAGATTTCCCGTCCCCTATAGCCGGTGAACTTCATGGGGGGTCCGCCGCTGGGGCGCGCCGCCCCTGCTTCCCGGCTGCCCGGAGTGTGTGGCAGGAGGATGTCCTGCCAGGCAGCGGCAGGTTTTTTGACATTTTGACAGCCTGCGGCCCGGCAGGGGATACCCTGCCGGGCCGTCTTGTATGCCGCTTAATTGCAGCAACAGCAGAAATTCTTGGTTTCCTCGTAATTCTCCGGCATCCGGACCGTGTTGGGGGGGAAGAACTCGCCCACAGGGAAGGAGATGTTCCGGAAGATGCAGCAGGGATCCTCCTTATCACTGCCGCAGGAGCACTCCTTGTCGGGCATGCAGTAGTCGTACACCGGCACCAGCAGCTGGGAATCCCGTTCCAGGCGGACAATGGAGAACTGGCCCAGGGTCACATAGACCCTGCGGGAGTCGTCGCCGCTGGAGAGTTCTCCGTCAAAGAAGTTCCCCACAAAGGCGGGCACCTCGCAGAGATCGCAGTCGCAGTCCCGCTTGGCGCAGCAGTCCATCAGGCGCACATCCAGGACAATGGGATCCACGGCTTCGACTACGGCGATGGGCGCGTTGGCCCGCTTCATCATCTGGGCGTCGGGGCCGCCAACGCTCATCTTGGAGGAGAAAATCTTGGCGTTCCCCTCGCTGCCGAAGAGGATCACCCGTTTGTCAAAGACGCACAGGCCCTCCACGGTGACGGGGGCGGGGCAGCTAAGATAGGCCTGCAGGGTCACGGCGTAGAAGAAACGCATATCCACCGTGTAGAAACCCCGGTTGAAGCTTACCGGCTCCACGTCCACATAGACGTAGAGGAGTTTGGCGGAGCCGCCCTTGACGGACAGGGCGCGGTTGATGACGTCAACATACTGGAGTTTCGGATAGAAGCGCAGATCCTCAATGCAGTCTTTATCACGGCAGGAATCATAAATCTTCCTGGTATGGATGCAAACCGCCTCGCGGATGCCGCTCAGGTCCGTTACGGGACCGGGCATGACTTTATCGGGCATTGCAATACCTCCTAATAAGTAACTGGGTGAAAGAAGAATTCTTTCATCCCAGTGTATGTTCCTGCGGCCAAAGGGTGAAAAAGTGGCGGCAGGGCAAAAGCCCTGCCGCACATCCCGGGGCGGTTATCCTCCGGCGTACATTCCGGCTTTCAGCCGGCCGTCACCTTGCCGCTCTGCCGGTTGATGATGCAGATATAACTGTTTCCCTGGCCCAGGACAAGGGGGGAGCCGTCCTCCAGGGTATACACAAAGGGGCTGTTCCGATCCGCCTTGCTCCACCGGATGGGCACGGATTTGCCGCCGCAGAAGAAGGTGCCCTCCCCCTCCGTCAGCTTCACGGAAAGGCGGCCCTCACCGTCCAGGACCACCATCTTTGCCTTCAGCACCAGCAGGTTTACGGCGGAAACCTGATCCTTGGTATCCCCGTCTATATGGGCCTCCCCGTATTGGCTGGCCAGATACCGCCCGGAACCGGCGTCATAGCGGAAAATCCCCGTCTTGTAGTTGGAAAACTGCACCTCCACATGCTCTGCCGCATCGCCTCCCGCCGGAGTCCCGTCTTCCGCAAAGGCCTGGGGATACTGGTAGCCTGCCCCATGCTCCGCAGGGAAGTGCCCCTCCGCCAGGTAGGCCTGGATGTTTTCGCCGGAGGTCAGCAGGCTGTGCTCGTACCCGTTGCTTTTCCGGCGATCCGGATCCCGCCAGAAAATATCCGCGTCGCTGCCGCCCCGGACGCCGTCCAGGTTGTCAACACCCCAGGCGGGGATATCGGCGTAGGCTGTTTCGCTGCCGCCGGCGTGGATCAGAATGGCGTCATGCCCCAGGGCCAGTTCCAGATAATAGGGCCGGGTGGAACGGACGCTGCCCAGTTCCCCCACCCCTTCCAGTGTCTGATACAGAGCCAGCATCCGGGTAATGCCGCCCTCCGTGGGGATCTCATAGATAATGTCCGCCTGGCTGATCCCCAGCTGGGGCTGGGCGGCCTTTAGGTTGTTCAGCATCACAGCCGCCGGGCGGCTGTTCTCCCACTCCGGTTCCATAGGCTCCCCGGTAAGGGGATTAGTGCCCGCAGGGACATACGGTTCTGGATCCGGCTCCGCTTCCTCCGGAAGCTGGGGGCCGTAAATGGTTTTGGGCGGTTCCTCCGGAGGTGTTTCCGCCCCCTTTTTCCCGCAGCCTGCCAGGGAAACCGCCGTCAGCAGGGCCAGCAGCAGGGCCGGCATCCGCTTGTTTATGGTTGTTTTCATGTTACCGCCGCCTTTCGGGTTTTATGATACCAACCGCAGGCCCCGGCGTCAAGACAGTTTCCGGCAAATTTCGACCCTGGAAATTTTAAAAGAAAGCCTATGCATTTCCGGAAATCCGCGGTATAATAGGCCGGTAAGACATCCCTCGCCGCAAAGGAGGCGCTTTCATGGAAAACAGGGGCTTTATCCAGGACAAGCTGGAAATCAAATTCCTTATCTTATATATTGCGGACCGCCTGATTGAGCCGGTACCTTATGACGTGATCCTGGATCTCGCCATGTGCGACAGCGGCGTAGGTTACTTTGACTTCTCCGAGTGCCTGACGGATCTGGTCAGGACGGAGCATCTCTCCTGCTCCGAAGGCGGGCTCTACACCATTACGGAAAAGGGACGGCGGAACAGCGCCATCTGCGAATCCAGCCTCCCTTACTCCGTGCGCCTCCGCTGCGACCGGAATTTGGCCGCCTGCAACCGGAGGCTCCGGCGGAAAAGCCAGGTCCGGACCTCCTGCCGGCAGCGGCCCAACGGTGTCTACACTGTCCGGCTGTCCCTGGATGACGACATGGGCAGCGTTCTGGACCTGAGCCTGATGGTCCCCCGGGAGGACATGGCCAAGGCCCTGACGGAGCGGTTTCAAAAAGCGCCGGAGCGGCTGTACAGCCAGATGATGGACATCCTCCTGGACGACGGGCAGCCGGAAAAGAGCGGAAAATAAAAAAGCGGATCCTACGGGAAGCCTGCCCGCAGGATCCGCTTTTTTATTTGATTACCACGTTTCCCTCTCCTAGGATCTCCCGGGCTTCCCGTATCAGGGCGGTGTGCAGCAGTGTCTGGGTGCCGTAGACCTTCCGGGTATCCGCCATGACCATCTTCACCGGCGTGGTGCCGGGGAACATGGAGAACACCAGCTTCATATGCCGTACCGACGGATCTTGCAGGCTGGGAAATTTCAGGTACAGGGTGCCGCCCTGCACAAGCTTTTCCGAAGGCGCCTCCGGCTGCTGGGGCGGTATCGGGCTGCCCTCCCCGTTGGAGAGGGGATAGGCGCTGTCGCACATCAGCTGGGGGGCCTTCTCGTCCCGGACGGAAAGCCTGCCCTGAACCGCCACCGCCTGGTTCTCCCGCAGGTAAGCCCCGCAGGACTCCAGCGTCCTGGCAAAGCACAGCAGTTCCATGGAGGCGGTGTCGTCCTCCAGCATCACATAGGCCATGAGGGTGTTGTTTTTGGTGGTCTTTGTCTTGCTGGAGGTGATGACCCCCGCCAGGGTGACCCGCTGGCCGTCGGCGAAGCGGACGGGGCCGTTTTCAAAATCCTCCAGGATGGAGCCGATGGTGGGGGCCCGCAGCCTCCTGACCTGCTCCCGGTACTGGTCCATAGGGTGCCCGGAGAGATAGAGCCCGGTGGTCTCCTTCTCCATGGTCATCAGCTGCTGGGGGGTGAACTCGGGGATGTCCGGCAGGCTGATTTCCCTGGCGGGCGCGGCATCCAGGCCGCCTCCGCCCATGGAGAAAAAGTCCAGCTGGCCCTCTACATTGTCCCGGCGGCGGGCCGCGGAGCCGTCCAGCACCTGATCAAAGACCTTCATTAGCTGGGAGCGGCGAGCCCCTGTGCCGTCAAAGGCACCGGAGCGGATGAGGTTCTCCACTGCCCGCTTGTTCATGTCGCTGCCCTGCATCCGGTCGCAGAAATCGTGGAGGGAGGCAAAGGGCCGCTTCTCCCGCTCCTGCATCACCGCCTGGATGAAGCCCCGGCCGATATTCTTAATGGCCACCAGCCCGAACCGGATACCCCCTTCCTCAACCGTGAAGCGGTCGCTGGAGCGGTTGATGTCCGGCGGCAGGAGGCTGATGCCGCACTCCTTGCACTCGTTGATATAGCCCGCTACCTTGTCGGAGTTGTCCAGCACGGAGGTCAGTAGCGCCGCCATGTACTCCCGGGTAAAGTGGCACTTGAAATAGGCGGTCTGGTAGGCCACAACCGCGTAGGCGGCGGCGTGGGCCTTGTTGAAGGCGTATTCGGCAAAGTCGTATATTTTATTATAGATGGTCTGGGCCACCGCCTCTGGGATGCCATTGGCGGCGCAGCCGCAGATATTCCGGACCGGATCCCCGTGGAGGAAAGCCTCCCGCTCCCGCTCAATATCCTTGACCTTTTTCTTGCTCATGGCCCGGCGCACCATGTCCGCCTGGCCCAGGGAGTATCCGCCCAGCTGCTGGAAGATCTGGATCACCTGTTCCTGATAGACGATGCAGCCGTAGGTCATGGAGAGGATAGGTTCCAGGGAAGGGTGGTCGTACCGAACTTTTTCCGGGTTCCGGGCGCTCTCCAGGAACTGGGGGATGGAGTCCATGGGCCCGGGGCGGTACAGGGCGATGATGGCGGTGATGTCCTCAATGCTCCGGGGCCGCAGCCCCGTGCAGACGCCGGTCATGCCGCTGGACTCCATCTGGAATACGCCGGAGGTCCGTCCGGCGGAGAGCATCTCGTAGGTCTCCAGGTCGTCCTCCGGGATATCCGCCAGGCGGAAGTCCGGCTGCCGCTCCTGGAGGGCCTTCACCGCATCGTCCAGCACTGTCAGGTTCCGGAGGCCCAGGAAGTCCATTTTCAGGAGGCCCAGTTCCTCCAGGGTGGTCATGACGTACTGGCAGACCACCACATCGTCGTTTTTGGCCAGGGGCACATATTCGTACACCGGCTGCTTTGTAATCACCACCCCGGCAGCGTGGGTGGAGGCGTTCCGGGGCATTCCCTCCAGGGCACGGGCGGTGTCAAAGAGCCGCGCTACCTGGGGATCCGTCTCGTGGAGTTCCCGCAGGGGCCGGGAGAGCTGGAGGGCGTCCTCCAATGTCACGTGCTTCTTGCCGTTGACGGGGAACATGGGCACCATTTTGGCGATTTGATCCACGTCGGCGTAGGGCATGTTCATCACCCGGCCCACGTCCCGGATAACGCCCCGGGCGGCCATGGTGCCAAAGGTGACGATATGGGCCACATGATCCGCCCCGTATTTCTGCTTTACGTAATCGAACACCTCGTCCCGGCGGGTGTCGCCGAAGTCCATGTCGATATCCGGCATACTGACCCGCTCCGGGTTCAAAAAACGCTCGAAATACAGGCTGTATTTCACCGGATCGATGTCCGTGATAGAGAGGCAGTAGCTGACCAGGGAGCCTGCTGCGCTGCCGCGCCCGGGCCCTACGGGGATGCCTGCGCCCTTGGCGTAGCGGACGAAATCGGAGACAATGAGGAAATAGTCGGTAAAGCCCATTTTCTCAATCATGTCCAGTTCATAGTCCAGCTGCCGGCGGTGGGAACCGTCCTCCCCGTAACGCTGGCGGTAGCCCTCTTCGCAGAGTTTCCGGAGATAGGCCCGGCTGTCGTAGCCCTCCGGCAGCTGGAATTCCGGCAGGTGGTATTTGCCGAAGGTGAATTCCAGTTGGCACATGTCCGCGATTTTTGCCGTGTTTTCCAGGGCACCCTCGTAAGCGCCGAAGAGGGCTGCCATCTCCTCCTCGCTGCGGAGGTAAAAATTGCGGGGCTCATAGCGCATCCGGTTCTCGTCCTCCAGGGTCTTGCCGGTCTGGATGCACAGCAGCACGTCGTGGGCTTCCGCGTCCTCTTTTTTCAGGTAGTGGGCGTCGTTGGTGCACACCAGGGGCAGGCCCGTTTCCTGATGGATGCGGAGGAGGCCCTGGTTCACGGCCCTCTGGTCGGGGATGCCGTGATCCTGGAGTTCCAGGTAGAAATGCCCCGGGCCGAAGATCCCCGCCAGATCCAGGGCGTATTGTTTCGCGTTTTCGTACTCCCCGTTCCGCAGGCGGCGGGGAATCTCCCCGGCAAGGCAGGCGGAGAGGGCGATGAGGCCTCCGCTGTACTGCCGCAGCAGTTCCAGATCCACCCGGGGCCGCACATAAAAACCCTCCGTCCAGGCCATGGAGACCATGTGGGAGAGGTTGCGGTAGCCCATCTCGTTCTCACAAAGGAGGACCAGGTGGCGGCTTTCCGCGTCGAACTCGTGGATCTTGTCAAACCGGGTGCGGCCCTGGGGAGTCACGTAAACCTCGCATCCGATGATGGGGTGGATACCCTCTGCCTTGCAGGCCCGGTAAAAATCCACCGCGCCGTACATGACCCCGTGGTCGGTGACAGCGCAGGCCGTTTGGCCCATGGCCTTCACAATCCCGGGCAGATCCCGGATGCGGCAGGCGCCGTCCAGCAGGCTGTATTCCGTATGGACATGGAGATGGACAAAGGACATGGGCGCTCCCCCCTTGTTTTTGCCGCCGGTTTATCCGGCATTCTCTGTTTCTGCCAGCAGCGTCTCCAGCAGTTCCACGGCGGTGACAACCATGACATCGCAGTGGCTGGTAATGCCAAGGCGCCCGGCGGCGGGGGTTTTCTCATTGACGCCGGGGCGGGCCCGCAGCAGTTCGCCGCAGCGGCTGAGGCCAAATATCTCCGCAAACCGGCGGCGGAATTCCTTGCAGAGGGCATAGGTCCGCACTTTTCCGGCCCGATCGGCCCCCTGGGTGTGGGGATACAGCCAGCCCAGCACCAGCACGCCGCCGGTGACGGCGCCGCAGATTTCCTCATGGCTGCCGCCGATCCCGCCGCCCATACCGCTTGCGGCGGCCAGCAGCGTTTCCCGGTCCACCGGCAGGCGGTCCGCAAAGGCGCCAGCCACCGACTGGGCGCAGTTGTAGCCTTCCTTGTGCAGCTGATATGCAAGTTCACAGCGATCCATAAAACATTCCTCCCAATTTCCTGTCCCACCGGGCCCTGCCGGAGGGACACGTATCATTTCGTTGTTATGGCAGTTTTTTTGCCGTCTCCGCCAGCTTTCGCAGCCGGTGGTTCAGGCAGGATTTCGTTACCGGCGGGTCAAAGGCCTCCGCCAGTTCCGAAAGGCTCAGTTCCGGATTGGCCAGCCGCAGGGCCGCCGTCTCCTGGAGTTTGTCCGGCAGCCGATCCAGTATCCCCGCCTCCCGGAGCCTGCGGATGGCCTCCAGCTGCTCCTGGGCGGCCTCTACCGCCTTGTCCAGATTGGCGGTGTCGCAGTTGAGGCGGCGGTTCACGCTGTTGCGGAGATCCTTCTCCAGCTTGGCGGACATGATGCGCATGGCGGCAGAGGGGGCCCCGATGAAGGTGAGAAAATCTTCAATCTGGCCGCTCTGCTTGAAATAAGTGACAAAGCTGCTGTTCCGGGCCGTGCTCTTGGGCCGGTAGCCGCACTCCAGCAGCAGGGCCTCCAGTTCCCGGCTGGCTTGCAGATGGGAGCAGGTTAATTCCAGGTGATACCGCTTCTGGGGATCCATGATGCTGCCGCCGGCGAAAAAGCAGCCCCGCAGGAAGGCAGCCCGGCAGCAGCCCTCCTCCAACAGGCCGAAGTTGATATGGAGGGCCAGCTGCTGCTTGGGATCGTAACCCAGCAAATTGATGACAGCCGCCAGTTTCTCCGGATCCGTGATCTGGAAGATCCGCTTTCCCCCTTCCTCCGGCAGGCGGTCGAACCGGAGGCCGAAGGCCTTCTGGAAGAGCCGGGGGAGGCGGGCGGCGAAGTTGCCATTTTCCGTGATGATCCGGATCTCCGCCGCATTGAAGGTGTTGCAGTACAGCAGGATGCCGTAGGCTTCCGCCCGGGCGCAGCAGAGGCGCTGGACATTCAGCTTGCATAATTCGTTTTTTGTATCAAAGGAAAAGGACATCCGGTTCTCCTCTTTATCCTAAAGCCCGCGGTTTTTCCGTATTTTCCATGTACCGGTTTTGATATCTGGGTTTCCCTCAGCGTTTTTCCTTCCGGTAAGGGGCGTCCCGGAACCGTCCGTCCGCCACCCGGACGCTGCGCTCTGCGTGGAGAAGGATCAGTTCCTGGGCCAGATGGACAGGATGGTGGCGGACGTAGCCGTCCTCCACCACGGACACCGGGCGGCTTACCAGTTCCACACCCAGGGCGGCGCAGCGGTCCTTGTCGTAGCGCAGGAGTTCGGCCCCCTCCCGGGCGTACCGGGCGGCCACACCCTTGGGGATAGGGGAGGAACTGCAGAGGCACAGTTCAAAAAGCCCCGGCGCGGAGTGGTGGAATAGGGCAGCGATATGGTCGGAGGCAGTATACCCCTCCGTTTCCCCCTCCTGGGTCATGACATTGCAGACGTAGACCTTCAGGGCGTCGGAGGCCTGGATGGCCTCCACAATGCCGTCCACCAGGAGGTTGGGGATGATGCTGGTATAGAGGCTCCCGGGGCCTAGGACAATCATGTCCGCCTCCCGCAGGGCCGCCTCCGCCTCCGGCAGGGCCTTGGGATGCTCCGGCAGAAGGCGGACCCGCCGGATACGGCAGTCTTCCTGCTTCTTGCAGTAGAAAATTTTGGATTCCCCCACCACACTGGAGCCGTTTTCAAACTCCGCTTCCAGCCGCACATCGGCGGTGGTCACCGGCAGCACCCGGCCCGTAATGGCCAAAACCTCGCTCATGCGGCTTACTGCCGTATCGAAGGAGGGGGAAATCCCGTTCAGGGCCGCCAGGAAGAGGTTGCCGAAACTCTGGCCTGCCAGGGTCCCCTCAGTAAAGCGGTAGTGGAGAAGTTCGCTCATCAGCGGCTCCGTGTTGGCGAGGGCCTCCATGCAGTTGCGGATATCCCCCGGCGGGGGCATCCCCAGATCCTGCCGGAGGACGCCGCTGCCGCCGCCGTCATCCGCTACGGTGACAATGGCGGCGATGTTTTCCGTATATTTTTTCAGGCCCCGCAGCATATTGGAAAGGCCGTGGCCGCCGCCGATGACGGCGATCCGCGGCCCCCGGTTCCTGGGCAGGCGGTAGGAGGTGTTTCCTTCCATGGCTCAGCCTCCCCGGTTCATATCCCGGTGGTTTTCCGAAACCTGATACCCCTGCTGCCGGATGAACTCTGTCAGGGCGTGGGTCACTGCCACGGAGCGGTGGTGGCCGCCGGTACAGCCTACGGCAATCACCAAAGCCGCCTTCCCCTCCTCTGCGTACAGGGGCAGGGTGTAGCCCATTAGATCCTCCAGCCGTTCCAGATATCCCTGGGTCTGCTGAAAACCGAACACATAGTCCGCCACCGCCTTATCCAAACCCGTCTGGTGGCGCAGATCTTCAATATAGAAGGGGTTGGGCATAAAGCGCACGTCCAGCACCAGGTCGGCGTCCATGGGGATGCCGTATTTGAACCCGAAGGACATAACGCTGACGGTCATGCCGCCCTTTTCCTCCCCGCCGCCGAAGAGCCGCAGAAGTTCACCCCGCAGCTTGGCCGTAGAGAGCCTGGAGGTGTCGATGACAAAGTCTGCCCGTTTCCGGAACGGCTCCATCATCTCCTTTTCCCGGCGCACGGCGTCCTCCAGGGAGTCCGACTCCCCGCTGAGGGGATGGCGGCGGCGGGTCTCCTTGTACCGCTTGATGATGCTGGCGGGTTCGGCGTCCAGGAACAGCATCCGGCAGGTATCCTCCATGGTTTCCAGCTGGTCCAGCACCTCGAACAACTCCGTAGGCGTGTTGGCGGTCCGCACGTCGTAGACCAGGGCCACCCGGGCATACCGCCCGCTGGCTCCCGCGCAGAACTCCGCGAATTTCAAAATCATGGCGGCGGGCATGTTGTCCACAATATAAAACCCCATGTCCTCCAGGAAGGAGGCCGTCTTGCTCTTTCCGCCGCCGGAAAGCCCGGAGATGATCAAAATTTCCATGGAAACCCATTCCTTTCTATGTGAAGAGGCCCCGCTGCTTCCCGTTCCAGCGGGATTTTCCGCAGCCCGGCGCCGTTACAGGATCCGGACCTCCGGTTCCAGCAAAACGCCGGTTTCGGCCAGGACCCGTTCCTGTATCCGGCGGATCAATTCTTTTACGTCGGCGCAGGAGGCCCCGCCCCGGTTGATGAGGAAACCCGCGTGCTTTTCGCTGACCTGGGCGCCGCCTGCGGCCAGGCCCTTCAGGCCGCACCCTTCGATCAGCGCGCCGGCGAACTGCCCCGGGGGCCGCTTGAAAAAGCTGCCCGCGCTGGGATATTCCAGGGGCTGTTTCTCCTTCCGGCGGGCGGTGAAGTCCCGCATGGCCGCCCGGATATCCTCCGGGTCTCCCGGCGCCAGGCGGAACACCGCCGACAGCACGGCGGCCTCCGGATGGCGGGTCAGCACGCTCTGCCGGTAGCCGAATTCCATCTCCTCCCGCCGGAGCACCCGCACGCCCTCTTCCGGGAACAGGAGCGTTACCTGCTCTACCGCCTGGGCAATCTCACCGCCGTAGGCTCCGGCGTTCATGCAGATCGCGCCGCCCACGGTGCCGGGGATGCCGTGGGCAAATTCCAGCCCTGTCAGCCCCAGCTTGCAGGCGAGATCCGCCGCCCGGGCCAGGGAGGCGCCTGCCTCCGCCGTGACCGTGCCGGGCTCCGGCCCGGCCTCCGCCCGGCCATATCCCGCCGGGGTACAGATCACCAGCCGGTCCAGTCCCCCGTCGGGGGCCAGGAGGTTGGTGCCGTTGCCGATGATCAGCGGATCCGCCCCCGCCTCCCGGGCAAATTCCAGCAGGAGGACCATCTGCTCCCCCCGATCCGGAAAGGCCATCCGCTTGGCGGGCCCCCCGATGCGGAAGGAGGTGTGTTTTGCCATCGGCTCCTCTGCCAGGACCTTCACGTCCGGCAGATATGCCGCCATCTGCTTGTCAAACTGCGTCACCCAATCCATGGGCCAGCCTCCTGAGAACATGATGCCGCGTGCCGCCGCGGAAAAAGGAACCCAAAAAGTTTACGCCGTATAAGGCGCTTTATCCAGAGATCCCGCTATACGCGGCCCAGAAACGCCGCGCCGATGATCCCGGCGTCGTTGCCCAGTTCCGCCCGGAGGATCCGGGTTTCCCGGCCCCCGTGGCGGGCAAAGCACTCCCGGGCCACAATCTCCCGCACGGGATCCAGCAAGAAGTGATCCGGCGCGCTGGCAACGCCGCCGCCGAAGGCCACTGCCTCCGGCCGGAGGATGTTGATCAGGCTGGAAACGCCGCTGGACAGGTACTCCGCGTAGGTCTGGCAGACCTCCAGGGCCACGGTGTCCCGGGCCTGGGCGGCCAGGAAGGGCGTCCGGCCCTCCACAACGCCGCCGTTCTCCGCGGCAATGGCGTGAAGGGCGCTGTCCGGGTATTTTTCCATGGCCTCCTTCGTCATGCGGATCAGGGCCGTGGCGGAGGCGTACCGCTCCCAGCAGCCCCGGCGCCCGCAGTTGCAGAGATCCCCGTCCTGGCAGATCACCATGTGGCCGGCTTCGCTGGAGGAGACGCCGCCCCGGAGTTTTCCGTCCAGGATGATCCCCGCGCCAACGCCTGTGCCCAGGGTCACTACCACAAAGTCCCGGGTGCCTTTTCCCGCGCCACAGAAGAACTCCCCAACGGCGGCGCAGTCCGCGTCGTTGCCCAGCAGCAGGGGGAGGTCCAGATGCTCCCGGAAGAGCCGCTCCAGGGGGACATTTTCCATGGGAATGTTGGTGGTGAAGAGGATGTCGCCGCCGGAGACCGCCCCGGGGAGGCCCATGCCCACATACTCTACCTGGTCGCCGGGACGCATCACCGCCCGGCAAAGTCCCGCCAGGGTCCTGGCAAAGGAGGCAGGGCCCTGGAAGTCCAGGGGCACCCGCTCCACCGCCAGGATGGTGCCGTCCCGGTCCACCAGGCCGGCCTTGAGGTTGGTTCCGCCTACGTCAATACCGATATACATATCTCTTCCTCCCCAAATCCGCCGGTTCCTTCTATTTGCTGCCCATGTCTGCCCGGAGATCCACCCGCTGGGCCAGGGCCTCCGCGGCGTTGAAGCCAAGACGCCGCTGGCGGTTGTTCATGGCGGCCACCTCCACGATGCTGGCCAGGTTCCGCCCGGGCCGCACCGGTATAGTCACCAGGGGCACCTGGACCCCCAGGATCTCCATGAAGTGGTCCTCGATGCCCAGGCGGTCGTAGAATTTGTTGCTGTCCCACTGTTCAAAGTGGACGATAAGATCCAGCGGGGACTCATTTTTGATGGCCCGCAGGCCGAAAAGCTGCCGCAGATCGATTACGCCGATGCCCCGCAGTTCGATATAGTGGCGGATTACCTCCGGGGCGCTGCCGATCAGCTGGTTGGAGAGCCGCCGCAGTTCCACCGCGTCGTCGGCCACCAGACGGTGGCCCCGCATGATCAGTTCAATGGCGGACTCGCTCTTGCCGATGCCGGAGTCGCCGGTGATCATCACGCCCTCGCCGTGGATATCCAGCAGCACGCCGTGGCGGGTGACGCAGGGCGCCAAGGCCCGGTTCAACAGTTCGATGGTACGGCTGGTGAATTCCACAGTGGTCTCCTTGGTGCGCAGGAGGGTCTTTTCGTGCTCTTTCGCGCTCTCCAGACACTCCGGGAAACAGTCCAGCCCCCGGGAAATCACCAGGGCGGGAATGTCATAGAGGAAGAGATCGTCAAAGCACTTGCGGCGCTTCTGCTCCGACAGGCCCTTCAGATACGTGACCTCCGCCTTGCCGATCACCTGCAAGCGGCGGGGATCAAAGTAGTCGTAAAAAGCGTGAAACTGCAGGCCGGGCCGGTTGACATCCGTGATGGTCAGCCGCGCGGAGTTGAAATCGTTGCCCTTGTTCAGAATCTCCAACTCAAAGAGGTCGATGAATTCCGTGATTTTAATGCCGTTTTGAGCCATGGCCCATCCTCTGCCTTTCCGGCGCGTCCGCGGCCGCGCCTATCCTGTGCCTAGGGACATGCATCCGCGGTTTTACAGATACGCCTATTATATATGAATTTTTCCATCTGCGCAATACTTTCCCCGGAAGCGGGGCAGCGGAAAATTTCATCCGCCCCACCGGCCCCTCCTGCGGCCAATCTGGGGGAAAAGCCCCTGCCCGCCCCTTGTATCCCTGTCCGGCATCGGTTATACTGTAGAATAGGGACAAGACATCAAACAGAAAGGAGCAATTGTGCATGTTTGGGTTTACCTATTTTACCCCTACGAAGGTGGTTTTCGGACGGGGGACCGAGGAGCAGGCCGGGGCGCTGGTCAAGGAGCAGGGGGGCAGGCGGGTGCTGATCCATTACGGCGGCGGCAGCGTTGTCCGCTCCGGGCTGCTGGACCGGGTAAAGGCCTCCCTGGACAGGGAGGGCATTTTCCATGTGGAACTGGGAGGCGCGGTGCCGAACCCCCGGCTGTCCCTGGTGTATCAGGGTATTGAACTGGCCAAGCGGGAAAACGTGGATTTCCTGCTGGCGGTGGGCGGCGGCAGCGCCATCGACTCCGCCAAGGCCATCGGCTACGGCGCGGTAAATCCCGGGGATGTGTGGGACTTCTATGAGCATACCCGCACTGCCGGGGGATGCCTGCCCCTGGGGGTTGTGCTGACCCTCTCCGCCACCGGCAGCGAGATGAGCGACAGCAGCGTTATCACCAACGAGGACGGCATGAAAAAGCGGGGCTACAGCAGCCCCTATGGCCGTCCGAAATTTGCCGTGATGGATCCGGAATTGACCATGACCCTGCCGGACTACCAGACTGCCTGCGGCTGCACGGATATCCTGATGCACACCATGGAGCGGTACTTTACCAGCGGCGGCAATATGGAACTGACGGACAGCCTGGCGGAAGCCCTTCTGCGGACGGTGATGAAAAACGCCCTGATCCTCCGGGACGACCCGCAAAACTACGACGCCCGGGCGGAGGTTATGTGGGCGGGGAGCCTCTCCCACAACGGCCTCACCGGCTGCGGCAACGGCGGCAACGACTTTGCCACCCACGGCCTGGAGCATGAACTGGGCGGGCTGTACGACGTGGCCCATGGGGCGGGGCTGGCGGCCCTCTGGGGCAGCTGGGCCCGGTATGTGATGGGGGACTGCCTGCCCCGGTTCCGGAAATTTGCCGTCAACGTTATGGGAATCCCTGCGGAGGATCCGGACGCCCCCCTGAAGGGCGTGGAGGCCATGGAGGATTTCTTCCGCTCCATCGGGATGCCCACCTCCCTGAAGGAACTGGGGATCTCCCCCTCGGAGGAGGACATGGAAACCCTGGCCCGGAAGTGCGCCGTTGCGGCGGGAGGGAAAAAGGGATCTGCCAAGGTCCTCTATGAGGCGGACATGCTGAAAATCTACCGGATGGCCAACCAGCGCTAACATCCCAGCAAAAAAAAGAAACGGGCCCGGCTCCTTTTGGAGCCGGGCCCTGCCTTGTTTTGCGCTTTTTCCTTACTCCAGGCCGTTTAGCAGCTTGAAGAGATCCTCCTCCGTGGCGGTCTCCACCAGCTTGTCGGTGGCCTCCTCATCGTCGGCAGCGGCCACGATCCGGGCCAGGATATCCAGGTGCTCGTCGCCGGTGGCGGCGATACCCACAACCAGCTTCACGATATCGTCGCCCCACTCGATGCCCTCGGGATAGGTCATCACCACGATACCGGTCTTCTTAATCAGGGGCTTTACGGCCACGGTGCCGTGGGGGATGGCCACATGGTTGCCGATGGCCAGGGAGAACTCCTCTTCCCGGTCAATCATGCCGGGCACATAGCCCTCCTCCACATAGCCGCTGTCCACCATCAGCTTTCCGCAGGCCTTGATGGCCTCCTCTGGCGTCACAGGTTTGCAGCCCAGGATGATGTTTTTCTTCTCCAGCACGCCGCTGAGGGGGGCGGCCTTGGGGGCCTCCGCGGCGGCAGGGGCGGCAGGGGCGGCGCTCCGCCCGGCTACCATCTCCTTCACCAGCGCGTCGTACTCAGGCGCGCCCATGAAGTTCTTGATGGGGATGACCCGGGCGTTGGGATTGCTGTCCACCGCCCGGTGGGCCAGTTCGTGGTGGGTGACGACAATCTGGCAGTCCTTGGGGATCTCGGAAACCGGAGAGTGGATTACCTCCACATCGGTGATCCCGGCGTCCTTCAGCTTGTTGCGCAGCATGGTGGCGCCCATGGCAGAGGAGCCCATGCCGGCGTCGCAGGCGAAGACGATCTTCTTCACGTCCCGCACGTCAACCGCCGCACCGGCGGGGGAGGGGGCGGCCTGCCCCTTGGAGGCGGCCTTGCTGGCGGCCACCTGGGCCTGGGCCTCTTCCAGGCTGGCGTCCTTGCCGAAGAATTTCAGCAGGAAGGCGGAGATCAGGAAGCTGACCACGCAGGCCACGGCGATACCGGCGATATTGGCAAAGTAGCCGCCTTTGGGGGTCATGAGCATTTCGGCAATGATGCTGCCGGGGGAGGCCGCTGCGGCAAGGCCGCCGCCCAGCATGGAGAGGACGAAAATACCGGCCATATTGCCCAGCATGGGCCCCAGGATGACGATGGGGTTCATGAGGACATAGGGGAAGTAGATCTCGTGGATGCCGCCTACGAACTGGATGACGGCAGCGGCTCCGGCGGAGGAGCGGGTTTCGCCCTTACCGGCCACGCAGTAGGCCAGCAGCAGGCCCAGGCCGGGGCCGGGGTTGGATTCAATCATGAACAGGATAGACTTACCGGCCTCCAGCGCCTCCGCCGTACCGATGGGGGTAAAGACGCCGTGGTTGATGGCGTTGTTCAGGAAGAGCACCTTAGCGGGCTCCACCAGGACGGCAGTCAGGGGAAGCAGGCCGTTGTTCACGAGGACGCCGACGCCCTTTTCCAGGATGCCGGTGAGGCCCACGCAGACAGGGCCGATGATATAGATGGACAAAATAGCCAGCAGCGCGCCGATGATGCCCACGGAGAAGTTGTTGACCACCATCTCGAAACCAGCGGGGATATGGCCTTCCATCTTCTCGTCAAATTTCTTGATGCACCAGCCGCCCAAGGGGCCGCAGATCATGGCGCCAATGAACATGGTGGCGTCGGTGGAAGCGATTGCGCCCAAGGTGGCCAGGGCGCCGGTGACGGCCCCCTTCTGCCCGCCTACGGCCTTGCCGCCGGTGTAGCCGATGAGGATCGGCAGCAGGTAGGAAAGCATGGGCCCCACCATGCCGTTGATGGTCTCGTTGGGGAACCAGCCTGCCGGGATGAAGAGGGCGGCGATAAATCCCCAGGCGATAAACGCGCCGATATTCGGCATCACCATACCGCTGAGGAACCGTCCAAATTTTTGAACGCGCTCTTTCATGGCTGTTTGCTCCTTTCTCCTAACACACAGTTGTGTTTCCTTTTCGCAGCCGCCCGATATCGTGATTCCGGAAGACTGCACTTTACCATACTACCACGCTTTTTGGGGATCGGTCAATCCAATAATTCCCGGTCAGCGCATCAAAATTATCAGGGATTCTTTGGGTAATTCGCCAATCTTTCCCGTCCCGGCCACCTGCGGTTTCCGGCCGGATGACGCTCTTTCCCTTGGGGGACAAGGGGTTTCTCACGTTTTCCCTGCGTTTCCCGGGAAACGGCAATTTTTTTCTTCTTGTGATGAAAGGCGCGGGATGGTATACTTTTTTTAATATGGCCCAACAGGCGCCTTCGGGGGCACCCTCTTATTCCGGGCCGGGACGTATTCTTAAAAAATGAAAATGGAGGAAGGAAACATGAAACTTGCGATTCAAATCGGCGCCGGCAATATTGGCCGCGGCTTTATCGGCGCCCTGCTGGAGCAGGCCGGCTGGCATGTGGTCTTTGCCGACGTAGTGGAATCTATCATCTCGGCAATCAACGCCAATAGGCGCTACACCGTCCACATCCTGGACCGGGAGCAGGGGGAACTGACCATCGGGAATATCAGCGGCGTTCTCTCCAACGGCCCGGAATTCCTGGAGAAGGTGGCGGAATGTGACCTTATCACCACAGCCGTGGGGCCCCGGGTCCTGCCCATCATCGCCAAGTCCATTGCCGCCGGTATCCAGAAGCGCATCCAGGCAGGCAACACCGCCCCCATGAATGTGGTCTGCTGCGAAAACGGCCTGCGGACCACCACCCGCCTGAAAAACGAGGTCCTGACCCACCTCAACGCAGAGGAGGCCGCCTTCATCGAGTCCAACATCGGTTTTGTGGACTGCGCCGTGGACCGCATCTGCCCCAAGCCCAGCTTTGACGATCCCCTGGACGCTGCCGTGGAGCGGTACTGCGAGTGGGATGTGGAGGAGGCTGCCTGGAAGGGCCCCAAGCCGGAGATCCCCGGCATGACCTACGCCGGGAACCTCATGGCCTATCTGGAGCGGAAACTCTTCACCCTCAACAGCGGCCACGCTGTCTGCGCCTATCTCGGCACACTGAAAGGTTACGCCACTATCCTGGAGAGCATCGGCGACCCGGCCATTGGGGACACGGTGTACCAGGCCATGAAGGAGAGCGGCGAGGGGCTGATCCGGGAGTTCGGCTTCGACGCGGAGAAGCACCACGCCTATATCGATTTGATTTTCAGCCGGTTCCAGAACCCCTTCCTCCAGGACGAGACGATCCGGGTGGGCCGGGAGCCTATCCGGAAGCTGGACCCGGCGGACCGGCTCATCAAGCCCCTGGTGACGGCGGATTCCTACGGCCTGCCGGTGGATCACCTGATTTTTGGCGCGGCGGCGGCCATGCGGTTCGACTGCCCCGACGATCCCCAGAGCGTGGAACTGCTGGGCAAAATCCAACAGGAGGGCCCGGCGGCGGCCCTGGCCGCATACTCCGGGCTGAAGCCGGAAAACCCTCTCTTCGGCCGTATTCTGGACGTATACCGGGCCCTGGCGATTGTGTAACAGATAAAGGAGCGGAGGCCTTAGGCCTCCGCTCCTTGTCATTCTATTCCCTACCGGGGCTTTACAATCAGGTTGATCAGCCGGTTCTTCACCAGGATCCGCTTGACAATCTGCATCCCCTCCGTGGCCTTCTGGACCTTCTCCACCTGGAGGGCGGCCTCTACCACGGCGTCTTCGCCGCTATCCACCGGCATAGTGATGGCGCCCTTCAGCTTGCCGTTCACCTGGACGGCCATATCCACAGATGCGGCCACGGTCTTGTTGGCGTCATACACCGGCCACGGGGTCTGGCAGCACATTTTGCCTTCCCGCTCCGCGAAGCCCAGCGTCTCCCACAGTTCCTCGGTGATGTGGGGGGCAAAGGGGTTCAGCAGGAGCAGCAGGATGCGCATGTCCCCGCGGGTCACGCCGGAGGAGGCCAGTTCGTTGACGGCGGTCATCATGGCGGCGATAGCGGTGTTCATTTTCAGGTTGTCCACGTCATCCGTGACCTTCTTGATGGTCTTGTGGAGGATGGCCTCGTTGGCGGGGGTCACCTCATAACTCTCCTTCGCGCCCTCCGCCAGGTTCCAGACCCGGTCCAGGAACCGCTTGGAGCCCTTCACCGCCTCGGTGGACCAGATGGCGGCCTGCTCGAAGTCGCCCACGAACATGATATAGAGGCGCATGGTGTCCGCGCCGTACTGATCCACAATGTCGTTGGGGTTCACCACGTTGCCCCGGGACTTGGACATCTTCTCGCCGCCCTCGCCCAGGATCATGCCGTGGCTGGTGCGCTTGGCGTAGGGTTCCTTGGTAGGGACAACGCCAATGTCGTAGAGGAACTTGTGCCAAAAGCGGCTGTAGAGCAGGTGCAGGGTGGTGTGCTCCATGCCGCCGTTGTACCAGTCCACGGGAGACCAGTAGTCCAGGGCCTCCTTGGAGGCCAGGGCCTTGTCATTGTGGGGATCCATATACCGCAGGAAGTACCAGGAGGACCCGGCCCACTGGGGCATGGTGTCCGTCTCCCGCTGGGCGGGGCCGCCGCACTGGGGGCAGGTGGTGTT
>CAJUDW010000023.1 GCA_910584995.1 uncultured Oscillibacter sp. | reverse complement strand
AAGAAATGGAAAAAAAGCTAATATCTGTTGGTATTGAATCTTCCGAGAAACTAATCAAGGTAGGTGCAAAAGACGCATTTCTTAGGTTAAAGCAGAAATATCCCAATGTTTGTTTAGTACATTTATATACATTAGAGGGTGCGATTCATGATATAGAATATAACAGGCTTTCCGAAGATACAAAAAAGGAACTGAAAGAATTCAGTGATTTTCTGAAAAAATAACAGCAATGTAAATCCTAAATCTGTTGGGGAACTGCAGGGGACGTAAAATCGGTGTTTGGAGGAAAGAATGTCAAAAAAATTTATAGAGATAAAACATCATCTTTCAAGCGGATGCGGTAATGTTAATTTGCGTTGCTTGCCGCAACGGGTTTTCCTCCGTATGATAGTAGCGAAAGGAGGCCGTCCCTGATGCTAAATGAAAACATTAAGACCATCAGAAAATCCAAAGGGCTTTCGCAGGAGGAACTTGCAATCAAGTTGAATGTGGTGAGGCAAACCATCTCGAAATGGGAGCAAGGCCTGTCGGTACCGGATGCCGATATGCTGATTTCCATAGCAGAGGTATTGGAAACACCTGTAAGCACACTGCTTGGAGAAACCGTTGCCGAGGCGAAAGCTGATGACTTAAAAGCAATTTCCGAGAAACTTGAGATCATCAACCTGCAGCTTGCGCATAGAAAAACAGCGAAACAAAAGGCGATTCATTGGCTTTTTATCTTGTCATGTACGGTTATAGCGGCTGCTTTTGCAATCCTGATCGTGTTAGGCAGCCCTTACTTGGGCTGGGATTACAGCCAGCCCGAAACCGCAGTCATGGGGGTAGGGATTCACGCATTTGAGTGGCTGTTTGTCAGAATAGCGCCACTTGTCTTCATTGGATCAATCATCGGAGTTTGTTGGACACGGAAGAAAGTGTGAAATTGCCGGCTTTTCAGGGGACAGTCCAAATTTTCCGGATTGGATCCTGCCTTCTCACAGGTGCTTTCCCTGAAAGTGTTATCGTGGGTTATACAGGACAAAAAAGAAAGGCAGGCCGTTATGGCCTGCCTTTCCCTTAGCTTTTTTATGGGGGCTTACCCTTGCGTGCGCCGTTCTTCTGGGGTTGGGCGTGCCTGGCTGCGTTGCGGCATACCAGGGCGTTTATTGGGCGGCAGTCAATAGCCGCCAGGTTATTCTTGGGGCAGCCTGGAGAGAAACGCGATCTGCGCGGTTTCCTCTACCAGTTCCGCCAGATAGGCCGCTTTGCGCATGTCCTTTGCCATGGTGACTTGCCCGTGCCCCCGCAGCAAAAATGCGTTCCGCTGGGGATGTTCCTGAAAATACCCCGTGATCTGCGGAAAATACTCCTTGGGCACCGCGTAGGAATGGGTATCGAATACCGGCACTTCATGGAAAAACTTCAAGTCCGCGTGGTGTGTGGAAAATTCCAGCGTGCCGTGTTTTGCCGCCCAGGCGGTGGCCCAGGGGGAATGGCAGTGCATCACCGCGCCAACCTCCGGAAGGCTGCGGTAAAGCGCGCCGTGGAGCAGGGCTTCCTTGGAGGGGGCAGTGTCCCCGGCCTGGACGTTTCCGTCGAAATCGCACAGCACCAGGTTTTCCGCACAGGTCTCCTCAAAGGAGATATTGGTGCCCTTGACGATCATCAAATCCCGATCCGGCAGGCGGACGCTCAGATTGCCGCCGTCGCTCATCTGATACCGGAGGCGGTAAAATTTCCGGGCGGCCGCCGTGATGGCGTCAACCTGCGCCCGGTAGGCGTCATACCACATAAAACCCCTCCTATTCCTGCAAAAGCGCGTACATTTCGTCTGCGCAGAGATCGGCGAACCCGGGGTCGCAGAAGGAGAGGGGACTGGTTTTGAAAATAATCTCCTCCTTCAACTCCTGCTGGAAAATGTCCCGCATTTTCCGGATGGTCTCCGGTTTGTGGAAGGGCTCCCCCGGGCCGCTGAGTGTCCGCAGGCCGCCCATGGGGAGGATTACCTCTGTTTTCCCGGTGGAGCGGTTCAGGCGCTCTGCGATGGTGCGGGTGATATCCAGGATTTCGTGCTCCCACAGCTTTGTGTGGGTGAGATCCTTGTTGTGCCAGACATAGCCCCGTTCCTCCTGATCTGCCATCAGTTCTCCCGGGCGGAGGCAGGCGAAGTCGATGCCTCCGGGCACCACCAGGGTGGGAATCCCCATCTCTGCCGCTGCGGCCAGGCGGTTCCGGGCGCCCCGGCTGTAGCCGTAATCCCCCAGATACTCTGCCGTCATCTCGTGGAGGGACAGATCCATTACGGCGGAAATCACGCCCTCCCGGATCATATCCTCCATCACCTTGCCGCCAATGCCGGTGGAATGGAAGCTGATCATATGGACGCCCCGGGCGCTCAGTATGTCCGAAGCCCGCATGACGGTGTCATTTGTAATGCCCATCAGCGTGGTGGCGGTATATTTCTGGCCCCGCGTGTCAATCCGGCGGCCGCCATAGGAGGTCATGCCGATGATTGCGGCCACGGCATTTTCCAGGACAACTTCATTGATGGGGTTCACACCGGCGAAGTCTACGATAGAGGGCGTGACCATAATGTCCTTATCCCCCACCACGGTTTCAAACTCCCGCGCACCGCAGGCGATGGTAGAACAGATCAGCTTGGGAAAGCCGATGGGGAGGCAGCGGAAGGCGGCGGAGCAGACCACGGAGTTTTGCAGCCCCCCCATACCCAGCGCCCCCTGTATGCGCCCTTCGGCGCAGAGCCGGGACATCATCGCCGTGATGCTCTCCGTCATGGCGGAAATGGCGTCGCTTTTCCCCATGGCATGGACCTGTTCCCAGGTATATCCGCCTGCCGCGAGGACTTCCTCCCGGGTGATATCCGCCTGCATCGGCACATGGGGGCCGGTGCTGATATCAACGGTGAGGGGGGCGTTCCCGCTTTTGCGGACGATATCCGTGACAAACGCTATCTCGTGATATTTCGTATCACAGCAAGCTGCAACTGCAATTGTCGCCATAGGCTTCTGAAGCGGAACCGCTTCACTCACCGCCTTTCCCGCCAAGCCCGATAACAGGCTCCTCTTCCGCCCGGCGGAGCATGTCCCGGTCATGGGTGGTCAGAATTTTGTCCGGGCTCTCCGCCCGGTCGCGGATGCGGCGGATACTCTGCCAGCAGGCGATGATATCGGAAAAACGGTTGGGAGGCGTAATATCGTAGTGCATCTCCGGAACCGGCTTCAGGTTGTCCATGATAAACACTGCGTCGCCGCAGCAGATATAGGTACCGTCCGCGGTATCCACCTCCACCGCCTGGTGCCCGACGGAGTGTCCCGGCGTGTCAAAGACCCGGACGCCGGGCATAATCTCGTCCCCGTCGTGGGTCAGGTGGAAGGCCAACCCCTCGAAGGGGCGGGTAATGCCCAGCTGCGGCGCCTCATAGGACTTGTAATACAGGGGGATTGGATCCATAGCGAAGCGGTACTCCGCCTCGTGTACATAAAACTTGGCATTGGTGAATTTTTCCATATAGAAGCAGTGGTCCCAATGCAGGTGGGTAAAGACCACAATGCCCACATCCTCCGGCCGGTAGCCCAGCTTCGCCAGCTGCTCCACAATGGACATACCCTCCGGCTGATAGGAGCCCGGGTGATGGTATTGGCTGGCCCGATCGGTCCACGCCATGCCGGTATCCACCAGCAAAAGCTTTTCCCCGCCCTCTACCAGATAGGTGAAGACAGGGTATTCCTCCTCGTGATCCGAGGCTTCCGGATAGAATTTCACTACCGAGTGGTGGTAGAGATACTGCTTGGGGATCATCGTGACAAAGCCGGTATTGACCGGCCTGATACGCAGGGTTGACATATCTGCACCTCCGTTTTTGGTATCCAATATCCAATATCCGATTATACTAGTACCATATCGGCCCACAGTTGTCAAGGGCAACCCAAAAATAAAGTGAGGCGGCAGGGGCGGTTCAGGGACGGCCCGCAAAAACAGGACGCGCCCCGGGACATCTGCATGTCCCAGGGCGCGTGATTTGCTGAAAAGGGTTTCAGCCGGTGAACTCCTCCTCCTGCTTCTCCCGGTCGGTATGAATCCGCACAACGTTGGTCCGGAGGACGTCCAGCAGGTGGCTGCTGATAGCCGCCTTCACGCCTTCCACATCCCGGTTCCGGAAGGCCTGGATAATGTGCGCGTGTTCGTCCAGCGTGTCGTTGGCTTTGCCGTCAATGGAATAGTAAATGGCTTTAAAGGCCTCGCAGCGGGTCCAAAGGCTATCCAGAACCTCAATGGTGGTGGTGCAGCCGGACATCAGGCAGAAGTCCCGGTGGAACCGGTGGTCTCCCTGCATAAATTGCCGGGAAGTGATGGGGCAGTTCTGCATGGAGCGGTTGTCGGCCTCAATCTGGTCGATTTGTTCCTCTGTAATGATCTCGCAGGCCTTGGCGGCGCAGTACTGCTCCAGCAGGATCCGGATTTCATAGATTTCCCGCAGCTGCTCTTCCGTCACTTCAAACACCACTACGCCGCAGTGGGGCTTGCTGACCACAAGGCCTTCGGCCTCCAGCCGCTTCATGGCGTCCCGCACCGGCGTCCGGCTGACGCCCAGCATCTCCGTCAGCCGCTCCTGGGCGATATGCTCCCCCGGCTGAAATGTGCCCTGTACAATCGCGTCTTTTATCCAACCATAGACGGAGTCGGATACGGTTCTGTACTGGATCGGCTTGATCTCCTGGCTCATTGCACGTACCTCGCCTTTTACAAAAATCATAGAAATTGATATATTGCCTATTATATATAAAATGCAAGATAATGTCAATCTGCTGGATTTTGTATTTAGGATACAATATGTATTTTGCCTAATTAACAAGAAAAACGCAATGTCTCTGGCGGATTCTGTTTGTTTTGCCTAATTTCGCTGTTGAATTTCGTCAGGAATGGAGAAAGCATACAAACGAGGCAAAAAGCCGTTGACAATAAACAGTGTAAAAGTTACAATAAGCCTGTGAATTGTATCCAATATCCAGTATCCGTTCGCGGAAGCAAGTCCTCTTGCAAAGCGAAACAAACACACCTGAAAACAAAAACAAGATGGAGGTATTGAGAATGAAATCCTGGAAAAGAGTGTTTACTGCGGTGTTGGCTGCGGCCATGATGCTGGCCTGCCTTTCCGGCTGCGGCGGGAACAGCGGAAACAGCGGAGGGAACAGTGGCGGGAACGGCGGCAGCAATGCCGGCGCGGGCAGTTCCTCCGGCGCCAAGACGAAGATCACCCTCAGAATCGGCTCCGGCCACTCTGAATCCAACCCCTGGATCACCGCTCTGGAAGATCACTTTGTCAAGAACGTGTCCGAGCGTGTTAGCGCCGAAACCGACTATGAGATTGAATGGGTCAAGTCCTACGGCGGCTCTGTCATCAGCCTGGGCAACGAACTCCAGGGTATCCAGGACGGCCTCGTGGATATCGGCTGCATCATCCTGGTCTTTGAAGCCTCCCGCCTTCCCCTCCAGACCATGGTGTACAGTATGCCCTTCTCCTGCTCCGATCCCCTGATCATGCGGGATGTCATCAAGGATCTCCATGCCGCGTATCCGGAGTTCACCAGTACCTACAGCGAGCAGTACAACCAGCAGTTCCTGGGCATCGGCGTTTCCGATCCCTATGGGTTCTACAGCACCACGGAGGTGAAGTCCCTGGCCGACGTCAACGGCATGAAGATAGGCGCGGCGGGCATCAACCTGGGCTGGATTGAGGGCTCCGGCGCCGTGGGCCTCCAGACCTCCCTGAACGACACCTACCAGAACCTCCAGACCAACGTCTGCGGGGCGACCATCCAGCCCACCCACTCCTGTGTCAACCTGAAGGTCTACGAGGTTGCCCCTTATTACCTGGATGCCAACTTCAATGTGGTCCCCTTCAACGCCATCACCTGCAACACAGACACCTGGAATGATCTGCCCCAGGAAGTGCAGAAGATCCTCAGCGAGGTGGGCGAGAGTTATCTGGACTATGAGGCCGACTACATTTCTAAGGTCCACGCCCAGGACATTGAGGATCTGAAGAGTTTGGGCTGCACCATCAACGAACTCTCCTTCGAGGAGCAGCAGAAGTGGGCCGCCACCCTGCCCGACCTGGTCCACGGCCTGGTGGGCACCCTCAACGACAACGGCTACAGCGGCAGCGAGATTGTGACCAAGTTCTACGAACTTCTGGACGCCAAGGGCGTCCCCATGGTGCGGGACTGGGATCTGAGCTGACAGCGGTTTTACGCGCATCCACGGCGGGCGGGCTTGCCCGTCCGCCGCGGCACATTTCCGGATGGGAATGTGCCGCAGTGATTTACGGAGGTAAATATGGAGATATGGAGAAAGATTGACCGGGCGTTCGCCTGGTTCTTACAGGCAATGGCCTGGATTGCTGCGGCGGCGGTGTTCGTCATCATGCTGCTGATTACGGCGGATGTGATGAGCCGCCTGCTGTTCAACAAGCCCTTCGCCGGGACTGCGGAGATTGTCAGCAGCATTATCATTGTGGTCTGCTTTATGGAGATCCCCCACGTGGCGGCCAAAGGCGCCCACGTGCGCTCCACCACGTTTTACGACAAGATGAGCAATACCTGGAAATGCGTGACAGACATTCTGGCGGCGCTGATCGGCGTGATTGTCTACGCCTGCATTATCCGGGCCAGCTGGGCGAATTTTATCAACGCCATCAAAATCGGCGAGGCGGAAATCGCGGGCTCCCTGCGCATCACCACGGTGCCGGGCCGCTTCATCATCATCTTCGGCTCCCTGCTGATTATTCTGGAATTTATCAACGAGATCTGTAAGCTGATCTACAAACTGCGCACCGGCAGGGATCTGGCGGAGAAAGGAGAAGCGGCATGAGCACTGGCATTGTGGCGACTGCGTCGCTGATTCTGCTTCTGGTTTTGATTATGGCGGGCGTCCATCTGAGCACCTCTCTGATGTTCGCCAGCATTTTGGGCGTCTTCCTCACCACCGGACGGTTTTCCACCGCTATGAACGTGCTGGCCCAGTCGGCCTGGGGGCAGGTGCGGTCATATATGTTCGGCGTGATTCCCCTGTTTGTGCTGATGGGCCTGCTGGCGAACCTCTCAGGGGCCAGTAAAGACCTATATGACGCGGCGAGCCTGCTGCTAAAACGGGTCCGGGGCGGCGTGGCTATCGCCACCGTGGTGGCCAACGCCATCTTCGCGGCCATTACCGGCGTTACTGTGGCCTCCGCCGCTATTTTCACGAAAATCGCCCTGCCCCAGATGACCCGCCTGAAGTATGACCGCCGGTTTGCCCTGGGCACCATCGCCGGCTCCGCCATATTGGGTATGCTGATTCCCCCTTCGCTTCTGATGATTGTGTACGGTTCCCAGGCGGACGTTTCCATCGGCAAGCTGTTTGTGGGGGCGGTACTGCCGGGTATCGTCATGACCGCCGCCTTCATCGTCGTGGTGCTGATGATGGGGAAATTCAAACCGGATTACATTCCGGAGGTACAGGCCCTGACCGATGAGGAACAGGCTAATTTCTGGAGAGTAGTCCTGAAGCCCTGGCCCATCGTCCTGCTGATCATCATCTCCCTGGGCGGTATCTGGCTGGGCTTCTTCACCCCCACCGAGGCCGGCGGCGTCGGCGCGTTCGGCGCGTTCCTCATTGTGGTGTTCAAGGGGAAATTCAACCTCAAGGACTTCAGCTCCACCCTGATCGAGTCCGGCTCCACCGCAGGAAGCGTCCTGATCCTCATGGTTTCCGCCTCCACTTATTCCAAGATGCTGTCCATGTGCGGCGTCATCAACGTTATCCGCAGCTTTGTGGAGTCCATTAACGTGGCGCCCATTGTGGTTATCCTGGTCTTTATTGCTATTTTAATGGCCCTGGGCTGCATCCTGGACTCCACGTCCATTCTGCTGCTGACCACGCCGCTGATGTGCCCGGTTGTGGCAGACCTGGGGTTTGATATGGTCTGGTTCGGCATCGTCATGATCATTGCCATCGAGACCGGCATGATTACGCCTCCCTTCGGCATGAACGTCTTTACCGTCAAGTCCTCTGTCTACGGCATGGAGGGCATGGACAACATCACGGTCAACGATATCTTCGCCGGATCGACCCCCTTCCTGCTGGCCATGGTTGTGGTGGATCTGCTGTGCGTCTTTGTGCCGCAGATGATCACCCTGCTGCCGGCTATGATGTGATCCCGCATACGGCTGTATATATTGAAAGGAGAAACACTCATGTCCGAACTGAGAATTCCCAAGGAGAAAACCGCCATCGTCCTCATCGAGCCCCAGAACGACTTCCTGAGCCCCGGCGGCACCATGTACGCCCACATCAAGGAGCAGCTGGCCGAGCGCAACGTCATTGCCAATCTGCAGGATCTGCTGTCCAGCGCCAGAGGCCAGGTGGCCAAGATTTTCTACTGCCCCTTCCATCCCTTCGACGCCGGCTTCCCGGAGTTGAAACGGGGTGGCCCCGCCTGCGAGGGCCTGCGGGGCATTGAGATGGATATGGAGGCCGACTGGGGCACCGGCGCTTGGCTGAGAGGCACGCCGGGGCCGGAGATCATCAAGGAACTGACCCCCCAGCCCGGCGACGTGGTGGTGGAAGGCAAGAAGACCCTGGACGCCTTCCATTCCACCGGCCTGGACTACTATCTGCGGGCCAACGAGATTGAGTACGTAGCCTTCACCGGTTTCCACACCGACTGGTGCGTGGAATCCTCTGCCCGGTCTGCCTATGACAAGGGCTACCGCGTGATTGTCATCGGCGACTGCACCGCCACCGACACCCAGGAAGAGCAGGACTTCTGCGAGAAGTGGATCTTCCCCAAGATCGGCAAGGTCATGGATCACAAGCAGTTCCTGGAGGCCCTTCAGTAAGAAACGGCGCCCAGGCAACAACCGCAGCCTGCGGGGCTTTACGGCCCCGCAGGCTGCGGCGCGTCCCGCGGAAAAGCCGGCCGGAACCGCCGGATCTCCCGCTTGCAAATTTGAACGGGGTATGGTACAGTAAATCAGTTATCGACTTACAGGGCATCCCCTGTTTTTAGGAGGCTTTTATGTCTGATCTGCGCGCTGAAATTACCCGCCGGAGGACCTTCGCCATTATCTCCCACCCGGACGCCGGCAAAACCACCCTGACAGAGAAATTCCTTCTCTACGGCGGGGCTATCGCCCAGGCCGGGGAGGTGAAGGGCAAACGGGCCAAGGCCGCCACCTCCGACTGGATGGAGATTGAAAAACAAAGAGGCATCTCCGTCACCTCCTCCGTCATGCAGTTCCAGCACGGCGGCTGCTGTGTCAACATCCTGGATACCCCCGGCCACCAGGACTTCAGTGAGGACACCTACCGCACCCTCATGGCTGCCGACTCCGCCGTTATGGTTATCGACGGGGCCAAGGGCGTGGAGCCACAGACCCGCAAACTCTTCAAGGTCTGTGCCCTGCGGCATATCCCCATTTTCACCTTTATCAATAAGATGGACCGGGATACCCGGGATCCGCTGGAACTCTGCGAGGAGGTGGAGCGGGAACTGGGCATTGACACCTACGCGGTGAACTGGCCCATCGGCTCCGGCAGGGAGTTCCGGGGCGTCTATGACCGGGAAAAGCGCCGTATCCTCTTCTTCACCGGGGAGGGCCACGGGAAAAAGGCCGCCTCCACGGAGGTGGAACTGGAGGATCCGGCCCTGGACGAGATGCTGGGCGAGACCCGGGCCGCCGCCCTGCGGGATGAGGTGGAACTTCTGGGTGCAGGCAGGGACTTTGATCTGGAGGCCGTGCGGGCGGGGACACTCAGCCCGGTGTTCTTCGGATCCGCCCTCACCAATTTTGGCGTGGAGCCCTTCCTGGAGGAGTTCCTGGCCATGACCACGCCGCCTCTCAGCCGGGTTTCCGACGCCGGGGAGATCGACGTTTTCTCCGAGGAATTCTCCGCCTTTGTCTTTAAGATCCAGGCCAATATGAACAAGGCCCACCGGGACCGGCTGGCCTTTATGCGGATCTGCTCCGGCAGATTCCAGCGGGAGACGGAGTATTATCACGTCCAGAGCGGGAAAAAACTCCGCCTCAGCCAGCCCCAGCAGATGATGGCTGCCGAGCGGGAGATTGTGGACGAGGCCTATGCCGGGGACATCATCGGCGTGTTCGATCCCGGCCTCTTCTCCATCGGCGACACCGTGACCGTGCCGGGAAAGAAGTTCCGGTATTCCGGCATCCCCACCTTTGAACCGGAGCACTTCATGCGGGTTTCCCCTAAGGACACCATGAAGCGCAAGCAGTTCATCAAGGGCACGGAGCAGATCGCCCAGGAGGGCGCCATCCAGATCTTTAAGCTTCCCGGCGCTGGCCTGGAGGAGGTTATCGTGGGGGTGGTGGGCACCCTGCAATTCGACGTGTTCGAGTACCGGATGCGGTCGGAATACGGCGTGGAACTCTATATGGAAGGCCTGCCCTACGACCACCTGCGGCTGGTGTCCGCCTGTCCCTGCAAGCCGGAGGATCTGGTGCTCTGCACCGGCTCCGCCCTGCTGGAGGATTTCAAGGGCCGCCTGCTGGTGGCTTTCGGCGGGGAGTGGTCCGTGGGCTTTTTGACCAAGCACAACCCCGGCCTGGAACTGGCGGACGCCCTGTCTGTGTAACGGCATGAAGCGGATTTTGATTGTGGAGGATGACCGCGCCCTAGGGGAGGGCCTGCGTCTGGGATTACGGGCGGAGGATTGGGAGATCATCCTCCGCCGTTCCCTGGCCGGGGCCGGGGAGGCTCTGGCAGAGGGGAAGTTTGACCTTGTTCTTCTGGACGTCAACCTCCCCGACGGCAGCGGCCTGGAGCTGCTGCCCCGGTGCGGTGCGCCCGTCATCCTCCTGACTGCCAGGGACACGGAGGAGGATGAAATCCTGGGCCTGGAGTCCGGCGCGGACGACTATATCACCAAGCCTTTTTCTCTGGCGGTCCTGCGGGCCCGGGTCAGTGCCCGCCTCCGGCGGGAGGAGCCTGGGGAGGCAGTGGAAATGGGACGGTTTTACTTTGATTTTCAGGGGCTGGACTTCCGCAGGGAGGGCCGGCCTTTGGACTTGAGCCGCACGGAGCAGAAACTCCTGCGCCTGCTGGTGGAAAACCGGGGCCGTGTCCTGCCCCGGGCGGTGCTTATCGACCGGGTATGGGGCGGCGAGGCGGCGGAGGTGGATGAAAACGCCCTGTCCGTGACCGTCAAGCGGCTCCGGGACAAATTGGAGGAGGAGCCCTCCCGGCCCCGGTATCTGAAAACGGTATATGGCGTTGGCTACACCTGGGTGGTGGATCTATGAGCGCGGTGCCAATCCTGTCCGCCGCTGCGGCGCTCCTGGTGATCCTGTGGGACCGGCTCCGGACCCGGCGTATGCTCCGCCGCCTGGCGCGGATGCTGGAGGAGGCCGCCCGGGGGGACTTCCGGGAGGAGGATTTTGACGAGAGCCTCCTCTCCGCCGTGGAGAGCCGGCTGGCGTCGTATCTGGCCGCCTCGTCGGTTTCCGCCCGGAATCTGCAGGGGGAGAAGGACGCGGTCAAAACCCTGGTGGCGGATATCTCCCACCAGACGAAAACCCCCATTGCCAACCTCCGGCTGTACGCCCAGCTTCTGGAGGAACAGGAGTTGACGGAGGAGGGCCGGGCCCTGGCCGCCGCCCTTACCGGCCAGGCGGAAAAACTCCAGGATCTGGTGCAGTCCCTGGTGAAGGCCTCCCGGCTGGAGACAGGGATCATCGTCCAGAATCCCCGGCCCTTGCTGCTGGCTCCCATGCTGGAATCCGCCGCCGCCCAGTTCCGCCCCAAGGCGGCGGAGAAGGGGGTGTCCCTGACAGTGGAGCCCAAGGAGGTCTTGGCGGTGTTTGACCCCAGATGGACGGAGGAAGCGGTGTGCAACCTGTTGGACAACGCCGTGAAGTACACGCCGCCGGGAGGTTCCGTATCTGTCCGGGTCACCGCCTACGAACTGTACCGGCGGATTGACGTGGCCGACACGGGCCCCGGGGTGCCGGAGGCGGATCAGGGGAAGATATTCCAGCGGTTTTACCGCTCCCCAGACGCCCGGGACGCAGACGGGGTGGGCATCGGGCTGTACCTGGTCCGGAAGATCGCGGAGGGGCAGGGCGGCTATGTGAAGGTCTTTTCCAAGCCCGGAGAGGGCGCGAAATTCTCCCTGTTTCTGCCGGGAGGATAAACGAAACCGGCGCCGCCTGAAAGGCGGCGCCGGTTAGCAGTGGGGCTGAAGCCGGTTCCCGTGCCCAGCTGCCGGAATGATCTCTTGAAAAAATCGCTGAAATTTTCCGGTTTTTTTCTTTCCGTCGGAAGGCTGTTGGCGCCCATATTTCGGATTGCGCCTTCCGGCGCCTGCGTGCCCTCAGTCCCGATCCTTTTCGGACTTCAAAACGATTCCGTCGGCAGCGTGAATCTTATACTCGTACTCATACCCGCCGGACTTGAACTCCACATCGTACACCTGGACGCCGTCCTCATAGTCCAGCTTGCATTTGTAGCCGGAGATATCCCTCTCGGTCAAACCCGCGTGGGACAGGGCGGCGGCTTTTGCCGTATCCTCCCCGACAGGGCTGCCGGAGGGGGCGGCGGCTCCGGCGGCGGGCTGGGCGGCAGACGGCTCCCATTCCTTGTCGGCCTTTAGGACTGCGCCGGTAGCGGCGTTGATTTTATAGTCGTACTCATATTCCCCGGCGTGGAAGTCGATTTCGTACACCTGGATGCCGTCCTCATCATCCAGCTTGCAGGTGTAGCCGAAGATATCCCCCTCGGTTACGCCTGCGTGAGACAGGGCGGCAGCTTTCGCCCCATCCTCCCCGACAGGGCTGCCGGAGGGGGCGGCGGCTCCGGCGGCGGGCTGGGCGGCAGACGGCTCCCATTCCTTGTCGGCCTTGAGGACTGCGCCGGTAGCGGCGTTGATTTCATAGTCGTACTCATATTCCCCGGCGTGGAAGTCAATTTCATAAACTTGGACGCCGTCCTCGTAGTCCAGCTTGCAGGTGTAGCCGAAGATATCCCCCTCGGTCAAACCCGCGTGGGACAGGGCGGCAGCTTTCGCCCCATCCTCCCCAACAGGGCTGCCGGAGGGGGCGGCAACTCCGGCGGCGGGCTTGCCGTCTTTGGCGTCTGGAGGCAGCTGCACAGCGTCGAACAACTCTGTCTCCGCCTTCCGCACGCTTCCGGAGGAGGGATCAATCTCATACTCGTACTCCAGATCCCCGGCGCGGAAGTGGATGTCGTATACTTGGACGCCGTCCTCAACGTCCGGCTTGCAGGTGTAGCCGGAGATATCGCCTTCCGACAGCCCCGCGTGGGCGAGGGCGATTTCCCTGGCCTTCTCCTCGTCCACGGCCTCTCCCTGGGTGGGCTGCGCCAGTGTGGTGTCCTGATCCGGCTTTTTCTCATATTTAATAATGTCCCCGGTGGCGGCGCTGAGGCGGTATTCGTAGTCATACCCGCCTGCGGTGAATGCCACGTCGTAAACAGAGACGTCCTTTTTAGTGTCCTTTTCAAAACTGTAGCCAGTCAGTTCCTCTTCCGCTACCTGCGCATGGCTTAGGGCAATGGCCTTTGCCTCCGGCTCGCCGATACTGTCCTGCCTGTTTCCGAACCAGCTTCCCAGGGCAAACGCGCATACCGCCAAAAGAATCGCGGCGGCAGCGAGGATGATCAGGTTCTTCGGCAGCGGTTTCCTGTTTTCTGTCATATGCAGTTGGCACTCCTTTCTAAAATCCCAGTTTTACCTTTTCGATAGGCTGTTATGCCACGGAATTTCCAGAGCCTAGTATACCACGGCCCAGATGGTTTTTGCAAGGGGTGGCGCAGACGCGCCTGCCGCCGGTTTTGGCTTTGCGGACGACGGGCGCGCCGGGATACGACGCTCTGTTCATCCTATGCGCGGCAGGTGATACGGCTTTATACGTCTGGTTTGTTCGTAGATATTCCAAGAAATATGATCTGCCCGGAAAAGGAACTTTTAGGGTTGACACTTGTAGGTAAAGCCAATATAATATATACGGCTAGTTCCCGTTTTTTTGGGAAACAGCAGGAAGCCCCTCCCTGAGGGGCTTTTCCGATGTCCGAACTATCCCCCCTTTGCGGTGGAATAAGGGCAGGCGGACAGACGAGCGCCTGCCTGAAATCGTAATATCGTGATGGAGAGCGTTTGCATGAAAAATTCCGAAACCTTCCAAGGGATCCTTTGGAATTGGTTCAATAAATGCGTAATCATTTTGGCTGCGGTAGCTGCCATCTGCTTGGGGGCGTCCCTGCTGTACTCCATAGTGACTGTGCGGGTGCTTGACGCGTCTATCCGGTCCATGGAGGAACTGGCACGCCACGACCAGGCCTCCTTGGGCAAATCCGTGAAATACCGCTGGAATGTTCTGTCCGGAGTGGGCGAGGAATGTCGGCAAATGGAATTTGAAACCGTCAGCCAGGTACTGGATCTGCTGCGGATGAACGAACAGGGCCTGGACTGTGCCGATTTGGCCCTGGTGGACGAGAACGGGGAACTCTACTCCGCCTCCCCCTTCCCCGTCTCCCGGGAGGAGGCCATCGCCGCTCTCTGCCGCGCCGGTGAGAAGCAGTTCGTCACCTGGCAGGACGGGAAAGACGGGGATGCGCCGTATTTGCTGTTCGGCGTCAGATTGACCCCGTTTACCGTGGAGGGGAAGACCTTTACAGATATTGTCTGCTGGTTCAATATGGAGGGGTTGGCGGAGGAACTGAAAATTGACAGCTACGGCGGAGCGGGCTACAGCGGTGTGATTGACCGGGAAGGGAACTATATTGTCAGCATGGATCGCAGTAACGGCCTCCGGATACGCAGCAATTTCTATACGGATTTAGAGGATCACGGTGTCTGCAAAGAGTTTTCTGCAACGGATATTGAGGGGAAAATGCAGCGGAACGAGACCTTTACTGCCTCCTTCCGCACGGAGTTGGGCGACACGCTGATCAATTTCACCCCTGTGGAGGATGTGGATTGGTACTTTATCATGTCGGTGCCTCAGTCGGTGTTTGAGGCCCAGAGTATAGAAATCCTCCGGGTTGTCCTTGCGATTGTCATTTTGATGGTGGTGGCCCTGTGCCTCCTCCTGTTCCTGATCTTGCGGAGCCGTCAGGCCGACGCCCAGGCCCATTTGAAGCAGCTTCACTGGGAAGAACTGTCCGAGGCGCTGTCCATGGCGGAGCAAGCCAACCGGGCGAAAACCACCTTCCTGAACAATATGTCCCACGATATCCGCACCCCCATGAACGCCATTATCGGCTTTACCTCCCTGGCCGTCACCCACATTGACGAGAAGGAGCAGGTGCGGGACTATTTGGAAAAAATCAGCCAGTCCTCCAGCCATCTCCTCTCCTTGATCAACGACGTGCTGGATATGAGCCGCATTGAATCCGGAAAGATGGTCATTGAGGAAAAGCCGGAAAATCTGGCAGAGATTCTGCATAATATCCGCAACATCATTCAAACGGATATTTATTCCAAGCAGCTGGATCTGTATATGGACGCCGTGAATGTCACGGACGAGGACATTTTCTGCGACAAACTCCGGCTGAACCAGATCCTTTTGAACCTTCTCTCCAACGCCATGAAGTTCACGTCGCCGGGCGGCTCCATCTCCGTCCGCCTGGTGGAGAAGGAGAGCAGCCGCCCCGGCTACGGCGATTACCAGCTTAGCGTGAAGGACACCGGTATCGGCATGAGCGAGGAATTTGCCGCCACCATCTTCGAACCCTTCACCCGGGAGCGCACTTCCACCGTCAGCGGTATCCAGGGGACGGGCCTGGGCATGTCCATTACCAAAAACATTGTGGACATGATGGACGGACAGATCCAGGTCCGCAGCCGCAAGGGGGAGGGGACGGAGTTTATTGTCTCCCTGTCTTTCCGGCTCCAGGACGGCCGAAGGGACCCGGAACCCATTGTTTCCCTGGAGGGGTTCCACGCCCTGGTGGTGGACGACGACATGGACAGCTGCCAGAGCGTCTGCCAGATGCTGCGGAAGACAGGCCTGCGGGCGGAGTGGACCATGTACGGCAAGGAGGCCGTGGCCCGGACCAAAGAGGCCCTGGAGATTGGCGACAGCTACAGGATTTACATCATCGACTGGCTGATGCCGGATTTGAGCGGTCTGGAGACCGCCCGGCAGATCCGGAAACTGGTAGGCGAGGAGGCGCCCATCATCCTCCTGTCCGCCTACGATTGGACCGACATAGAGAAGGAGGCCCGGGAAGCGGGCGTCACCGGCTTTATCAGTAAGCCCCTGTTCCAGTCCGAACTGAACCGGACGCTGATGCGCCTGTGCGGCGAGGCCGCAGAGGAGGAGAGCCCGGAGCAGCCGAAGGAAACCGTATCCTTCGAGGGCCGGCGTATTCTCCTGGTAGAGGACAACGAGTTGAACCGGGAGATTGCCACGGAGATTTTGCAGGATGTGGGCTTTGTCATTGAGACAGCGGAAAACGGCCAGGAAGCTGTGGAGGCCGTGAAGGGATCCGATCCCGGCTACTTCGACGCGGTGCTGATGGATGTCCAGATGCCCGTCATGAACGGCTATGAGGCCAGCAGGGCTATCCGTACCCTGGATAATCCGGATTTGGCCAATATCCTGATCATCGCCATGACGGCCAACGCTTTTGAGGAGGATCGGAAGACCGCCCTGGAGGCTGGCATGAACGCCCATGTGGGAAAACCCATCGACGTGCCCAGCCTGATGGAGGTTCTGAAAGAGTTCCTGAAATGATGGAATAAAAAAAGCGGCTCTGCCGCTGAAGGCTGCCGAAAAAGGTCAACCGGCCTTTTTCGGCAGCCTTAAATATTTCCAACGTATACCGGAAAATCTGATGCCCGGGGCATATAGGTATGGAATCCCATTCGGAACAGGTCTCGTTTTCGGCCTGAGCGCCGTCCCCCGGCCTGAGCGCCGCCCCCGGCCTGAGCACCGCCCCCGGCCTGAGCGCCGCCCCCGGCCTGAGCGCCGCCCCCGGCCTGAGCACCGCCCCCGGCCTGAGCGCCGCCCCCGGCCTGAGCGCCGCCCCCGGCCTGAGCACCGCCCCCGGCCTGAGCACCGCCCCCGGCCTGAGCGCCGCCCCCGGCCCGAGCGCCGCCCCCAGCCTGAACGCCGCCCTCCGGGCGGCTGACTCTGCATCTGCGGGTGCGGCCTCCGGCGCCTGGGTTCCGCCGCCGCAAGATGCTGGATCGGAGCCGTCTCAACAGGCTGTTTCGGGAGAAACAGACAATATTTTGACTCTTTCGTCCAATAATTCCTCCGAACCGGCGGTGAGATTCGCCAGGGCCCTGGCGGCCTCCGCCTCGCTGCCGCCCCGGACGGAGAGGTAGATTTTCAGCTTTGGCTCTGTTCCGGAGGGCCGGACGAGGACTTTCCACTCCCCCTCCAGGCGGTATTCCAGCACGTCGGCAGGGGGCAGGCCGGAAGCGCCACGGAGATAATCCACACTGCCGGTGACGGCCCTTCCGGCAATGGCAGCGGGGGCCGCAGAACGGAGGGAGGCCATAAGGCCGTTCATGGCCCGCATGCCGTCCTCTCCCTCAAAAGCCCTGCTCAGCAGGTTCTCCCGATACCAGCCGTAGGTTTCATACAGGGCGTTCATGGCGTCCAGCAGGGTCATACCCTGCCCGGCGTACCAGGCGGCGCACTCGCAGGCCAGCATGACGGCGTTCACCCCGTCCTTGTCCCGGACATGGCTGCCGGAGAGATAGCCGTAGCTTTCCTCAAAGCCGAAGAGATACCGCTCTGGATGGCCCTGGGCCTCCAGCAGGCCGATCTGTTCGCCGATGTATTTGAAGCCTGTCAGCGTCCGCCGCAGTTCCACCCCGTAGCGGGCGGCCACGGGGGCGGCCATGGCGGTGGAAACGATGGTGGTGACTGCCACGGGATTTTCCGGCATGGAGCCCTGCTCCGTTCGGATGCGGCAGAGGTAGTCCAGCAGCAGGACGCCCATTTCATTGCCGGAGATCAGGCGGTAGCCGCCCTTGCCGTCGGGCACAGCGGCCCCCATGCGGTCGCAGTCCGGATCTGTGCCCAGCAGCAGATCCGGGTGGAGTTGTCCGCACAGCTGCAACCCGGCCGCCATGGCCTCACGGATCTCCGGGTTGGGATAGGGGCAGGTGGGGAAATCCCCGTCGGGGTGCTCCTGCTCCGGCACCACGGCTACATCCGTCACGCCCATGGCCGCCAGCAGCTTTTTCACGCACTCCAGGCCGGAGCCGTTCAGGGGTGTATACACCAGCTTCAGCCCTGCCAGAGAACCGCCGCCGGGCCGGAGGGCCAGCACCGCGTCCACAAAAGCGTCCAGACATTCGTCCCCGATCTCCCGGATGCTCCCCGCCGCCGCGGCCTCTTCGTAATCCGCCAGTTCCACGCCGTCGAAATAGTCCCGTTTTTCCATGTGCGCCAGGATTTTATCCGCCGCCTCCGGGGTAATCTGGCAGCCGTCCGCGCCGTAGACCTTATAGCCGTTGTATTGGGCGGGGTTGTGGCTGGCGGTGACGCAGATGCCTGCGCCGCAGCCCAGATACCGCACCGCCCAGCTGAGGGCGGGGGTGGGCTCCAGGCGGGGATAGGCCCAAGCGGTGATGCCGTTGGCCGCCAGGACCCGGGCGGCCTCCCGGACGAAGAGATCCCCCTTCCGGCGGCTGTCCCGGGCGATGGCCACAGACTTGGGTAGCCCGGCCTCCTTGAGATAGTCCGCCAGCCCCTGGGTAGCCCGGCGGACGGTATAGATATTCATGCGGTTGGTCCCCGCGCCCACAAGGCCCCGGAGGCCCCCGGTGCCAAAGGCCAGATCCCGGTAAAACCGGTCGGAGACAGCACCGGCGTCCTCCCGGATCTCCTCCAGTTCCCTGGTTAAATCCGGATCCTCCCGTCCCTGTTCAAGCCACCGCTGATAGACTGTGCTCATATACAACGCCTCCTGTGCAAAATAGTACCTGCCTGGGATTTCGCGGAAAAGGCATGAAGGCCAGGCAAAATTCCGTCCGCAGGTCCCGGAAAACACCCTTTGCGGCTCTTCCGGCCTGCGGCTGTATCATAACATATTTTCCCGGAATTGGCAAACGGACGGATGTGCGTCCTTCCGCGCCCTTGCGGAGGGGCGGGTATTGTGGTATCATCCGGATCAGGAAAGACGGACGGGAGGGGAAAATATGCAGTGTCCCTATTGCGGCAGGGAGATGGAGCGGGGCTTGATCCAAAGCCCCTATGAAATCGCGTGGTGCCCTGGGGAGAAGAGGCGCATGATGATGCGCTCCGAATTTTACAATGGGTCTGTTTGCCTGTCAAAGCCATCCTTGCGGAAGGGCTCGGCGGTGATTGCCTATCTCTGCCGGGACTGCGAAAAAGTGCTGATTGACTGTAAGAACCTGTATTCATAACCGGGGGATGCTGGATAGACAGGAAAAGATCTGTCCGGGCAGCGTTCAGCGGCTGTGGATACAGGTTCTAAGGGCTACGGGGCGGATCACAATCAAAAAGACATCCGCCGCAATTGAAAAAAGGCTCCCCGGACAGCTGCCCGGGGAGCCTTTTTTCAAGATATGGCCTCCCATTTCACGGTATACCCGCTCCAGGTTCCAGCCTCCGGCCAGACGCAGGAGGAGTCTGCGAAGAAATAGGCCCCCAGGGGGGAACGCCATTTCTCCGCGTCAAAGAACAGCGTGGGCAGGGAATAGGTCTCATCCTCATGCCCCCCGCTGGGGCTGATGGTGAAGAGGCACCCGTCCTCCCATTGATACACCCCGGCGGGCGGCTCCTCACCCTCTGCCGGGGTGGGCGCGCTGATGGAGGAGGAGAAATATCCCTGATCCCGCAGTTCCTCAAAGGTGCCTGTGACAATCTCCACCCCGTGGAGTTCCCCAAACCGCCACGCCAGGGCCGCCTTTTCGCTCTCCAGCAGGCCGCCGGGGGCCTGGGAGAGATCCAGCCCGGCAATAGAGATATCCTCATTCAGGCCGGGATCCGTCGTCCACAGGTCGTCCAGAACCTGTAAATACAGCCCACAGAGATCGTAATAGCTGCCGCCGGGGTTCTGCTCCTGGCCGATGGAATAGGCGGAGACGGAATAAGCCTGCCCCAGCTGCATGGGGAATGTCTCCAGGAGGATGCCGTTGAAGGCAATCTCTACCGGCATCCCGTCCTGCAAATCCGCCGCGGCGGCAGGCTGGCCGTCCAGATACACCGGGATATCCTCCGCAGAGAGGCGGAAGACGCCCAGCCCGTCGTTAAAACTGCTCTCATGGCCGCCGGAAAGACAGCCGTCCAAAGCTGCCAGCAGGAGTTGGCCATCCTCCGCGCCGTCTACAATGCGGCAGCTAAGGTATGAGGGGGTCTCGTCCTCCGCCAGGGACAGGGGGGCATCCGCCGCCGGAGGCGGGATCTGCCCCCGGGAACCGGCGGAACAGGCCGCCAGCAGCAGGCACAGCCCGGCCAGGAGGGCCGGAAACAAAAGTTGCTTTTTCATACAATCAACCTCCTTTTCCTGGTTAGACGGAAAAGGAGGCCAATTTGTTCCCGGAACAGGATAGCCATCCCGAAAAGCTGTTTCCCCCTCCCAAAGGGAGGAGGGGGCGGTTTATCCGCCAATGTAGATAAAGTACGTCCAGGGGGCGGTGATGATCGCCATGGCCAGGGCGGTTTTCCGCCGCTGAACCGCCGTCAGCGCCTCCGCCTTTTTCAGGGCGGCGTGGTCGAAGAAATAGATGCACACGCCGGAAAGGACGACGGCAAAAAGGGTGATGAAAAAGCCGGAAGGGTTGATCCCTCTGGTGGTGTAGGGATACATGGCCTCCGGGAACTGGGACACCACGTACAAAAGGAACACCGCGCCAACTGCGTCGGCGGCAAAGCCCAGCAGATAAACCCGCCACAGGAGGGTTTTCATCAGGCAGCCCCGATCTGCCAGCTTCAGGGCCGTCAGGATCCCAAAAAGGACAAGGCCGTCGATCAGCAGATTTCCGCCCAGGATGAACGGCCAAATTGAGGGAAAGATCCACAGCAGCCAGACCGGCAGGATCACGTTGTAAAGCCGCTCTTCTTTTTTCATGACATGTCTCCTTTCCGTTTCCACTCCCGCCGCAAAATCCCCGCCAGTTCCCCCAGCAGGGCCGCGGCGGCGTATAACAGGGCCTGCACCCAGCTGTAGGATGCGGTTTCCCACAAAAGGTTCGGCAGGAAGGCCAGCCCTGCCGTCAGGGGGAGGAGGGGGCAGAATCCGTAGCGCAGCCCCGCCCCGAAGCCTGACACGGCGGCGATGAAGGGCCACGCCAGGAAGGGCAGGATCAGGGCCTGGAAGAGGGGGACGTCCGGGGCGGCTGCCACCGGCGCGGTCAGGGGACGCAGGCACAAAAACAGCGCCGCCGTCAGCACCAGATAGGGCAGGCTCTCCCGCCATTTCAGGGGGGAGGGGGCCGGGGAGCCCAGGCCCAGCTTTTTCCGGATGGCGTTCACATCGTCCCGGCAGGTGAGCCAGCGGACAACCCAACCAATGGCGTACAGGACGGTAAACACGCCCCAAAGAAACAGCACTGTTGGCCCGTAAAGGGAAAAGCCCATGCAGCACCAGCCCCACAGTACAAAGGCGGCGCAGTCCAACAGGTAATTCCAGAGGGAGTGGGTGAAAAAGTTCCCCCGCTCCCGCCGCCACAAAAGGGCCCCGGCGCATACCGCCGCACCCCAGAGGGCCCCTGCCCCTAGGCGCACGAATTCCGCCAGCTGGAGGGAACCGCCGCAGAGGGCCGTCAGGCTGGAGTCCGCTTTGTAGGGAAAGAGGATGGCCAGCGGGGCCATGCCCGCCGTGCCGCAGAGGGCGCCGAAGCCCAGCCGCTGCCAAAGTTCCCGTCTCATAAGCCCAGGGCCTCCTTGATTTTTTTCACGTACCGGCGGGAGACATAGCAGGCGATCCCGCCCCGCAGCGTCATGCGGATGGTGCCGGTGAGGCTGAGGTCCAGCCCCATCACCTGCCGGAGATTGACGATTTCCGAGTGGGACACCCGGACAAACTGCCCCTTGGGCAGCCGTTCTTCCAGCTCGTAGAGCCGGAAACGCACCGTGTAGACGCCTGCCGCCGTCTGGGCCCGGACTTCCTTATCCTCCCCGTAGAACCGGAGGATATCCTCCGAGGCCAGCGGGACGGCCTCCTGTTCCCGGAAGCCCAGAATAGGCCCTTCCGCCGCCAGGCGCTCCGCCAGGGCTTCCACCTCCGCCGTCCGGGCGGGGGCGTGGATGACCACTTTTACACCCCGCAGTTCCGGTTCGACTCGAATTTCCACATCCATTGTCCAGACCCTCCCGTAATCAGTATATGGTGTTCCCGCCTGCCCGTCCAGATCTTTTCGACCAACGGTCTCTGGAACGGGATATCCGGTTCCGAAAAATGGCTCTTGCAATCAGGGGACGCCTATGGCAAAATAGGGAGAAAAGGAGGTGTTTGTATGAAAATCTCCACAAAGGGAAGATACGCCCTGCGTCTGATGGCGGATGTGGCCGTCCACGACCGGGAGGGCTATGTTTCCCTGCGGGACGCGGCGGACAGGCAGGGCATCTCTTTGAAATATTTGGAACAGATTGCCGGCATGCTGTCCCGGGCGGGGTTGCTGCAAAGCGGACGGGGGGCCCAGGGGGGCTACCGCCTGACCAAGGCGCCGGAGGAGTATACGGTGGGCAGCATCCTGCGCCTGACGGAGGGAAGCCTCGCGCCGGTGGCCTGCTTGGGGGAGGATGAAAACCGCTGTGAACGCAGCGGCAAATGCCCCACCCTGGATTTTTGGATGGGGCTTTACGATGTGGTCAACCGGTATATCGACGGCTTCACCCTGGCGGATCTGCTGGAGGAGGAGCCTCCTGCCTGAGGAATGGCTGCTCCGGGCGTCAGATATCAGAACCTGTATCATAGGCGGGGGGATGCCGGATGGACGGACGAGGCTTTTTGCCTTGCAGGGCGGAAAAGGGCCCGGCCTTCAACGCCTGTGAATACAGGTTCTCCAATGCAAAAGGCTCTGCGGTAAAGCCGCAGAGCCTTTTTTCAGTCTACAATATCGACAGAAACCTTTGTGCCGGTGCGCTGGGCGCAGGCGCGGACCACGGTCCGGATTTCCTTGGCAATACGGCCCTGGCGGCCAATAACCTTGCCCATGTCGTCGGGGGCGACACGCAGCTCCAGCGTCAGCTCCTGCTCGCCGGGAATCTCCGTGACAGAGACGGCGTCGGGATTGTCCACCAGGTTTCTGGCGATGTAGAGCAGCAAGTCTTTCATGACCTACCTCCGGATCAAAACAGTTCCACTTTTTTCAGCAGAGCCCGCACGGTGTCGGTGGGCTGGGCGCCGGACTTGATCCAGGCCTGGGCACGCTCCGTATCAATTTTGATTTCAGCGGGGGAAACGCAGGGGTTGTAAGTGCCGATCTCCTCGATGAAACGGCCGTCCCGGGGGAACCGGGAATCCGCTACTACCACCCGGTAGAAGGGGGCCTTCTTGGCGCCCATACGGCGCAGTCTGATCTTGACCATAATGCTGTTACCTCCAAAAAATAATACAATATTTATCTATAAATGCGGGTTTTCAATGATCGCATCTATATCCTTGTCAGCGGAACCGCTTTTTCCGGCCAAAGCCGTGTATCCGGCTGCCCCGGCCGCCCAGCATGGCGGGCATCCGCCCCTTGGACATGGCCTTCGTCAATTCCTGCATCATCTCAAACTGTTTCAGCAGGCGGTTCACATCCACTACCTCCAGGCCGCACCCGGCGGCAATCCGCCGCTTCCGGCTGGCGTTGAGAATCTGGGGATTTTCCCGCTCCAGGGGCGTCATGGAGAGGATGATGGCTTCCGTCCGGGACATTTGCTTCTCGTCAATGCTGGCCCCCTGAAGCTGCTTGCCCATGCCGCCGGGGAGCATCCCCGCCAGCTGGCTCAAATCCCCCATGCCCCGCAGCTGCTGAAGCTGCTCGTAATAGTCCTGGAGGGTAAACCGGTTTTTCCGGAGTTTTTCCTCGATTTTCGCGGCCTGTTTCTCGTCGTAGGCCGCCTCGGCCTTTTCGATAAAGGAGAGCATGTCCCCCATGCCCAGGATCCGGGAGGCCATGCGATCCGGATGGAAGGGCTCGATCATATCCAGCTTTTCGCCGGTGCCCACGAATTTGATGGGCTTTCCGGTGGCCGACCGGACAGAGAGGGCCGCGCCGCCTCTGGCGTCGCCGTCCAGCTTGGTGAGGATGACGCCGTCAATGCCCAGGGCTTCCTCAAAGGCCGACGCGGCGTTCACCGCGTCCTGGCCGGTCATGGCGTCCACCACCAGCAGGATTTCATGGGGATGGACGGCGGCCTTCATCCGCTTCAACTCGTCCATCAGTTCTTCGTCCACATGGAGGCGGCCTGCGGTGTCCAGGAACACCATGTCGCTGCCGTGGTCTTTGGCGTGGCGGATGGCCGCTTCGGCGATGGCCACAGGATCCCCCTGCCCCTGCTCGAATACCGGCAGGTCCATCTGGCCGCCCACCACTTTCAGCTGTTCAATGGCCGCGGGGCGGTACACGTCGCAGGCGGCCAGCAAAGGCCGCTTGGTGAACTGGCGGCGCATGAGGCCGCCCAGCTTTGCGGTGGTGGTGGTTTTGCCCGCGCCCTGGAGGCCCACCATCATGACAACAGTGGGGCCGTTGTTGGCCATGGAAATCCGGGCGTTGGCGCCGCCCATCAGCTGTGTCAGTTCTTCGTTGACGATTTTCACCACCTGCTGGGCAGGGGTGAGGCTCTCCAGCACGTCGGAGCCGACGGCCCGTTCTGTCACAGCAGCCACAAATTCCTTGACGACCTTGTAGCTGACGTCGGCCTCCAGTAGGGCGAGGCGGACTTCCCGCATGGCCTCCCGCACGTCGTTTTCCGTCAGGCGGCCCTTGCCCCGGAGGCGCTTGAACGTAGCGTTCAGTTTTTCCGTTAATCCTTCAAATGCCATAACTCATTCCCTCAAAGCGGCGGCTTCCGCAAGGATCCGATCCGCCAGCGTCTCCAACTCCACGTCCCCATACCGGAGGGCGGCGGTTTTGATGCTCTCCGCGGCGCCGGCGATGGCTTCCAGCCGGGGGCGGAGGGACTCGAACCGCTTGATAATGCCGGTTTTGTCCTCCACCTCCTGCATCAGGTTCTCTGCCCGGACAATCACATCCCGGACGCCCTGCCGGGAGATGCCCTCGTTTTCGGCGATCTCCGCCAGGGACAGATCCTCATTGTAATAGAGGTCGAAGAACTCTTTCTGCCGGTCGGTCAACAGCTCCCCGTAAAAATCATAGAGCATCGTCATGCGGTAGGTCTGATTTTTCATGGAGCCACTCCCTTCCTGTAAAGCGGTGCGCCTTTACAACTTTGAATAGTTTACAGGAATTCCGAGGAAAAGTCAAGGGGAAAAAGCAAAGAAAACCGGCGGATCGGAAAAAATTTCCCCCGGTTTTCAGCCCGGGAGACAAAATCTGGGGCACAGCATGGAACGGCGGAGATCCTGCCGCCACATACTGTGCCCCATTATACGCGATAATACCATGATAACCCGGAGCCTGCCTGGAAGCGGGCCCCGAAAGGAAATGCGGAAATCCGGTCTGGGAAACGGATCCGCCCGGACGCGTCGCAGGGGGCGGCGCTTTTCCCCGAAGCGGAAGGCCGCTTTTGGGAGGCTTTTATACGGTGACGTCTACGCCCTCATAGTTGGGGTCTGCGGAGGGGGGGACGTATAGGGGGCCGCCGATGTATTTGATGACTACCTCCGGACGCTGGGTTACGGTGAACTCAATGTCGCCGGGCGTGAACTCAAACTCGCTCTGGCCGAATTTCCAGTCGAAATTCAGCTTATCCATCTCGTAGCGGATGCTCATTTCACCCACATCCAGTTCCGCTGCGGCCGCCGGGACGGCGTTCTGCACAGCCGGGGAGGCTTGGGCAGGCGCTTTTGCCGGTTTGGCGGAGACCTTTACCGGGATGCCCGCCGCCTGGGCCGGGGCGCCGGTATTCTGGGCCGGGACGCCTGCGCCGGCCAGGTGGCTGGTCATCATCAGCTGGCCCTGGTTGGTATAGGCGGAGGCGGCTTCGTAGGTGGCCTGCCGCATCTGTGTGATGGGGGAAACGGTTCTGCTTCCTTCGGACTCATAGGTGTCCAGGTTGACCCGGACGGAACGGCTCCGGACGCTGACGCCTTTGTCGCTGCGGGAGAACTCCATTTCGGCAGTGCCGGAAGCGCGCTCCAGCTTGGCATTGGTAGTCTTCATTTCGATTTGGATGGGTACAGTGCTAATTTCAATCAGCGGTCCCATAATGCAATCTCTCCTTCATATCTCCTTCTCGGTCTCCTGCAAAGACGCTCTCCTTGCATCTCCGCCGCCCCAACCGTTTCTGGTATTATGGACAATTCCAGAATAACACATTTTTGAAATAATGCAAGCCCCCTTTTATGAAAAACCGGACAATTTTTCATGACAAGAGGTGTTTTCGCCGTTAAAAATAAACGGGCTTCCTCCGCACTGCGTCCAGGCGGGGAAGAGCACCTCTTGACGGCGGCGGAAAAAGGATGTATCATGCTGTCAAAACCGTCCCGCGTTTGGGCGGCTGTGGATTTTTTGCGGATTTCCGCTTTTCACCACACGGGTATGAACCGCATACCCGTGTGGATTTTTTTATCTTTTCAGGAGGCCATATGGATCAGACATTTATGAAAACAAAGCCCGTTCTTCCGCTGGTGGCGTCCATGTCCCTGCCGATGGTCCTCTCCATGCTGGTGAACTCCCTGTACAACATTGTGGACGGCTTTTTCGTGGCGCGGATCAGCGAGGACGCCATGACGGCGCTGTCCCTGGTGTTTCCCGTCCAGAACCTTATCACCGCCGTGACCATCGGCTTTTCCATCGGCGTCAGCGCCGTGATCTCCCGTTGCCTGGGGGCGGGGGAACAGGCGGATGCCGACGGGGCCGCCGCCCAGGGACTGGCCCTCAGCGCCGTCCACGGGGTGATCCTGACGGCGGTTTCCGTTTCCCTCATGCCGTTCTTCCTGGGGCTGTTCACTACGGATGGGGCTGTGCTGGAACTGGGCCTGCAATATGCCCGGACGGCCTTTGTGTTTGCCCCGGTTATCGCCCTGGGCATGACCTTTGAAAAGATCTTCCAGTCCGGGGGCAGGATGACGGTCACTATGCTCTGTATGCTGGCGGGCTGTGTCACCAATATCCTGCTGGATCCCCTTTTGATCTTCGGCCCCGGCCCCTTCCCGGCGCTGGGTATGTACGGCGCGGCATTGGCCACCGGGCTGGGGCAGGCGGTGAATCTGGCACTCTATATGATTTTATATGCGGTGCGGCCCCTTCATGTGCGGCTTTGCCGGCGGGACGCGCTTCCCGGGCAGGAAACGGCGGGCCGGCTGTACGCCGTAGGGGTTCCCGCCGCCCTCAGCATGGCCCTGCCCTCTTTGCTGATTGCCGCGCTGAACTTGATTCTCTCGGGCTGGGGCCAGAACTATGTGCTGATCCTGGGGGCCTATTACAAGCTGCAAACCTTTCTCTATCTGCCTGCCAACGGTATTGTCCAGGGCCTGCGGCCCCTCATTGGGTACAATTACGGGGCGGGGGAGCAAAAGCGGGTGCAGAAGATTTTCCGGGCCGCCCTGGCCCTGGCGGCAGGGATTATGCTGGCGGGGACGCTGCTCTCCTGGGCTGTTCCGGAGCGGCTGATGAGCCTTTTCATCACCAGCGGGGCAACCGCGGAGGAGGGGGCCCGGGCGCTGCGGGTGATCAGCGCCGGGTTCCTGGTTTCCGCCGTGTCCGTTATCGCCTCCGGGGCGCTGGAGGGCCTGGGTATGGGACGGTCCTCCCTGTGGATCTCCCTGACGCGGTATGGGGTTTTCATCATTCCGGCGGCCTTTTTCCTCAGCCGCCTGTGGGGGCCGGCGGGAGTGTGGCACGCCTTCTGGATCACGGAACTGGCCGCGGCGGCCCTTTCCCTCCGGCTCTTCCGGGGCAGGACAGGGGAGGGCCCGGAGGGGGAGAGTTCCCCTCCCGAGAGTGCCTGACGGCGGAAAGGGGCCGGGAAACCGTATCACGGTCTCCCGGCCCCCGTTGGGTTTTGTGAAGGCGTCACGCAATTTTCATGAGGAAATAGGCGGCAACGGCCTCCAGGATGACAATGACCAGGCTGATTTTTGGTACCTGCTTTTTGGCCAGCATCACGCCGAAGAACGCCAGGGCCCCTGCGAAAAACACCAGCGTTCCGGGAAGGGAGCCGCTGACGGAGGCGGCAATAATCCCGCAGAAGCCGCAGATCCCCGCGCCGGTGGCGTAGTTGCCGCATTCGTCCTCCAGACGGGTTTTTTCCAGATCTTCCGCCGTCATCTTGCAGGCGGAGAAGGCCAGCTTTTCGGTGACGGCCATAGCCTTGCCGCAGGCCTCCTCCTGGAAGAAGTCAAAGGGATAGAATTTGTTTTTCCGGAAGGCCAGGGGCTCCAGCACCATGACAACGGCCTCAGATCCCAACTCCGGCTTCAGCCGGAAGGTGACAGACAGGCGCTTGCCCGGTTTTCCCGCCATGGTGACGTTTTGAATCAGATCCTGGGTCAGGGCAGCGGGCTGGCCCAGATCGTATTTGCCGGTCTTCTTGTCATAGGAAAAGGGCAGGACCCAGAGGCAGTCCCCGTCTGCCACAAATACCTTGTAATAGTAGGTGTAGGTAGTGACCCGCCGGAGATGGGAAACCTCCTCCTGCAAGGAGAATACTACATTCTGGCTGCTGGCTTGGGGGACCAGCTGCTGCACCCGTCTCACCAGTTCCTGGCGGGCGCTGTCACTGTTCAGGGCGCGGGCCTTGCCGCACTCCCGTTTAATCCAGATGGCAGGGCCCATATGGCTGCGCCAGAGGGCGACGGTCAGGGCGAACGCGACGGCAAATAAAAGCCATAAAGCGCGAAGAAGCTGTTCCATACCTGTTTTCCTCCACTGTCTCCGTGTCCCGATGCCTCAAACGGCCCCGTAATCACTCAATCTCCGGGCCGGAGACAGACCCGGCGGCGGGCTTCGCAGGGCGGAATTCCGCGCTGATCTTCCGCCAGCGGAAGATGGAGATCACCAGTCCCAGCAGGAACAACGCGGCGCCGATGCCGCAGATGGCCCGCACAGCCGTAAAGGACCGGCCCTCCACCACCAGGAGATCGCCCATGGCGTTGATATCGCTGTCGGTGTAGCCGTAGTAGTCCTGGAGATCCTCACGGAACAGCTGTGCCAGTTCCTCTTCCATCACCGCCACCCGGGCGTCCATCACAAGTTCTACCGTGGGCTCTCCCGCGCCGGAGAAGAAACCGTAGGTCTGATCCACCAGATCGCTGGCCTTGGAGAAGTTATCGGAGGAAACCTTCAGGCCGATAAAATCGTCCCCTGCGGGGAGGACATAGTACCGGGCAGAGGTTTTCTTCGGCGTGCGGGAGTTGTTGGAGCGATCCTCAGTCCAGGTCTCCATGGAGGCGAAGGCGTCCAGCAGGTAGGGGATTCTGCCGCTCACATGGTCGCCTGCCGCCGCGCCTTCTTCCATCACGTCGTCAAAGCTTTTGGGCGCTTTCAGGGAGGTGATGGTGTCCTGGAAGGCGAACGCCACAAAGACGGCGCCGAACAGCATCATCAGCAGCCCGGTACGGCTCAGCTTCAAAAAGAATTTTCCCATTTCTCATTCCTCCAGATTGTTTTGTTTTATCGTCAACAAACCGGGAAAGCACCAAAACATGCTCTGCCGCAGCAGTTTCCGCCGCGGCCGCAGGGCGGCCGGTTTGTCAGACTTCTCGGCATTTAGAACCTGTATGTATAGGGGGGATACCGGACGGGGGATTTTGCCGTGCAGGGCCCCAACAGGCCCGGCCGGACGCCCTTCAGCGCCGGTGAATACAGCCCCTTACTTTTGCTGGCTGCTTTCTTCCGGCTGGGGGGCCTTGAAGGTCTCCGTTACACAGGAGGCCCCCTCCCGGGTGAACCCGCTCATGGTGACATCCAGGCTCAGCCAGCCGTTGGAACCGGCGGTAGTCTGCTTGTCGATAAGGCCCATCTGAACCAGGCTAAAGGAACTGGCTGTCTCCATGTCGATGCCCAGGCGGCTGATCAGCAGATCGTCCCGGACTTCGCCGGAGGCGCACACGCCGTCTATGGATGCGTAGGAGTCCGTATAGGCCTGGATGGCAGATTCCAGATCCTCCGGGGCGTATGCCCCTGCGCCGGGCACGTTCTCCGTCCGGAGCACGCCGGTAATCTCGTCGCCCTGGGCGGAAATGATCCATACGGTTCCGTCCAGGAAGGTGCAGGTGGTCATGGAGGCGTTCAGATACGATTTCATCCCGCCGCAGAGGGCGGCAAAGAACTGCCGGTTCGTGTTGGTGTCCAGAACCATCTCCCCGTCCCGGGAGCCCACGTGGAGCTGATAAGTTTCTTCAAGGGTCTCCCCGCTGCTTTCCATGGCCTTCAGGGCCCAGGCGGGCATGTCGTAAAACCCGCCGGAACCGGTTTCCACATCCTCTGTCAGGGCGTCCGCCATGGACTGGTGCAAGGCGGCGGAAAAGTTGGGGATGCTGACAGTCACATCCACCGTCCCCCAGGTCTCCTCGCCCTCCACCGCCTTGGCGGTACAGGTAATGGCCTTCAATTTTTCGTAACAGGCCCGGTAAACCGGGGCCATGTCCCCGCCTGTGCTCTCGTCCATATTGGCGAAAAATTTGTGGAGGGGATTCTCGTCGTCGATATAGGGCTTCATCCCCTCATAGTCCCCGGCCTGGAAGGCCCGCACCAAGGTGTTGACGACCTCTTCGTCGGAGAGTTCCTCCTCCTTGGGGGCCATGCCGCAGGCGGAGAGCAGCAGGCAGGCCGCCGCGCAGAGGGCCGCAATCCGTTTTTTCATGATTGACATTCCGTCCTTTCACAGTGAAAATGCCGTGGCCCTTACAGGCCCTCCGAAGGCTCCACCTCCGGGAGGGTCAGGGCGTAGACGCTGCTGAGTTCCGCCAGCAGTTCCGGGTAGTCCTCATCCATCAGTTCCGGCAGGTAGATGATCTGGGCGGAGAGATAGTACCCCTCCTGCTTGTAGTCCGCGTACAGAATGGCCAGCCGGGCCTTGCTGCGGTTTTCTTCGTAGTAGGTCACCTGCTTGACGGCGATGTCGTATTCCTCAAACCAGGTGGTCTCCGAGGCGTTCTCAATGTCCGCGCCGGAGGCTTTCATGGCATCGTAGGCCGCGTCCACCGCCGCCCGGGCGTCCGCCTGGGGGCCGGAGATGGTGACGCTGACTTCCATACCGTGGGCGGCGGAGCGGATGGTGCGGCCGTCCTCCGAATAGGAGGGGGCCTCGCTGAAGGGGACATAGGCGTCCACAAAGGCGTCCCGGCCGAACATCTCAAAGGGGGCCTTGATATAACCCACGGCGATATAGCCGTAGTCCAGTTCCTCTGCCGCATGGAACAGGGTGCGGTAATTGTCCTCATTGATGGCGGTTTCGGTCCGCCGGAGGGTCTTTAAGACGTACAGGATTGTGCCCCGGGCGGCCTCTTCGTCGCCGCCGGCCCCCTGCCGGGCCTCCATAACCGTCAGAAGGCCGTCCTCCGCCAGGGCAGCGCCTATGTGTACGGCCTCACCGGTTTTCAGGTAGAGGGACAGGATCTCGTATCGGTACTCCGTGCCGTCCACGGCCACCAGGGGGACCAGGGTTTCCTCTGCCCCGGCGTTGGCGAAGCGGAAGTAATCGTAGTCAGGCGACATCCGGTAGTCGCTGATAGGCTGGAGCAGCCGGTCCACCGCCCCCTCCTCGTCGCTCGTCTCCACGGTAATCTCATAGGAGATATCCCCGGCGGGATCATAGAAGGCGTTGACGGAGGTGACGTCAAACGCGCTGTCCATCTGGTACAGGACGCCGCCGGTCTCGTATACCTTGACGCTGGACGGCGTCTGAATGGCCGGGACACTGGAGGAAGCCGCGCCGGGGGACGTTTTGCCGGGGGAGGAAGAGCCGCCGGCAATGGCGTTTTCCGCCAGGACCCCCAGGCCGTAGCCTGCTGCGCCGATCAGTCCCGCCAGCAGAAGGGAGAGGAGGCACAGCGGCCACCGGGCAGGCGCGGGCTCCCGGGCCGGTTCCAGCCCCTGGGCGGGGGACAGGCGGGGATAGGCCTTGGGGATGGAGATCTTCTTCTCCTTGCCGCCTCCGGAGGAGTACACGGCCTTCCAGGCCCATTTGGTCTCTTTAATGGGACGCAGGTTTGTCAGGGGCAGCACCGCCAGGCTCAGGGCGCTGCCGTGCATCACCTGCCCGCTGCTGAGCAGGGCAATGGCCCGCTGGATAGAGGCCTTGGCCCGCTCCTGCTCCTCCGGTTCCAGCTTTCCCCACTGGAGAGTACGGAGATTGCCGTTTTTCTTACTGAAACGGTATGTATCCGCGCCGTTGAGGGCGCTGAGATTTACCCGCCACAGGGTGCCCCCGGCCCGGACCATGGGGAACATGGCGTTGTTGCAAAGTTGGATCAGGGGCATGACGGCGAACATCATCAGAAGGCTGCCGAATATGGCCCCTAAAGCCGCCGCAGAGAGGCGGATGGGGGCTCCCTGCCGGATGCTGGCGAACAAAAGCGCCACACCGGCTATGCATCCCGGCAGCAAAGAAAGCGACGCGCTGATCCGCAGAGGCTTCAGCCAGGACATATCCGCCGGATAGATCTCCAGGGCCTGGGGATCCGTGTCCTCCTCCGTCTGGAGAGGTATGGCCTGGGCCGCCGGGAGATCCGGCATGTCGGCGCTCCGCAGCCCGCTGATAATGGTTGGCACCGCCCCCAGCAGGGTGAAAAGATACAGCATGACAAGGCCGCCCCAGTAGGAGGGGCCCTCCAGCATATCCGCCTCCAGCAGATAGGGGATGGCCCGGTAGGCCTCCAGGATTCCCGTTTCCAGGCTGGAGGCAATGGCGATGGCCCAGGTAAGCCTGTGGGCCAGATACGTCATGGCAAGCACCAGCACCGAGGAGATCACCGCGCCTTTTTTGCTCAGCGTACCTCCCAGCAGTTCATAGCCCTTCAGGGCGCAGATGGCCATGACAAATCCGGATACGGAAGCCACATAACCCATCTGGTCAATGATCACAATGCAGACCACACCCAGCAGCGTTCCCAGAAACGCGCCAACGATGCCTGCCGCGATATTTTCCCGTTTCTTCTTCTGTTCCAAAGAACAGTCCCTCCTTCCTCTGTTGATATACCAGTATAGTCTTGTTTCCAACCGGTCATGTTCCCAATATGGCCGGCTGCCGCACGGGTTTTTTGGAAAGGGCCGCCGGACGGCCTCCCGGAGGAGCGCCGGATTCCCTTTTTTATCAAATTTCCGCTGCGCATAATTTTTTTCGACCGGAACCGCCGGTTTGATAAGAGGCGGACGCCATATTTTCCCCAGCCGTTCCGCCTTTTTCAAATTGCGCCCCTGTAAAAACGCCTGCGGCATGGTTCAGATAAAATCCAATCCGATACGGTTTCTCCCCCTTGTCTGTCAGCTTTTCCCTCCGGGCCCAGCAGCGCCGCCCTTTGGGGCGGGATTGGCCCGGCCCCAAAGGCGCCCTGCCGAGGCAAAACAAAAGCGGCGCAGGATATAGTAATCCCACACCACATAATTCCAGACACAACCCACAAAACCGCCCTTGTCAATTGGCGGCTTTTCCGGTATAATGAGGGCTGGTACAGCAATGCTGTTGTGTAGGAGGTCATTGCTCCTGCATAGGGACGTGGGGGAGGTCGCATTCCCTCACGTCCTGCCTTTTATGATTGCCTCTGAGCCCTACTATAGCATAAAGCTAAAAATTGTACAAGCAGTTTTTTCCCCTGTTGGATAGGGCCTGGAACGGCGGAGGGATTCCGGTATCCCGGGCGCTTGACGAGACGGGAAAGGATCGGTAGAATAGCGTTATCAACCAAACTGCGCCCCAGGGCGCGAAAGAAAAGCGGGGAGGCGGAGAAATGGAAAATACAAATCGCAGCGTACCTACTCCGGCGGGAGGGGGCCTGTTCCGCGTCGGCGTGGACGTCGGCGGCACGGCGGTCAAAATCGGACTGACAGACAGCGAATACAATTTGACTGCCTCCATCTCCGTACCTACCGGCGCGGAGCGGGGGGCGGCGGAGGTGCTGGCGGACATCGGGCGGAAGACCCGGGCCTTCCTGGAGGAGCAGGGGGTTTCGCCGGAGCAGTGCGCGGGAGCCGGGTTCGGCATCCCCGGCGTGGTGGACAGGGCCTCCGGCAGGGTAGTGTACTCCAACAACCTGCGCTGGCAGGATGTCCGCGCCGAGGAGGCGCTGTCGGCCTGCCTGCCTATGCCCATCCGGATGGCCAACGACGCGGACTGCGCGGCCCTGGGGGAGACCGTTGCCGGGGCGGGCCGGGGCTGCCGGGATGTCGTGATGATTACTCTGGGCACCGGCGTAGGCGGCGGCGTGGTGATTGACGGCAGGATCCTCAGCGGCAGCGAGCCGGGCCACGCGATCATCGTGGAGGACGGGGAGCCCTGCACCTGCGGCAGGCGGGGCTGCTGGGAGGCCTATGTTTCCGCCACGGCCCTGCGGCGGGATGCGGAACGGGCCGCGGGGAAGGCCATGGCCCCGGAGGAGGTTTTCGCAGCGGCAGCGGCGGGAGATCCGGCGCTGCGGGCAGTGACGGAGGCATACATACGGCGCCTGGGCCTGGGTATTGCCAATATGATCAACATCTTCCACCCCCAGATCCTGCTGGTGGGAGGCGGGCTGTCCCAGCAGGGGGAGGTCTTGCTGGCCCCTGTGCGGGAACTGGTCCGGCAGGAGTGCTTCGGCGGCCCGGGAGGCGGTATTCCGCCAATTGAAACGGCGGCGCTGGGGAACCGGGCGGGCATGATCGGCGCGGCAGCCCTGCTCCGGGAGGGGGAACCGTAATCCCCGCCCCGGTATCCGGCCGGTTATAATGGAGCAATGATATAATGAAGATAAGGAGTGTTTTGGGATGAGAATCGCGGTACCTTATGAGGACGGCGCGGTCTTTCAGCATTTTGGCCGCGCCCAGCAGTTTAAGCTTTACGACGCGGAAAACGGGCAGATCACAGGCGAACGGATACAGGATACCGGCGGCAGCGGCCACGGGGCCCTGGCAGGCTTCCTGGCTGGCTGCGGGGCGGAGGTGCTGATCTGCGGCGGCATCGGCCCCGGCGCCCGGGACGCCCTGGCAGGCGCGGGCATCCAGCTGCGGGGCGGCGTGTCCGGCGGGGCGGACGAAGCGGTGAAGGCCTTCCTGGCGGGGACGCTGGTGTGGGACGAGGCCGCCGTCTGCAGCCACCACGGCCATGAACACCACGGCCGGTGCAGCGAGGGCACCCACGGCTGCGGCGGGCACCATTAAAAAGTCCTGCTGCGCTCCGTGCCCCGGCTGCCTGCCTTTTGGCGGACAATTCCGCGCCCACCCCGCGCAAAGGGTTTTTCCTGCGCACTTGCCGGGGAAAACGACGGGGCATTTTGGCCGCCTGCGGGGGATAAACTCCTGCAGATGCGGGTGACAGGCTCTTACGGGGGGCGTTTTGATACCAGGAGGAGCGGCTGGAAGGTTTCCTTCCTGCCGCTCTTGCGCTTTTCCGCCTTTTTGTGATATACTGGCAAAAAAGAAAGAGGGAGGGGATGAGGGATGCGGCGTCTGCTGTTGCTCCTTTGTCCCCTCCTGCTTCTCCTGGGGGGCTGCGGCCGGAATACCGGGCCGGATCTCTCCCGGTTCGCCCCGGCGGAGGAAGACCGCCTGGTGCTTTACACCTCCCACAAGGAGGAACTTTACGGCCCCATTATCCGGGAATTTGAGGCCAGGACCGGCATCTGGGTCCAGGTGGAGACCGGCGGAACCAGTGCCCTGCTGGAACGGCTGGAGGCTGAGGCGGAGGATCCGGCCTGCGACCTGCTCTTCGGCGGCGGGGCGGACAGCCTCCAAGCCTGCGCCTCCCTCTTCGAGCCCTATGTCAGCCCCCTCCAGGAGGATATCCAGCCTGCGTTCCTCTGCCCGGACGGCACCTGGACGGCTTTTTCTTCCCTGCCGGTGGTTTTGATTTACAATCCGGTGTTGATCCGCACCAACCCGCCGGACAGCTGGGACAGCCTTTTAGATCCTGCGTGGCGGGGCAAGATCGCCTTTGCGGATCCCACAGTCTCCGGCTCCGGTTACACCGCCCTGGCCTCCCTGCTCCAGGCCCTGCCGGGGGATGATGAGGCGCTTCTGGCCGCCTTTGTGAACAATCTGGACGGGCAGATTCTGGAGAGTTCCGGCCAAATCACCGGCGCGGTGGCCGACGGCACCTGCTACATCGGGGCCATCCCGGAGGATATTGCCCTCCAGGCCGTCCGGAAGGGGCAGGACGTGGCCCTGCTCTGTCCCAAAGAGGGCACCTGCGCCATGCCGGACGGCATGGCCGTGATAGCCGGGTGCGCCCACGGGGAGAATGCGCGGCGGTTCATCGATTTCACCCTCAGCGAGGATGTACAGCAGTATCTGGCGGAAGCATGCTTCCGCCGCTCCGTCCTGACGGAGCGGCAAGGGGCAGAAGACGTGCTGCCCGCCCTGGACTATGACATTACCTGGGCCAGCGGCCAGCGGGAGGAACTGCTCCGCCGCTGGAGGGAACTCACCGAAGAGGCCGCGCCATGAAAAAATGGATTCAACGTTCCTTCCGGAACCGGATGTTTACCGCCATGCTCCTTGCCGCCCTGCTGCCCCTGCTGCTGGGCGGGGCGCTGATGCTGCGCCTCCAGGTGGTGCGGATTGAAAGCGGCCTTGCCCGGCAGGCGGATCTGCGCCTGCGGGAACTGGAGGCGGCCCTGACGGAGGTCTATGCCGCCTGCGGGGATCTGGCGGAGGATCTGGCGGGCAGTACGGTGGTTCACAGCGCCCTGCGCCGGGGCGGGACAGAGTCCCGTACCTTGTATCAGGTGCTCTACCGAAGCGCGGAGCCCCTGCGGGACTGCGTGCGTTTTGATATTTACGACGGGGAAGGCCGCTGCCTTTACACCAGCGGCGGTTCCCTTCCGGCGGAGACCTTGGACACCGGTTGGGGGCTTCTGCCTGCGGCCCGGGCTTCCTCCGGCATAGCCGTCCGCACCGGGGCGGAGGAGGGCCTCTCCGCCGCCAGGGCCGTCCGGGATCACAAGGGGGATCTGCTGGGCTACGTGACGGCCAGCTTGGATCGATCCGGTTTCAACCGCCTGTTGGGCGGGCATTACGACGCTGCCTGCGAAGTGCTGCTGCTGGACAGGAACTGGCGGACGGTCTACTACTCCCGTCCCGCCCAGGCCCGGGATACGGCGGAGGCCCTCCGCTCCCAGCTGCTGGCGGGGGAGCCCCTCTCCGGGACGGACGGGGACTACCGCTATATCGCCGCCAAGCACCCGGAGACGGGGTTCACCCTGATCCTCCAGCAGCCCCGCACCTTCACCGGGCAGGTGATGGAGGCCATCTATCTGGTCAGCGCCTTTGTGGGGTCGCTGTGTATCCTGCTGAGCCTCCTTTTCACCTGGCTTCTCAGCCGCTACCTCTCCGAGCCCGTCCACCAGCTGGATCAGGCCATGGGCGAGGTGGAGCGGGGCCGCCTGGACGTGCGCCTGGAGCCGGGACGGGAGGACGAGTTGGGCCGCCTTGCCGGCAGCTTCAACCGGATGACGGAGGAATACCGGCTGAACCTGGATCGCTCCGTCCGGCGGCAGAGGGAACTGAACGAGACAAAGCTGCGGATGATGCAGGCCCAGCTGAACCCCCACTTCCTGTACAACACCCTGGACACCATGAAGTGGCTGGGGGTGGTGCACCATACCCCCCAGGTGGCGGAACTGGCCACGGGCCTTGCCGCCATCCTCCGGGCAGGCATCGACGGGGACGAGATCGTCACCCTGGAGCAGGAACTGGATCTGGTGGAGCGGTATGTGGATATCCAGGCCATCCGCTTTGAAGACCGCTTCACCTGCGAGATCGACGTGGCGGAGCGGTTCCGCAGCTGCCTTGTGCCGAAGCTGGCCCTCCAGCCCCTGGTGGAAAACGCCATCCTCCACGGGGTCTCCGATATGGAGGAGGGCTATGTGAAACTCTGGGCGGAGGAGGACGAAGGAGATCTGCTGCTGACCGTGTCGGACAACGGCCCCGGCATCCCGCCGGAGATTCTGGAGAAGCTGAACAGCCCCGACAAGCGGATTCCGGGCGGGCATCTGGGCCTTTTCAATGTGGACAGCATCATCCGCCTCCATTACGGCCCCCGCTACGGCCTCTCCGCCCGGGTTCTGCCAGGGGAGGGTAGCCGCGTCCGGCTGCGTCTGCCGGTAAAACGAGAGGAGGGATCCTATGCTGAAAGTCCTGGTGGTTGACGACGAGGCGGTGGTTCGCCGGGGGATTGTCCTGGGCATCGACTGGGCCGCCCGGGGCTGCGTCCTGGCGGGGGAGGCCGTCAACGGGGAGGAGGGCCTTGCCGCCGTGGAACGGTACAGCCCCAGCCTAATCATCACCGACGTGCGGATGCCCCGGATGGACGGCATCGAGATGCTTGCCCGCCTCCGGGAGGCCGGATGCCGGGCCCATGTGATCCTCCTTACCGCCTACAGCGACTTTGCCTATGCGCAGAAGGCCCTGAAGCTGGGCGCGGACGACTACCTGCTCAAGCCCTTCCGGAATGAGGAACTGATTGCCGCCATTGACAAGGTGCGCCAGAAGGAGCGGGAACTGACCAATCTCACCCCGCAGGACGTCATGCCCCTGGCCAAGGGGGACAAGAGCAAATACGTGCTCCAGGCCCTCCGCTATATCTCCGAGCACTACGGGGATCAGGATATCAGCATCACCACCATCGCCCAGCACCTTCAGGTCAGCGAGGGGCATTTGAGCCACGTATTCAAAAAGGAGACCGGCTATACCGTTATCAATTATCTGACCCAGTACCGGATCCACATGGCTATGGAACTCCTGGGGGACTGCCGCCGCAAAGTCTACGAGGTGGCGGGGGAGGTGGGCTACCGGGACGTGACCTACTTCGGCAGCACCTTCAAAAAGCTGGTGGGGATGTCCCCCTCCGAGTACCAGGATCGCTGCCGGTGATTGTGTATTTCATACAAAAACCACAGACGCTTTTCGGCGCCTGTGGTTTTTTTGACAGGATTCGCAGAAGAATCGCAGTTCTGCCCGGTTTTCTTCCGGCCCGGTTCCCGATATACTGTTACCCAGAGAATACCAAAAGCACAGGTTTACATTTTGAATAAGGAGACGATGAAATGAAAAAGATTCTTGCAACCCTGCTGGCCCTTGTCATGATTCTGTCCCTGGCCGCCTGCGGCGGGAAGAAGGACGACGGCGGCAGCGCTCCCGCCGATCCCGGCACATCCGGTCCCTCCGAGCCCGCCGGCGGCGAGGAAGAGAAGGACTACTCCAAGTACACCATCCGCATCTATTCCAACTCCAACTCTACGGAGCGCGCCACCTGGCTGGTCAACGAGGCCAAGGACGCAGGCTTCACCATTTCCATTGACGACAACAGCGTTATTTCCGGCGACACCGCCGCCATCCAGGCCGCCAACGAAAACAAGGACGGCGACATCCTCTTCGGCCTCAACGAGACCCGCTGGA
>CAJUDW010000022.1 GCA_910584995.1 uncultured Oscillibacter sp. | reverse complement strand
CTTTCCTTAAAAATCTTTATATTTTTTCTCTGTCCTCTTGACGGGGAGCATATCATATCAGTGCCTTTCGGACGCGGTCCCTTTATTTCCGGTATATCCTTCCGCCTTTTACGCCTGGGCGCCGGTGGGATCCTCCTCCGTGGGGCTGGGCACCGGATGCTCCCGGTGCTCCACAATGGCCCGGATCATCTCCACCGTGCCTCCCAGGCCCAGGTAACTGCTGTCCAGGCAGAAATCATAGTTGTCCACCGCGCCCCACCGCTGGGAGGAGTAGTATTCATAGTAGGAGGCCCGCCGCTTGTCGGTCTTTGCAATCAGCGTCTTGGCCCGATCCGGCGAAATCCCCTGCCGCTTGGCAACACGCTGGATCCGCACGTCCAGGGGGGCGTGGATGAAAATACTCAAAAGATCCGGGTTTTCCGCCAGGGCGTAGTCCGCACAGCGGCCAATCATCACGCAGGGGCCCTTCTCCGCCATCTGGCGGATGGTGTTGAAGGTGGCCAGATACACCTGCTGTTCCAGGGAGTCCCCAATCCCGCTGCCGGGCAGGGCGAACATGTAGGAGTCCATGGCGATGGAGTACAGCAGGCTTTTGGGCCGCTCGTCAAAATTCTCAATGATCTTCTCGCACAGGCCGCTCTTCTTGGCGGCCTCCTGGAGAAGCTCCTTGTCGTAGAAGGGGATGCCCAACTCCTTGGCCACGCGGATGCCCACTTCCTTGCCGCCGCTGCCAAACTGCCGGCCGATGGTGATGATGGTTTTCATGGTGATTCCTCCCTTTATGTCATGGATCAGAACCTGTATGCCTGGGCCTTGCTTGATCAATGGCGGAAAAAATATCCGCCGTTTGGGTGTTTTGCCATTTCGCAAACAAGGCCTAGGCAGGGGATGCCGGATGGGCGGGGGCCCGGCAGGGCCGCAATAGGCCCGGCTTGTACCGCCGCCGTATCCCGCGCGAAAAACAGCCCGCTTTCTTTTTTTAAATATAACACAAATCTGCCCTGCCGTCAACGCGCCATCAGGCCTTTACAGCCGCCGCGCCGGGAAAAACACGGCCCCGGCGGGCCTCTGCCCCCGCTTTTTCCGGAACTGAAAAATTTTTCCGGGCGGCCTCTTGACATCACTACACGCTTGTAGTAATATAAATTTACACTACAGGCCTGTAGTATATAATGGAGGTATTGTGATGAGAGCCTTTCAAAGCCTTTCCGAATCCGAAATGGAGATTATGCAGGTCATCTGGCGTTCCGGGACGCCCATGACCACCGCCTCCCTGCTGCATCTCTTCGCCCACAAGGGCTGGAAGGCCCAGACCATGTCCACCTTCCTGGCCCGCCTGGTGGACAAGGGTGTCCTGGAGGCGGAGCGCCGGGGCAAGACCAATTACTACTCCCCTATCCTGACGGAAACGGAGTACCACAGCCAGGAGGCCCGCCAGCTGGTGGACGACAAATATCACGGCTCCATGCTGGACTTCCTGTCGGCCTTTTACGGCGGCGGGAAACTGAGCCGTGAGGAGGCGGACTCCCTGCGGAACTGGTTCGACAAGGAGGCAAAGCCATGATCAACACCCTTTTAGGCATGAGCCTCGCCAGCGGTGCCGTCCTGGCCCTGTGCCTTGCGGCAGGCCGCCTTCTGGGGAACCGCCTGCCGGCCCGCTGGAGTTACCGGATGCTGAAAGCCGCCCTTTTCTTCCTGCTGGTACCGGTCGGGCGGCTGGCCCTCTGTCTGAGGCTCCCCGCTTCCGCTTTTCCATCAGCCCTGCCGGAGACCGTCCCGGCCCCTGCTGTCACAGCCTTCCCGCTCCTTCCGGCGGCGCCCCAGGCCCCGCCGGCCCGGATGCCGGAGGCGGTGGAAGTCGCCCTGACCCCGGACACCTTCCGCCTGCTGGCCCTCCTCTGGGGCATCGGCGCGGCGGCGGCCATCCTTTGGAGCCTGGCCGCCTATCTCCGGTTCCGCCGGGACGTCCTGTCCCGGAACACCCCCTGCAATTCCCCGGCGGCTGTCACGGCCTTCCAGTCCTGCCGCCGTTCCCTGGGCCTTGCGGGACAGGTGTCCCTGATGGAAAACCCCCTGGCGGCGTCCCCCTTTACCGTGGGGCTCCTCCACCCGGCCGTGGTGGTCCCGCCCCGCCTGTCCCTCTCCCCGGAGGAGCTTCGCTGCCTGTTCCTCCATGAACTGACCCATGTCCGGGCAGGGGATCTCTGGGTGAAGGCCCTGTCCCTGCTGGCCCGCTGCATCCACTGGTACAACCCCCTGGCCCGGGCGCTGGATCGGAAGATCCAGGAGGCCTCCGAGCAGGGCTGCGACGAGCGGGCGGCGGTCTCCATGGGCCGCCGGGAGCGGTACGCCTACGGCAGCGTGATTTTGAAATTTGCCTCCGGTGAAGCGGTAAGCGGCCCCTGGGCCTCGTCCCTCTCCACAAAGGAGGCTGTCGAAAGGAGATTGAAACGCGTGCTTCGTGTGAAAAAATTAAAGGGGAAGGAACTGTTCCTGGTTCTGGCCCTGTCTGCGGCCCTGCTGGCCTGCGGCACCGCCGCCGCCCTGGCCGCCAGGGAGCCCCTGGCCTCCAAGGACTCGGAGGTGCAGAAGGAAGATACCCTGCCTCCCAAGCCGGTAGAGACCCCAAAGAACGCAGAGGTGCGGAAAGAAGATGCCCCGCCTGCCAAACCGGCGGAGAACCCCAAGGACTCGGAGGTACAGAAACAAGATGACTTGTCCTTCCAACCGGCGGAGGCCCCCAAGGACGAGGTGGATCTGTCCAAAGCCCCGGCGGATCCCGGCGCCATGGTGCAAGTGATACCGGAGAACGAAATTCCCCCGGACGCGCCTGACGGAGGACAGGGGGATACTGTTGTGACCGTCAACGGAACCCCCGGCGAGGCGTTCTTGCGGAAACTGCGGGAGGGTTTCGGCCTGCCGGAGGACGCCCCCGTCCTCTTCGGCGACCATGATCTGATTCTCAGCCGGGGCGGTACGCTTCTGCCGGACGAGCAGCTAAATTCCTACAGTTCCAGCGGCGGCGTTATTTACAAGATATTCCGGAGCAAGGACGGCATTGGCTACCAGGAGTATTTTGTGGGCAACACGGAAGCCGCCCTGTCCAGCACCGGCCACCACTTTAATTCCACCATGCTGGCAAAGCTGGTGGACGGGGATTATCCCCGGAACAGCAAAGGGGAGACCTACGGTGCAGAGGCCAGCGCCTTCTATGTGGGCTGCCAGCCGGATCTCATCGCCGCTACGGGCCAGGGCGGCGTGTCCGGCTACGTCCGGGAGTCCGACATGCCCGGCCAGGCCTATCTGGACGCGGGGGATTACGCGGGCTACAACGCATGGATGGCGGAGAACCCCGGCCCCCACGCCATCCCCCTGTACGACTCGGAGGGGGCGGTGATCGGAACCTTCCTGGCGGGAGGCAGCGGCGAAACGGTGGATACCTCGGGTATGACGATTGACGAGGCCAAGGCGGCTATGGAGATGCCTCAGTAACCCGGAGCGGGATATTACCCGGCCAGCCTCTGTCCTCTATAACGATTAAAGTCTGATCCTCAGCCGGGGCGTGCCTTACGGCCCCAGCGGATACGCCGCCTATGCGGGATACAGGCCCCTCCCGGCCTCCGCCCAGGGCGCCGGGGGGCGAAGACGGGTCTATCTGCCAGGAGGATATGGATACAGTCCCGCGCGATCCTCCTAAGGGGACATCACGGATTCGAAATCCCCCTCTATGACGCGGGGCACAAGGAGATCGGGAAATACGCCATATCCTGCGGCGGCCATCTGAACCCCGCCGGAAAAGGCATGGGCATCGAGAGGGTCAAGGCCATCCTGGCGGCAGGAGGCTCCTTGTAAACGGCCTCCGGGCATATTCAGGCATATTGAATCAAGAGGGAATCCCCGGCCTGCCGGCCGGGGATTCCCTTCCTTTATCCCAAATAGCTGAGAAACCGTCCGGCCTCAATGGCCGCCAGTTCCCGCACGCCGTCAAAGTCCACATAGGGGTTATAGACCGCCTCCAGCTTGTCGTGATTGGCCTTGGCCTCCTTCAGCGCCTCCACAGCCTCTCCCCGGAGCAGGGACGCCATCCGGGCCTGGAACCGGAGGCGGGAGCGGCCCTCCACCTCCGTCATGGCGTCCAGCCGCAGGCGGCGGTAGGGCTTTTTCCCGTAGTCCATCCCGGGCCGGGAGGTGACAAAGGCCAGCCCCAGGCCGGGGATCAGCAGATGCTCCACCCGGCCCAAGTCCTCCGGTGACAGGCAGGCGACGGTGTCCCAGCCGTTCTCCTCCGCCTCCCGGCGGAGCCGGGCCAGGGCGTCCCCCGCCAGTTCCCAGCTGTCGGCAAACTCGTAGACCTTGGGACAGAGGGCATCCACGCTGTCAAACCGCCAGACGTTCCCCTTGTGGGTGACGCCGCCCAGGAACCGGAGGGCGGAGACGCCCCGCTTCCCGCCCCGCCGCCGGATCTCCCGGGAGACGATGCCGGTGATCCGGCGATCCAGCTTTTCGGCGTCGAAGCCCCGCTTCACGGAGGCCGCGGCGTCCAGTTCCACCTGCCGGGCCGCTTTCAGATCCCGATAGGCCCGGACATAGGCGGCCTTGTAGGCGTGGGTATGGGTTTTGACCTCCTGGGCGGCAGATTTGGCGGCGGCCAGGTCGTAGAAACGTCCCAAATCCACGTAGCGATCCACGGCGGCAGGGTATCGGGGCTCCATGACGTGGGGCGATGTGCCATCCACCACCGCGCATTTGATCTCCGGCAGAACCACCCCGTCCAGGGAATCCGGGTCGCCGGAGCACCACAGGTATTCCACTGCCGTGCCCGCCTGCTCCATGGTCCGGCCAATCTCCCGCATAAAAGTATTCTTGCCCACCCCGGGCCCGCCCTTGAGAATCATGAAATCATATGTATCCTCCAGGTCCACCATCTGCGGGAAAAGGTTCCGGAACCCCTCGCCGCTGTTGGCGCCCACAAAAAAATTGGTTATCTGAGCCATACGCTCGCCTCCAAATTGAATCTCATTCCCAAGGTATGCGAAAACGCCTCCGGCTGACAGCGGTTTTTTCAAAAATACCCGCCAATCCCGTGGCAGCCGCCTCTTTGCCTCCGCAGCCGGAATACGCCGGAGGCCCCCTCCCCGGCGGAAACCATGCGCATCCTTTTCACAGGCGCATAGCGCAAATACGGGTTGCCATCCTATGGCGAAGATGCTATAATTAGTATAGTATTCTGCCCCTATGCGGCCCCGCCTGTTTTGAACCATTGGGGCAGGCAGGCGGGACAGGCGCACATTCTCTCTCAGAACAAAAGGAAAGGCGTGTTCCGTGATGAAACGGGTGTTTTTTTTGCTGTTGGCGGCAATGTCCCTCTTGAGTATGACTGCCTGCGGAGGCCAGGAGCCGCCGCCTCCGGACGCCGGGCCCGCTAAGGAAACGGTTGAACTGACCGTATGGGGCGCAGAGGAGGACACAGCCCTGATGGAGGAGATTCTCGCCTCCTTCCAAAGCCGGTACGCAGGCGAGGCGGATCTCCGCATGACATACGAGCCCCAGAGCGAATCCAACTGCAAGGACCGGCTGCTGGGCGATCTGGAGGGCGGCGCGGACGTATTCGCCTTCGCTGATGATCAGGTGGCCGCCCTGGCTGCCGCAGGAGGGCTGGATCCCATTGAAAACGCCGGGGAAATCAGGGGCGCCAACCTCACCGCGGCGGTGGAAGCCGCCAGCGTCGGCGACAACCTGTACGCCTATCCGCTGACGGCGGATAACGGCTATTTCCTCTATTATCACAAGGCCTACTTTTCTGAGGAGGATATCCGAAGTCTGAACCGCATGGTGGAAATCGCCGCCCAGGCAGGGCGGCAGGTGTCCATGGACTGGTCCTCCGCCTGGTATGTCTACGCCTTTTTCGGCAATACCGGCCTGGAAGTGGGACTGAACCCGGACGGCATTACCAATTACTGCACCTGGAACAGCACGGAAGGCCCCATCCGTGGGGTGGACGTGGCCCAGGCTATGCTGGATATCGCCGCAAGCCCCGGCTTCTCCAGCCGGACTGATGAGGAATTCATGGCCGGTGTGCGGGACGGCTCCGTCATTGCAGGCGTCAGCGGCGTGTGGAACGGCGTGGCTATCCAGGAGGCCTGGGGCGAAAACGCCGGGGCTGCCCGGCTGCCCGCCTTTACCTGCGCGGGACAGGAAATTCAAATGGCTTCCTTCTCCGGCTGCAAACTCATCGGCGTCAATGCCTACTCCGAACATCCCGATTGGGCCGCCCGGCTGGCGGAATGGATCATCAGCGAGGAAAACCAGGCCCTCCGTTTCCAGATGCGGGGACAGGGCCCTTCCAATATCAGCGCGGCCAATTCGCCGGAGGTGCAGGCCTCCCCGCCTATTGCGGCGCTGCTGGCCCAGTCGGAATTTTCCCAACTCCAGCGGGTGGGAGGAAAATTCTGGGATCCGGTGTCCGTATTTGCGGGAAGCATGGCCCAGGGCAACCCCTCCGGCGCGTCCCTGCAAAGCCAGCTGGACCGCATGACGGAGGGCGTGACGGCCCGGTAGCGGGACCGGCGGTGAGTACGATCATTTGGGAGGAGAGCATATGAAGGGAAGACTGACACTGCAGCAAAGGTTGATCCTGCCCATTGTCCTGCTGGGCCTGGTGACGCTTTTATCGAATATACTGGCGGTTTTCAGTATCAACAACGTGAACGCCAACGCCGGGGTCATCGTGGATGAGTACATGGCCAGCGAGGCGCGGCTGGAGGAAATCCGCCGCTCCATGATGAATATCCACCGGCTGGCCCTGTCCCACATTGTAGCGGAGGATCATGGGACGATGATCCGCCTGGTCCGGGAGATCAAAGCGGAAGAGGCAGAACTTGACCAGCGTCTGGCGGATTACACCGCCTCCGCCGCCCAGGAGGAACTGGAGACCTGCCGCGCCCTGGCGGAGGACTATGAGGCCTTTAAGCACGCCCTGGTTTCCCTGGTCTGCGCCAGCGCAGACAGCAAGACCCAGGAGGCCTACGCCATGGCTAATGGGGACGTGGCCAACTGGAGCGGCCAGGTGGAAGAGGACGTGGACGCCCTCTACACCGCCGTCAGCGCCCAAGCGGAAGCGGCCCGGAGCCGCCTGTTCTCCGTTTACGTCACCTCCCTCATCATCAGCGCCATCACACTGGTAGCGGGGATATTCCTGGTGGCGGCGGCCTTCCGCATTATCCGGAAATACGTCATCGCCCCTATCCGGGGCGCCATGTCCACCCTGCAAAGCAGTTCCCAGAGCATCGGCGGCGTAGTGGACGAGGTCCGGAGCCGCACCCAGCGGTCCGGCGACAGCGTACAGGCCCTTTCCGGCCTTACCGGCCAACTCTCCGCCGCCCTGGAGGAAATCGCGGCCAGTACGGCAGACATCCGCTCCAGCGCCTCCGGCACCCGGAGCGACGCCGCGGATATGGCAGAGGAGTGCCGGAATCTCACCGCTTACTCCAGCGACATGCGGGACAGGGCGGAAGAACTGGAGCAGTCCAACCAGGAGCGGATGGAAGCTATCCGTACCAAGACGGAGGAGATCACCGCCGTACTGGACGAGGCCATCCGGAAGAGCAAAAGCGTAGACCAGATCAGCATCCTGACCCAGGACATCCTCTCCATCTCCTCCTCTACCGATTTGATCGCCATCAACGCCACTGTAGAGGCCGCCCGGGCGGGAGAAGCCGGGAAGGGCTTCGCCGTGGTGGCCCAGGAGATCCGCCGCCTGGCGGATTCCTGCTCCGAGACGGCAAACCATATCCAGGAGGTCAGCGGCGTTGTCACCGGAGCGGTGGGGTATCTCACCGGAAGCGCACAGGAACTGGTGGACTATCTCACCGGGGCTGTCCTCCAGCAGTTTGAGCAGGCGGCCCAGTCCGGGCGGCAGTACCGGAACGACGCCGCATACATAGAAAGCTGTATCGAGGCCTTCAGCAGCCGCGTGGAGCGGCTCCGGGCCGCGATGGATGGAGTCGCCGCTTCCATTTCCAACATCTCCGGCGCCATCGACGGTGCGGCGGAGGGCGTCAGCGGCGCCGCCGGCAGCACCCGGGCGCTGGTGGACGACATGGCAGGCATTACCCGGCGGATGCACACAAACCAGGAGATCGTCGGGGAACTGCAGCGGCAGGTAGACGTATTCGCAAACCTCTGAGGGACCCCGCCCTCCCCTCCGGCAGAACACGGGGGGACACGGGAAGCACAGCCATCCTGCCCCGAGGGGCTGCCCGCAGACGGGACGTCCCGAATCCCCCAAAGCGGGCCGGGGAGTAAAAACTTCCGCCTTGCCAACAGGCCGGAGACCGCGTATAATGTAGTCAACGCAGTTGTAAAGGGACATTTGCTCCTTTTCAACCGGCAGGCCTATGATCTGCCGATGCGCATTGCGCCCATGCGTTTTCTATAAAGGCAGACGCAAAGGGCCGCATATATGGTCTGGAGCCCTGTTACACAGCGTCGCGCTGAAAAGAACCCAAAGGATTCTTTACTGCGCCGACGATATAGTATTGTCGAACCAAGGCGGAATGGAGGCGCCGCAGAATGTCAATTAAAGATAAGATTACATCCTTCCTGTTTGGCTCCAAGGCCCAGGACACGCCGAAAGAGGAACTTCTCCCAGAAGAGGAATACAGCCCGCAGGAGATCCAGGAAACCCAGGAGGAAATCCCCAGCGATCCCTCCCTACTGGAGGTGCCGATGGAGCATCCAATCCGCCAGCTTTACAAACTCTATCAAAGCGAAACGGGCACCCATATCCCCCCACCCCATCTCTGTATGGATGAGGACGGCGTCCTGCCGCCGGAGATGATTGCAAAGGAGAAAAACCGCCTGCAGTCTTCACTGAAAAACGTTTGCGCCTCCCGTCTGAAAACGGCAAAGGGCAGAAGCCGGGGCAAGCACAGCAAGAAAAAAGCGGAGGGCGAGGAAGAAGAGGCTCTGGTGCTGGACGCCCGCACCTGGTTTTTCCTCTCCTCCGACAAGCTGTACGCCTGGTTGGTGGTTTTTCCGCCGGTGGGGGCGGGGGCAGATCTGTCCCGGGATATGCTTTACCAAAACCTGGAGGCCCAGGGCATCTGTTACGGCCTGGATATGCCCCTGCTGGACCGCCTGTCCCACGAGCGGGATCGGTATTTTAACCTGTACCTGGTAGCAAAGGGGACCCCTGCCTTTGACGGGCGGAACGGCAACATCGTGGACTATGTGCCCCGGGTGCTGGAACGGGTCCTGACGGTGGATGAGTTTGGCCAGGTGGATTATACCGCCCTGAACCTGATCTGCAACGTACAAGAGGGCCAGGAGATCTGCCGTCTGATCCGTCCCACCGACGGCGAACCGGGCCGGACGGTGCTGGATCAGGAGATTCCCGCCAAGAGCGGAAAGCCCGTACCCCTCCCCAAGGGCCGGAATACGGAGATCAGCGAGGACGGGGACGCCTTGGTGGCCTCCATCGGAGGCCATGTGGAATTCACCGGCCGGGTGTTCCAGGTGAAGCCGGTCTGGGATATTGACGGCGATGTGGATTTTTCCACTGGAAACATCAAGTTCGTAGGGGACGTCAATATCAAAGGCGACGTGCTCAGCGGCTTCTCCGTCAAGGCCATGGGGAACATCTGGGTAGGCGGCGTGGTGGAGGCCGGCAGCACCATTGAGGCCGGCGGCGATTTGACGGTAGTCAAAGGGATCCTGGGAGACGGCACCACCGTCATCCGGGCGTCCCGTTGCGTCTTTTCCAAATATATTGAAAACGCCATCATTTCCGTCAAGGAGAATCTCCAGACCGACTGCATTGTCAACGGCAGGATTTTCTGCGGCGGGGAGATCCACGTCCGCTCCGGACGGGGGAACATCATGGGTGGGCGGGTCTGGGCCGCCAAAAAGATCAGCGCCAGCGCCATCGGCGCCAAGTCGGAGTGCAAGACCGCCATTTCCCTGGGCGGCACGCCCTGCCTGAACTTCGAGCGGGATTACGTGCGGGAAAAAATGAAAAAACAGGCCCTGGAACTGGAAAAGCTGGAGGAACAGCCGGACAGCCCGGCCAAGTCCAGCCTGATGGGCAAACTCCGGATGAAGATGTCGGTATCCGAACTGAAGCTGAAACAGCTGGAAGAGGACTTGGCAGAGGCCAAGTTGCATCAGTCCGAAAAGGACAGCGGGCGTATGGAGTGCGGCATCGCCTATCCGGGAACGGAGATCCGCTTTGGGGATGAACTCCTCCGCCTGCGGGAGGAGACCCGGCACTGCATTGCCGTGCTGGCCTGCGACGAGATCCTTTTGATGTAACGGCTTGAATAGGATAAGAGGCAGGCGGACGCAAAGCGTCCGCCTGCCTCTTATCCTATTCAGGTTAAAACGCGGCTCTCCGTGCCGGTATCAGTTGATGGGGCAGTCCTCAGTGGCCAAATCCTTGACCAGGGGCGGGATCTGGGAAATCATGTTCTCCATATCCTCAAACATAGCGCTCTTCGTAGTCCCCAGGCGGCTGGCCCGATCAATGTGCTTGATGACCTCCTGATACTGCCCTTTGATCTTATCAAAGAACTGGCAGAGCACCTGCAGTTCCTGCTGGGAAGATTCGATAACCTGGGAAATCCCCAGCTGTACGGCGGCCGCGCTCTCGGCGGCGGCGGTAATCTTTTGAAAACTCTCGTCTGTCTGCGCCACAAGGCCTACCCCCTGGCCCAGGGTTTCCTGGGAGGTGAGGATGCTGCTGCTGAGTTCCCCGGCCCGGTTTCCCACCTCGCAGACGCCGGTATCCACTTCCCCGGCCAGCACCTTAATCTCCTTGGCCAGTTCCTTTACCTGGGCGGCCACCACGGCGAAGCCACGGCCCTCCACACCGGCCCTGGCCGCCTCAATGGAGGCGTTAATGGCCAGGATATTGGTCTGATCCGCAATGGAGACAATCTTCCCCATACACTGCTGGATCCCCCGGATGGCATTTTGCAGATGCGTGAAGATCTCCTTCATCTCATCGTAGGATTCCTGCACATGCATGGAGGTCTGGCTCAGTTCCTCCATCTGTCCCTGGGCCTCGGCAACGGTCTGGGCAATCTCGCTGCGGACCTGGTTGAACTGCCCGGCGGTCTGGTCAATGTTGGAGAAGGAGACCCCCATCTCCTGAAGTTGTTCCTGGAAGTGATCCGCTTCCTTCAGCACGCCGGCAAAGGTGGCGCCTACCATGCTCAGTTCCGAGAGGGAGGCCACTTCCTTCTTCACCAGATCCTGCTGATAGTTCTCCAGGCTGCCTGCCACATGCAAAATCGGATAGAAGCTTCTCTCCTCCTGGGGCAGATTCGGCTGCCCGTGGCGTTTTCCTGCAAATAACATTCCGAATCCCCTCCCTTACTCAAAGACCGCGCAGGTCATGGATTGGTTGACAAAGCGGTTATTATAGTGCTCCCCGTATCCCACAAGGCCGGCGTGACAGCCCAGGCTCCCCATGTCGTTAAGGTAGGTCTGCATATAGCCGCGTTCGGAAAACAGCTTGTAGCGGAACAGGCAGTTCACGGAGAAAACCGCCGAGCGGCGGGGGAACTCCTGCATAATCTGCTGGATGGTGTTCCGGGTAATGGCCTGGTAATCCCCCAGTTCCAGCAGGATCAGCACGTCGGAGTCGTTCACCTGGCGGAAACAGGCCAGGGCGTCGCCCTCAATATCCTTGATGGAGATGATGCAGGTATCATCTCCGTTGATCTTGCCGAAGGGGTTCTGGAAGGTGCGGGTCAGGATCTCCTGATCCGTCACATGCAGGATATTCTTGTAAACCTGCTTGGCCGATCTCCCGTTCAGGGATCCCAATATGTAGTTGGCCCGGTCCGTATCGGACGCGATGAAGCGGTAATTTCCAAACTGATGGTAAATATTTTCCTTATAGGTTTTCACCCGGCCGCCCAGGTTGCGGACCAGCCCGTAAGCCACCGCATCCTGATAGATCCGGCCGTTGGCAGAGACCCGTCCCTCCCCGCCGGTGCCGCCTACCAGGGCGACATCCCTCTGGCGGAGAATCGTGCAGATGGTGGTCAGGACGCAGGCATCGTTTCCGGTGCAGAAGTCAATGCAGACGGTGTCCTGGCTGGAACCGCCCACGCTCTGCATATCCCGCTCCAAGCGGCGGATATACTTGACCGGCATATCGGATACATGTTCCAAAACATTGGCCGCGGCGCTGACGCCGTCATAAAAAGCGATAATGCCTACGCCGTTTTCCACAATGTTGGCCTGATAGCACATGCCGATGCAGCCAATACTGGGGACGCCGGGAAAACGCCGCTCCAAATCCTTTACATGGGTTTCGAACTGGGTGTTGTTTGATAACAGCATAATAAATTGGGGATCACGGAGTCCAGTAACAGCCTCCTCCAGGCTTCCATTTTGGCTTATACCGACAAACTGCTTCACGACGCTGTCTACCTCCTACCAAATTTACAGAATTTTATTATACTGAAAAGTTCTGGATGTGTCAATAACCATACCCGCACATCTATAGCCCACGAACGAAAAGAACGCCCGGGATTTGCGGCTATTGCCATTTGCTTTTTCCTTCCGGCTATGATACAATAAACAGATAAATTGATATAGGCGCTTTCACAGGGCAGCCGCCGGGAAACCGAAGGCCCCACGCTTCGCGGCCGGCGCAGGAAAGGGGGAGAATACCCATGCAGGCGATTCGGGATCTGGTTGTGGAAAAAATGCACAGAATCGCGCGGATCATGGTGATCATCATTCTCTTCCTTTCCACAACCATTCAGATTTTCAGCGTGCGGCAGACAGCCCGCCAAAATGCCCGGCAGATTTTTGAGCAGGTGGGCCAAATCCTGGAGGAAAACTCCAGGGAATTGGAACGCGTGCAGGAGGAATACGCCACCCGCTGCCTGAATGACGCCAGGACGGTGGCGTATATCCTTAAAGGCAACCCTTCTGTTGGGGAGAGCGTAGAGGAACTCCGGGAAATCGCCGCTGATGTGGAAGTGGATGAAATCCATATTTTTGACGCAAACGGTGTCATCGTCACAGGCACGCATCCCGAATACTGGGGCTACTCCTTTGATGACGGCGAACAGATCGGTTTTTTCAAGCCGCTGCTGACGGATTACTCCCTGGAACTGGTGCAGGACATCACCCCCAACACGGCGGATCATAAGCTGGTGCAGTATTCGGCCCTTTGGAACGACGACAGAACCTTCATCGTGCAGATTGGCATGTATCCCTCCACCGTGCTGCAGGCCACCCAAAAGAACGAACTCTCCTACATCTTCTCCCTGCTGGGAACCGGGGTGGGATACGACCTGTATGCCATCAGCCCGGAAACCCAGACGGTGGTGGGCTCCACCATTGTCTCCGACGTGGGGAAGGATCTGACAGAGGTTGGTTTTCAGAAAGAGCATCTGTGGACGGATAAAGCGTTTTACACGGAAATGAACAGTAAAATAATTTACTGCCTGTCCCAAAAAATTGGCGGGAACTACGTGATCTGGGCCTCCCCCCTGTCCACTTTCTATCAATCCGTCCTAATCAACAACCTCTTCCTGCTGGCCGGGCTGGTGTTCATCTCCATCATCCTGGTATATGCCGTGACAAGCAGCGTCAACAATACGGTAATTGAACAACTCAAACGGATCAACTGGAATCTCCGGGCCATCCAGCACGGGGATCTGAATACGGCAGTTGACGTCAAGGACAGCAAGGAGTTCCTGGAACTGAGCGATCACATCAACAGCATGGTGGCAAGCCTGCTGCGGAACTCCGAAAAGCTGAAAATGAGCGAGAAAATCCGGCAGCAGAAGGAAGAACTGGAACAGCAGCATAAGCAGCTGGAGATCGCCGTGGAGCGGGCGGAGAAAGCCAGCCGGGCCAAATCGGAGTTCCTTTTCAACATGTCCCACGACATCCGCACCCCCATGAACGCCATTCTTGGGTTCACCAATCTGGCGCTGGAAAGCTGCGATCTGGAAACCCAGCGGATGTACCTGGAAAACATCGACGTTTCCTCCAAGCAGCTGTTGGATCTCATCAATAATATCCTGGAACTGTCCAGAATTGAAAACCACAAAATCGTGATTGAAGAAGATCTGGTGGAGGTCAAGAGCACATGCAGCCGCCTGTGCACCATCTTTGACGGCGAACTCCGGAAAAAGAACCTGTCCTTCAATGTCAGCCAGGATATCACCCACCCCTACCTCTATATTGACGCCACCCACTATTCCCAGATATTTTTAAACATTGTAGGCAATTCCATAAAATACACCCCCAACGGCGGCACCATCGACATCTCCTTCCGGGAACTGCCTGGGGACAGCGGGGATGTCTGCACAATGGAGACTATTGTGCAGGACAACGGGATCGGCATGTCCGCCGAGTTCCTGGCCCACGCCTACGACTCCTTTTCCCGGGAGCGGACTTCCACGGCCAGCGGCATCCAGGGCACGGGGCTTGGCCTGGCTATTGTAAAAAACCTGGTGGATCTGATGCGGGGCACGATTGCCATCGAAAGCCAACAGGGCCAGGGAACGAAGGTAATCATCCGCCTGCCCCACCGGGTGGGGCAGGCTCCGGCTGTTGAACCGCCGGAGGAAGCAGCACTGCCGGAAGCCGCGCTGTTCGAGGGCAAGCGGATTCTCATGGCGGAGGACATCGACATCAACGCCATGATTGCCACAAAACTCCTGACCGGCAAGGGCTTTCTGGTGGACCGGGCGAGGGACGGCGTGGAGTGTGTTGCCATGCAGCAGAAGGCGGAGGCAGGTTATTACGATCTGATCCTGATGGATATCCAGATGCCCAACATGGACGGCTATCAGGCAGCCATGTCCATCCGTGCCTTTGCAGACAAGGCGAAGGCCTCCGTCCCGATTCTGGCGCTGACGGCCAACGCCTTCAAGGAGGACTGCGACAAAGCCCTTGAGGCCGGTATGAACGGGCACATCGCAAAACCCCTGGACGCAGGAAAGATGTTCAGACTGATTGCGGAAACCCTGCGGGAACAGGCTTCCAAGCAGCGGGAAGGCTGATTGCCCGATAACATCTCGTTGTTTATATTCGGATTATTACAAGTTGGAGAAGCCCGGACGGCGTTATGCGCCATCCGGGCCTTATTATTCGGTTCCGCCTGCCTGCGTTACAGCAGGATCGGCTGTATCTGCTCCCCCCGCAGGGCGGCGTCCACCGTTTCCGGCAGCCGCTCAAAATCCGCCACCAGGGAGCAGGGCTTCGTCTCCGCGCTGTCCTGACCGAAGGGCACAAAGTAATAGTGCTTCCGGGCCAAAAGTTCCCCGATATTCCTGGCTCCCGCCGCCAGCCCGTCATTGGTGGAAACCGCAAGCACCACCGGCCTGCCGTTGCGCAGGTGGGACTTTGCCGCCATGGTGACGGCGGTGTCGGCAATGCCGTTTGCCAGCTTAGCAATGGTGTTGCCGGTGGCCGGCGCGATAACCAGCACATCCAGCAGCTTCTTCGGCCCGATAGGTTCCACAGAAGGGATGTCGCACAGGACGTCCCGCCCTGTCAAATCCTCCAGCTTCTCCAGCAGATCCTCGGACGTGCCGAACCGGGTATCCGTGAAGGCAGCGGTCTCCGAGACGATGGGGATCACTGTTTCATAGAGGGCCGTCAGCCGCTCCAGCGCTTTGAGCATCTGCCCATGGGTGCAAAAGGACCCGCATACCGCGAATCCAACCCGTTCCTTTCTCACGCGGGTTCACCTCGTTTTTCCTGAGATTGATGTACGGAAACGTACCCCGCAGGATGCGGGGCCGTCCCGGATACCGCCGCCCGGGAGACGGTTCATACGTCCGGCCTGGAGGCCGTCATATGATAAATCGCGTCCCGGATAATGGCCGCGGCGGTGCGGGGGGCCAGCCGTCCCGGCAGAGATCTGGCCCAGATACCGGACAGGCCTAGGGTTTCCGCCGCCAACAGGTCAATCCCCCGGGCGGAGGCCAGATCCACGCAGAGGCAGTCCCGGGGCAGCTGGGCCAGCAGGCGGCTGTCCAGGATCAGGGACGGGACAGTGTTGAACACAACGCCAAAGCCGGACAGTTCCCCATCCAGCCCGCCGGTCTCCAAGGCGCGGAACCCGAAGGCCCGGATCCATGCCAGATCCGCCGCCTTGCGGGCGGTGGCTGTCACCTGGGCGCCCAACCCCTGGAGGCGGCAGCTTAAAAGCTTGCCGATGCGTCCAAAACCCAGCACCAGGCACTCCATGCCCAGAAGCGTCCTGTCCAGGCGCTCCATGGCCACCTGGATGGCCGCCTCCGCCGTGGCGGCGGCGTTGGCCACCGTCAGTTCCTCCCGGAGGAAGTAATCCTCCAGCAGGATGCCCCTGTCCTCCGCCTCTCGCCGCTGCTGGGGACGGACCTGTCCCGCCAGAATCCGCTGCTCCGGCCGAAACCGCCGGAACAGTTCCGCCGTAGGCATGGGATTTTCCTGGCAGTTCAGCACGCCGTCCCCCCTGCACAACGGCAGAGGCAGCACTACGGCATCCGCCGACGCGGCCTGCTCCAGGGTTCCGCTGCCGGGTGCCTTCCACTGATCCAGCCCGTAAGTCCACACCGGATAGCTGTCCTCCTCCAGGAGGCGGCTCAGTTCCGCCTGCCTCCGGTCTCCGCCGATCAGGCCATAGGATTTGCATACCGATTTCATTCCTGCACTCCCCCTCGCCTTATGGTATGGCGGCGGGAGGGCAAAGGTGACGGACTTTTCCCGGCAGATCCCCAGGGCGTGAAAAATGCCCGCCCCGGAAGGTGGGGGCGGGCTCCGTTTTTACTGTGCAGGGGATGCGGACGGCGTTTACGATACCGCGTCCTCCGGAATTTGATCAATACAGATGGCGAAGCAAGACTGCTTCACCCCAAACAGCAGGCTGTACAGATGCCTGTGTCCCGCAAAGGCCTCCTCGTATTCCCCAGGTTCCAGGAACCGATCGCCTGCCAGCTGGTATGCGTCCGGCTCTTTTCCGAAGACGGCCGCGGCCCTCTGGATCAGGTTCTGGGCGATTTCCTGCATGGCAAAGCGGACAATCTCGTTTCTGGTATAAAAATCAATCCCAAACATCAAACTGGCTGCGCGGAGCAGCAGCGGCTCCCCGATGATTAGGATGAACCGCAGCGCATGTCCCTGCCGGTCCCGGTAGATAAGCTGATAATATTGAGCGTCCAGAATAGCGTCCTTGCCGGAAAACCGGCCAATGAAGCTGACCTCCGGTCCGAACATCTCCTGAAGCGGGTGGAGGATAATGCCGCGGATAACGGACAGTTCGTCGTCCATGCAGATAGGGGCGGACGCAGCGTCTGTTTTCCCGGTAATAGCCCGATCCTCAATCATGATATGACCGGTCAGCCAGCCGGTACAGACGCCGATAAAGTGCTGCACCGCCTCTGTGGAGAAATCGGAAGCATAGAGTTCCCGTTCCAGCGCCGGAAGCGTTTCCCGCCGCATCCTGTCGTGAAGCCGCTTATGGAGCAGATAATTGGCGTATCCGATTTCCCGCATATAGGCCTCCTCCTCTGCGAAATGCTTGAGGGCATAGGCCTTGAAATATTTGATTCCTTCCACGCAGGCAAATTTGTTTTCATGCTTTTCCACATAGAGTTCCATAATTCTCTGGACGATGGAAAAGAGCCTGCGGTGCGCCTGATCGACAATATCCACGCCGATATTGAAGCGATCCTGCCATTGGAATGGCTGCATATTCTTCCCTTCTTTGCCGCCGCCCGCAGGATTTATGGCGGATAAGGGTTATCCCGCTGCAATGCTTTAAAAGGGCCGTGCGGAGAGGCCCCGCCTCCTGCGGCGGACTGTGGTTAAAGTGCGTGCATCTCTGACTCCGCCGGCCGCTATATTGTATGCCCGGAGGCAGAAAACCGTTCCTCCCCCCTGCTGGGGGCAGGCTGTCCGGCATTGAGCCGCGGCGCGTTTCCGGACGGACGGGGCCTCCCGGAGGAAAAGTTCTGCAATCCTCTTGACAGTCCGGCGGCAGCCTGCTATAATCTGTGAACAGTGAGTGTGAAAAACAAGCCCATCCCTTCTTTTTATACGTCTGCGGGACAGTTGGACAGCGCGTCAGGCCCGGCATTTCGGGCCAGTCCGGCTGGGGACAAGCACAAAGCCCTGCAAAGAGGGGTGTTGGCAGAGGAAAAACACCGTTGGCTGATACTGCTTGGTTGTTATTTTCCCGGATAGCCAGTGAAGCAAAAATTTCATATCGTTAGGTATGCGCCCGTGGCGCAGTTGGATAGCGCGTCAGACTCCGACTCTGAAGGCCGCTGGTTCGAATCCAGTCGGGCGTACCAAAGGCTCTAAAAACGCGGTTTTTAGAGCCTTTTTGTAACTTCTCACCGCTATTTTTCAAATTTGAAAGGGAGGATTTCGCCATGTCCAAATATACCGGAACCCAGACAGAGAAAAACCTGGAGGCTGCTTTCGCCGGGGAGTCCCAGGCCCGAAACAAGTACACCTATTTCGCCTCCAAGGCCAAGAAAGAGGGCTTCGAGCAAATCGCTGCCCTGTTCCTGAAAACCGCCGACAACGAGAAAGAACACGCCAAGATGTGGTTCAAGGAACTGGAGGGCATCGGCTCCACCGCCGAGAATCTGGGCGCCGCCGCCGACGGGGAAAACTACGAGTGGATGGATATGTACGAGGGTTTTGCCAAGACCGCCGAGGCGGAAGGCTTCCCGGAGTTGGCCGCCAAGTTCCGGGCAGTTGGCGAGATCGAGAAGCACCATGAGGAGCGGTATCGGGCCCTGCTGCGCAACGTAGAGGCCCAGGAGGTCTTCAAGAAGAGCGAAGTCAAGGTTTGGGAGTGCCGGAACTGCGGGCATATCGTGGTGGGCACCGCCGCCCCCGAGATTTGCCCCGTCTGCGCCCATCCCCAGGCTTACTTTGAGGTTCACGCGGAGAATTATTAAGTACATATGTGTTTGTCCGGAGGCATGGCACACAGCGCCATGCCTCCGGTTTTCTTTCATCGGCTCAAATCTCCAATCCCCTTCGAAGAGACTTACCTGCCGTCTTTTTGCTCTTGTTAAAAACGTGGGTGAGATATCCGGCACAACAGATGGCTTGTCCGTTTCCGCAAAACTGGGAATCAATTTGGTTCTGCCCCGTAAAACTCCTCGCTCAGGGACCGAGAGACGAGACAGCAGTCCTTTTGACAAAATCTCAAAATTTTTGCGGTTTTATGCCAAAAAACGACAAATTTCGACAGGCAAAATGCGGTATAGTAACGTTAGAACGGATTAAAAAGAGAGAAAGGGGTTATCGTCATGAAATCAGCCATTCAGTCCACATGGAAAAAACGGCTACTCCCCGTCTGCGCGATCTGCGTGCTTTTGGCAGCGGCCGTCCTCCTCTTCACAAGCCGAAAGCCTGACGATTCGCTGGAACTGGCAGACAACGCCACCATGGGCATCCTGCCAGGCGTCGATCTTGAGCAGAGGCAGGCGGAACTCCAGCAGATGCTGGATGAGAGCATGATCTCGTTTTCCATTAACACAAGCCCGGTCTTTGAAACAGGCGGCGCCGAAGGAAATCTGATGCTGGAAAATCCGGCCAACAACGCAAAGCTTTTGGTGGTGGAAATCTACATAGACGATACGCAGGAACTGATCTATCAGTCTAAAGCCCTTCCCGCAGGTTCCTATATCGAAAACACCAAACTGGACAAACTGCTGGAACCTGGCAGCTATGATGCTACCGCCTATTTCAAGGCATATCGTGAAGCGGATCACTCCTATATCGGCCAGGTAGGCGCAGACCTCACGCTTTCCATCCTCAGCTAGGCCCCGCCTGAACAATTGGCAAATACCCGGCGGCGTGAGATGCTTTTCCCGCTGCTCAAACGTCCGCGTGAGGCCATGTTTCACATCTGCCGGGAGACCTGTCAAGGCTCCGCGCCCAGGCCGTGGCCGGCGCATTTTAACGATTTTTATGCCGGACAGTAAACAGATATCCGGCAAACAGCACGCTTAACCTCCCTTTTAGGCAAGTTGTCAGTCCCCCCCTGCCATTTCTTGCGGATACAGGCAGCGGCAGAAAGGAACTAGTTATGAAACAGAAACGACTTTTCAGTTTTTTGACCGTCGTGCTAGTGGCCGTCCTATTCTCCACCAGCGCTTTCGCGGCAGGCTCCTATAAGGAGAAGGATCTCCCGATAGGCTCTTCCAGCGAGGTGCTGATGGTGGGAGAGATCGAGCCCACGCTCATGTCGGTTACGATTCCCTCTTACGTCCCTTTCCACATCAGCCGCTCCGTTGAGGGGGACAATAAAGTCATTTCCCCCCGCGTGGTCATCACCAGCCGTTCCGGCGTCCCCATCAATATAGATGTGGCCTACACCACAGTAAACCTGAGCGGCCTCAAGGGGACTACATGGAGTGACAGCCAATATGTGGGCGAAAATCAGGTTGCCATCGGCTTCCAGCCGGAAACCCTCTCCAACCAGCTGCCCACCACCCTGGAGCAAACCAAATGGCTCCAAGCCAACTCGCCCCAGTATCTGAACCTTACCAGCCTGAATCCCTACGGCACGTCCACGCTCTACGTTGTGGGGACCCTGGGCGCCGCCGTCCCGGAGGACAGCTCCTTCACCGTCACACCTATTTTCGTTGTAAGCAAGGCGTGAACACCTTCCCGGTTTCCGGGAAGCATACATTCCACCTACTACGCCTGTATCCGCAATAATGGACAGCCGGCCGGAAGATTTCACTTCCGGCCGGCCGCCTGCTCCCGATGGAACCCGTTTTCGGCCATACCCAACCGCCTGACCAGGTAAACCCAACCATTCCCACAGAAAACCCAAAGGCGCATACCTAACCGCCGAACCAGCCGCTATGGCGCGGATGAGAGAGGAGAGAGAAATGCTGCCATATTTCGCGTTAATCGCTTTGGGCCTGGCAGGAGAGCCGCTGGTGTCCAAATATCCGGAATACCGGCGCAAATTTTTGCTTGCTTTTGGACTGGCCTGCTGGCTCCTGGCCTCCCTGCGATATGTTACTGGTTTTGATTACCGCTCCTACGAAGCGCTTTTTCAGAGAATTGCCGGCCAGGGCCTGGCCTGTCTGACAGCGCGGGAACCGGGGTATTTTCTCCTGAATTGGGCAACGGCCCTTTGGGGAGGCAATTACCGCGCCTTTTTGTTTTTGTTCCACCTGCTGGTCACGGCGCTGGTCCTCCTTTGGATCGGACGCTACTCCTCCGCTCCCGGGTTCAGCGTCTGCCTGTTTGTGACGCTTCAGTATTTTGCCATGAGTATGAATTTACTGCGCCAGTCCATTGCCGCCGCCATCGTCCTGTGGACATACCCTTTCCTGCGGCGGCGCAGATTTCTCCCGTTTTGCGGAATAGTCCTTCTGGCATCCTGCTTCCATCAATCAGCCCTGATTATGTTCCCGTTCTACGTTCTCTTGAACCTGCGGGTTTCCAAACGTCACTACGCGGCAGCGGCTGCCATAGCGGGGCTGGCCTATCTTTTTGCCGACCCATTGCTCCAGATGCTCCTTGCTGTCCTGCCGGTGTACCGCTCCTATCCCGGGGGACGATATTGGCAAAGCAACAGCGCTGTCTATCTTTTGGCGCCTTTGGGCTGCTTCTTTTTCACGCTGCCCCTGATCCGGCAGGCGGCCCGGAATCCCTCCGCTTCCCCGGTACTGGCCAACAGCGCGTTTTACAGCCTGCTGATCCAGATGTTTATCACCCGGCACTTTATCCTGGAACGCCTCTCCATCTATACCGCCTTTTTCTCTATTCTGGCGCTGCCGGAGGCCGCCCGCGAAGTCAAAGGGCGCAAAGTATGGACTGGCTTTCTGGCGGCTTGCTGCCTGGCCTATTTCATCTTCGCGGCCCGGCAGGGCTTTCACGGCGTATATCCTTACCACGGCATCTGGAACAGGGCCGTCTCATCGGGCGTATAGTTGCTGAGTCCCGCTTTTCGAGGGTTTTTCCTGAAAAGCGGGACTTATCATATTTAGATTTAGTAAATATGCACAAGAGAACGCCTTGCTCAGTGATTTTGAAGAGCCGATACATATAATTTTAGATATATATGAATCAGATTTCAGATGTATATGGGGACAACAGTGATGATTTGATTTTATCTATTCGTCATTTATTGCAGATAACTAGAAGATTATGCGTATATCAAAATATGACACAATTAAAAAGATTTCCATATTTTCCGGGAATACAGGTAAATTTCCAGTCTTTATGACAAATAAAAGTTCTATTTTGGGGAATCAGGGCTCTGCTTTCATCTTCAACCGTCTCTTTTCCTCTTCCGGCGGCCGGTAAGGCTGGATCCAGGGCAAAAAAAGCAGAAATCCTGCGGTTTGGCGGTTATTTTGCCGGAGGCAGCATGGAAACTGTCAGAATTTTGTTTTCAAATCCGCATTTACTTTGTCCACAGGATGTGGTATCCTAAAATAGTTCCCCAAAATGCTGGGAACTGCGCTGAAAGAATCCCTGCGCCGCCTTTACCGGCGGATCCGTCCTGGCATACCGCACCGCTCCCGCCCTCCGGCGTCTGCGGCGGTATCGTACACCACCCGTTTTTCCGCATGGAGGCAGACTATGAAAACAACTTTCCGCAAACTGACAGCCTTGCTGGCGTCTTTGTCCATAACGGCATCCCTGGCCCTGCCAGCTGCCGCGTCGGAGGCGCTGGGAGACGATCTGACAGCCAGGGACACCCTGCTGAACCGGCAGACCCAGCTGTCCACCAACGTGTTCTGGAGCGAATCCGGTTCTGATTTCCGGACAGAAAACCTGATTACATATGAACCCAACGGGCAGGTGACGCCTATTGTCACCTGCGGCAGCGTGGTGACGGAGAAATCCACCGTTACCGCCATGGCCCGGAACCTGGAGGCCCAGGGCAGGCGGGTTGTGGCAGGCATCAACGGCGACTTTTACGTGGTAGGCAGCGGCGTCCCGGTGGGCCTTGTCATGACCGAGGGGCGGCTCCGCAGCAGTGACGGCGGCTTCCACGCCATCGGATTCCGATCCGACGGCACCGCCGTGCTGGGCAAGCCCGGCATCACCGTGGACGCCCGGTTTTCCTACATGACAGAGGAGCCTGTTTCCGAAGAAACGCCGCCGGAGGAAAACCTCCCTGGTGAAACCCTTCCCGAGGAGACGGTTCCCGGAGAAACCCTCCCTGAAGAAACCCTTCCCGGAGGGCCGCTTCCTGGAGAGACCCTTCCGGACGATTACCTGGAGGGGGAATTCCTGACCAACAGCGTTCCGGCAGAGACCTACTGCCGCCCGGCGGCCCTCAATAAGGGCCGGGACAACAGCGGCGTTTTTCTGTATACCTATGATTTTAACGCCGCCCACACCACCGGAACCACCCAGCCGGGCGTGGACGTGGTATGCACCATCCAGGAGGGCGATCTCTCTATTGGCGGCGTCCTTACTGCCGTCGTGGACCGGGTGGTGGAGGACGGCTCCGCCACAGCCGTAGGGCCCAACCAGCTGGTGTTTTCCGTGAATCTGGCGGCAGATGCCGGATTGGTGGAGAAAATGCGGAAAATTCCCGCAGGCGCGACGGTTACGTTGACCACCCAGGCCGCTGCCCAGGGCTGGGAGGATGTGGAGTACGCTGTGGGCGCGCTGTACGCCCTGGTGGAAAACGGCGCAGTGGTGCCCGGCCTTGCCGCCGGGGCCGCACCCCGCACCGCCGTTGGCCAGCGGCCTGACGGCACTGTGATTTTCTATACCATCGACGGACGCCGCGCCGGCCACTCCATCGGCGCGTCCATGAGCCAGGTGGCCCGGCGGATGCTGGAACTTGGCTGCGAGACCGCCCTGTGTCTGGACGGCGGCGGTTCCACCACCCTCTCTGTCACGGATCCGGACAAACTGGCTGCCCAGACTGTCAACCGTCCCTCCGACGGCAGCGAGCGGGCGGTGACCAACCACATTTTCCTGGTGGCCGGGAATGAACCTTCCGGCGATCTGGGCCACTTCTACGTCAGCGCAGCAGATCCGTACGTGCTGGCAGGCAGCAAAACCGTAATCTCTGCCGCTGCCGTGGATACCAACTTCATCCCCATGCAGTACCAGCAGTATACCCTCTCCGCCAGCGACGGCGTTGTGGAGGACGGGGTTTTGACTACGCCCTCCCAGGGAGGCAATATTACCGTCACCGCCCTGGGCCGGGGCGGCAGCGGCTCCACCACGGTCTATGCCGTCACAACGCCGGATACCCTGACCATCCGGGACAGCAGCGGGAACGCCCTCACTTCCGTTACCGCGGCCCCCGGCACCGTCACGGCCCTGGCAGCCACCGCCGCCTACCGTCACAAGCCCCTAAAGGCGGATCCGGAGGCCTTCACCTGGACGGTGGACGAGGCCCTAGGCTCGATAGACGCCCTGGGGAACTTCACCGCCTCCGGCGAGGGCAGCGGCAGTATCACCGTTACTGCCGGAGGGAGAAACGTCTCCGTGCCTGTCACCGTGACGCCCGCCCTGCCGGAGAACGGCGGCTCCCTGAAGGTCCTGGAGAACTTCGAGGGGGATACCACGATCTTCCGGGGCGGCGGCAGCAACCTGGAGTACAGCCTCACCAACGCCGGTGACTTCGTCCGTCTAGGCCGGGGCGCCGGGAAAATCAGCTATACCCTGACGGAGTCCGGCGGCTATACCGCCCAATGGCGGGCTGCCAAGCCCTCCGCTGTGGTTTCCGCCCCCTATACCGGCGTCAGCCTCTGGGTGTACGGCGATGGGTCTAATGTGGATCTGGCCCTACTCTTCGGGAACAACGCCGGCGGGGAGACCGCCCTGCCGATCGCCACCCTGGACTTCACCGGCTGGCGGCAGGTGACGGCGGAAGTACCCTTTGACGGCGCAATCCTCCAGGGCCTGCGGATCACCTCCCAGGGCCTGGGCAAGGAGGGCAAAGCCCCTGCCGGACAGACCGGTACGGTTTACATCGACCACATTATGGCCTCCTCCGGCGGGCTTATGGATAACGAACCCCCGGCCATCACCGCTTCCCTGGATCAGGACCGCTGGGAGATTCGGGCTTCGGTCCTGGACACCGTGGACGGCCTTCTGCCGGAGAGCGCCGTTACCGTTTCCTTCAACGGAAAACCCGTCACCTATACCTATGACGCCGCCTCCGGCACGGTCTCCTTCGCCCTGCCCGGCCCCGGGGAGAGCCAGGAGGCTATGCGGGTGACCGTCACTGCCCGGGACGTCTCCGGCAATATCGGCCGGGCCTCCGTGGATGTGGCCCCTTCCGGCGTTGGCCATAAGTTCACCGATACCGAGGGCTACTGGGCGGCGGATTACGCGGACTTCCTTTACCTCTCCGGCGTCACCACCGGCTATGCCGACGGCACTTTCCGGCCGGATCAGAACATCAGCCGGGCTCAGTTTGCCGCTATGCTGTACCGTTACCTGGGGCTGAAGGATGAGGATTACGCCGGTGTAGCCCTGCCCTTTGCAGATAACGGCAGTATTCCGGCTTATGCGGAGGCCGCCGTCCGGGCGCTGTATGCCGAGGGGGTCATCAACGGCAATACCGGCAAGGACGGGAAACTGTATTTCAATCCCAACGCCAGCCTCAGCCGTGCCCAGGCCGCCGCCATGATTGGCCGCACCCAGGAGAAGGGCTACGCCGTGGCGGAACTCGCCTTTACCGACAGCGGCGATATCCCCGCCTACGCGGCCTTCTATGTGAGGACCATGGCGGCCCAGGGGGTTATCGGCGGCTACACCGACGGCGCGTTCCGGCCTCACAACCCCATCACCCGGGGCCAGATGGCGAAAATCCTCTACACCCTGATGTAAAGCCTATAGGCGGAGGGAAAGCGGCTGTGCCGCTTTCCCTCCGGCATAAATGAAAAAACGCCGCCGCTTTACCGGATGTTCCGGCAGAGCGGCGGCGCTTTTTCGGCTGCTCCCATCAGGACTCGGACAAAACCCGATCGAAGGTGGAGAGAATCTGCTCTTTGTCAAAGGGCTTGAAAATAAAGTCCTTGGCTCCGATTTCCTTGGACTCATTGATCGTGTCGTCATAGGCCAGGGAGGATACCATGACGATTTTCGCCTCCGGGTGGGCCTCCAAAATGGTGCGGGCGGTCTCCAGGCCGTCCATGCCAGGCATGATGATATCCATGGTCACCAGATCGGGCTTGACTTCCTCATAGGCGGCAATGGCAGTCTCGCCGTCCCGGCAGATGGCCGCGACCTCGTAGCCCGTCTCCTCCAGCAGCTGTTCCAGCTGCAATTCGATAACCCGGGAATCGTCCACTATCATAATACGTTTTGCCATAATAGGGTGTCACCTCTTTCCTTATCACTCATAAATACGCCGGAACCGCCGCTTCCGGGAAATCCGGCGGGCCGGGAATCGAAACCTGTATACGGGGCGTCAGGGCGCCCCGGTGATCAGATGGGCCAACTGTAAACGCTCCTCCTGATCGCCATAGTAGGTCAAAACAAACTGCTCCTGCTTTCCCTCCGGGCGGCAGCGGCCTTGGTAAAAGGAGGGCACGCCGAACCGGGAGGCAATCCGGGTGGGACGGAACAACGCCGCGGCAATCCGCCCGCAGAAAATGTTGAAATATTCCTTGGTGAAATCCTCCACATCCCGGGGCGTCACCTCCTGGCGGCCCATCATGTTCTGGGTCAGCCGGATAAATGCGGCGGTTTCCCCGCACAGGGAAATGCTGCTGTGGAAGCCGGTCTCAAAAATGGCCAGCACCGTGCACACATCCCCCGCAGGCGGGTCGTTTCCCCGGTAGAGCCGGATACCGGCGGCTTTTTCCGTTACTTCCCGAATGGTCTGGTCAAAGACCGTCTCCAGGGCTTCCTGGGTAAATACCGTATCCATCCAATCGCCCCCCTTCTTATATGAGGAATCAGGGATTCCCGCCGGAGGAGGATGCCTCCCCTGCAGGGCCCAGTATTCCGGGATTTTTACGCCGTGTCAGCTGATGCGGACCTCCCCGTCCACCAGGGAGGCGGTGGACTCCCAGGTTTCGTGGTTAAGGCGGAGGACGGCGTCGCCGATGACGATTTCCGTCCCCGGATAGGCGATGCTGAACTGGAGGCGTCCGGTTTTCGGGGCCTCCTCCTGGCCCTCTCCGCCCTTTTCCTTCTCCGCGTTCTTTTCGAACAGGTTCTGCTTGTTCCGGTTGACGGAGATCTTCATCCGAAGGGTGGAAAGCTGGCGGAGTTTGTCGGGGCTTTCCGGCTGGAGCATTACCCGATCCAGTTCCGCCATCAGTTCTTTCAGTTCCTTTTCCAGAAGTTCCCGTTCAAAGTCCTCGCAGGGGGAGCCTCCCAGGTTGATGGTGGTAAACAGTTCTGATTTAGATCCAATGGTGCTGGCGCTGACCTCCCGGGCCGCGCAGATGCGCCCGCCGATGATGGTGCCCCGTCCGGAGCGGACCTGAACAACGCCGTCGCTGTAGACCTCGCAGTTGATGATGCAGTCCGCCTGGAGGTTCCCCCGGGCATAGACGCTGCAATTTTCCAGATACTTGACAAAAATGTTCCGCTGGGAGCGGATGACGGCCTGTTCGTTGCCCTGGACGCCCTTGGCCACAATCAAGTCGCCTCCGGCCTCCACGCTGCTGGCCTCCACAACGCCGTCCACCGTGATGCTGCCCATGGCCCGGACGGTGAACCCGCTGCAAACGTCCCCATGGATGTGTACATCCCCCAGGAAATTGATGTTCCCGGTGGAGAAGTCCACATTGCCGCCGATCTCCAGCATGGGCTTGATTTCAAAAGTCCGGCCCGTAAACTCCACGTGGCCTGCCCGGGTGGCTACCAGGGCGGTTCCATCCTCGCTGATGGTGGTGTTCCGCCCCCGGGGGGCGGAAGCCGCTTTGCCGTTTTTAGCGGTGAGGACCTGATCCGTGACCGAGTGGCCGTCCACGCCTTCCGTGGGGGGGATGATGCGGCAGATAACTGCCCCCGCCTCCACATTCTGCACGATATTCAAGGTTGTGTAGTCCACCTGGCCCTTTTCGTCCACCTTATATTCCCGTTCCACCTTCCGGGGGAAGAGATCCACAATGGATCCGTCCTTCCCGTGGGCGGGGGCGATACCCGAGGCGGCCAGATACAGGCGGAAATACCGGGCCTCTTTGTCCGGCAGGCCGTCCAGCAGGGCGTTGTCCACACCGTAGTGGACGCCGGCCTCGTCCAGGGCCTGGGAGATCATGCCCCGGTTCAGTTCCGCGCCGCCGCCTACCGGAGGGTAGACATACACCCACGCGGTCAGCTGGTTGTAGGGGATAAAGACCACTGCCTGGGCATCCAGCACCGGGCCGGGTTCCGGCTCCGCCTCCGGGTCCGCTGCTGGCCTGACCCGGGGAAGCGCTTTTTCCAGCCGCTTTCCCGCCGTGGTGGTAATGGAACGCTTCAGCCGCTCCAACTCCCGGTCCAGTTCTGCCCTGGGCAGCAGTTCGCCGTCTGCCATCATATGAAACTCCGGCGGCGGCGCAGACCCCGCCTGTTCCGTCCGCAGGCTTACCAAGCGGTTGATGATGTGATCCGGGGGAATCTCCAGAAAGGAGTTGTCCGGCAGGGGAGGCGGCTCCTCCGGGAGCACCTGCCGCTGCTCTTCCGCGGATTCCTCCGCCGTTTCCTCCTGGGCAGAAGAGGAACCGAACAGCCGGGAGAAAAATGAGCGTTTCAACGCCATACCTGCACACACCTCCTGCTCCGCTTTTGCGGAGAGAATCTATCAGTCAAAATTATCAAACGTCCAACTTATTATAAACAAAAACCCACCGCCTGGCAAGGGGGGTCTGGCAGTTTTCCGCAAATTCCTGAGATTTGCCTACAGGGCGCCCTCGCCGGGGGCCGCCTCCGCCGGGAGGGCTTCCTCCTCTGGTGCGGCATCCGGGGAGACAGGTTCTCCCGCCTCCGCCAGGGATGCCGCGCCCAGTTCCCCGCCGTCCTCCGCTTCCGCCTCTGGGACGGCAGAGTAGTCCCACTGGTGATCCGTCATGGCCATCCAGTTGCTGGTGACGTTGAAGAACAGCCAGAGCCGGGAGTCGGCCCGCCCGGCGTCCCAGGTGGGATCCACGCAGTACCAGTTCCCGTTCAGCCGGACCATGTTCCAGGCGTGATCCTCCCGGCTGCTGTAAGCGGCGCCCACCACCGTTAAACACTCCACGCCGCACATATCCAGCAGCAGCTGGAAGGTGGAGGCGAAGCCCAGGCACACGCCCTTCCCCTCCAGCAGGGGGGAATAGGGGGTGTAGGAGTTCCGATCCGCCCCGGTGAGGGGATCATAGTGGGACTGGTCGTAGGCCACGCTGCCGACCAGCCAGCTGTAGATGCTCCGCTCCTTCTGGGCGGGGGTCATGTCCTCCGTGACGATCTCCGCCAGCACTGCCCTGGCGGCCTCCAGGATAGCGGCGTCCTTCTCTGTCAGCTGCCGGGTTTCCCCCCGCCAGGCCGCCAGGACGGCGGAACTGTCGTAAAGGGCCATATCCTCCAGGCCCGGCTGCGTATAGGGCTTCCGGCCCGGATAGGTTACAGGCTCCGGCTCCTGGGGAGCGGCGGGCTGTTCCGGTTCCAGGGATACGGGATCCTCCTCCGGATACTCCGTTTCCTCCGGCGTTTCCGGTATTTCCGGCTCCGGAGGGGCAGGGATGCCTGTCCCTCCGGTCAGGGCGGTAAAGGCGTCCAGGGCAGCCTCCGGGTCCTCGCAGATGAGGAGGGCGGCGTACCGCCCCTGGGAGGCCGTCTTGGCGGCGGCAGCAATGGCCGCCTGCTCCGGGGCATAGCCGGTGAAGTCCCCCTGGCGGGCCTCCCGGTAGGATTCCAGCCCTGCCAGGGCCGTTTCCGTATCCGTTCCCGCCAGGAGGATGACGGCGATCTCAAAGACCTCCGTCCCTCCGGCGCGGCAGATGGCGGCGTCCTCCCAGGAGCCCTCCGGCAGGCCATACAGTTCCGTCAGATAGAAGTCTGCGTCCTCGCCGGAGATCTCCTCCAGATCCCCGGCCTCCCGGCCCAGGGCCTGCAAAATGCCCTCCACAACCTCTCCCGGCGGGAGGTCGGCGGCCTGGGGGATGACGGCAGGCTCCTCCGGCTTGGGTTCCTCTTGGGAGGGGCCGCAGCCGGAGAGGAGCAGGGCCGCCGCCAGCAGCAGGCAGAGCAGCCGGGGCATATGTATCATATGTTTCATAAAAAACCTCCCGGTTTCGGTATCGGTAATTTTTGTCATCCGCAGATGTGAAAAGCAGCTTTTTTCACACTTCGGCTCCACTGACTATATCTCAAACCGGCTTTTTTGACAAGCCCCTTTTGCCGGGGAATCCCCTTTGAATTTCCAAATTCCCCGGGCCCCGCTTCCCGTAAGCCCCCTCAGGCCCTGTATTCACAGGCGCTGAAAGCCCTCCGGCCGGGGCTTTTGCGGCCCTGCCGTGTGAAAAAATCTTGCAATATATCCAGTCCCTGTTTGGTGGAAAACTTCCTCGCCGTTGGGCATATTGCCAATTTTTGAACAAAGCCTGGTATTTCTCGGATTTTGTCTTGAGGACGGCAAAATCCCCCTTCGCCCGGCATCCCCCAATGTCTTAAAGCGGGGGAACCAGGGAAGGCCTGCCGGAAATACGGAAAAATTTTCTCTTGACAAATACCCTGATAGGGTATATGTTTTAAATACCCCTGCCGGGTATATGCCCGGAGAAAGGAGCGGATTTATGGAACAACAGGAATCCAGCAAGACCCGGGAGCGCACCGGGGAGGAATACAAAAGCCTGATCCACCGCCTCAACCGGATTGAGGGCCAGATCCGGGGCATCCGGGGCATGGTGGAGCGGAGCGCCTACTGTACGGACATCCTGGCCCAGGTAGCCGCCGCCAACGCGGCGCTGAACGCTTTCAGCAAGGAACTTTTGGCCCAGCATATCCGCACCTGCGTGGCCCGGGACATCCGGGAGGGCAGGGACGAGACCATCGATGAATTGGTCGCCACGCTGCAGAAGCTGATGAAATAGGGCTTTTGCGGCATACTGGATCAAAACGGATATAGGATATAAAGAGCGCCACTTATGGCGGCGTTACAGGAGGAACAGCATGGTACAATACAGCGTAACCGGAATGAGCTGCGCCGCATGCAGCGCCCGGGTGGAGAAGGCGGTTTCCAAGGTGCCGGGAGTGACATCCTGCTCCGTCAGCCTGCTGACCAACTCTATGGGCGTGGAGGGCGGCGCATCCCCCCAGGAGATTATCCGGGCGGTGGAGGAGGCCGGATACGGCGCGTCCCAGAAGGGCGCGAAGGCGGCAGCAGCCGCCCCGGAGGCAGACGGCCTCCAGGATCGGGAGACCCCCGTTCTGAAGCGGCGTCTCCTGTGGTCCCTGGGGTTTTTGGCGGTTTTGATGTACTTCTCCATGGGCCACATGATGTGGGGCTGGCCAGTCCCCGCCTTCTATGAGGGGAACCATGTGGCCATGGGGCTGACCCAGCTGCTTTTGACCACGGCAGTTATGGTCATCAATCAGAAATTTTTCATCAGCGGTTTCCAGAGCCTCTGGCACAGGGCCCCTAATATGGATACCCTGGTGGCCCTGGGTTCTTCGGCGGCCTTTGTCTACAGCACCTACGCCCTCTTTGCCATGACCGCCGCCCAGGCCCGTGGGGATATGGCTGCTGTCATGGAATATATGATGGAGTTCTACTTTGAGTCTGCCGCCATGATCCTGACCCTGATTACCGTGGGCAAAATGCTGGAGGCCCGCTCCAAGGGCAGGACCACCGACGCGTTGAAAAGCCTCATGAAGCTGGCCCCCAAGACGGCGGTCATCCTCCGGGACGGGACGGAAACGGAAGTCCCGGTGGAGGAAGTACGGCAGGACGATATCTTCCTGGTCCGGCCCGGGGAGAATATCCCGGTGGATGGGGTGGTGCTGGAGGGCGGCAGCGCCGTCAACGAGTCCGCCCTCACCGGCGAGAGCGTCCCGGCGGACAAGGGGCCTGGGGATCACGTGTCTGCGGCCACCGTCAACCAGTCAGGCTTTCTCAAGTGCCGTGCCACCCGGGTGGGGGAGGACACCACCCTCTCCCAGATTATCCAGATGGTCAGCGACGCGGCGGCCACCAAGGCCCCCATCGCCAAAATTGCCGACAAAGTTTCCGGCGTGTTTGTCCCGGCGGTTATCGTCATTGCGGCGGTCACCGCCATGGCCTGGCTCCTGCTGGGCCATGGCGTGGGCTTCGCCCTGGCCCGGGGCATCTCCGTGCTGGTGATCTCCTGTCCCTGCGCACTGGGCCTTGCCACACCTGTGGCCATTATGGTGGGCAGCGGCATGGGGGCCAAAAACGGCATCCTCTTCAAAACTGCGGCCTCCCTGGAGGCCGCAGGCCGGACAGAGATTGTGGCCCTGGACAAAACCGGGACCATTACCAGCGGTGAGCCCAAGGTGACGGATATCCTTCCTGTTCCCGGCGGGGACGGGAAGCAGCTGCTGGCCCTGGCGTCACAGCTGGAGCGGCCCTCTGAGCATCCGCTGGCGGCGGCGATTGTGGAGGAGGCAGAAAAGCAGGGCCTGCCCGGCGCCTCTGTCGGGAACTTCACCGCTGTCCATGGCCGGGGTGTCCGTGGGGAACTGGAAGGGCAGACGTACCTGGGAGGCAACCAGGCCATGCTGGAGGAGGCGGGCATCGTCCCCGGGGAACTGGCGGCCCTGGCGGAGGGGCTGGCGTCCCAGGGGAAGACCCCCATGTTCTTCGCCAATGAAACGGAGAAAAAACCCCTGGGCATCATCGCCGTGGCGGACGTCATCAAGGAAGACAGCCCCCAGGCGGTGCGGGAACTGCGGAACATGGGCATCCGGGTGGTGATGCTCACCGGCGACAACCGGAGGACCGCCAGGGCCATCGGCGATCAGGCAGGCGTTGACGAGGTGGTTGCCGGCGTCCTGCCGGGAGGCAAGGAGAACGTCATCCGGGAACTGAAGCGCCAGGGGAAAGTGGCCATGGTAGGGGACGGCATCAACGACGCCCCTGCCCTGACCCGGGCAGACACCGGCATCGCCATCGGCGCGGGGACGGACGTTGCCATTGACGCGGCGGACGTGGTGCTGGTGAAAAGCCGCCTTACCGACGTGCCCGCCGCCATCCGCCTCAGCCGGGCGGCCCTGCGGAATATCCACCAGAACCTCTTCTGGGCGTTCTTCTATAATACAATTGGCATCCCCCTGGCCGCCGGGTTGTTCATCCCCCTGGGGCTGACGCTGAACCCCATGTTCGGCGCGGCGGCCATGAGCCTTTCCAGCTTCTGCGTAGTTTCCAACGCCCTGCGGCTGAACTTGTTCAACCCGCGGGACGGGAAAAAGGATAAACATCCCCATATCAAAAAACAAAAACAGGAGGAACGGATAACCATGGAAAAGACCATGAAAATTGAAGGCATGATGTGCGGGCACTGCGAGGCCCGGGTGAAGAAGGCCCTGGAGGCCCTGCCGGAGGTTCAGGAGGCCGCCGTCAGCCACGAGGCGGGCACCGCCGTGGTGACGCTGGCGGCAGAGGCGGACGAAGCCGCCCTGCGGAAGGCAGTGGAGGATCAGGATTACAAGGTACTGGAAATCCGCTGAGGCATGTCCGGGCGGGGGGAAATCCTCCGCCCGCTCCCCCGTTTTCTGGGGATCTGGCCCTTGTATTCCGCTGCCGGATATGGTATAGTCAAGATGAATAGACTTATGGATCAATAGAAACAGACAAAAGGAGTGGTTGCCATGAGGAAAACAAGGTTTTTTGCTGCCGGATTGGCGGCTTTGCTTACGGCCGGCGTATTGGTCTCCGCGGCTTTGGCCTGTGGGCATCACGGCCGCCGGGCGGTGACGGGCGGGACGGTTTCCTGCCGGGTTTGTACTGCGGCGGGCTGTGAACTTACGGGGCGTCACGTCCATAACGGGGTCACCTACTGCGGATACGGCCACGCAAGCGGCCTCTGCGACGGTAACTGCCATGCCCTCTGTACGGTGAACGGCTGCACGGAGGCAGGCCCCCATGTCCACAGCGGGGTTACCTACTGCGGGTACGGCCACGCAAACGGCTTCTGCGACGGTAACTGCCATGCCCTCTGCACGGTGGGCGGCTGCACGGAGGCAGGCCCCCATGTCCACAACGGGGTTACCTACTGCGGGTACGGCCACGCAAACGGCTTCTGCGACGGTAACTGCCATGCCCTCTGCACGGTGGGCGGCTGCACGGAGGCAGGCTCCCACGTCCACGACGGGGTTACCTACTGCGGGTACGGCCACGCAAACGGCTTCTGCGACGGCAGCTGCCGTGCCCTCTGCACGGTGAGCGGCTGCACGAAAACAGGCCTCCACGTCCACAATGGGGTCACCTACTGCGGGTACGGCCACGCAAACGGCTTCTGTGACGGCAGCTGCATCCAGGCGGCGGCTTCCGCCCCGGCCAATGGCAATGGCCGCCACCATGGCGGCCGTCACGGGCACTGTTGACAAAATACCGGCAATCGGAAAACCCGGGGCAGTCAGCCCCGGGTTTTATTGCGCCTTTTTTCCATTTGGCCTGCCAACCGTTCCGCCAGCCATCCCCCGGCCCATCCGGCGGCGGCTCCCAAAACCGCCCCGCCTGCCACATCGGTGGGCCAGTGGACGTACAGATACAGCCGGGAGAGGGCAATGACAACCGCCAGCGCCAGGGCAGGCTTCCAAAGCCTGCTGCCGGAATACCGCAGGGCAAACACGGCGGCAAAGGAGGCGGCAGTGTGTCCGGAGGGGAAGGAGGCGTCCCCCGGCGCCCGGGTGAGGAGTTCTATGGCAGTGTTGACCGCAAAGGGCCGTATCCGGCCGAAGAGGGGCTTGAGCAGCAGGTTGCAGGCAATCAGATCCAGCGTCAGGCCGCAGGAGACAGCCAGCCCCTGCCGCCGTGTCTGCCGGAAGGCCAGCAGGACCGCTGCCAGCAGAATCCAGATTTCCCCGTGGTCGCAGAGGCTGCTGATAAAGGGCAGGATCACGTCCAAAAAGCCGTACCGCCCGTAGGCCTGTATCCAGTCCAGTATCGCTAATTCCGCAGCCTGCATAGCGCGCCTCCTCTCCGGCGGATTTTCACAGGAACCCGCCAGTTACTTTCTGTGTGTTGATTATAGCATACTTCCGGGGAAATAGATGAACTATTTTTGACGAAGTGAATAAAATTCCCATTCTTCCTGGAAAATCCTGTTGACAGAAATCCGGAAGCCGTGATATGATGTCCCAAAATCAATACATGGATAGAGGCGCGGTTCTCATCAGTACCCGTCCGCCAGGCCAGACAGCTGCGGACGGAGAAAGGGGGCGCCGCCGAAGGGAGTGGAGGTGTCTGCCGCCGCTTGCCTGGGCCGTCGGGGAATACCCGCCGGACTGTCACTCTGGTGAAGCGCTATCATGGTTCCAAAAGTCCCGTCAGGAAGTCATGATCCGTCATGGCTTCCTTTTATTTTGCATCTGCGGCGGGTTTGCCACAGCAATTATTATTGTAGTAGGAGAGAGGAAAATGAGAAAACTCGCAAAAAGGCTTTTGCCCCTGCTGGTTCTCGTGGCCCTGGCCTGTACGGCTATGACCGTCCCGGCTTTTGCCGCCGGGGAAGAGGAGATCACCAGCAATTTCTACAACACCGCCTGGGCGTTGCTGCCCCCTGTCATTGCCATCGCCCTGGCCCTGATCACCAAGGAGGTCTACAGTTCCCTGTTCATCGGTATTCTGGCAGGCGGTTTGCTGCACTCCAACTTTGCCTTTGAGAGCACTGTCCTCCATGTGTTCAACAACGGCATCGTGGCCTCCCTGACAGATCCCTACAACATGGGTATTCTGATTTTCCTGGTGATTCTGGGCGCTATGGTGAGCCTGATGAACCGGGCAGGCGGTTCCGCTGCCTTCGGCCGCTGGGCCCAGATCCATATCAAGTCCCGGGTAGGGGCGCAGCTGGCCTCCGTCCTGCTGGGCTGCCTGATTTTCATCGACGACTATTTCAACTGCCTGACGGTGGGTTCCGTTATGCGGCCTGTTACCGACAAGCACAACATCTCCCGGGCCAAGCTGGCCTACCTGATTGACGCCACGGCGGCGCCGGTCTGCATCATCGCCCCGGTTTCCTCCTGGGCGGCGGCTGTGGCCAGCTTCGCTGAGGACGGCCAGGGCCTGAACCTCTTTATCCGCGCCATCCCCTTCAATTTCTATGCCATTCTCACCGTGGTCATGATGATTGGCCTGGCGATGATGAAGGTGGAATACGGCCCCATGGCCAGCCACGAGAAAAACGCCCAGGAGAAGGGTGATCTGTTCTCTGGAAAGAACCCCTACGCCAATGCCGGTTCCGACGAGGTGGAGGGCAAGGGTAAGGTCATCGACCTGGTGTTCCCCATTGTGGTGCTGATTGTATTCTGCGTCATCGGGATGATTTACTCCGGCGGCTTCTTTGAGGGCGAGGGTTTTGTCACCGCCTTCTCCAACTCCGACGCCTCCGTGGGCCTGATGCTGGGCTCCGCTTTTGCCCTGGTGGTTACGATTATCTACTACCTCATCCGCCGCTCCATGAGTTTCCGGGATATGATGGAATCCATCCCCGAGGGCTTTAAGGCCATGGTCCCCGCCATTTTGATCCTCACCTTCGCCTGGAGCCTGAAGGGCATGACCGACTCCCTGGGCGCCAAGCTTTTTGTGGAGGAGTTTGTGAAGGCCAACGCCAGGAGTTTCCAGATGCTTCTGCCGGCTATCGTGTTCCTGATCGGCTGCTTCCTGGCCTTTGCTACCGGCACCAGCTGGGGCACCTTCGGTATGCTGATCCCCATTGTCCAGAGCGTGTTCCCCATGGATAACCCCCTTGGCATTGTCTGCATCTCCGCCTGCATGGCCGGCGCCGTCTGCGGCGACCATTGCTCCCCCATTTCCGATACCACCATCATGGCCTCTGCCGGCGCCCAGTGCGACCACGTGAACCATGTGTCCACCCAGCTGCCCTATGCCATCACCTGCGCGGCGGTAAGCTTTGTGTGCTATGTTATCGCGGGCTTTGTGCCCAACGCTTTCGTGATGCTGCCTGTTGCCATCATCCTGATGCTGGGTACCCTGTTCTTCATTGGCCGGATGCACGGAAAGAAAGCGTAAATCCAGCGCGCATATCTTGATAGAAATCATGAAGAGCCCCCGGAGAACAATGTTCTCCGGGGGCCCGTCTATTTCAAAAGCCTTTTACGCCAAGACTTATCGCCATTTGCCGAGATATGAAAAGCTAGGTTGAAAATTTGCTTCAGGTTTTATTCTAAATCGCCAATATTGTCTTATTCCCCAAAAACACTGTTTTACCTTACTTATTCTGCAAAGGGCGCAGTTCTTTCAAACTCTCCTGAGCGCCGCACTCCAAAATATAGGGAACTATTTCCTCGTAAGCCTTTTCTGGTGAACCTGCTTCCGAAGGGATATATGTCCACTGCGTCAGAAAGCTGTGAGCATAGTTGCAGTGAATATTCCCGGTATAAATCTGTACCAGAGGATCAGTGATCCAATTTCCGTCAGCAGATGCACAATCACTCCGATAAGTAAAGTACCTCTGACCATCTTTCACATATATAATGTTCACAGTCAGTTGATTTTCTGCGATGTCCAGACGTTCTTTTCTGCCAGCTAATTCATTATAATCGTTCTCGGCTTCCACTTTTTCAAAGTAAAAGTATTCTCTCCAGGCAGCCAATATTTCCTTCTCCATATCACGGTACTGGTTAGGCACTAACAGATTCAGCGTCAAATCATCCAGCACGATCTGTGCTTCCAATTCCGAACCATCTTCTGTTTCAATAGGATTCCACTTGAAATATTCACGGCTCACCTGTATAGACATTCCAGCAGGAGCGATCTCGATTGGGACTTCTGGATTATTCATGGTATATAGGGGCGTCCCCTCATCATCCATCGTCTGGTAGTTGTATGCGTCCATAACAAACGCCCCTGCTTTTTCCTCCAGCAGAGCCAGTAGTTTTTGGCTGCGCTGTGCAATTTCCAAATACTTTGCGTCGCTTTCATCTTCCCCGCTGTTATAGACCACCGTGCGGTAAAGGGGATCTTCCCACTTGGGTTCCGGCGGTTCCTTTCCGGCGCAGCCTGCAAGTGTCAGCAGTGCGGCCAATAATGCCGCCCAGGTCAATAGTTTTCTCATTTTACATTCTCTCCTTTTTGTTAATCGGTTCGATTTCCAGAGCAGCCGGCTTTTTTATCACTGCCGCAGCCGTTCGATGATACTGGCCCTGGCGATTTGGCGGTACAGCATCGCCGGTATTGCCACAGTCAGGAGGATCAGAAACGGGTAAATCACCAGCATAGGCCACATGACAAAGCGATAGGTGAAGAACCAAATTCCGCTTGAAATTCCTCTTACGACTACCACAGAAAACAAAACGCCAAGGACAGCCGATGTGATGATCGTTCCCGCGGCGTAATACAGCCCCTCAAAAGAGAGCATACGCTTTAACTGCTTTCCTGTCATGCCAATGCTTTGCAGCATGGCAAATTCTTTTTTACGGGTGATAACGCTTGTCAGGACGGAGTTCACAAAGTTTGCGATGCCGATAATTCCGATGATGATACTCAACGCTCCGCCGATGGTGATGATAAGGGAAGTGAGGTCGTCAAAGGAACTGGTATAGGTCGCCTTGGATTCAAAATCCATACTTGGCTCCACACTGTCGATATAGCTGTTCAAAAACTCTGCCATTTCTGCTTCCGTTCCCTCTTTCACATCAAAGGGGAAACTGACCAGATGGGGGTTATCACACAGCGGCAGGAAGATTTCTGTCGGGAGATAGAACCGAGATTCGCCTGTGTTGCGGGTGGTGGCCGTGTTCTCGTTGGCCCGGACTTTTGCCATGATGATAAAGTCATAGCTATCTGTAATGGTGGTGGAAAGTTCCTCCGCTTTCAGATGGTTGATCCGTACTGTATCACCCACGCTGATATTGGGGTTCTCTATGACCGTTCCATCGTCGTTACACTCTACGCTCAACAGGATATACTTTCCTGATTTCAGCTTTTCCAGGTCGATGGTTCCCTCTATGACTTCCATGCCATTCAACAGAAAATCGTCCGCGCCATACAGTCTTACAAAAGGATTTCCGTTCAGGTCTTTGTTATAGCTGAAAAAAGCATTGTGTTCCGTGGAAAACGGTTCTTCCAGCATCCAGGAGGAATAGAGCCTGCCGCCGTCCTCAAAACTGCCGTTTTGTCTGACGGCTTCAATGAAGGTCTCGGACAGGTCATGTTCGCCTTTTTCAACCTGGTATTGAAAGAAGTCTGCGTTCGAGATCACAAAGTCTGTATCCATAAATTTTGCAATATACTTGTCAATATCAAAGCCGCCGGACAGGGTGAATACCGTGTTGAACAGCACCAAACTCAATGTCATGGACACGATCACCAGCACAGTACGCTTGCAGTTGCGGCCCAGGTTGGCCAGCGCCATAAAGTGGAGCTTCGCGCCGTGGGTCGATTTTTTGTCCTTGGCCCTGCGCTTTCCAAACGCTGCCGTATCATTTTCCGTGTAGCGGATGGCCTCGATTGCCGAAACCGTACCGGCAATCTTCGCGGGCTTGCGGACGCTGACAAAGACAGTGAAAAGAGCGAAAGCGGCAGAACCAATGAAGATCAGAGGATTTACCGTTACTTTAATCCCGGCGTCCGCGGTATAACTCGTTCCGTTCATCAGGAAAGGCACCAAAGCCCGGCCAATGAAGAAGCCTACCAGCAGGCCGATAGGAATACCAATCAGGGACAGCCGGAGCGCCTGCCGGTTGATAAGCTGCTTGATCTGCCGCTTTGTTGTCCCCAGCGTTTTTAGCTGTCCGTAGGACTGAATATCCTGAATGACGGAAATCTGGAAAATGTTGTAGATAATCAAATACCCTGTTACGATAATCAGCGCAACGCCAACAATACCGGAAATCAGCATGGCGGGGTTGTCCGTTAATGTGCCGCTCTGATAGGCCGGACTGACACGGGCGATCACATAATTGCTGTCCTCCTTGCTGCCGCCCATCGTGTCGCAGGTATAGCCGGTTTCGGAAAGCAGCTGATGGAGCCGGGCTTCTATATTGCCTGTTCCGCTGAACATCACATAGGCGGAGACAACGCCGGAATAATCATTGTCCACAGGATAGGTATAGGTTAAAATATCTGAATGGGCATCCACAAAGGCTTTTGACACGATCAGCCGTCCTATGTTGCTCAAGCTGTCCGTTTCCCAAAATCCGCAGAGGGTGAAATCGGTGGTATATAACTTCCCTTTTACTTCATAGGTCAGAGAAACGGTTTCCCCGATCTGCGCCGGTACGCCCAGGGCATCCAGTGTCTTTGTGTCTGCGATGATCTCATTTTCCGCTTCGGGCCGGTGACCTGTTGTGGGGGTGTAGCGGGCAAATTCCAGAGCGGTGTCATCCATATACCACAGGTCAGACCGCCAACGCTCCAAACCCGGATTTTTCAGCCGGTAGGACACCGCTTTGGTATAGGCGATACGGTCAATCAGGGGATTTCCCACTACATCATTGTAAACTTCATCGCTGATATAATTTAAGACCGCCTGCCCGTCACCACCAGCCTTGCGGATGTTCTGATCGTGAACGGTGTCCTTCAGGCCAGACCCAAGGGTGAAGATGGTGGTAAAGAGTATGGTTGTCAGAACGATTGCGATAATCGCAATGCTATTCCTGCTTTTGCTGGCCTTGAAGTAGCGGCCTGACAGCTTCTTGATAACTGCGCCGTTGTTGTTGCCAAATAAAATGTCATTCATCGTCAGCCCCCCTTACTCAAAGATCCTGCCGTCCTCAATGCGGATAATGCGGTCGGCAAGTTGGGCGATCTCGTTGTTATGGGTTATCATCACCAGCGTCTGATGAAATTTGCTGCTGGTCGTTTTCAAAAGGCCCAGCACATCGCCGCTCGTCCGGCTGTCCAGATTGCCGGTAGGTTCGTCAGCCAAGACGATGGCGGGTTTGGAAATGAGAGCGCGGGCGATAGCGACACGCTGCTGCTGGCCCCCGGACAGGTTGTTGGGCATATTGTTCAGCTTGTCCTCCAGGGCCAGCAGGCGCATTACTTCGTCCATGAATTTTTTGTCCACCGTATCGCCGTCCAGCTCTACGGGTAGGACGATGTTTTCATAGACATTCAGAACAGGGACAAGATTGTAATTCTGGAAGATAAAACCGATGTTGCGCCGACGGAAGATGGTAAGATGCTCGTCGTTCAGCTCGGCCAGCTCTGTGCCCTTGATCTGAACGCTGCCGGAGGTGGGCACGTCCAGACCGCCCATCATGTT
>CAJUDW010000021.1 GCA_910584995.1 uncultured Oscillibacter sp. | reverse complement strand
TGACGCTGGACTACTACACCCATGTTGACGCCTGTTCCGTAAAGGCAGAGATGGAACGGCTGGCTGCGTAGTAAAAAAGGAAGTGAAAGGCCGCTTTTACTACTTCCGTACTACGTTTCAGCGCAAAGTCACGCCGGGATACGCCGAGATATGCGAATAACTCTCCCAAACGGCAAATGGCGGAAACGCCTGAAAATCAAGGCTTTGCCACCATTTGCCGAGTTACATAAGGTTAGGGCTGGAAATTACAAAATGTTTCGGGAGAAAAAATTTCCTTGACATTCCAAGGAATTTCGATATAATAATATAGCTTGCGTTTTGCAGGCAAATCCTTGCTCTCGTCCAGAACGAGGGCCATCTGTCCAAAAGGAGGTGCGAACATGGCAAAGGTTTCTGCCAATTATGAGGTCGTGTATATCATCGACCCCGCACAGGGTGAGGAGGCTATCGCCGCCATGGTGGCGAAGTTCAAGTCCCTGGCCGAGCAGAACGGTTCCGCCGTCGAGGTGGAGGAATGGGGCAGCCGCAAACTGGCCTATCCCATCAACTACAAGAACGACGGCTACTACGTGCTGATGACGTTCACCAGCGCGCCGGAATTTCCCAAGGAACTGGACCGTGTCCTGGGTATTACCGAGGGCATTATGCGTTCCCTGATCGTCTGCAAGGGCGAGTAAGGAGGAAATTCCATGCTCAACAGAATCGTTATCATGGGCCGTCTGACCCGTGATCCCGAACTGCGCCGCACCGGAAGCGGCACCCCCGTCACGTCCTTCTCCTTGGCCGTTGACCGGGACTTCAAGTCCCAGGACGGCCAGCGGGAAACGGATTTCATCGACGTGGTGGCTTGGCGTGGAACGGCCGAATTTGTCAGCAAATACTTCACCAAGGGCCGTATGGCCGTGGTGGAAGGCCGCTTACAGATCCGGGACTGGACCGACAACAACGGCGGCAAACGCCGCAGCGCCGAGGTAGTGGCAGACAACGTCTACTTTGGCGATTCCAAGCGGGACAGCGCCCCCGCCGGGGACTTCGGCGCCCCGCCTCCCTACGGCGCACCCGCCGGGCGGAGCACCTTCCCGTCCCCGGAGAGCCATTCCGATTTCGCCGAAATCGGCGAGGAGGACGGCGAACTGCCGTTCTGAGCCCTTTTCCGGGCATCCGCTGGAAGGGCGGAAAATTGATAAAAGGAGGAGCATTTCATGCCTTTTGATCGTGAAGCCAGACCGGCCCGCCCCATGCGGGGCAAGCGCCGCAAGGTCTGCCAGTTCTGCGCTGAAAAGTGCGAGAGCATTGATTACAAGGACGCGGCCAAGCTGCGCCGTTTCCTGTCTGAGCGTTCCAAGATCCTGCCCCGCCGGACCACCGGCACCTGTGCCATGCATCAGCGCCAGCTGACCGAGGCCATCAAGCGGGCCCGTCAGATCGCCCTGCTGCCCTACGTAACCGACTGAGTGCGCATAGGGCTGCCGCCGCTGAACAGAATCCGAATCGCGCTGCAGGCCGTATATACGGCCTGCAGCGTCTGGCTTTACAGGAAACTATGGATATGGACGCAATGCGCACCGGCAGGCCACAGGCCTGCCGGCTAAAACGGGGTTCCGCCCCTTTTCAACTGCGTTGGCTGCTTCTAGGCCAGGCCCTCGCTTGCACACAAGGCCGGCAATGAACCTGCGTCCTGCAATCATAACCACCGAATCAGCCGGTGGTTTTCCTTTCACAAAAAAGGGCGGCAATCAATTGATTGCCGCCCTTCCCTCATATTTGAATATGCCCCCATAGGGCAGGCAGCAATAAGGACTCTGCAAACTACATCTATAGAGGGCATTTGCATCCAACGCCTCCGGAACTCATGTTAAACCCCCGCGATACCGGGCGCAAACCGTTTCTCCGGAAACGGCCTGCATGTTCAGGCTATTCTCACAGGAAGAGAGATTCATACCGGCGGGGCCCAGCCCTCCTCCTGGATTTCCGTTTCCGCAACACATTCATTTTTGATCCTGCCCACCAGATATTGCAGTGCATCCACTGTATGGGGGCGGGTATCCCCTCCAATCAGGATATACATGATATCGTCCCCCACCTGCAAATCACCTTCATTGAGCCAGGTCCGGATATAGTAGACGCCTTCCATCTGATACGTCTCCGTCACGGCGGCATCCACCTTCCGGCTGTCATAAGAAAACCGCATCCCCTTAACGGGCCCAGCTGTGCCGTCGCCGTCCCGCACCTTCGCCCTGGCAGTCTCGCGGACAACGCCATTGTGGGTCAGGTACATGCCGATCCTGGCGGCGCCAGGGCTGGCTTTCGCCTCTTTCAGCCACGCGTCCAGAGAGGGCGCTTCTTTTTTGCGGCAGTGGCCGGGGCTTTCCTGGGCGCAGCCGGCCGATCCGCTGGACAGCAGCATATCCACACCATGCCCGATGGAGCCAAGCACCGCCAGAAGGTTTTCCACTGCGGCCTTCTCGCTGCCGGGTAGGTTCACCATCAGGGTGCGCCCCCGGATCCCCGCGGCAGCCCGGGACAGGCATCCCCGGGGCGTAATCTTCAGGCTTTCCGCCCGCATGGCTTCCGGAATCCCCCGGGTCTCCCGCTCTACAACCGTAAGGGTTGCCTCAGGGGTCACGTCCCGTGGGGAAAAACCCGTGCCGCCTGTGGTCAGGACAAGCTGCACATGCTTTTCATCCGCACACCGGATAAGTTCCTCCCGGATCTGATCCGCCTCGTCAGGGACCATACAGGTATACGTCACGTCCCATCCGCTGTCCCGCAGCAGCCTGCACAGTGCAGGGCCGCTGGTATCAGCGCGCTCCCCCCGGAAGCCCTTGTCGCTGACGGTGATAACTGCCGCTGTATAATTCATGCCCGATCCTCCTCCCGGCGGAAATCCCCATGGATGCCGCCAGTTTTTTCGATGAGCCGGATATCCGTAATCACAATGTCCTTCTGCACGGCTTTGCACATATCGTAGACCGTGAGGGCCGCCGTGGAGGCCGCAGTCAGCGCCTCCATCTCCACGCCGGTCTGCCCGCCGCAGGATACCGCCGCCCGGATATCCACGCAGCACCGCGCCTCGTCCAGGGTCAGGGACAGGTCAATGCCGCTGACCTGCACCGGATGGCACATGGGGATCAGTTCCGGCGTCCGCTTGGCACCCATGATGCCGGCCACCTGGGCCACCGACAGCACGTCACCCTTCTTCATCCCGCCGCTGCGAATCAGCGCAAAGGTCTCCCGGCTCACAAGGACGCGGGCGCCTGCAACAGCGGTGCGGTGGGTGGAGGGCTTCTCCCCCACGTCTACCATCTTCGCCCGGCCCTGCCGGTTAAAATGGGTAAAATCGTCCATATTTTTCATAATAAACTCCGTCAGTCCCTGTATATCGTCCAGCCCAAAGCAGGGGATACCGGTGCCTTCGGGCCTGGCATCTGTTACGGCCGCTATATAGCGGCTCAGCGGGGCGGGAAAGCCCTGCCCGGCATCACGCCTGCAAATGCCAATCTGGCTGAAGCCCTCCTGCTTATAGCCTTCCACCAGGATCAGATCCACGTCATGGACCATGGCCGCGGCCTGGGAAAAGGAAAGGGGCCTCTGCTCCACAAACGCAGTCTTAGCCGCAGAACTGATGACGGAAATATCCGCACCGGCCTGTGTGAACCTCCAGGAGTCCTTTCCCCGCCGGTCGATCTCAAAATCATGGCCGTCATGCTTGATCACGGCGACCCGCAGGCCCCGGGCCTTCAGGCTCCCCACAAGCCGCTCAATCAGCGTCGTTTTCCCCGTACCGGAATACGCGGCAAACCCGAGAACAGGAATCCCCTTCATGTTCACCCTCCGATACGGTTCATGTCCCGGCCTGCGCCGCTGCGCTTTTGCGCGGACAGCCCGCCGTGGCACGCCGGCTTTTCCATAACGGCCCTTTGGAACTGCCCGACCATCCCCGCGAAGTCCAGGCCCTTTATGCCGAACTCCGCCGGGGAGTGGAGGCAAGGCTTCAGATATCCGTCAGCAGTCAGGCGTATGCGGCTGCACTCCCCGCAGAAATGGCGGCTCAGGGGGCTGATAAGCCCGATATCCCCCTGGGCCCCGGGCAGGCGGTAAAGCTTTGCCACACCGCCGCTACCGTCCACCGGCTCCAGGCCGGGGAGGCGGTCAAGCACGGTTTCGCAGGGGATCATGGCGTTCTCTTTGAAGTCACCACTGTCATACATGGGCATCAGTTCAATGAAGCGCACATCGATGGGATACCGGACGGTAAGTTCCGCGAGGCTGCCGATCTCGCTGTCATTAAAGCCGCCGATCAGGACGGTATTGACCTTGACCCGCTCAAAACCCGCGCCAATGGCGCTTTCGATACCGGCTAAAGCCGCGGACAGCGGGCCTCGCCGCGTAATATAAGCATAACGGTTCTCGTCCAAAGTGTCAAGGCTGATGTTAACCCGACGGACGCCTGCCTGCCGCAGGGGCTTGGAAAGCCGGGGCAGCAGCGTGCCGTTGGTGGTAAGGCAAACCTCATCAATCCCCTCCACCGCTGCAGCCCGGTCGCAGATGGAGAGGATGTTCTTTTTTACCAGCGGTTCCCCGCCGGTAATACGCAGCTTGTGAAAACCCAGGGAGGCGGCGGCCTTCACCGCCAGGATCATCTCGTCCTCCGTGAGCATGTCCGCCCGCCGCTTTTTGCAGATGCCCTCCTCAGGCATACAGTACCGGCAGCGGAGATTGCAGCGCTCTGTCACCGACAGGCGCAGATAGGATATTGTCCTTCCGAATGAATCAACCATATTCAGCACCTTCCGCATATACGCAATCGGGGTAACGGCCCGCCGTCCCAAGGCGGAGCGGGCTTGACGGAAATAGCGGCTCCCCCCCCCGGATAAGCCGCGTCCCTGTGAATCTCCGCCAGGTTTCCGGTGTTGCCTTTTTTACAGCAAAAACCCTTCCAGTTCCGTGCCGGAAGGGAGCGGGCCACTCCCTGCGGGAACGACGGCCATGACGTCGCAGCCGATGACGCTGCTGAGCACTGCGTTTCCCTGGTTCCCGGGAAGCGCCATGCAGACCCTGCCGTCCTTCAGTTCCAGCTTTCCCCGCAGGAAACGGGTGACCGGGCTCTTTTTGCCGAAGCTGCCGGAAAGCGTGACCTTGACGTTCCGGGGCAGCGGCTCCCGGCACCCCATCAGCTTCCGCAGCGCAGGCAGCCCAATGGCGTAGAAATTCGTAAGGGCGGACGCAGGGCTTCCGGACAGGCCGCAGACGGGCTTACCGCCCCAGACGCCGTAGGCGCAGGCCATGCCGGGCTTGATTGCCGCCCCCCGGAACAGCAGTTCCACGCCGGCCATCTCCATGGCGTCCGGGGTCAGGTCATAGTCGCCGGCAGACACCCCGCCGGTGATCACAATGGCGCTGCATTTGCGCAGGCCTTCCTGGATGAGCCCGCAGATCTCCGCCGCGGAGTCCCCCGCAGTGCCCAGATAGACGCCCTCGCAGCCTATCGCCTTCAGCAGGGCTTCAAAGGTATGACGGTTGGAATTGCGTATTTTCCCCGGGCCCGGGCCCGGGACATCGTTGACCTCCACCAGTTCGCTGCCGGTGGACAAAATACCGACCTTGGGGATCTGATAGACAGACGGCGCGGCAATGCCCTGGGAGGCCAGCGTCCCCGCAATCCCCGGATCCACCGCATCCCCCCGGCGGGCAAGCAGCCCGCCGCATCGGACGTCTTCCCCCGCCCGGATGATGTTTTCCCCGCTGCGCAGGGGCGCATATACCGTGACGGCTGTCCCGGTAAACGATGTCCGTTCATAGTTTATCACCGCGTCCGCCCCTTGGGGGATGGGCGCGCCGGTAAAGATTTTCACCGCAGACCCCTCCGTCACAATCTCCGTGGGCACGGAGCCTGCGGGAACCTCCTCCAGGACCCGCAGCGTCACAGGTGTTTCCCCGGACGCGCCTGCGGTATCGGCGGCGCGCAGCGCGTAGCCGTCATAAGGCGAGCGGTCAAAGGGCGGGACGTTCTCTACAGCGATCAGATCCTGGGCCAGGATCCGGCCGCCGCTTTCGCTCAGGGCCGCCCACTCGGTTCCCACGGGCTCTACAGCGTCCATCAAAAGGGCGCGGGCTGTCATGTAATCCGGTCTTTTCAGCATAGTTTCATCCTCCAGCGGCAGCGTAAATCCCGGCGCTTCCGCCTTCCCCCAGGGGGCGCGCCGCGTTTCCCGGAGCCGGGGATCTCCCCGGCCCCGCTTCTTTGTCTCTTCCCCAGCCGCCCGTCAGGGAAGGCCGAATGTGATCAGGGAAATGCCTACCTCGGCATACGCCCGGAAAAGGCGCGACGCCTCGGAAAACTCCCCGGGCGTATTGCAGTTTTCCAGCAGTTCCCCGGGGCCGCGATAGGCAAAGATGTTCTGCAGGCGCGGGGGCGCAAGCGCCCGGGCGGAGCGCCTCCCCTCCCGTATCAGCCCGGGGATCCCTGGGGCAAGATCGGCGTCGTAAACCGCAACCAGCGGCTCCTCCAGCTGCCCGTGCCCCAGCAAAGTGGCTCCTCCCCGGTGGGCCCGGCAGAGGTATGCCAGCGCGGCGGACGGCAGCAGCGGCACATCGACGCTCAGCACAAGGCAGGCCTCATGCCGGGCTGCCTGCAAGCAGGCGTGCAGCCCGCCCAGGGGCCCGTTCCCCGGCAGCACATCCGGAACCACCCTGACGCCGGGCATCCGGGGACAGGTTTCGCCGGAGAGCATGATATCCGTAATCCCCAGGGCCCGCATTTTTTCAATCTGGATCTGGAGCAGGGTGCTGCTCCCCAGGCGGAGCCCCGCCTTGTTGACGCCCATCCGGGAGGAGGCGCCGCCTGCGAGAATAACGCCGGATATCCGTCCGGCCCAACCGGCACCAGGCTCCCCGGGCGCACGGACGTCTGGGCCGGGAAGCGCGCCCAACTCCCGCGCCAATATGGCCGGCCCGCCAACGGCGGTTTCACAGGTATCTCCCGGCAAATCCGCCAGGGAAAGGCTGCCGCGGCCCGCAGGCCGGAAACCTTCCAAACCCAGGCCTATGATCTGCCCTTTGGCCGGGTCCCAGAGGAAATTCCCCAGATCCATCCTGTCAGGCAATTCCCCGCACACATTCCGGCATGTTCGCAGCCACTGCGCAAGGGCCTGCCATGGGGCGGGATCAAACCCCTGCACCTCCTGCCGCTGCAGTTCAGCCAGCATCGTGGGGGCCCCGCAGTAGGACAGCACAAGCCGCCCTGGGGCGGCCTCCAGTATCTCCGGCAGGGGCAGCTTCCCGGCCAGGGTGGCGTATAAACGGCATTCGTTCCGCCAGCCCTCCAGGGAGGCAAAGTGCTTCTCCACCGCCGCCCCTCCCTGCCGCAGAATGGGATAGACCTGGTTCTGTCCGTCCCGGGGCATCAGCATCCGCTGTCCAGAACCAGCTTTGTCCCTATCCCCTGCTCCTTTGCCCGCAGGTAGATGGTGTAGGCGCTGTTGACATCATGGGCCCCCATGCCCATATGGGTCGATACGATGATCTCGTCCGCCCGCTCCCGCCCAGGGATCTTTCCCGTCAAAAGCTGGGTCATGTCGCCGAATACGTCCTCCCGGCACAGGGTATGGCCCGGATTCAGGGCGGGGCTTTCCAGGATCACCTGATCCGGGGGCATGTACCCCAGATACCATTTGTCCGCTTTTTTGCCGATAGCGGGATCCATATCCCGGAAGCCCTCGATGCCGATAACCGTAGCGCCGGGAGCCAGCATGTCCCAGGTCACCAGGGGTGTTACCGCCCCGGAGGCCATCAGGATCAGGCTGCTGCCCCCCACGGCCTCCTGGGGGGATCCGCAGAGCACCACCTCCAACCGGCCAGACAGTTCCCGCTGCATGGCCTCCATGGGGGCGCGGCTCCGGCTGAACAGGCGGATCTGCCTCAGGGAGGGGAACCCGGCCAGAAAGCCCCACATACCGGCCTGGGCCTGGGCGCCGCAGCCGATAACGGACAGCACCTCAGGGTTAGGATTGCAGAGGGCCCGGGCCTGCACGACGCCGTGCCCGCCCGCCGTGCGCATATTGGTAATATTGGTGGCTCCCACAATGGCGATGGGAGAGCCTGTCACGGTGTCGCTGACGATCACCAGGTTCCCGTGGCTGAAGGGATACCCGGGCTGCGGGGAGGCATAGGTATCGATCCACTTCACGCCGGATACGTCCCGGTGGTGCAGGATTGCCGGCATGGAATGGAAATTATTCCCCTTTTCCTGATCCACGTACATCAGCGCCATGGTCCCTACGGTAATCTCCCCTGTGCCGATGTGGTAGAAGGTATCTTCCGCAGCGGCGATGGCGTCCTGGGCAGAGAACAGGCGCAAAACATCCTGTTCGCTTAAAAACAGGACCTCTTCACGGATATGCATAAACAACTCTCCTTCGTCGCATGACATTTCAAACTGAACTAAGACCCTGTATGCACAGGCATTGAAGCCCGTCCGGGCCTTTTGCGGCCCTGCCCCGTGAAAAAATCCCGGCATACGTCCGGTATTCCTGGGATTTTTTCCTTCCAGGCGGGCAAACCCCATCCTTCCCGCATCCCCGCCGGTGAATACAAGATCCAAAAGCAGGGGGGCGCACTTTAACCACATAAAGCGCGCCCCCCTGCCGCAAAGACAGGGTACGGATTTAAGAACCTGTATTCATACCCGGGGAATGCCGGATGGGCAAGGATTTTTCCCGCCAGACAAGGAGATTTTCCGCAGTAATCCTGACGGATTACAAGGGAAGTCAACGCGGTATGACGGGAAAAAGACCGGACAGGCCCCGTTCAACGGTTGTGAATACAGGTTCTAAGCTTTATGCTTTCTCTTCAAACACGGAAAAGCGGTTCGGTTTCCCTCCCCACCCGGCAGCCCCGCGGCGGCGGGCTGCGGCTGGGGTGTCATAGATCGTTCCGTAGACACCCCAGCTTGAAAGCAGACTTTTTTTGTTATTTCTTCAGGCCCAGCTGGTGGATCAGGACATGGCACGCCTTGGTGCTGCCGCTGGCCGCGTACTCCTCCTCCGTGACGCAGGTCAGCGCGCCGAAGGAGCAGGCCCGGACACAGGCAGGCTGGAGGCCGTTCTTCACCCGGATGTTGCAGCCGTCGCATTTGACCATCTTCCCGTCGGATTTCCGGTAGCGGGGCGCGCCGAAGGGGCAGGCCATGGCGCAGCTCTTGCACCCGATGCAGTTGGTGTTGTCATAGATGGTAAAGCCCGTCTCGGGATCCTTGCTGATGCAGCCCGCCGGGCAGGCGGCGATGCAGGGCGCGTCCTCGCAGTGCATACAGGCGGCGGAGAGGTAGGCGCAGAAGACTCCGCCGTCCTCAGTGGGAACCTCGGTGTCAAAGGTTTGGCGGAACGCTTTTTCGCCCTGGGTAACGTCAATATCGTTTTGATCCATGCAGCCCATCATACAGGCGGAGCAGGCGCTGCACTTGTCCTGATCGAACACAAAAACATGTTTCATGGTGGTTAGCCCTCCTGACATTTGCGGATGTTGCAGCGCATACCCTTGAAGCCGGGATAGCCGGAATAGGGATCCAGGTGGTTCCGGCCGATCAACTCATTGACATTGGCCTCGGTGTAGCCGTGCAGGGTCATCAGCACGCCGGGCTGCGACTTCCGGGTAATCTTGGCCTTCATACGGATCTCGCCGTAAGGGCTGGACAGTTCCACCGTGTCGCCGTCCCGCAAACCCAGCCTCTCCGCATCGGCGGCGTGGATCTCGCAGGTGGGATGGGGGCGGAGGCTGCGCAGCCAGGGCGTCTCATGGGTGCGGGAATGGATCGCATGGGCCAGGCGCGCGCCGGTGCACAGGTAGAAGGGGAACTTTTCCCTGGTTTCGGGATCGTTCTGATCCTCCAGGGGATCCCGGTAGCTGGGCAGGGGATCCAGGCCGTATTTGGGGTCGATGGCCGCAATGGCGGTGGAATAGAATTCAAACTTGCCGGTGGATGTCTTGAAGCCGTTTTCCAGCAGCTTGCCGGGCTTGCAGGGCCACTGGGCGGCAGGCACCTTGATGGGCTTGTCGGCGGCCTTCAAATCGGCGACCGTCAGGCCGCAGCCTTCGATCATCCAATCCACGCAGGCCTCGTGGCCCTTTTGCAGCAGTTCGTCGTCCAGTTTCATGACCCGGGCCAGATCGCACAGGATCTCCACGTCGGGCTTGGACTCGTACAGCGGCTGAATCACAGGCTTGGTAAAGGTCATGTAGCCGCCCTCGTAGGGTTTCAGTTCGCCCCGCTCCAGGGAGGAGCAGGCAGGCAGCACGATGTCCGCGTACTTGGTGGTCATGGTCATGAACAGATCGATATCCACAAAGAAATCCAGGTGTTCCTTCATGGCCGCCAGCAGCTTGTCCGTCTCCGGGAACATCTTGGCGTTCATGCCCAGGCCCACAACCGCCTTTACGGGATAGGGGGTGCCCTCCTCTATCTGGCGCAGCAGATCCATGGCCTGGAACTCGTCGTTCTGGGCGTTCCACAGGGGGAAGCGCTCTGCGCCGATGCGCTCCTGCCCGCCGGGATAGCGGTTGGAGCGGAATTCCTCCTCCCGGCTCCGGAAGCCCGCCGCCTTATGCACATAGCTGGGGGGGACGGGGAAGTTGCCGCCCTTGCGGTCAAAGTTGCCGGTCAGGGCCGTCAGGCAGAGGATGGCCCGGTGGCTGTTGAAGCCGTTGATATGGTGGACCAGCGCGGACGCGGAGAAGTTCGTGCAGGCGGGGCCGTTGGTAGCATACAGCTTGGTGGCCGCGACGATGTCGTCGGGATCCAGGCCGGTGATGTCCGCCACCTTCTCCAGGGGATACTGCTGGACCAGTTCCTTGTACTGCTGGAAGCCATAGGTGTAGGCGTTTACATAATCCATGTCGGCCCAGCCGTTGTCGATGATGAGTTTTGCCATGCCCAGGGCCAGGGCGCCGTCGGTGCCGGGCCGGATCTTCAAAAAGATATCCGCCAGGTTCTTGGAGGCGGGGGTATCCCGGATATCGATGATGATGACCTTTCCGCCCCGCTCCTTCAGCTTCTGGACGCCGGCAACAGACAGGTGGTTGGAGTAGTAGCCGTCGTAGTTCCAGCCCAGGAAGGTGCTGGCGTTGGCCATGTCGGGCCCGCCGCCGCCGCCGGCGGTGACCTTGTTGGCGATGTTCATGGAGGCGAAGCAGGTGCTGTCGTCCGTTCCGAAGTTCACGCTGCCGAAGACATGGGTAAACCGGTGCAGGATGGGGCGGTACCATTTGCAGTAGCCGCTGAAAAAGGCGACGGAGTGGGCGGAATACTGTGCCTTCACCGCCTCCAGCTTTTCGGCGATGATCCGGTAAGCCTCGTCCCAGGAGATGGGCTCGAACTTGCCCTCACCCCGCTCGCCCACCCGGCGCAGGGGGGTCTTGATGCGGTCCTCACGGTACACGTAGTTCCGCAGGGAGGAACCCTTCGTACACAGCTTGCCGTGGTTCAGGGGATGATCGGGGGTCCCTTCCACCCGGATGATCTTTCCGTCCTTGACATAGCAGTCCACGCCGCAGTGGATGCCGGGGCTGCAGATTGCGCAGAGAGAGTGCTTCACTTCAATGCCCGTATCCTCACCGGGGATTTTGGCTTTGATTTTCTTTTCAAGCTCAGTCAACGGTTTTCCCTCCTAAAAAGTCAATAAATCTGTCCGGGAAGCCTTTGGCTTTCAGGAAACAAACAGTCTGGATATCCAAGGGGGCGTCCCTGTTTTCCACGGCCTTGATAAACGCGTTTTTGATCACGCCGTTGCTGTCCGCAGAACCGATGACGTTGATGCACCGGATTTCCCTGCCGGAACGGACAGCCCGGATATAATAGGCCTGATCCTCATACTCATAAACCTCATCCTCCGGCTTGCAGGCGCTGATATCACCGATGCTGATAAAATCATAATCCAGGTAGTGGGCCAGATTGACCAGTACGTTGGCGTCAAATTCCATGTGGCTGCCGGCCATGTTGGCGCCGGCCACCCTGCCCTGCTTGTTGGCGTTGAACCAGACGCCAATGTTCCGGTGGATACCGCACTGGGTATCCATGGCCTCGCAGCAGTCCCCTGCCGCGTAGATGCCCGGGTAATTGGTCTGCATGGCCTGATCCACCAGGACGCCCCGGCCCATTTTGATGCCGCTGTCCTTCAGAAACCCGACGTTCATCCGCACGCCGATGCACACCGCGATAGTATCCGCAGTAAAGCGCCGGCCGTTCTGCATGACAGCGGTCAGCCGGCCGCCCTCCTGCTCAATATGATCAAGCATCTGGCCGCAGGCAACCTGGACACCCTTGGCCTCCAGATCCTTCTGGACGCGGCCGGCAGTCTCCCGGAAGGCGGCTACATAGAACATCCATTCAGCGCCGTCCACCAAGGTACACGGCACGCCGTAGGACACCATATCCTCCACAACCTTGATGCCCACCCAGGACGCGCCGATGACAAGGCAGCTTTTGATCTTCCCCCCGTCCAGCGCCGCTTTCAGGTGTACCGCGTCCTCTGCCGTCCGCATTTTGAAAACGCCGGGCAGATCGATGCCCGGCAGGGGAGGCATAACGGCGGATGCGCCGGTACTGATGAGGATCCGGTCATAGGCCTCCCGGCTGCCGTCGGCAAACTCCAGGGCCATTTCCTCCGGCAGCAGCTTGGAAACAGGTTTCCCGCCGTGGAAATTGATCCGCAGATCCGCTATGATATCCTCCAGGGGCCCGAACGGGAACAGCGCCTCATAGGGGATTGCGCCCTTGACGTAATACGTGGTCAGCATCGGATTGTATGGGCCGGTATTGGTGTCGGAATAGACATCGATCTCGGCTGTGGGATCCACCCTCCGCACCTCTTTGGCAGCGTTATAGCCTGCGCCTCCGAAGCCGATAATGGCTATTTTCTTCATATATTCCTCCAACGCATGAAGTGGTTCTTCCCGGCCTCCGGCGGCATGGGAGTTACGGCCTCTGGCCGGCGTCTGCCGCCGGCCAGAGATATGCCGCACGCTTCCGGGAAACGGCCGTTTGGATGGCCGCATCAGATGCGGGACGGATCAATAGAGCAGTCCGCAGACAGTGGCGATGTCCTCCACGTCCTCGATGCCGCACAGGGCCTCGATTGCCTTCTCCAGGCGATCGCCCTGCAGCACGGGAGCCGCCTGGACACGGAACCGCTCCACAAACTCCTCGCGGGTCATCATATTGGCGGGATGGCCGGGGTGGCAGTCCATGCTGGCCTTGTAGGTCTCACCGCTCTTCAGGGTAACGGTGACGGTCTTCATGGGATACGTGCCCTCCCGGAACTGCTTGAAGCCGGTCAGCGGGGAATCCTGGGCGGAGGGGCCGCTCTTGACCCGCTTGGCCAGGGCGATGATCTTGGGATCCTTCATCTTCTCGGCCGTGTACCAATGTGCGCCGGGATTGGGGTCGTACAGCATGGAGGCCACGACGAAGGGGATGGAGAACTGGGCGTGGGTGACGGAGGTGAAGCCCTCGTCAGGGGCCCACATCCGCTGGGCCACGGGGGGATCCACGATGATCTCCTTCACGTCCTCCGCGCCGAACCCGTGCTCCTTGGACAGGTTGCTGACGATCTCGGCAGTGGTCTGCACCCACATGTTGGCGGGCCAGTGCTTCATCAGGGTGTCCATAATGAGGTAGCGGCTGCCCAGTTCCCTGGTGTACCAGGAGGAATCGGACATGTCCTTGCCCTCCAGGTCGCAGCAGATAGCGCCGCTGTAGCAGGGCCCGAAGTCCAGCAGATCCCGCTGGTTGTGGATGCCCTTCTCCACGGACTTGGAGATCAGGAAGCCGTCCCGGGCCCGGTAGCCGTGCTCATAGTGGTAGAAATCGGACATGGTCGTGGCGTGATAGGCGGTGGGCAGGGTGCTGCACTCGCAGCCTACGCCGATGGCCTGGTTGATCTTGCGGGCGTCAAAGCCGTACAGCTTGGCGACAGGCAGGATGCAGCCGAAAATCTGCCAGCTGGTCAGGCCCCAGCCCTTGGTCTTCCAGATCTCGTCCGTGGGCTGGACGGCCATGGCGATGCGCTGGTAGACCTCGTAAGCAGCCACAATGGCGGCCAGCATCTCCTTGCCGCTCTTGTGCTTTTCCTCAGCGGCCAGCCAGGCGCAGGGGATGATGCCGGCAGAGGGATGGCCGGTCCAGGAGCAGTCCTCCCAGTCCAGCGCGTCCGACAGGGTGCCCAGGGCCAGGGCGGCGTTTACGGAAGCCAGCTTTTCGCCGGTGCCCCACAGGGTGACGGGGCCATTTTCGCCGCCGTTGGCCTCCAGGGCCATTTTGCGGACCTTTTCGGAAATCGGGGTATCCTTGGCCGCCAGCGTTACGCCGATGGTCTGGAGCATGATCATTTTCGCGCGTTCAATGACCTGGGGCGGGATATCCTCATACTTCAAATTCACAGCGTACTCGCTGAGTTCCTGCGTATAGGTGGTGGGCGTCAGCCAATTATTATCACGGAAAAAACGATTATACCGCATACTATACCTCCTGTTTCTTCAATGTAATGAGGGGTCCTGGCAGCTTCTCAATAGAAGAAAGAGGGCAGAACGGAAGCGTCCTCATACTTCTCCAGATTGCAGATGCAGTCGATGGCGCCTTCGCGCTTCTCGTCGCTGAGTACATTCTTAGTGGTCAGGCGGAACATGTCCTTAAACTCATCCCGGGTGAGCATGTAGTTAGGGTGGCCAGGATGGGTGAAGGCGCTTTCCACATACTCGGTGCCGTCCTTCATGCGGACCTTCATGAACTTCTCGGGATGGACGCCGGCAATGAGATCCTGGATGAACCGGGCGCGGAAGAAGTCGAACTCCACAAAGCCGTCGGCCTTGACCTTCATCATCAGGTCGATGATCTTCTTGTCCTTCATGGTTTCGGGCTTGTACCAGATGGCGCCCGGCTCCGGGTGGTACATGGCGCAGGCCGTCCCGTAGGGGATGGAGAACTGGGCCTGGGTGACGGACTCGTAGCCCACGTCGGAGTACCAGTGGCGGAACTCCACGGAGGGGCTGATGATGATTTCCTCCACGTCGTCCGGGTTGAACTTGTACTTGGTGGCAAGCCGGGCGGCCAGTTCCGTGTAGGTCTGGACAAACACGTTGGCGGGCCAGTGCTTGATGAGGATCATGTTCATCATAAGCCAGGTCTCGCCCAGTTCCTTGGTGATCCAATGGGGCTGGACCATCTTGGTGTGGCGCAGGTAGGCGGTGGGATCGTCGAAGGCGTCCTCCATGTTCTCAATCCCGTTCAGGGCCGTCTTGATCATGGTGACGGTGTTTTCCGCCTTGTAGCCGTACAGGTAGTTCAGGGAGTCGGACATGGTGGTCTCATGGGGGGAGGTGGGGATGATGGCGCAGGCGGTACCGATGCCGAAAGCCTGGTTCATCTGCAGTTCAGAGAGATCCATCAGCTTCATCAGGACGGCCAGGCAGCCGAAGATGTTGTAACTCACAATGTTACTGTTGCCCGCCAGGGCCACCCGCTGGTATACCTCGTAGCCTGCCACAACGGCCGTCAGCAACTCCTTACCGCTCTTGTGCAGTACCTCAGCGGCGATGACGGCGGTGGGGATGACACCTGCGGAGGGGTGCCCGGTGACGGAGCAGTCCTCCCAGTCCAGCATATCGCCCATGGAGCCGGCGGTAAAGGCGGCGGCTTCCCAACTCATCTTTTTACCGGTAGCCCACTGGGTGGCCTCCTGAGACGCGCCGGGAGACATCTCCTGCGAAATGGCGATGGCATCCTGCACCTGCTGGAGTTCAGCGCCGCATAGGGACACGCCCACCGTATGCATAATGTTCATCTTGGCGCGCTCAATGACCATGGGGGGAATGTCTTCGTACTTCAACTCCTTAACAAAGTGGCACAGCTGCTTTGTCATGTCGGTGGTAATTCCATGATAATTGAAACCCATATCAAATCCTCCTTGCTTAATTGTTCACCGTGACCGGTGCTGGGATCAAATCGTGAAGAGTTTGCCGAGGCCGGGCAGCTTGTCCCGGATGCCGGCGTGCCGCAGGCAGGCCCACAGGCTGGCCTGATGGCTGGTGATGACGGGCATGCCCAGATCCTCTTCCAGGATCTCCACCAGTTCCATGGTAGCCAGGCCCATGCAGCTGAGGAAAAACACCTCCGCGCCCTCCGTTTTCAGTTTCTTGGCGTTACGGTACAGGTGCAGCTTGCTGGCGTGGCTGTAAGGCCCGTTTTTGTTGAAGCCGATGCCGGTGATGGAGGTGACCTCCAGGCCGTTGTCCTCCAGGAACTTTTTCTCCGCCTCGTTGGTGTCGTCCGGGTAAGGGGTCATGACGACGGTCTTTTTCAGGCCCAGGGCCTGGTACGCCTCCAGGACGGCGGTGCTGGTGGTCAGGCCGGGCCAGCCGCACGCCCGCTCGATGCGCTGGATGCACTCCTTGTCAAAGCCGTATCCCTTGATGCAGCTGCCGGAGGTGCAGCCAAAGAGGACCACGTCATGCTCCTGGCTGCGGTACATTTTAGCGGCGTTTTCCAGCTGGTCAGAAAGATAGATCAGCCCCTCAGGGGTAGGGCCGGGAAAAGAAAGCCTCGTGCAGTTGAAAGAGACGCCATCCGGCGCATATTTGTTAAATGCATATTCCACCTTGTCGTCCAAGGGGGCGATCACTCCGATCTTCGCGCGCCAACTATACATCTGATCCTTCCTTTCTTGTCGTGGTTAGAGCGTGAACAGCCTGCCCAGCCTGGGCAGCTTGGCGCCGACGCGGCAGTGGCGCAGGGCGCTCCACAAGGTGGCCTGGTGGCTGGTGACCACAGGAATCCCCAGCGCCGTCTCCAGGCCGTCCACCATTTCCATGGTGGTCAGGCCCATGCAGCTGAGGAAGAAGGTATCCGCGCCCTTCAGGTCCATTTTCTTGGCGTTCTGGAACAGGAAATACTCGTCCGCGTCGGAGAAGGCGGGCCTGCCGTCCGGATAGGTATACGCAGCCATATCCATGCCCACAATATTGGTTACCGCAAAGCCGTTGTCCTCCAGGAACTTCTTCTCGGCCTCGTTGGTATTCTCGGGATACGGCGTCAGCACAGCCACCTTCTTGCTGCCCAGCGCCCGAAGGGCTTCCAGGACCGCGGTACTGGTGGTCAGGCCGGGGATGCCGGAGGCACGCTCGATCTGGTCGATGCAGGCCTGATCCCATCCCACGCCCTTGATGCAGCTGCCGGAGGTGCAGCCGAACACCACCAGATCCATGTTGGATCCTTTATAGGTTGCGGCAGTTGCTTCCAGCTGGTCGGTCAGGATGATAAGCCCCTCAGGGGTAGGCCCGGGAAAGTTGATCTTCATGGACGCGAACGAGACGCCTTCCGGCGCATAGATGTGAAATGCGTGCTCCGCATTTTCACTCATGGGAGTAATCAAGCCGATTCTTGCTCTCCACCCGTACATATGCACACTTCCTTTCTCACCGCTGTCATTCGGTATATAACGCATTTTGGGCCACAGCGTGCCTGCGGATGCGGAAACGCCCTGCGCAGGGCCTGCAGGCTTGCCACTCTTTCGGCAATATTAAACACTCTGTTTCCCCCCTGCGTCAAAGCCCAAGATTTGATACCCCTAACCAAAAAAATAAATATCCCGCCCCATCCTCCTGGGATACCTGCGCAATTGCCGCCGCTTCTGCAAACAGGCGCCGCACTTTTTTCCTTTTAGCTGGTATTTCCAACCTTTTTTTACTATTTATCGCTGTTTTTGCTACCCCATACCAAATTATCGATCTTTTCAAACCATGTTCGGACTTGATAAAGTGAAGAAAGCATCGGGCCATTATAATCCTCTTGAGAAACAGCGTGGAACCACTCTTTCACCTTTGGTACTTGCGGTTTCTTCTCCCCGTGGAACAGCACGGCTGTATGTATGCTGTTTCCGGCCCCTTCCCAATCCCCGCTTTGTCTCCCGCAACCGGACGGCCCTTGGGAAGGCACCGTCAACGCACCCGGAAACCCGCCTGCGTTGGCCGGGAAGCCCGGCACATAAGGAAAGGGGCCAACGGTCCTTCTTTCATGTGCCGGCGGTAAAACATGAACAGGTGAAAGGAATGCTGTTATGAACGCTGCTCTCGAAAAGAAAAAAGCGGGGTACAGCCCTGCTTACATCATTAACGTCATCATTACGCTTGCCCTGATGTTTGGCTTTGGTTTCCTGCCCCCCATCGGAGGCATTACGCCCATCGGCATGAAGGTCCTGGGATGCTTCCTGGGCCTGGTCTACGGTTACTCGGCCTGTGATATCATCTGGCCGTCCCTGTTTGGCGTACTGGCCTTCGGCCTCTGCGGCTACACCACCATGGGCGCCGCCATCACCTCCATGATGGGCCACAACGTGGTGTTCCAGACCCTGGTGGGCTTCATCTCCGCCGGCGCGCTCTCCTACTATGGCTTTGGCAAGTGGTTTGTCCGCTGGTCCCTCTCCTTCAAGATCTTCAAGGGCCGCCCCATGCTCTATGTGTGCTCCTTCTTTGTGATCTTCGGCTGGGCGTCCATCGTGGTCAACCAAATTGTGCTCTCCTTGATCCTGTACGGCATCTGGACCGATATCGCGGATAACTGCGGTTATGAAAAGGACAGCAGCTTCGTCTATGTGGGCTTTGCGGGAATCCTGTTCACCACTATGCTGGGCGGCGCCATGGTCCCCTATACCAGCTGGCAGTTCGGCCTGGCCCAGGTGTGGGCGGAAGTGACCGGCTCTCCCATCAACTTCGGCATCATGGGCGTCATGACCGTCCCCTGCGTCGCCCTTGCGATGATCGTCTATATCTACCTGAGCAAGGCCATTTTCAAGGTAGACTACAGCAAGCTGAAGGAATTCGACCCTGAGAAGCTGGGCGATGACAGTAAGACGCTCCGTCCCCGTGCCAAGCGCATCCTGATCATCTATCTGATCTCCATCATCGTGGTCATCCTGGCCAATACGCTGATCGGCACCGCCTTTGCCAACTTTGTCAACAACACGCTGACGGCCGCCGGTATCTATTGCCTGTGCGCCGCCGTCCTGCTGGTCCTTCCCAGCGGCGAGGGCGACGGCAAGGGCTGCATCGAGTTCAACAAGGTGAAGGATACCGCTATCAGCTGGCAGGTGATTTTCATGTGCGCGGTTACGCTTCCCATCGCCTCCGCCGTCACCGCCGAGGAGACCGGCATCGTCAGCTTCCTCAGCAGCCTCTTTGCCCCCATTTTTGCCGGGCGCAGCGGCCTCTTTATCCTGATTTTCACCATTCTCCTCAGTATGTTCCTGACCAACGTGGGCTCCAATATCGCCTTCGGCGCTGCAATGATCCCCATCATTGCCCCCTTTGTCATTGAAAGCGGCATGAACCCCATGTTTGCCGGCGCGGCGATGATTTTTATCGTCAATATCGGCGCGGTCCTTCCCGGCGCTTCCGCCCCCGCGGCGATCTTCCACTCCCAGGGCGCCCTGACAAACGGAGCCATGCGCATCAAAGTAACCCTAGTGGGATGCCTGGCGCTGCTGGTTGTCTCCATCCCGCTGTTCTCCATTTTCAGCCTGGTGCTGGGCTGATGCGGCCGCCCCGCCGGAGAACCTGCAGCACAAGGGACTGCGTTTGATTTTCCCGCTCTCCCTCCCGGGGCCGGCCCTGGCGCAGTCCCGCGTCCGGGGCCGGCCCGGCTCTGATATTCCCTGTGTCCCATGGCCCTGCCGGCCGTATGCTTCCCGTTCGGCACTGTGAGCGGGATTTACATGAAGGAGGATATTCCCTATGATCAAAAACATCACTGTCATTGGCGGCGGCTCCACCGGCCATATGGTGGCCGCCGTTATGTCCATGCGCGGTTTCTCTGTCACCCTGTGCGACACGGAGGCTTTTGCCAAAGAACTGGACGCCGTCAAGGCACTGGGCGGCATCCAGCTGCGCGGCGCCGTGCGCGGCACCGGGGTCCCCAGCAAAGTCACCACAGACCCCTCCGAGGCGGTTCCCGGGGCGGAGATCATCTTTGTAGACGTACCCGCGGACCGGCACGAGGAGATCGCCCGCTGGATCGCGCCCCACCTGGAGGACGGCCAGCATATCCTCATCATCCCGGGCAACCTGGGCTCTTTTGTGTTCCGCAAGGTCTTCCGTGAACTGGGCGTAAAGGCTGCCGTAACCCTGACGGAGAAGGAGGGCAATTTCGGCCCCTGCCGTTTGTCCGCTCCCGCCGAGGTCACCACCGGCCTGCCACTGAATCTGAAGGGCAAGATTGCCTCCCTGCCTGCCAGCGATACCGGGAAGGTCATCAAGGCACTGGAGGGGGTTGTAGAATACACTGCCAACGAAAATGTTTTCGTGGGGACCATCAACGCAGGGAACGTCATCAACCATGTGGCCAGCACCATCCTCTCCGCCGCTGAAATCGACCACAAAGGGAAACAATATTCCCTCTTCAAATATGCGTTCACCCCTTCCGTCGTCCACTGTATTGAAAAGATCCACGATGAGCGGAAGGCCGTGATTGAGGCCATGGGGCTGACGGAACACGGCAACCCCCTCGGGATGGTAAATATGGTCCAGGATATTGAAAACCACCCCGAGGTTCATGTATTCTACGAGTATATGGACGGTCCCTGCGCCCTCGATCACCGTTACCTGCATGAGGACTGTGGCTGCGGCGGCGCCTTTGCCCTTTCCGTCGCTAAGCGGCTGGGCCTGGCTATGCCGGTGCTGGAAGCGTTCCTGGGAGTTGCCGGGGCAATCAATGATCGTGATTATATCCACGGCGGCCGCACCCTGGAGAATCTTGGCTTCCCTGCTGACATGACATTTGCGGAGATTTGCGGCAACATTTGACGCCGTAGGGAAAATAATAACTAAGGGGCAGGTGTACCTGCCCCTTAGTTCTATATCGCCAACACAGCCGCAAAAGCGGCCGCGCCTTTTCCATAAAGGTAAACACCTTTGGCCGCATACGCAGCCCCCGGCGGCGCTTTGCGTCCCTCTTGATTCTCTCCACCTGAGTTGACTATAGATGGGAGGTCCCCGTATGAAGCTGGAACAGTGCCACTATTTGCTGGAAGTCAGCCGGCTCCGCTCCATTTCCGCCGCGTCCCAATCCCTGCATATCGGGCAGACGACACTCAGCGCCATTGTCAAGCGGACGGAAGAGGAGTTCGGCTTTTCGATTTTCCAGAGAACGCCTACCGGTGTGGATGCAACTCCCATCGGCGAGCGGTTCCTGGAACTGCTTTGGGAAGTGGATATGAAGTACGAGGATCTCCTGCGGGTAAAGCAGCGGGACGCCGCCAGCATCCCCACCATCAAACTCCTGATCGCACCGACGATCTCCTTCCGCATGGCGCTCCCCCTTGCCGCGGATTTTTCCCGGTTTGATGTACACGGGCACCTGGCCTTTGAAGAGCTGTCCAGCGAGATGATCGGCGATCACATCCTGAAGAACGAGGGGAATATCGGCCTGTGCTACTTGACGGATGAGGATCTGCGGAGGCTGCAGCGGGATTTTCAGGGGTACAGCCTGCATGTAGAACAGCTGTATACAGACGAACTCTGCGCCCTGGTGTCGAAAAACCACCGTCTGGCAGGCCGCAGCTATCTGAACATACAGGAAATCCTCTCTGATCGCCTTGCCTCCGCAGCGCCTGCGCGAAACGACAAAATCCTTGGCGATGCAATCCTCATTTCCAGCGCCCGCGTATCCCGGTTCGCCAGCCCCCACGATATGTGCCAGGCGGTTTTGTGCCAAAACCTTGTGGGCTTCGCCCCCCGGTTCATGCTGGAACCCGGTTCACAGCAGGAGCAGGAGGGCCTCCAGCTGATTCCCCTTCGAAACACCCAGCGGGAAAACCGGATGTATATATGCCTCCTCACCTGTAAAAAGCATAATCTGCGCTACCAGGAAAACATCATTGCCACATGTATCCGCGACTATTTTCAAAATCTAAACGATACCCGGGAAGCGGCGGAAGGCGGTGACCACTGATGCGGACAGAACACCTGCGATACCTGATTGAGATCAACAAGCACCACTCCATCTCCATTGCCGCCCAGCACCTGTATATCAGCCAGACCTCACTGAGCATAACGCTGAAAAACATTGAGGACGAACTGGGCCTTCGGATTTTCCAGAGGACACATTCCGGCGTGCGGCTTACGCCGGAGGGGGAGGAGGCCCTGGCGCTGATCATGGAGATTGAGCAGCGCATGGAGGAAATCCGGCAGCTGGGCAACCAGGTACATCTGCAGAACCGGACCGTGCCGGTCATCAGTTCGCCTACGATCCTCAGCGGCCTCACGCTCCCGCTGCACAAGGCGTTCCTGGAAGCTGTGCCCTCCGGCAACCTGTCGTTTTTCTCGGTCTCCGGCGAAGAGGTCGGCACGAAGATCATCAAAAACGAGGGGCATATCGGCCTGACCTATTTCAGCCGGCAGACGCTGAGCGATTACCGCATGGTCGCAGCGAAATACTGCATACAGGTGGAGGCCCTTTTCCCGGACCGCTTCTATCTGCTGGCGCCGAAAGATCATCCTCTGGCCAAATACAGCAGCATACACTGCAAGGAACTGGAGGGCCTGAATTTTGCCCGCCTCCCCAGCTACAACAGCAGCGAAGGGCTCCTGGCCCATCTGACCATATTCGGCTCCGGCAACCACTACACCACGTTCCCGGATATCGCCCTGATCAAAAAGGCGGTATTGACCCAGGGGATGGTGGCTGTCCTCAGCGGCTACGCCATCTATCATGATCACAGCTGCGACAACAGCCAGATGAAAGTTATCCAGCTGACTGGCACGCCGGTAGAGAACGAGATGAAGGTCTGCCTGATTCACAGTTCCGACGGGGATCTCCGTTATCAGGAAAAGCTGGCCATCCAATGCATCAAGGAGTATTTTCAGGGTTTGCCCCCGCTGCCCTTTGCCCCGGGATAGGAAATCTTAATTTATCAATTCCGTTTATCTTTATGGGATCTGCATATGGGGCATGGCGCATCCCACCACAGGTACGGCATAAACCTACAGCCGCAAAACTGAGGAAAATCTGTGCAGGGCAAATTCATTTTGCCCTGCACATAAAATTAGCGCAGGAAAAGGAGACTTTTCATTTTTCCATACATCGGCAAAACCACATACCATATTGAAGCCGCAAGAAGCAGTGAACCACCGCACATGCGGCCTACAAGCATTTTCGCCAGGGCAAAGCGGTTGCGGTTTGGAGAGGAGGAGCAGCGGAATGAGTGCGCTCTGACTTTTGAAAAAAGTCGGAGCAAGCGATATGCAGCTTGCTCCGACGTGTCTTGTGTTAACAAAAAAATACAGTTTTACAGCGATTCGAAAGAACATATCCATCATATTCTTATCAATCCACTTATCAAACAGAGAAAATCTTCCGATATATCTTTATAGCTGTTAACAGCGGATAATGAAGTATAAGAGGAGATTGCAAAGATGATTCACCACATAAAAAATTTAAAAATCAGACTGAAACTTTATATTCTCATAGGAGTTGCGCTGCTCGGAATGCTCATTATCAGCGGGATGTCATTTTTCCTCATGGGCCGGATGAACGACATGACAAGCGACATTGCAACAAGCTGGCTTCCCAGTGTAGATGTAGCGAGGGAGTTGAGCGCTACCATTTCCGATATCCGGCTGAATGAGTTGGGGTACCTTACCGCAGGCTCTGATAACAAAAAGGAGACCAGCCTTCAGTGCCTTCAGGATGGAATCAAAACTATGGACGCCCTTTTAGCCGCATATGGGGATATGATCGATGAGGAAGAACGAAATTTCTATGACAACGCAAACAATCTCTGGATACAGTATCAGGCGGCAGAAGAAGAATTGGTGGATTTTGCCAAGCAAGGCCGCTCCGAGAGTGCCCGCGCGATTCTGGACGGAGAATGTGAGGTGCTTTTCAACTCTTTAAACAGCGCTTTTGATGATATTATCGCCTACAATACAAAAGGAAGCGATGATGCAGCGGCGGAAAGCGCTTCCCTTTACAGAACCGCCACTTTGACCATGGCGGCAGTTGTCATTGCCATCATCCTCGTAGGCGTCTTCTTCTCATTTGTGATTATACGCCTGATCAAAACCCCTATTTCCGAAATCGAGAATGCCGCCATAAAAATGGCGGAAGGGGATTTGGATGTAAAAATTTCCTATACCTCGGAGGATGAACTGGGAGTTCTCGCCGTTCAGGTAGGCAGATTGATCCATAAGCTTCAACTTATTATTGAGGATGAGAATCAGTTCCTTGCTAAAATGGCCAAGGGAGATTTTACGGTGGATTCGACCTGCGAGGAAGCGTATACAGGCGGCTTTTACCCTCTGCTTGTCTCGTTCAGGGGCATTGCAGACAAACTCAATGACACAATGCTGCAAATCAGCCAAAGTTCTGCTCAGGTCGCGGGCGGAGCGGACCAAGTATCGAATGGCGCTCAGGCGCTTGCCCAGGGGGCGACTGAACAGGCCAGTTCTGTGCAGGAACTCGCTGCCACTATTGATGAAATCTCCAACAAGGTAAATCAGAACGCAGACAGTGCGCGGCAGGCCAGTAAAGCGGCAGGCTGTGTCCGCGTAAAGATGAATGTGAGCAAAGAAAAAATGCAGCAGATGACACATGCAATGGGGGATATCAGCAGCTGCTCCAGTGAGATCAGCAAAATCATGAAAATCATTGAAGATATTGCGTTCCAAACCAATATCCTCGCCCTGAACGCCGCCGTAGAAGCCGCCCGCGCAGGGGCCGCCGGAAAAGGGTTTGCCGTAGTAGCCGATGAAGTCCGCAATCTGGCAAACAAAAGCACAGAGGCCTCCGAAAATATCGCTGCTTTGATTGAAAATTCTTTGCAGGCAATCGAAAACGGAACGCAGATCGCAGACGATACGGCGCAGTCTTTGATTCAAGCGGTCAATGGCGTGAACGAAATGGCGGGCATTATCGAACAGATTTCGGAGGTCAGCAGCGATCAGGCAGATTCCATCGCTCAACTCACTGTAGGAATTGACCAGATCTCCAACGTTGTACAGACAAACTCGGCAACCGCAGAGGAAAGCGCGGCGGCAAGCGAAGAACTGTCCAGTCAGTCACAGCTTATGAAGAACCTGGTAGGAAGGTTTCAGTTGAAGAGCGGCCCTTCAAAATGATCCCGGTAGGCTGACGTGTTAGGATAGAGTCTGGTCTGATATTTTGTATGGGAGCGTCCAAAATCTGTGTGACCCCAAAATTTAAGTAAGTGTAAAAGTCTTCCACCTTGCTGGAACTCAAAACCATTCAAAGTTCTGGGAACCAGGAAAGAAGAGGAACTCTATCGAAAAGATTATACATCCGGGGCAGACTTCAAGCGCAGGGTAGATTCGCACATCGAATTTTACAATTGCCGGGGACCACGCTGTATATTGAGAAGCCAAACTCCATGTCAGGAAGAAGAGAAAACCTTGAACCACAAGATACAAGTGATGTCAGCAGGGGGAAAATCCCTCTAATTACACGTTTTGCATTTTTATGTTAAACTGTTTGCTCTTGGTCAATGACACGTGGTGTTCGAAGCCGAAAAAGCCTGTAGTCCTTAAAACACAAGGGCTACAGGCAAAAAACGACCCTACCTGATTTGAACAATTGATAACAATCTGTTCAGATTAAGTAGGGTTATTCAGTCTGCACCCGAACCCAAACCGCAACCCAGCAAAGCGGTTGCGGTTTGGAAAAGAGGAGCAGCGGAATGAGTGCGCTCTGGCTTTTGAAAAAAGTCGGAGCAAGCGATATGCAGCTTGCTCCGACGTGTCTCGTGTTGACAAAAAAGATGCAGACGATCATCATCAATGTCAATAACCTAACAAGCAAGAGCCAACTCGAAGCCCAGCGCAGCGGGTTCGAGTTGGAGAGGAGGAGCAAAGGGGCGGAACACAGTTTCAAGGCGGCCCCAAAAGGGACCGCCTTAAAACGGAGTGGAGCAGATTTCGCTCCGACGTGGTGCGGGCATGGGGACTTGAACCCCAACGCATTGCTGCACGAGAACCTAAATCTCGCATGTCTGCCAATTCCATCATGCCCGCGCTGAAAAACGGCGGAAGATCCCTGTAAAACCTGCCAAACCGGCGGCAGATCCCTGAACCCCTCAGCTTAATACGTAGTATACCACAGTTTTCCCTCTTGAACAATAGGAAATTACGCGTTACAATAGGATAATCTGCGGCTCCCGCATTCGGCCTCGCTGCCGGCGCGGAAATGCCGCCCCACCGTTATCCTGGTATACCCAGAGAAAGAAGGTCCTCCTATGACAACACCACGCGTTGCCGCCATACACGATATGTCCGGCTTTGGCCGCTGCTCCCTGACCGTGGCCATCCCTATCCTCTCCGCCATGGGCCTCCAGTGCTGCCCGCTGCCCACTGCGTTCCTCTCCACCCATACCGGCGGATTCACCGGCTTCACCTTCCTGGACATGACCGACGAAATCCCCAAGGTCTCCGCCCACTGGAAATCCTTGAATCTCCGGTTCCAGGCCATCTACAGCGGCTTCTTAGGCAGCGAACGGCAGATCGGCATGGTTGAGGACTTTATCCGGGACTTCCGGGGGCCGGACACAGTGGTGGTCATTGACCCCGTCATGGGCGATCATGGGCAGGTCTACCAGACCTATACCCCCGGTATGTGCCGGGGCACCGAACGGCTGGCGCGGCACGCCGACGTCATCACCCCAAACCTGACCGAAGCCGCTTTGCTGCTGGACGTCCCCTATGAACAGCTGCCAAAAAAGGGGGACGGCCTCCGGGAAATCGCGGAGCGGCTGAGCCTGGAGGGCCGGCGATCCGTCGTCCTGACCGGCGCATCCGTAGAGGAGGGCCGCACCGGGGCCATGTGCTTCGACGCGAAAACCGGCCGCACGGAGGCTGTCCAGACCCGGCGGGTGCCCCGGGAGTTCCACGGCACCGGAGACGTGTTTTCCAGCGTCCTCACCGGGGCGCTGGTCCGTGGGGACGACCTGCTGGAGGCCGTCAGGAAGGCGGCGGAATTCGTGCGGCTCTGCGGCGAGCGGACCGTGACATACGATATCCCTGTGCGGGAGGGCGTGGACTTTGAGCCCATGCTGGGCCTGCTGGCCGGAGGGGCCGGGCCGCTTTAACGCAAACATCATTCTGTTTTTTTGGAATTTCCCTTGACCTTCCCCCTGATAGAAGGTATATACTAGGCTTGTTTAAACCAAGGCCCGAACCTGTATCCACCGTACCCCATCTCAAAGCGCCCCTTATCCGGGCGGGAAAGGAACCGATTATGACAACTCTGCGCAACCGCTGGAGCGCCCTGCTTTTGACGCTGGCGCTGCTTTTCAGCCTGACAGCCCCCGCAATGGCCGCAGAGGCCAACGAAGCTGCCGCAGCCCCCAAAACCCTGGAGGAAACCGCAGCGGCAGCCGCCGAAGCCGTCATGGCCTACGGCACCGCCAGTGTCCAATACGCCCTGTGGGATAACGGGGAAATCGTCCTCACCGGCTCCGCCGGGGTCTACTCAAAAACAGAAAACCGCCTCTTGACGGAGGATATCCTCTATAACATCGGCTCCGTCAGCAAAGTGTACACTACCACCGCAGTCCTCCAGCTGGCGGAGAAAAGGAAACTCTCCCTGGACGAGCCTGTCGTCAAGTACCTGCCGGACTTTAAAATGGCCGACCCCCGGTACAAGGACATCACCGTCCGTATGCTGCTGAACCACTCCTCCGGCCTGATGGGCTCCTCCTTTGAAAACGCTATGCTGTTCGGCGGCGAGGGCGCCTCCGCCGCAGATCAGCTGCTGGAGCATCTCTCTACCCAGCGCCTGAAAGCCGATCCAGGCGCTTACAGCGTCTACTGCAACGATGGCTTTACCCTGGCGGAATTGGTTGTGGAGGCCGTTTCCGGAAAGGATTTCATGGATTACCTGCGGGAAAACATCCTCAAACCCCTGGATCTCTCCAATACCTACGCCTCCTATGACGAATTTGATACCAGCCGCATGGCGAAAACCTACTCCGGCGAGGATACCCGCCCCCTGCCCGCCGACCGTCTGAACGCGGTGGGAGCCGGCGGCCTCTGCGCCACTGCCTCCGATATGGCTGCCTTCGGCGGGGCCCTGACCGGCACCAAGCTTTTGAAGCAGTCCTCCCTGGACGCCATGGCGGAGCAGGAATATGCTAAGGGCGTCTGGCCGGAGTCCAGCGCGCCTGACGCCCTGGCCTTCGGCCTGGGCTGGGACAATGTGGAGTGGTATCCCTTTGCCCAAAGCGGCGTAAAGGCCCTGGTAAAGGGCGGCGACACCCTGCGTTACCACGCAGGGCTGGTGATCCTTCCGGATCACCAGCTGGCGGCGGCCGTGCTCTCCTCCGGCGGTGCGTCCACCTATGACGAGATGGCCGCCAACCAGATCCTGCTGGCCGCCCTGAAGGAAAAAGGGGTGGAAATTGACGAAACCCTGCCCCTCCCGGCAGAATCCGCCCCCGCCCCCATGCCCCAGGAACTGACGGCGCTCAGCGGCTGCTATTCCGCCACCTCCGCCCAGTATCAGGTGGAGGTCACCGCCGAAGGCATGATGAACATGAGTTTCCTCACCGCCAAGGAAGCCTCGGAGCCTACGTCCTTCACCTACCGGGCTGACGGCACTTTCCGGGACGAGACCGGTGCGGTCGTTATAAAGCTGGAGACCGCCTCCAACGGGGAAACCTACCTCTACCAGCAGACGGCGGCCATGCTGCCGGATCTGGGCGGGCTCACGGTTTCCAGCTATGCGGCGGTGAAGCTGCCGGAGAACCCCGTCTCCGAAGACGTCCAGGCCATCTGGGAAAAATATGCCGCTACAGATTTCCTGCCTGTAAGCGAGCAATATAATTCCCAGGTCTATCTCTCCCTCAGCGAGGCCGTAAAGACCGCATCTGCTCCTGGCATTATCCCCGGCTATATCGGCTCCCTGCGGATCGTAGACAAAACCCACGCCCAGTACCAGCTGCAAATCCCCGGCGTGGCCGGGCGGGACGGCAACGATATGACCATCTGGGAGGAAGATGGCATCATGTGGGCGGAGGCCGGCTGCGGAGGCCTCTACATGGAGGCCCAGAAGCTTCCCATCCTCTCCGCCGGAAATGGCCCGACCCGCATCACCATCCAGTCCAGCGGCTACGCCCGCTGGTGCCGCACATGGTCCTCCTCCGGAAAAACTATGGCAATAGAGGTTCCGGAAAACGCTGGATTCTGGGTATATGACAAAGACCTCCAACTGGTGGCCTCTTCCGTGCTGTGGGGCGACACCACGGTGACGCTGCCGGAGGACGGATATGTGGCCTTTATGGGCGAACCGGGCGCACAATTCCGGCTCCAGTTCTAAAAACCGGGCGTTGAACGCCGTCTGGCCGGGCCTATTGCGGCCCTGCCGCGTGAAAAAACTTAAAGTGCATCCGGTTCCTGGGGTTTTTGCCTTCCAGGACGGCACAATCCCTCCTCCATCCGGCATCCCCCGCCGATGAATACAGGTTCCAAGCCGGGGCCTGGCCGGAAAAGGGAAATCCATCAAAAACGTCCCTGACGCTGTGCTAAAGCACAGCGTCAGGGACGTTCTCAATACCGGTAAAAACTTGGGCAGAAAACCTCACCGCAGGAAAATCCGCTTCCCGCCCCGGTACTCCCGCAGCACGCCGATCCGCTGGACGCTGGGAACCCGCTCCTTCAGTTCCGCCATCAGATCCTTCGCCGCCTCCGGCGAAACGGCCATCAGAAGGCCTCCGGAGGTCTGGGGATCGTAGAGGAGATCCTGTTTCCAAAGGGCTGTCTCCCCGGCGTCCACCCCCTCCTCCGCAAAGGCACGGTTCCGGTACATGCCCTCCGGCAGGAGGCCTGTTTGGGCCAGTTCCGCCGCCCCCGGCATGAAGTCCGCGCTGTCCGGCCACACCTCCGCCTCCAGGCCGCTGCCCTGGGCCATCTCCGTCAAGTGGCCCAGCAGGCCGAAGCCCGTCACGTCGGTACAGGCGTGGACGGGATACCGGATCATCACGTCCCGGGCCTCCTTGTTGAGGGTGGTCATGCACCGATAGACATAATCCATGCTCTCCGGTGGGGCCATCTCCGCCTTGGCAGCGGTGGTCAGCACGCCGGCCCCCAGGGGCTTGGTCAAAAACAGCACGTCCCCGGCCCGGGCCCCAGCATTGGTCAAAACCCTGTCCGGATGCACGAATCCCGTCACCGCGAGGCCGTATTTAGGCTCATCGTCCAGGATGCTGTGGCCGCCGGTGATCAGCGCCCCAGCCTCATACACCTTGTCGTAGCCGCCCCGCAGCAATCTGTGGACCGCCTCCCCGGGCATGTCCTTGGGGATCGCCATGATGTTCAGACACAATTTCGGCTCCCCGCCCATGGCGTACACGTCCGAGAGGGCATTGGCCGCGGCAATCTGCCCGAAAAGGTAGGGATCGTCGGCGATGGGCGGGAAAAAGTCCACCGTCTGCACCAGTGCCAATTCCGGGGACACCTGGTAAACCGAGGCGTCGTCACTTTTGTCGAAGCCCACCAGCAGATTGGGATCCCGGTGGATCTGGATACCCTCCAGCAACTGGGCCAGCACCCCGGCCCCCACCTTGGCGCCGCATCCGGCGCACTTGGCCAGCTTTGTCAGTTTTACTCCGTTTTCAGCCATAAACGCCCTCCTTGCTTAGGCCTTGTTTGAAAAATGTCAAAACGCCCAAAGGGCGGTTCGTTCCCCGTCGCCCCAGGTGGATTTTCCTTGCTATTCACAACGTATGCCTGCGTCAAACCGCCTTGGCTGGCAGGAAAACCTCCCGCCGCCGGCCATCCTGCCATTTTTCAAACAAGGCCTAAACCGGCGGACGCGCTTCCGTCCGCCGGTTGATCAATCCTTCCGTTCCAGTGCGCCGGTAAGGGCCAGCAGGGCCTCCAGCACACCGCCGCCTACCGCCAGCGCCTTATCAGAGGCCCTGCGGCAGTTCTCCGCCTGGTTCCTGGGATCCACGTCCCCGGCTTTCATGCCCTTCCGGACCGGGATCCCGTCCGCCAGAATCCCCCGGAGCACGCCGTCCAGGGTGCAGAGCATGGGCACGCCGCCCACCTCCGCCGCTGCGTCCCCCATCTTCACCTGCGCGCCGATATCCAGCAGCTGATGAAACACGCCGTCCGCCGGGGCCCGCAGCACCCGTTCTCCGGCAAAGCCGCCGATGAGGCCCGGGAGCCCGGTATTGGGCGTAGCGGATCCCTTCCAGATCACCCGGCCTAAGTCGTGGCCCCGCATGGTCTCCACCACCGCGTGGCAGTCCACCCCGGCAGTGAAGCCGGGGCCTGCCGCCACTACCGCAGGGGCGTCGGTGATGCGGGTGCCCAGATTCTTTTTCGCCAGAATAGCGTCCACCAGCCCATCCGGATGGAGGGCCTCCAGGCACCGGGCCTCCGGATCCGCCAGCACCGGGATGGCCCCCGCCGCCAAAACCGCCAGGGCCTCCTCCGGCGTCCCAGCCCGCCGGGCGGGCACCTCCTCCACCTGGACCTCCCCATGGAACACCGCCTGGGAGAAACAGACCGTCCGGCGGATGGCCGTAGGCCGGGGCAGTTCCGTCATGACCACCCGGATACGGGAACGCCAAAGGCGCAGGGCAATGCCGGAGGCCAAATCCCCAGCCCCCCGGATGACGACTAACATGTACGATACTCCCTTTCCCGGAGAGATCCCGCCAGCACGGGACAGCCGCCCACCAAACCGGCCAGACGGCGGGCAGCGGCCAGCCGCTCCCCGCTCTCCGCTTGGTTGATAAAAACCCTGTGGTGGAAAGCCTCCGCCAGCAGGACGGCAGCCTCTGTCTCCGGCGACGCCGCCTCCTCCGGGGAGACGCCCGCCAGGGCGGCGTACCGCTCCGGCCTGTGGGCCGCCTCCCGGATGGGCCTCCCGAAACCGGAAGCCCCTGCCACCAGGATCACTTGGCCGGCCTCCGGGGGAACCACCGGCTCATAGGGGGCGTGTGCCTTTAAGGGCCGCTGGGCGGAGCCATCCGCCTCTACCAACACGTAATCAAACCGCGCCGCCAATTCCCTCATAGGGATGTCCGGAGCCGTCAGCTTTTCTGCGCCGGGAACAGGCGCGCCGCAGCAGAGGAGGCGGCAGAATCGTCCCAGGGCGGTGAGTTCTGCCAAATCCGTCGCCAGGGGGATGTCCGGAAAGGGGCGGATCTTCGTGGTGGTGCACAGCAGCACCCGGCCCCCTCCCCGGGACAGTTCCTCCCCCAGGACCCGCAGGAGCGTAGTTTTGCCGCCGCCGCCAATCACGGCGGTGACCCCGGAGGCAATTTCCAGCAACGGTGCCAGTTTCACGCCAGCACGCCGGAGAGATCCAGGGGCTTGCCGTCACTCCAGAGGCGCTCCAGGGAGTAGAACTCCCGGGCCTCGGGGGAAAACACGTGAACGGCCAGGCATCCGTAGTCCAGCAGCACCCAGGTGCCGTCCCGGTGGCCCTCCCGGTGGAGGGGGGCCTCCTCCGCCTGCTCCTTCAGGGCTTTTTCCACCGCGTCGCACAGGGCGTTGATCTGGGTGTTGGAGGATCCGGTGGCAATGACGAAGTAGTCCGCCAGGGTGGTGAGGTCCGCGATTTCAATGGCAGAAATCTCCTTGCCCTTCTTCTCATCCAGGGCCTTGACTGCGATAAGGGCCAATTCTTTCGGTGTCATAAACATGCGCCTCTCTTTCTTTTATTTTTGATACACGCAGCGGTAAAGCCTGCGGGTTTTGTCAGCCCTCGGGGGGCGGCTCGATCAGGGAGGTCCCGGGGTCATTGGGTGTCCCGGGCTCCGCCGGGAGGCCGGGATCGCCGCCGGAGGGGACGCCGGGATCAGCGGCGCCCGGATCCGTAACGCCGGAATCCGGCGGGTTCGCGGTGCCGGGATCAGGCGGGTTGGGGGTGACGGGATCCGGCGGCGTAACCGTGCCGGGATCCGTTGTGCCCGGAGGCGTTGTGCCCGGAGGCGTTGTGCCCGGGGGTACCGTGTCCGGCGAGACAGTACCGGGATCGGTAGTGCCGCCGGGGGTGACGGGATCCGTGACGCCGGGGACGGTGGGCGCGTCGGGGTCTGCCTCCCCCGGCAGGATGGGCTCCCCGGTCACCGGATCAATGGGCAGGGGCAGGCCGGTAACGGGGTCGATGGGGTTCCCGTTCTCGTCCAGCGTGTACTCCGGCTCCTCCGGTTCCTCGGAAAACACCAGTTCCGGCGGGCGGGCGGCTTTTTTGTCCTCCACATAGCCGGTGGAGGAACTGATGCTGCCGTCGGAATTTTTAGACATAATGTCCAGATCGGACATGGTAAACTTCTCCACAAAGGGGCTGAGATCGTTGTTCACAAGTTCCAGGAGTTCCCGGGCGTTGGGCACCACATAGGACTGCCAGGAGTTGTAGCCCACCAGGCGGCTGACGCTGGGGCTGTATACGGAAACATCCCGGTTCGGCATGGTGACAAACTTCACGCTGTCCATGCTGAGGCCGCCAAGGGCCGCCTTTTGGGCAAACCAGAATATATTTTGATAGGTGAGATCCGTCTCAACATTTTTTTCAAATACCGTGATGAATTCGCTGATATTCGTCAGATTCTTCCATTTCAGCAGCTGTTCCAGCATAGCTGTCAAAAAGGCCTGCTGGGTTTTGATCCGGCCCAGATCCCCATCCGGATACCCCAGCATAACGCCGTTCTTCCGATTGTCGTGGCGGTAGCGGATAACCTGCATGGCGTCGTCGCCGTTTAAAAGGCGGTAGCCTTTTTTCTGGTGGATGTGGAGATCCTGTGTCGGATCGTCATAGTTCATGTCCCGGGGCACGTCAAAGTACACGCCGCCCATGGCGTTCACAATTTCGCCCACACCGTCCCATTCCACCACAACCTGGTAGTCCGGCTCAAACCCCACCAGCTGGGCAATCTCCTTGTAGAGGTGCTGGATGCCTTTTTCCCCGCCGCCATAGTAGTTATAAACGGAGTTGATCCGCTTCACATCCCAGGGGACGTTCACCATGGTATCCCGGGGGATGGACATGACGGTGGCCTTCTGGTTGGTCACGTCGTAGCTGGCCAGGAGCATGGTGTCGGTGTTGCCGCCGCCGCCGGTGTCCCGGCCCAGGATCAGGACCGTGTAATAATCCTCGCTCTTCCGCTGGCCCTCCGCCCGGGGACGTACGCCGTCGCCGTAGTCGATTTCATCCGGCTGGCCATCCCCGTCCACATCCGCAACGGTGGTGGAAGAGCCGGGTTTTTTGTTGTCCAGATCCGGCCGCACAAAGATGCTCCGCCACAGCAGCGCGCCGCACAGCAGTATGGCCAGCACCGCAACCACAGCCACAAGGCCCTTCTGCCGTCCCGTCAGGCGGCCGGGCTTTTTTACTTTTTTCGACTTCTTGGGCGTGGTTTTTTTCTGTGCCAACCGGCTCCCGCCCGCGCGTTTTTCTTCTTGATGATTTTCCACGTTACAGCTTTCCTTTCAAAGCGTCCCGCGCCTCTATGGCCGCGTGGTGTATGGGGCCGCCCTCGGCCTCCAGCTTTCCAATCGTCATCTCCAGGCCCTTCAGAAGGCCCTTGTCCAAGTCCTCATAGCAGGCTTTCCGCAGCTTTTCCACCCCGGGGAAGTCCCGGGAGGGCTCGATATAGTCCGCCAGATAGATAATTTTCTCCAGCAGGGTCATATGGGCCCTGCCGGTGGTGTGGTAGCGGATGGCCCCGTAAATCTCGTCGTCCACGCCGAACACCCGCCGTGCCTCCTCCGCCCCGGTTTTGGCATGGAGCAAACTGCCGGCTTTCCGTTCCACATCGTCCAGGGGGATGCCGTACTGCCGGCAAAGTTCCAGATGTTCCTTTTTGGAGAGCCGCTTCGTACAGTCGTGGAGGAGGGCCGCCCTGCGGGCCTTTTCCACGTCCGCCCCGTAGCGGACGGCCAGCCGTACCGCCTCCTGCTCCGTACCCAGCACGTGTGGAATGCGCCGGTGGTTCAGGCAACTCAGGGCCACCGGCCGCAGCTGCTCTAGGGGCAGCCGCTTCAAATCCGCCGCCGTGCCGTAGAGCCCCTCCCTGAGGATATAGCCATACACCGCCGGGGCTAAAAGGTTTCCGCCCTCTCCCTTCGCCAGCCGCTGCCGCAGTTCCGTGGAACTGACATCCACCACGCCGGGGATGCTGAGGGTGAAAATCCGCGCCTGGGGGTACGTCCGGCAAAGGTAGTCCCGCTGAACGGAAAAGAGATCCTCCGTATCCGCCTCCGTCCTTCCGAAAGCGGCGACCCCTGCCAGGGAGAAAATCCGTCCCGGCTCATGCCAGGCCTGGAGGGTGAGGAACATATCCGCGCCCATCAGAAGCCACAGTTCATCCTCCGGGTACTGTTCCTTTAAGCGGGCCAGGGTGTCGGCGGTATAGCTGTTCCCCTCCCGCCGGAGTTCCAGATCCAGCACCTCCGCCTTTTCCCCAAGGCCGGCCTGCTCCATGGCAAGGCGTGTCATCTCCAGCCGCCGCTCCGGCCCTGGGCTTCCGGCGGGAAGGGTCTTGTGGGGCGGGTTCCCTGTAGGGATCACCAGGAGTTTATCCAACTGCAAAAGCCCGAACACCGCCTTTGCCGCCGTGATATGGCCCAGGTGGGGCGGGTTGAAGGCCCCGCCATAAACGCCGATTTTCATCTGTCTACCTCCGTCAGGGGGCTTTTTTCCGGGGGGCGGGCCGGACCAGGGCGATGCGCTTGTCCTTGGGCTTGGAGTGGCTCTCCCGGTAGAGGATAAATTTCGTGCCGATCACCTGCACCACCTCGCTGCGGGTAGCCTTGGCCAACTCCGCGGCGGCAGTCCATGCGTCGTACTCCAGGTTATTGTCCAGCACACGGCCTTTCACCAGTTCCCGGGCCTCCAGGGCGCTGTCCGTCTGCTTGATCAGGTTTTCGCCAATGCCGTCCTTGCCGATCTGGATGATGGTGCCGATGCCGTTGGCCAGGCCCCGCAGCTGAGCCCGCTGTTTGCTTGTCAAATCCACAGGTAATCGCCTCTCTTTATTTCGACGGATTTTCTTTCAGGTAGGTTCCCAGTTTCCCGGCGAATTCCGCCAGGGCCCGGCCCCGGTGGGACACGGCGGCCTTCTCCTCCGGGGTAAGCTGGCCAAAGGTCTTGGCCTTCTCCGGCAGAAGGAACACCGGGTCATAGCCGAAGCCGCCGTCGCCGATGGGGGCGAAGGCGATAGCGCCCTGGCAGACGCCCTCCGCCGTCAGGGTGTCGCCGTTGGGGAACGCGCAGGCGATGGAGCAGGTGAAATGGGCGGCCCGGGTGGTCTGGCCCCGCATACTGTTCAGCAGCAGCATGTACCGTCCCCGGTCGTCCAGTTCCGGGCCGCCGTAACGGGCGGAGTAGACGCCGGGGCCGCCGTTGAGGGCGTCCACGCAAAGGCCGGAATCGTCGGCAATGGCCGGCAGCGCCGCCGCCTGGGAGATAGCTTTGGCCTTCAGCATAGCGTTTTCCGCAAAGGTCTCGCCAGTCTCCTCCACGTCCACCGTCAGGCCCAGGTCTTTAAGCGTAACTACCTCAATGTCAAATTGTGACAGGATATCGGACATTTCCTCTAGTTTGCCCGGATTGTGTGTGGCAAGTACAAATTTCATGGAATCCCGCCTCCCCAAATTTTATGGTATGTTTTTTACAGCCTTTTCCGTTCCTGCCGCCGGGATCAGATGATGGCCCCGGCGTATTCCTCCGGGTCAAAGGGCCTGAGATCATCGATGCCCTCGCCCACGCCTGCCAGTTTCACCGGGACGTTCAGTTCCTGGGCAATGGCCACGGCGATGCCGCCCTTGGCTGTGCCGTCCAGCTTGGTCAGCACAATGCCGGTGAGGCCCGCTGTCTCCTGAAAGGTCCTGGCCTGGATCAGGCCGTTCTGGCCGGTGGTGGCGTCCAGCACCAGGAGGGTTTCCCTGGCACAGCCGGGACACTCCCGGTCGATGATTTTGGAAAGCTTGGCCAGTTCCGCCATAAGGTTGGCCTTGTTGTGGAGCCGTCCGGCGGTGTCGCAGAGGACCACGTCTACGCCCCGGGCCTTTGCGGCCTGGAGGGCATCAAAGAGGACGGCGCCAGGATCCGCCCCCTCATGCTGGCGGACAATCTCACATCCGGCCCGCTGGGCCCAGATCTCCAGCTGATCCGCCGCCGCCGCCCGGAAGGTATCCGCCGCGCAGAGGAGCACCCGCTTGCCGCCCATCATCAAGAGACGGGCCAGCTTGCCGATGGAGGTGGTCTTGCCTACGCCGTTGACGCCAATGAACAAAAATACGCAGGGGCTTGTGGAGACGTTCAGTTCCGTAGTGCCCACGTCGATCAGTTCCACCAGCACCTCCCGGAGGGCGGCCTTCACCTCCTCCTGGCTCTGGAGTTTTTCCTTCCGCACCCGGTTGCGGAGGCGTTCCACCGCCTCCATAGCGGTGTCCATACCCAAATCCGCCAGGATAAGGGTTTCCTCCAGTTCCTCGAAGAAGGCCTCGTCGGCCTCGGTATAGGTGGAGAAGAGATTGGTTGTAATTTTTTTCAGTTTATCAAAAAAGCCCATAGTTCCTCCTCTTGTTTCAGCCGCAAAGACAGCTGAGCCTTTCCACCCCCCATTTTTCTCTCTTTACTTAACGAAGGAAGAGAGAAAACGTGCCGTGGACGGTCCAAAAGAGAGAAAGACGGGGCCGTATTCCCCGCAGCGCCTGTCAGGGAGCCGCTTCCTGCCGGATCGTGGCGGGCTCTTGGCCCCGGAGAGCCTTTGTCCCTCGCCCGATGATACCGTCGGTGCGGCCAACTGACGGATAGCCACTGCTTTTGCCCCTGGCGCAGCGGGATGGCCGCCCTTTTTTACGCTTTCTTGTCGTAGTCGATTTTCTTCCCGCAGTGCTGGCAGTATTCACCCTTGTCGCGGCCCAGGAATTGGCCGCAGTGGGGACAGCGCCACCAATATATATGCAGCGCAAGGGCGCCGAAGGTGACAAGGGTCCCTGCCAAGACCAGTATACCGTTCCCGGCCAGCATGATCAAAATGCCCGCAATCAGTATGGCCGCATCCACATATTCCTTCTGCCGCAGTGAAAGCTTCATGACTGCCTCCTTTTGGCGGGGGCCTCGCATTTGTTCCAAACCGTCCGGAATGAATCCGGCCGGTTTCAAGGTTTTGCTTTGCAAAACCCTTGACGCGCCACTTGGCGCGGCGGCGTCACTGGATTTCCAGTTCCCGGGCCATGTCGTTTAAATTTATCGTCAGCATCTTCGATATCCCCTGCTCCTGCATCGTGACGCCCCACAAAAGCTTCGCTTTTGCGGGGGCCCCGCATTTGTTCCAAACCGTCCGGAATGAATCCGGCCGGTTTCAAGGTTTTGCTTTGCAAAACCCTTGACGCGCCACTTGGCGCGGCGGCGTCACTGGATTTCCAGTTCCCGGGCCATGTCGTTTAAATTTATCGTCAGCATCTTCGATATCCCCTGCTCCTGCATCGTGACGCCGTAGAGGACGTCCGCCTCCTCCATGGTGCCCCGGCGGTGGGTAATGACGATGAACTGGGTCCGCTCCGTCAGTGTCCGCATATACCGGGCGCAGCGGGTCACGTTCACGTCGTCCAACGCCGCCTCAATCTCGTCCATGACACAGAAAGGGGTAGGATGCACCTTTAAAATGGAGAAGTACAAGGCAATGGCCACAAAGGCCTTCTCCCCGCCGGAGAGGAGGGAGATGGTTTTCAGGGTCTTCCCCGGCGGCTGGGCCTTGATCTCAATGCCGCAGGCCAGGATATCGTTCTCGTCCTCCAGTTCCAGATGGGCCTGTCCGCCACCGAACAACTCCACAAAAGTGGTCTGGAAACTCTCGTTCAGCAGCCGGAACTGCTCCGCGAAAATGCGGGTCATCTCCCCGGTGATCCCGGAGATGATGCCCTCCAGATCCTTTTTGGCCTGCTCCACGTCGTCCCGCTGGCCGGTGAGATAGGTGTAGCGGGTGTTGACCCGGTCAAATTCCTCAATGGCCCCGATGTTGATATTGCCCAAAGAGCCGATCTCCCGCTTCAACTCGCCGATCCGGCGGCTGGCCTTGGGGACGCTCTCCAATTCAATCCTCTGGGCAGCAGCGTCGGAGTGGCTCAGTTCATAGTGTTCCCACAACCGGTCCAGAATCTGCTTTTCCTCCATGGCGGAGGTGGCAATTTTCTGCTCCAGTTTGGAGGCTGACCGCTCCAAATCCAGCAGCCGTTCGTTCATCTCCTGGCTGGCCCGGTTCTTGGCGGTACGCTCTGCCTCCAGGGAAATTTTTTCGTCGTTCAGCGCCTTGAGGCGATCCTGGAATTCCCGGCTCCGGGTTTCCAGGGCCTCCAACTCCGCCCGGCGGCGGCCAATCTCTGCCTGGGCCTCGTCGATGCTCCGCTGATAGCCCTGGATGGTCTCCTCCTTCTGGGCCCGATCGCCGGTCAGTTCACCGGCCAGCCGCCGGAGATCCGCCGCGCGGCCGCAGGTGGACTCCCGCTCCGCAGTAAGGGCCGCCAAGTCCGCCTTCTTCCCGGCGATCTCCTCCGCCAGGGCCCCGGACTGGGCCAGCAGTTCCGACTGGCCGGAGAGGGCCTCCTCCGCTTTTGCCCGCAGATCCGCAGCCTGGGCCTCCTGCTCCGCGATCTTTTCCGCAGCGGCCTGGGCCCGGCGGCGGTTGTCCTCCAGGCGGCCTGTGAGGCTCTCCAGTTCCCCCTCCAGGTTTTCCAAATTCTCCTCCAGGGAACGGAGGAGGATATCAAAGTGGTTTTTCGCGCCCTCCAGCCGGAGAACCTCGTCCTCCGCCTGGCGGCGTTGGCTTTCGGCGGTCTCCAGTTCGTACTGGGCGGCGGAGAGTTCCCGGCCCGCCGCCTCCTCGGCAGCCTTGGCGGCGGAGAGTTTTTCCCGCAGGCCTGCGGCCTGGGCGTTCAGCTTTTCCAGTTCCGCCGCCCGGCTCAGCACGCCGGCGGACCTGGAGGTGGAACCGCCGGTCATGGAGCCGCCCCGGTTGATGACCTGCCCGTCCAGCGTGACAATACGGAAGGCGTTGCGGTACTTCCGGGCCATGGCGATGCCGCAGTCCAGATCTTCCACAATTACCGTCCTGCCTAAAAGGTTCTGCACAATATTCTGATAGCCGCTCTGGAACCGCACCAGGCGGGAGGCAATGCCCACAAAGCCAAATTCCCGCTCCACGCCCGGCTGATCCAGTTCCCCGCCCCGGATGGCGGTAAGGGGCAGGAAGGTAGCCCGCCCGGCGTCCCGCTGCTTCAGGTAGCCGATGGCGCTTTTGGCGTCCTCCTCCCGATCCACCACGATATTCTGGAGCCCCGCCCCCAGGGCGATTTCAATGGCCAGGCTGTAGGCCGCCTCGGTGCGCATGAGGCTCGCCACCGGGCCGTGGATGCCCCGGAGGCTCCCTTTGGCCTGCATAACGGTTTTCACGGCCTTGGAAAAGCCCTCGTACTCCTTCTCCATCTCCGTCAGCAGGCGGATGCGGTTATCCATCGCCCCCACGTCCATGGTGAGTTTCATCCGCTGATCCGCTGCCGCCGCAGCCTTTTTCTTCCGCTCCTCCATCCGCAGGCTGTGCCCCGCGATGATGTTGGCGGCGGCCTGGGCCTCCTCCCGGGCCTCTTCCAGGGCCCTGCGGTTGGCCTTTGCCTCCTTCCCGCTCTCGGCGAGACGGGTTTCCGCCGCCGCCTTTTCCTCTTCCACGGCAGCCCTGCGCTCCGCAATCTGGGTGTTTTCCGCCTCGATAGCGGCATGGACGGCGTGAGCGTCGGCGGCGGCGGCCACGGCAATGGCCTCCCTGGCCCGGAAGGCTTCCGCCTCGCTCTGGGCCCCGCCCGCCTGATCGGCAGCCTTTTGGGCGCGGGCCAGAAGGGTGTCCAGTGCGCCGTCCAGTTCCGCCAGTTCCCGTTCAATTTCCGCTACCCGGGCCTCCTGCTCCATGGCCTGCCGGGCCAGGCCGCCAGCGCGGCTGTCGGTTTCCACCAAATCCTGGCGGGCCCTGCCGATGTTCTCCCGGTTGTGCCGGATATTGCTCTCCAACACCGCCATAGCGGAGGACTGCTCCTGGGTCTGCCCCTCCAGAGCCGCCGCCTGGGCCCGGAGGCTCTCCGCCTCCATATCCTTCTCCCGCATCCGCTGGCCGAACTGCTCGCCCTCGGCGTAAAGGGCGTCCAGATCCGCCCGGGCCTGATCCCGCTGGGCCTCCGCAGCCCGGAAGTCCGTCTCCAGCTTGCGGGCGCTGGCCTTCAAGGCGTCCAAGTTTTCCAGCCACACGGAGATCTCCAGAAGCCGCAGTTCATCCCGCAAAACCAGATATTTTTTCGCCTTCTCCGCCTGATCCCGCAGGGGCTCCACCTGTAATTCCAATTCGGAAATCTTATCGTTGATCCGGACCAGGTTCTCCTCCGTCCTCTGGAGTTTGCGCTCGGACTCCTCCTTCCGATGGCGGAATTTGGAAATGCCGGCAGCCTCCTCAAAGATCTCCCTCCGCTCGCCGCTTTTGGCAGAGAGGATCTCGTCGATCTTTCCCTGGCCGATGATGGAGTAGCCCTCCTTGCCCATGCCGGTATCCAGGAACAGTTCCGTCACGTCCTTCAGCCGGACGGACTGGCGGTTGATGTAGTATTCGCTCTCCCCGCTGCGGTAGTACCGGCGGGTGACGGCCACCTCGGATTCCTCCATGGCAGGGAAAATCCGGGCAGTATTGTCCAGCACCAGCGTCACCTGGGCAAAACCCACCTGGGCCCGCTTCTCCGTGCCGCCGAAAATCACGTCCTCCATCTTGGCGCCCCGGAGGCCTTTGGCGCTCTGCTCGCCCATGACCCAGCGGATGGCGTCGGAGATATTGGATTTTCCAGAACCGTTGGGCCCCACAATGGCGGTAATGTCCTCGCCGAACTGGAGGACGGTTTTGTCGGGGAAGGATTTGAAACCCTGAATTTCTACTGCTTTTAAGTACACGTTTTCACCTCTGGGGCCCAATTGAGCCGGTACAAATTCGTAATATACGATAACTTATGTAGTTTATCAGAAAACCGTTGGATTTTCAAGGAAAATTCTATGTACGTTTCATGAACAGCGCCGGGCGGAGCCGCCCCGCCCTTCCCGGCAGGCGGAACTGGGGAAACGCCCTTCCGGGGCAGGGCCTTTTTCCCTCTGCCCGGGATGCCAGGGACAGTCGCCGGAGGCTGAGGGCGAAGTTCAAAAGATGGGTGGCGGCGAAGCTGGCGTAATACCCCGTCAAACCCCAGCAGGGCAGGAGCGTCCAGAGGAACACCACGTCCAGGAAGGAGGTCAGCAGGTTGTAGCGGGCGTTGGCGCTCTGCTGGCCAAGGCCCTTGCACATGGCGTCCACAATGGCGTCGGTGTAGAGGATGGGAAGGAGAGGCGCATACAGCCGCAGATACTGCCCTGCAGCGGGGGAGCCGTAGAGCAGTTCCCCCAGCAGGGGCCCTGCCGCCAGAAATATCCCCGCCGCCCCCAGGCTGAAAACCAGCGACGCCCGCAGCCCCCGCCGGGTAAGATACCGCACCCGCTTCCATCGCCCGCCTGCGGCGCACCGGGAAAACTCCGGCACCAGCAGTTCCGCCAGAGAGAACAGGACGGCGGCAGGGAACATCATGGCGGGAAAGACCATGCCGTGGAGGACGCCGTAATCCGCCAGCGCGTCCACCGTACCGGCAAAAAGGGCCAGGCGTTTGGGGATCAGCAGGTTTTCCAGGGTGTTCAGCCCCGCCCGAAGGCCGTCCGCCGCCCCCAGGGGCAGGGCCGTCCGGAGGATATCGCCGTAGGGCGGGCAGTTTTCCGTCCGTTCGGGCAGATCCCGGCGGCAGAGCGCCAGCAGGATGTAAAAGGCCAGCCCCCCGGCGGCGCAGCCTCCGGCGGCTACGGAGAGGCAGGCGCGTCCTGCGTCTCCGCCTGCCCAGCGGGCCAGGAGAAGGAACGTCCCTGCGGCGGAACAGGCCTCCTCCAGGAATTCCACCATCACCAGGGTCCGAATCCGCCCGCAGGCAGTGAAATACCCCGTCAGCACCCCGCCCAGGCAGCTGACCGGCAGAAACACCGCATACAGCCGCAGGGAGGGGATCGCCGCCCGGTTTCCAATCCACTCCTCTGCCAGGACGGGGGACAGGGTCCACAGGAACACCAGGGCCATGCCGCTGAAAAGTGCGCCGTACTGAAAACAGCCGGTAAGGGCCGCCTTTACATCCTTCTCCCGGCCCAGGGCCCCGGCGGTGAGGTACATGGCGCAGGTGCGGACCCCGGCGGAGCCTATGGTAAAGGCCAGCCCCCGGACGGAGAGGGTCAGCTGCAAAAGGCCCACTCCTGCCGGGCCGATCCGTCCGGAGAGATAAACCTGGAAGGCCATGCCTGCCAGCCGCAGGAGGAAGTTTGCCCCGGTGAGGAGCATCGTGCTGTAAAGTATGGAGTTTTTCCGAATCATTCCGTCCACCTCCATACACTATAGTCGGCAAACCTGAAAAGTATCAAAGCATTCGGGATGTTTTTCAGCTTTGCCGCCTGTATATGGACGGACGCTCTATACCGTGGCCTTTCCGGCTGGCCGCCCTGCCGCCGGAAAAAAAGAAACACGTCCGCCGATGGAACACTGAACCGCGCCCCGTCAAGAGGACAGAGAAAAAATATAAAGATTTTTAAGGAATGGGTGGCAGCGGAAGCTGCTGCCCATTCTTTATGCGGCTGTGGCCAAACAGTGCTTTTCCATGGGCGTCAGGACGCCAAGATTGCGCTGGACTCGGCGGGTGTTGTAGTAATGAATATAGCTGTGGATCATCTGAACAAGCTGGTTTTTGCCGGTAAATCTCTTGCCGTAGTAGCGCTCACGCTTCAGGATTCCCCAAAATCCTTCC
>CAJUDW010000020.1 GCA_910584995.1 uncultured Oscillibacter sp. | reverse complement strand
CTTCTTTACCGCTATCTTCAATATCAAGTTCCTCGTCCGAAAATTCGTATTCAGGGATTTCAATGCCACAGACATCAATTTTACCTATAACAACATCAGAGGTCAACCGAGTTTTTAATTCTTGAAGCAACTGGATTTGTTTATAGTTTTTAGCAATTATGTTATCTATCGCTTCGCACTTCATATCAAGATAATCAACAATATCTCTTTGTTCCTTAATAGGTGGCAACGGCATTATGGTAGATAATACCTTATCCTTGATATAGTGGGGAATTGTAGCAACACTACATATATTCTTCATGTACCCACGTTTTACTAAACTACTAATCCAGTAACACAAGAATTTATTCATGACCTGGTTTGACTTTGAGCGAACAATATGAATAGAATTCTGGATATAAATGGATTTTCCGCACAAGTCATATACTATGGCAGCATTGCCTGCACCAGCTCCCCCCTCAACAATAAGCAAATCACCTTTTCGGATTTCATATTGTTTTTTCTCCGTCTGTGAAAACCACATTTTTTTGAGAGAAGACAAATCGACACCATCAAAATGTACATCTTTAGCACAAACATATTCTTCATATGAATCTTGGCTGTTGATTGGCGCTGGCGATAGCATTTTTCCAAGGATAACAGTATATACTCTTCTTAATTGTACAGTTGTCCAATGCCAAGGAATGTAATTTATCCATTCGTTACCGCTATGTTTCATTTCAACATTTCGATTTAATCCCGTTGTAATGGACTTAGTGATAATATTTTGCTTCAATTCTCCCAATGCGGCAATTTCTTCTCGTTTGATATTGATTAGCCTGTTGATACTTGAAACCTTCCAATCCAAAAACCGCACAATCTGATCCTGTTCGGGGCGGGGAGGCAAAAGGAAGGGTATCTCTTTCATTCGTTGCATAGACAAATCCCACTGCCCAACGCGAATACCGTCAGATGCTTGACCGAAATAATTGACATATACTATACTTCGGATTGCTCTATTAAAGAAATCAATATTTATATCATATTGAATGTCAAAAACAAAGTAAGCTGGGCTTACAATTCCATCAAATCTTGAAACCCCGTAGGAGCCTTGCCACGCTTTCATCTTATTCATAGCAAACTGCCCAATTTTGACCAGTTTATAGCCGCTCAAATCATCCGGCACATAATTGTGATTTTCTTCTTTATCCTCAATATTTCTGACAATAACACCTTTTTCGCGAACTACTGACAGCAATGGCAAATCAGGATGGTTCTTCTCGCTAACAGGTGACAAAATCTGCCGCAATTTCAACACTCTCCAATGATTTGGAACCACACCAAGCCATACAAGGTTATCGCAAGCATGGTTCATTGTATTCCCTCCATAATCTCCGCCATCATACCATCCGCTTCCCGCTCAAGGGCTTTCAGGCTCTCCAAAATTTCTCCCATTGGGCGCAGTTCTACCGGTTTGTAGAAATACTTCGTAAAGCTGATTTCATAGCCAATCTGTGTTTTCTTCTCATCCACATAAGCATCGGAGGCATAGGGCAGCACTTCATTTTTCATAAAGGCATCAATGCCGCCCTCATAGGTAAACGGGATATTTTCCGTATCCCGCAAATCAACATCCGGTTCCCCTTCAATGGCCTGCGCAGACGAGTCTTTCTCCGTAATAAAGGGGCGGATTTTCTTGAGAATGCCGGCTTTCAGTTTTGTTGCTTTGGCAAATGCTGTCCAATCATCCAGAGGGGTATTTTTTGCGGCCTCGGCAACAGCGCTTTGCACCGCAACAAACTCATCCGCTTTCTTAAACAAACTGGCCGGAATTTCTCTGTCAGGATATATGCGCAGACGCAGAGGCCGCTCCACTGTGACAGACCAGTAGCCAAACTCCTCATTATCAAAAATCATGCTGACTTCGCTTTGCTCCATCTCCATAAAAATGCGGACGATCTCACTGCGGATTTTCGGTGTAACTTCGCAGTTCTTCTTTCCCATATTTTTGCGGAGCGGGGACTTCATGGCGGTTGCGTCAATCAACTGGATTTTTCCTTTGCGGCGTTCTTCTTTCCGGTTGGATAAAATCCAGATAAATGTCCCAATCCCTGTATTGTAGAACATATTCTCCGGCAATGCGATGATAGCCTCAACCAAGTCGTTCTCAATCAGATAGCGGCGGGCATTGCTTTCCCCACTACCGGCGTCACCTGTAAAAATGGACGAGCCGTTATGTACCTCGGCAATGCGGCTGCCAAGTGGCGTATCCTTTTTCATCTTTGCTACATTGTTCAGCAGGAAAAGCAACTGACCGTCGCTTGTCCGTGGAATCATCGCCATCTGTTCGCCGCCTTCGAGATAGACATTAAAGCGGGTATCCAGAATCTCTTTTTTACCGCCCATCTTCTCTGCGTCAACCTTCCAGCTTTTCCCATAAGGCGGGTTGGACAGCATGAAATCAAACTGCCTTGTGGCGTTTCCGTCCAGGGAAAGCGTAGAGCCATAACTGATATGCTCCGCCTGTTCCCCATCACCTTTGAGCAGCATATCCGCCTTGCAGATTGCATATGTTTCGGGGTTCACTTCCTGTCCGAACAAATGAATAGATACATTCTTTCCATACTGCCGGGCAATCGTCAGAAGCCGGTCCTGCGCGACAGTAAGCATACCGCCCGTCCCGCAGGCTCCGTCATAACAGGAATAGGTAGCATCCTTGATTTTGTCGGCGATGGGTATAAACACAAGGTCAGCCATCAATTCAACAACATCACGGGGCGTCCAGTGTTCGCCTGCCTCCTCATTGTTTTCCTCGTTGAATTTGCGGATCAGTTCCTCAAAAATCGTACCCATGCTATGGTTGTCCAGTCCTGGATGCCTCACTATAGTCTGTGCATCGTCCTTATAAACCGGCTTCGGAGAGAGATTGATATCCGGCGAGATAAATTTCTCAATCACCGCCCCCAAAATATCCGCCTCGATCATCGTGTCGATTTGATTGCGAAACTTGAACTTCTCCAAAATCTCCTGCACATTGGGGGAGAAGCCGTCCAGGTAAGCCTCAAAATCGGCCTTTAGCGTTTGCTTCTTAGCGCGGCTGGTGAGATCGCGCAGGCGGAACGGTGAGGCGTTACAGAATGCCTGACCTGCCGCATTGCACAGCGCAGGCCACTGATTATCGATTCTGGCTTCATCCAGCTTTTTCTTCATATCAAGAACAGCCTCTTTGCTGTCCTCCAGCATGGCATCCAAACGGCGGATAACTGTCATTGGCAGAATGACATCACGATATTTTCCCCGCACATACACGTCGCGCAGACAGTCATCCGCAATTCCCCATATAAAACTTACGATTGTATTGTGAATTTGATTGTCCATATGTCTTTATTCCCTTCTCACGGAGACCAGCGTCTTCCGACTTACAGCAGATTTATCCTTGTTTCAAAACTCATATTCCGTATAACTGATTCACTTTTCTTCTACCATTTCCATAATATCACAGACATCACATCTTAGGGCTGTGCAGATTTTTTCAATAATTTCTGTATTTACATTTTCATTTTTTCCGAGCTTCGTAACGGATGCCGCACTAATCCCCGCTAATCGTTGCAAGTCTTTTTTCTTCATATCCTTGTCAATCAACAGTTTCCATAATTTTTTGTAACTGATAGCCATGAATGAACCTCCCCTTTCTGGGAATGTGCCGATTTGAAGATTTCTGCTACTTATTATAACACGACTAATCCCCAAACGCAAGATTTCCTCCTGCGATTGCAGGAGGAAATTCTGTTATCTATTGAAATTCTTATCTTAATCTGTTATAATAAATCAGAAAGTCAGTATGGCTTTTTGCAAAGGAGAGATAGAAATATGATTTTTGTGAGCGGCGTTCATGGTGTAGGGAAATCTTATTTTTGCAATCTTGTTAAGGACTCTGTGGGAATCGAGACCTACTCGGCCAGCGCCTTGATTTCAACAAAAAAGCGTTCGGGATTTGCAAAGAATAAGCTCATTCCTGACATAGATGAAAATCAGCAGTTCCTTCTTTGGGCCGTAGACGAGCTCAGAACTTTGTGCCAGAATTTTATTTTGGACGGACACTTCTGCCTGCTGAATGCATCGGGCAAAGTGCAACGTATTCCTTATGGCACTTTTGCTATGCTCAAACCGGATGCTATTGTGCTGCTAACCGAAAATCCAGAAATCATAGCGTCCCGGCGAAGAAAGCGCGATGGAATTGAGGTTGCTGTAGAGAGCATTGAATACTTTCAGCGGGAAGAACGGCTATACGCAGATGAAGTTGCCAGAGACATTAATGCGAAGCTTTTTGTTTCTGAGAGCGCTAAAGACCTTATGCGGGCAATTGAATTCATAAAATCACTTTGAGGAGGGGCCGATTATGGCGGGTAAATTTGAACGCAAGCAATTTCCGAGATCAATCTCAATGATCCCTTTTTCGATTCCTTGAAAGCCGATTACCCTGGCACTTCATCAAGCACTGGTTTTGTGCAATGGTTCGCAGCAAAAGCCGCCGATGGGAAACGGGCGCTGATATTTGAAGATGACCAGGGTGTTGGAGCTTTTGTAAACCTAAAGCCGAATGAAGCTGAGGAGATCAATTTGGCAAACGGTATCGTTTTGCCGAAGACTGCTCGTCTTAAAATCACAACAATCAAAATTGATGAGCGTTATCGGAATCAAAGGATTGGTGAGGGAGCTCTTGGTCTAACTTTGTGGCAATGGAGAGATTTGGGCATCAATGAAATTTATGTAACTGTTTTTGATAAACACATCAGTTTGATACTTCTTCTGGAGAAGTACGGCTTTATCCATGTCGGAAACAACCTGAATGGTGAGCGGGTATATATCAAAGATCGAAGGAATCTTGATTTCAGTGATCCCTGTAAATCATTCCCTTTTCTTAGCGGTCAGGTCCAACACGCTGGATGCCTTGCCATTGATATGGAATATCACGACACCATGTTCGCTTCTTCTGACCTCGCTAATACCTTGCAGGAGCGGGTTGATATTAGCGTGGCAAATGGGCTGAAAAAAGTATACATAGGCAAGCCTTACAGCCTGGCTTTCAAAGTTGGAGAGCCTGTTTTGGTATACAGAAAATACACCGGAACCGGTGGCCGTCCGGGGTATAAATCCGTTATTACTACTTATTGTGTGGCAACACGAATCGAAAAAATAAAAGTAAATGGACGTGCGCAATATTCTTATGACCAGTTTTTGCGCATGGTCGGTAACAAATCTGTCTATAATGAAGATGAATTGAAGGAAAAATATGATACCTGGGCTTCTCTAACACTGATTGAGTTATTGTATTATGGGTATTTTGGTGCAGGGAATAATGTAAACTGGATGTGGCTGAAAAGCAATGATTGTTGGCCTGGAACCCATCCCATGAATTTCCGTTATACAAGGAGCCAGTTCGAGAAAATTCTGCGGGAGGGCAAAGTAGATGTCGGCAATGTTATTATCAATTAAGCCTAAGTATGCGAAGGTAATACTTGAGGGGAAAAAACAATACGAATTCCGAAAAAGCAGACCGAAAGATGGTGTGGATCGAATCATTTTCTATGCGTCAGCACCGCAGAAAGAAGTGGTCGGAGAAGCGCTTATTGATGAAATATTGGAAGGTACGCCGAAAGAAATCTGGGAGATAGCAAAAACTGCTGCGGGCATTACAAAGAAATTTTATTTTTCCTACTATTCAGGAAAAGATAAGGCTATTGCATATAAATTAAAAAATGTAGTGATTTACGAAAAACCCAAGGCTTTGTCTGATTACGGTATCTGTCAGGCTCCGCAATCTTTTGTATATCTATAAACGGCTATAAAGCAGTGTGTTTTAATGCCTTGGCACTCCTGATTTTAGAGAGGAACAGAAGTGCCAAGGCATTTTTTTAATTTACGAACTTGTGGAAGAAAATATCCTTGACAAATCCCGTCTTGGTTTTGAATGCTGCCTGAGACACCATCTTTTTCATCGTCACGGGACAATCTGGCGTATAATGCTGTAATCCTCTGATTGTTTGGCTGCTTTTTCTTCAAAATATGCTCCTTTCCGCAGCCGGATGTGATATGAATTGCGGGATATGATTATCATATCACATCCGGCGCAAAACTTCAACACTTTACAGTGTGATATTTTGATTGAGAATACGATTTACTTTCCCCTCTGCGGTTTCAGTCGCTTTCTCACTGAAATGGGCGTTGACGGTGTAGACGGTGTCGCCGATCTCCCGCTCAAAGCTGATGGGGCGGGAATACCGACACTTTTTCAGCCAATCCAGCCGGTCAGAATGGGACAGTCCGGCGAGGAAAACTGCTGTTTCGTCTACCTTTTCCAGCACTTCATCAAAAATCTCCTGTTCACGTTCTGTCAGTTCAATCGTGCATAGCATCAGCATTATCCCTCCTCAAAGGCTCTGCGGACAGTCTGAGCCGCATTCTCAACCTCTGCCAATGCCCTGCGGAGGGCGGGAACATCCAACATACCGCTGTTGGCTCTGACAAGTACACGCTCTACTTTCAACCCAGCTTGACGTGTTACCGCAATCAAGGCCGGGACATCCACCTGCGGGCCGGGTTTGACCTCCGCTGCTAGGACTACCTTACGTACATACTTGGAGCGGTCAAGTCCGGCCGCTGCCGCTTTGCAGGTCAATTCCCGCAATTCTTCTTCTGTAAAATGGATACGGGCTTTTTGATCTCTGTTTCTCATGAGTTGCTCATCCTTTCTGATTTTAGGGTGTCAGGGAGCTCCCTGACAAGTGGTATTGGGGGATTTGTACCCCCCAATACGTTGCTTGTTAAGACAATACCATCCTCCCTTCGGCGTATTTGAACGTCTCCGCCGTTCTTCCCAAATGGCACCCCCTGTCTCGCCTTTTCAGCGGGTTTTCTTGCCAGCGGTCATTCAGTCGTCTGGGCAAAAAAGAAGCCGGTACATCAAAACCAGCCCCAGCGGAAAGTTACGTTCCGTTGAAGCAAGTTTGATGTACCGGCTTTGTCGTTTGACAAATGCCAAAAGGAATTTGCTTATGTGCTATTTAATTTGCTCTTTGGGCAGAGTGAAGTAGTTTACCATATAGAACCGATGTTTGTCAATGGCTTTTTTGCTGTTTTCTAAAGTTTCATGATAATTATGAGTTGTATTAGGGATACTAATACGTTATATGCCTAAAAACTCTTTACAAAATTCGACTTCATCTGGAGAAAAAAGTGATTGATATTCAGCTTTGTATACGGAATGTTCGACCGTTAAATCAAGACGGCCTTCCTCCAAAAGTCTCGCATACCCCGTTGGAATTATCCCTGTTTCCCTCGCACTCTTTATCAATCTTTTTGCGGTTTCCACTCCTCCATATTGTTCCAACATCTGATTGAAGCGAATAGGATCATATCTGCACTCCTTTTTGGCTAATAGCATCTTATCCCGGAGTTCCGCTTCAAATTGATGTGCTAACCGATTCACGTCTTCTCCTCCAATCTCATTTCAATTCATTGGGGTTTGTGTTACATATGATTTGGACAACATCCAACTTTGACCTGTCAACAGTACAAAAGCTGCTCCATTGTTCTTCTGTACCGCCATAATATATTTTTTCAACATTATGGAAGTAAGACCATCCTTTGAATTCCTCCAATGAAGCAGGCAGATATACAAATTCAATCCCACAGCTATTGAAAATGTTGTTGGAAACATATCTGGTTCCGTTCGGAATGATTACACTCGTTACGCTGTCAAGCGCAAAGGTTCCATCAAAGGAAACGACATTCATGGCGGTTCCTTCTACATCATACGATGAATTAATACTAACTTTCTTGCTGCTTCCCCTATAATCCTTAATGTATATCTCATTTCCGTCAATATAATATTCAAAATCATCCAAATCAGCATACGATGATGCCCAGATAGAGTTTGATTCTATGCTACGCTCTACTTCGCTGGACAGCGCACCAGCGATAAGGATAAGCCATGCCACGGATAATATAGCCGCCCGCCATCTTTTATCCAAGCGCAACGCTGGGGTTTTCCAAAACCATACGGAAAGTGCAATAGGCCAAATGGCAAGGAGAAACAGATACCACCAGCCTGAGTGCTGAACTTCACTTTCAATTTCCCAGGTATGTCCACAATCACTGCAAAGGCCAACTGTTCTATAAGCAATCTTTCGGTGTCCATTTCTTATACCAGAAGGGAAAATCCAACTGCTTTTAACGCCTGTTCGCCTATAATAGCTGTTATAGGATGTTCCCACTGGTTCTCGATGAAATTTTATATTGGCTCCACCGCATTTAGGGCAAACTGCCATTGGAAATCCTCCCCTCTCAAATATTGCTGTATTGATATACAGAAATTAACCACGAAGTTCAAGCCATCCTCTGCCGTTTTTGACAATCCCAGCCCATTCCAATATAGCAGCCACCACAAACGAGGGGTCAAAACCGCTGCCACCTAACGCCACGCCAAAGTATTCGTGCAAGATGACGCCGGAAATTGTATCTAAGCCACATTTTTCTGATCCGAGGGGGGCACGGCCAGTACCTTTCTTTGCACGTCCACCATTATTTCTTAAAAAATCTACCACAACGTCAAAAATGTCAAAAGAATGGGAAATTCCATGAAGCGCACCACAACCGAAGGTATTTCCGTCCGCTTCTGCCCATACTTCGTACTCTTTGCCCGAATATGAGGTAACTACGGTTCTGCCACCATATTCCTTTAGTTTCCTTTTGATAATGTCAGATGTTTTCATGCTATTTTCGTCAATCTCCCAAGATGTTACGTCAATAATATCTCTATCTTTTGCTTTCACCTGGGTATCAGTAGATAGTCCCAACATATCCAGCACTTCATTTAGCTGCTTTTTTGCCGCAGGATAAGAAAGCTGAAGTTCTTCTTGAAGCTGCTTCATGTTTCCTCTGCACTTCAAAAATAGCAATAAAAAATCACTCTGTTGGTTAGATAAGGCAGAATAAGGACTTGTTTCAACATCAAATTGGCCCCGTACTTCAATGCCGCATAATGGACAGGCCAAGGCAGAAATTTTCAATCTATCACCACAAGATGGACAAAGCCGGACTGGTTTTCTCATGTTCTGCACCCCTTAAAAGAGGATAGCGTAAAATTTTTAACTTGTCAATAAGTTATTAAAATATTTATACACTTGTTTTGTTGTAATTGATATTCTTATTACTGATAACAAAATGTTGCAAAATGCGAGGTGTACTCCCATTTGGAAGCACCCCTCGCATTTTGTGCGGCTACTCTCAATGTAAATCAGTATCGAAAAATCGTTTCTTCAACTCGATTTTGTGGCTTTTAGTAACTAATGCTTAATAATAATCACTTTAATATTTCCTGCATTTTCGATGTCTCGAATAAACTCAGCCTCATTTTGAATATATCCCAAGTCATATACAACAAAAAGTTGTCGAATGTATTGTTTCCCATAAGCTGTAACATCAGCACTTATTTCTTCAATAACTTTTGATTTTCTGTTTTCTTTAAGGAGTTTTACTTCAATACATAGTTGTAGTTTCGGGATAACAAAGTCAGGAATATATTCTTTCCCGGAAAATTCAAATTTCCCTGTTTCTCTGTCATAGTCCACGCCTTTATTCAGGCCACGGCCAGCCAAAAGCGATTCGATTGCGTTTTGTATTTCAACCTCCTTTTCTGGCCGATGAAAAATCACAGTTCTTAATCGGGATTTTATAAAATTCTCCAGATTATCAAATTCATCATCCGCAAAATCGGCATTGCTCGACAAACAAGAGTATAACATTTTAGCACTAACTAATACCTGCTCAATAATTTTCTTTTGCAAAGGCCAAACTGTGTCCCCAAAACCTGGCATCTCATCAATATTGAATGTATAAAAAATGGACTTCACTTTTATAACATCTCTTGCTCGTTCTGCAAGATCATTATACATGGCAGCCATATCCCTGTACGATACATATCGACCAAAATCAGGTACATGGTCATTGTTAAGGATTTCTTGTATCGTATCACTCAATGCGCGTATTTGAGAAAGTAATATCTTTATCTCTTTTATTTCATCTAAAGTGTTTTTAGCCACATCTCTCACCTCTGAGCAATTATATCATAACTTTGCGTCCGTTGACAAATGGATTTGACAATTTATACTCGTTCCAACCAGTTGATTTTCTTGTAGTTGATACTGGTAATACTCTGTTAGCCCTTACAAAATAAGCAGAACGCCTGGAAACACTAACAAAGTCACGCTCCCAGGCGTTCTCTGCGTTAGACGAAAATCAATTTGCTGAAGATAACTTCCTCTACTCGGTTTCGGATATTGTTCATCCGTCTGACCCATTCCATCTGATTTTCAGCTTTGAGCTGTTCTGTGACACCCTCCTGTTTTGCCATCTGTTCCACAAGCTGAAAAAGCATATCTTCCGCTTGGGTGCTGATTTCGGACAGGTGGTCGTTCAATTTACCAGACAGTAGCAGGGCAGTATAAAGGGCCTGACGATGTTCTTTCAGATACCGTCTCCGCCGCTGTCCCCATATGCCGATGGCTGGAAGTTCAGGCACAGACAAGTCTGGAAGAAAGTAACCATCTTCCTGATGATAGGCTCCGCCTATTTGTTTAAATGTAGATTTTTCCACGATATGTCCCTCCAAAGTGTTGATTTCCCGCAATTCAATCACATTCGGCTGGCTACAAAATAGTGGGAGAGGTAACTTCCTTACGTTACCTCTCCCACAGGAGGGCTTCTTCTTTGCCGTAAACCGGAATTTTCAATTCCGCACACCCGCTTCCCCATTTTCCGCAGCTTTCTGCCGGGCCGACTGCATATACTCCCTGGGCGACAGGCCGTATTCTCCCCGAAAGGCCCGGTAAAACCCGGTATAATCGCCGAAACCGCAGTCCCTGGCAATGATGCCGGGGGCCTTCCCCTGCGCCAGCATCTGCCGGGAGATTAAAAGCCGCTTTTTCAGAATGTAGCGGTGGACACTGGTGCCGATCTGCCGGTTGAACTCATGGCTGAGGTGGTATTTGCTCACATAAAACCGATCCGCCAGCATACTGAGGGACAACGGTTCCCCGTAGTGGAGGTTGATGTAGTCCACCACCTGGGAGACCGCCCGGCTGGTGCTGGCCGCCGTCCGGCTGCCCTTCTGGGCCGCCAGGCGGTTGATCAGCACCAGCAGTTCCGTCAAAAGGCTTGTCCCCATCAATTCCGCACCGTAGCCGCTCTCCCCTGTCTCCTGCCACAGCCGCTGGAACAGGGACTGGGCCAGGGTGCGCTCCTCCGGCCGCAGCTTCAGGAGGTTGCCGCAGGCGATCTGCCCCTCCCCGAAGCAGAGCCGGAGATCCGTCTGATCCGTGGAGAGGCGGCCCAGCATATGGGGCGCCACCCACAGCACATACCGCTCATAGGCGGCCAGTTCTGCCTGGATGCGGATCTGGTGCAGTTCCCGAGGGCTGATCAGCAGCAGATCCCCCGGCATCACATGGCAGAGACGGCTTTCGATGATATAGGTGACATCGCCGGACATCAGGAAGTAGATCTCGTAGAAATCGTGGTGGTGCAGTTCCACCTTGTCCAGGCAGATATCCCGTTTGAAGTGCAGTTCAAAATCAGGACGGCGCATGTCCTGCCAGGGATCGAAAGCGTGGGCGTGCCGCATGGGAACGCCTCCTTTCTCCGGCGGAACGTCCCGTTCCGCCACGCTGTTACCATGGTATACCCCTCCAGGGGTCCTGTCAAGGAAAAAGCCGCAAGATTCACAATGTATCCCCGCAAATCCCGCCATTTCCAAGGGAAAACTTTGCTGATATAATAGCTGTAAGTTCAAAGGACGGTACTGCGTCCCAGGGAAAATCTGCAAGGAGGTATCATGAAAATGGAAAGACTCAGCTATGGGGCTCTGAAGAAAGCCGGTTACGACGGGTATATCCTGGAAAAGGCCCCGGAAAAGGTCCTGCAATTCGGCGAGGGCAATTTCCTGCGTGCCTTCGTGGATTACTGGTTCGACGTGTCCAACGAGAAGGCGGGCTGGAACGGGAAATGCGTCCTGGTGCAGCCTATCGCGCCGGGCCTGGCGGACACCATCAACCAGCAGGAGGGCCTGTACACCCTGTATCTCCGGGGACGGGAAAACGGGGAGCCGGTGGATCTCCGGCGGGTTATCTCCTCCGTCTCCCGCTGCCTCAACCCCTATCAGGAGGAGGGCTACCGGGCCATGATGGAGGTGGCCGTTTCCGGCGATCTGGAATATGTGGTCTCCAACACCACCGAGGCCGGCATCATCTACGACCCCGCCTGCAAATTTGAGGACCGGCCCGCCGCCTCCTTCCCCGGCAAGCTTACTCAGGTGCTCCATGCCCGCTACAAGGCCGGGAAGGGCGGCCTTGTGATCCTCTCCTGCGAACTGATTGACGCCAACGGCAAGGAACTTCTGAAGTGCGTCAACCAGTACATCGACCAATGGGGCCTGGAGGACGGGTTCCGGGCATATGTGAACGGACAGTGCACCTTCTGTTCTACCCTGGTGGATCGTATCGTCTCCGGCCGTATCCGGGACCCGGAGGAGGTCAAACGCCTGGAGGAAATCAACGGCTATCACGACGAACTGCTGGACGTAGGCGAGATCTTCGGCGTGTGGAACATCGAAGGGCCGGAGTGGCTGGCGGAAAAGCTGCCCTTCAAGGCCGCAGGCCTCAACTGCCCGGTGGTGCCGGACGTTATGCCCTACAAAAAACGTAAGGTCCGGATCCTCAACGGCGCCCACACCGGCTTCGTGCTGGGGGCCTATCTGGCAGGCTTCGACATTGTGCGGGAGTGCATGCACGACGGCTCCGTCCGGGGCTACATGAACAAGATGCTCCACGAGGAGGTCATCCCCACCCTGCCCCTGGACAAGCAGGATCTGACGGACTTTGCCGCCGCCGTCCAGGATCGGTTCAACAACCCCTTTGTAAACCACGAACTCATGAGCATCTCCCTGAACTCCACCTCCAAGTGGCGGGCCAGGAACATGCCCAGCTTCCTGGACTACGTGAAGCTGAACGGCAGCCTGCCTGTCTGCCTTACCATGAGTTTTGCCGCCTATATCGCTTTCTTCAGCAACGACATTCAGCGCCTCACCGGCGAAGGCCTGGTCTGCCGCCGCCCCAAGGGCAACGAGTATATCTGCTCCGACGACCGGTGGGTCCTGGAGTTCTACTATGACCACCGGGACGACAGCCCGGAGGACCTGGTCCATGCCGTCATGACCAACCGGCAGATGTGGGGCCAGGATCTGACAGAGATCCCCGGCTTCGAGGCAGCCACTGTAGCCAATCTCAAGAAAATCCGCTCCCAGGGAGCCGCGGCCGCCTATGCCGCCTGCCTGTAACCGGCGGCACGGGAAGGAGGCACTGTTATGCCTGATTTTATCCGCATCCATCCGGATGACAACGTAGCCGTCGCCCTGCGGGCTGTCCCGGCAGGCACGGTTTTTGAGGGAACTGCCGCCGCTGCGGATATCCCCCAGGGCCACAAGATGGCCCTCCTGCCTCTGGAGGATGGCCAGCCCGTGGTGAAATACGGCTTTTCCATCGGCCACGCCACCGCCGCCATCGCCCCCGGGGAATGGGTCCACACCCACAACATGGCTACCAACCTCTCCGGTGAGATGGAATACATCTACCACCCCAACATCCGTTTCCCGGAGCCCCGGACGCCAGGAACCTTCCAGGGCTACCGCCGCCCCGGCGGGCAGGTAGGCGTCCGGAACGAGATTTGGATCATTCCCACCGTAGGCTGTGTCAACGACGTAGCCAAAGCCCTGGCCAGGGAAAACCAGGATCTGGTGTCCGGATCCATTGACGGCCTGTACGCCTTCCCCCACCCCTTCGGCTGCTCCCAGACCGGGGCGGATCACGCCCAGACACGAAAACTCCTGGCGGCGCTGGCGCGGCATCCCAACGCCGGGGCCGTGCTGGTGCTGGGCCTTGGCTGCGAGAACCTGACCCACCAGCAGTTCCTGGAGGAACTGGGGGACTACGACCCGGCGCGGGTAAAATTCCTCATCTGCCAGGAAGTGCCCGACGAGATGGCCTCCGGCAGGGCGCTGCTGGAAGCGTGCGCCGCCTATGCAGGAAGCTTCCGCCGGGAGCCAGTTCCCGCCAGCGAACTGGTGATCGGCATGAAGTGCGGCGGCTCCGACGGCCTTTCCGGCATCACCGCCAACCCGGTGGTGGGCCGGTTCTCCGACATGCTGGTGGCCCAGGGGGGCTCCACAGTCCTGACGGAGGTGCCGGAGATGTTCGGCGCGGAGGGCTTTTTGATGAACCGCTGCGCCAGCGGAGAGATCTTCCGCAAAGCGGTGGATATGATCAACGGCTTCAAGGCCTATTTCATCCGCCACAACGAGGTGGTATACGACAATCCCAGCCCCGGCAACAAACAGGGGGGCATCACCACCCTGGAGGACAAATCCTGCGGCTGTGTCCAGAAGGGCGGCTCCGCCCCCATCATGGACGTCATCGGCTACGGCGATCCGGTGGTCTCCAAGGGACTGAACATGCTCTGCGGCCCCGGCAATGACCTGGTCTCTGCCACGGCCCTGACGGCGGCGGGAGCGCACCTGATCCTCTTTACCACCGGCCGGGGCACCCCCTTCGGCGCGCCCGCCCCCACCATGAAGCTGTCCACCAACACGCCCCTTGCGGAGAAGAAGGCGGGCTGGATTGACTTCAACGCCGGCGTGGTAGCCGACGGCAGCCGGACCCTGGATGAGGCCGCAGCGGATCTGATGGAAAAGGTCCTGCAAACCGCCTCCGGCGAAAAGACCAAGGCGGAGGAGCATGGATTCCGGGAGATCTCTATCTTCAAGGACGGCGTTGTCCTATAATACCCATCGCCTTTCAACAGATTACGCGGCCCCGGAAGGAACCCTTCCGGGGCCGCGCCCTTTTGATTTTAAAAACGCCGGACGGTTCAGCCGCTTTCTCCCGTCTTTTCCCGCAGCAGCCACAGGAATCCACAGGGCGGCAGCCTCACATGTTGGATCTGATCGTACCGGGCTCCGGAGAGGAGATCCCGGTATCCACCCTCCCGGGAAACACCGGCAGAGACAGCCTCCCGGCTGAAATTGAAGAGCCCGATCAGTTCCCGGCCCTCCCTCCGCCGGCATAGGGCCAGCACATGGACGCTGCCGCTCTCCTCCACAGATACGGCGGCCCCGGCGTCGAAGCAGGGCTCCCCGGCCCGGATTTCCTCCAGGCGGCGGAGGCCCTGGAACTGCCTGCCCTGGCGGGAGGCGGGATCCCGGCGCAGTTCCGCCTGATCCCAGCGGAAACGGCCCCGGTGGATATAGCGGCTGTCATCCCACTTCTCCGGATCCTGGTGGTAGGTGTAGTCGTTCAGCTGGCCTACCTCGTCGCCGCTGTAGATCACGGGAATCCCGCTCTGGGAAAGCATCCAGGCATGGAGGGTCAGATCCATAGACACCGCCTGATCCAGCTTTTCCCCGCCGCCTTCCAGCAAAGCGGCCTCCACGCCGCAGAGGGAGGCGGCGGTGCCGCAGAGGCGGGCATCCCCAAGGCGGGGATCGTCGTTGTACAGTTCCCCCCTGCCAGGGCTGCCGGGCCATTTCCCCGTGAAATAGTCGTTGAGATATTTCTTGTGGGCCACCTCGTCAATCATAAACCGCTCCCGGAGCCAGGGGTAATCCAATCCCCAGCCAATGTCATCGTGGCAGCGGAGGTAATTTAAAAACAGGAAGCCCGGCGGTAGGGCGCACACAGCCTCCATCTGCCGCCGCAGAAGGGACACATCCCCGGTGGCCAGGGTGTGCCAGGTGGTGGCCATGGTGGTGACATTGTAGAGCATGTGGCACTCCGGCTTCTCCGGTGTACCGAAATAGGGGGCCACCTTGGCCGGTTCCATCACCACCTCTCCCAGCAGCAGCACGCTGGGGCAGACGATCTCCACCGCCATCCGCAGCATCCGGGTCAAGGTGTGGACCTGGGGCAGGTTCCGGCAGGAGGTGCCCAGTTCCTTCCAGATATAGGGCGTGGCATCCAGCCGCAGGACGTCGATGCCCCGGTTGGCCAGGAAGAGGAGGTTTTCCGTCATGTCGTTGAAGACCATCGGGTTGGCGTAGTTCAGATCCCACTGGTAGGGATAAAAATTCGTCATGACAATCTGCCCATTGTCCAGCTGGGTGAAGCTGCCCGGCGCAGTGGTGGGAAATACCTGGGGAACGGTCTTCTCAAACTCCCGGGGGATATCCCAGCTGTCATAGAAGAAATACCGCTCCCGGTATCCCGGCTCCCCAGCCCGGGCCCGCCGGGCCCAGTCATGATCCTCGCTGGTGTGGTTCAGCACAAAATCCAAACAGAGCCGTACCCCCTCCTTCCGGCAGGCGTCCGCCAGCCCCTCCAGATCCTCCATGGTCCCCAGGGACTGCTGGACCCGCCGGAAATCGGAGACCGCATAGCCGCCGTCGCTGCGGCCCCTGGGGCTCTCCAGCAGGGGCATCAGGTGAAGATAGTTGACGCCGCACTCCATCAGGTAGGGCAGCTTCTCCTCCACGCCCTTCAGCGTCCCTGCGAAGGCGTCCACATACAGCATCATCCCCAGCATATCCCGGCGGCGGTACCAGCCGGGATCCGCCTCCCGCAGATCGTCCTGGCGGCGGAGATCCTCCTTCCGCCCCTCCCAAGCCCGGCGGAGCATTCCCAGGAAATATGTAAAAGCGGCCTCATCATTCCGGTACAATTCACAGTAAAGCCATTTTAATTCGTCCATACGGGCCGCTAAACGGCAGTCAAAGGCAGTTTTCATGGCAGGCGCATCCTTCCTTCCCCGTCGAAAAGTTCCTCCAAAACAGGCATGGCGGGAATGGCCCCGCTGCGTGAGCAGGTAAAGGCGGCGGCCCGGTTGGCGAAAGCCAGGATGTCCTTCAGTTCTGCAGCCTCCAGGCCCTCCAGCGGCCCGCCCGCCCTCCGGCAGAGGCGGCTGAGGACGGCCCCCAGGAAAGTATCCCCCGCGCCGTTAGTATCGGCCACCTGCACTGGGATACCCGGCTGGCGCCAGGTCCGCCCCTGCCAGCGGCAGAACACACCGTCTCCCCCCAGGGTGATCAGCACCAGGGGGATCCCAGCCTCCTCCAGGCGGCGGCTGCCCTCTTCCGGATCGGCAGCGTCCGTCAGCAGGGGAACCTCCTCCTCAGAAAGCTTGATCACATCCACCAGGGGCAGCGGACGGCGCATCCATTCCACCGCTTCCTCCATGCCCGCCCAGAGGGCGGCGCGGTAATTGGGATCATAACTCACCAGGACGCCGCTCTCCCGCGCCTTTTCCGCGGCAAAGAGGGTGGCCGCCCGGGCGTCGCCCCGGGTGAGGCTGACAGAACCGAAGTGGAGGACCTTTGCCTCCCGGATGGCGCCGGTATCCACCTCCTCCGGCTTTAGGGCGCAGTCGGCCCCGCGGACAAACTGGAAATCCCGCTCACCGGAGCCATCCACAGAGACAATGGCCATGGTGGTGGGAGCAGCGTCCTCCCGGAGGCCGCTATCCCCCACACCGTTTTCCCGCAGAACGCTGCGGAGATAGCGGCCAAAGCCGTCCCGGCCTACCTTGCCGGAAAAGGCGGTTTTGGCCCCCAGACGGGCGGCGGCCACCGCCACATTGGCCGGCGCTCCACCCGGATTGGCGGCAAAGAGGGGCACACCCGCCCCGTTTACCCCGGTCTGGGTCAGGTCGATAAGCAATTCTCCGATGGTCAGGATGTCGATCATTTCCACACGCTCCTTTTCCACTTTTCCATTTTGCCGGGGGAATCTTCCCCCGGGATTCCCGCCGTTTCCCTGCGGGACATCACCATCCGCATCCGTCTACACCAAAGGCCGCAGATACTACTTTGGACAGGTGGCCCTGGCTTCCTGTTTTCAGCCTTGCAGGGCAGGAAAATATCTTATATTTTACAGCACCGGCGGCCTGTTGTCCAGCGATCCCAGCCGGTTTTTCCTCCTTTTGCGCCGGGACAAGCTGATCCAAAAGTTTTCCCGGCAATTTGCAAAAAAAGAAGCACGGTTTCCAGCCGCGCTTCCAGCTTATGAAAAAGGGGAAATTGTAGACAGGATGGTCTTCGTCGATGCAAATGAAACTCGAAGGCGCTTATGGGAAACCTATCCCGGATAACAGGGCAGGCCTTGTTTAAAAAATGGGAGAACGCCCAAACGGCCAATCTTCTTCCGCCATTTTTCAAACAAGGCCCGGCAAAACACTTCAGGCTGCCGGAAAAGGCCAGTTGGCCTCTTCCGGCAGCCTGAGACAACGTGTTGCTATCCCGCCGTAAATGTGGCGGCAGACAGAACGCCCCGTCCGCCTTACAGCTTCTCCTTCACCTTGGCGCTCTTGCCCACGCGGCCGCGCAGGTAATAGAGCTTGGCCCGGCGGACCTTGCCGCTGCGGACCACCTGAATGGTGTCGATAGAGGGGGAGTGGAGGGGGAAGACCTTCTCCACGCCCACGCCGTAGGAGATACGGCGGACAGTGATGGTCTCCTCGATGCCGCCGTGCTTCTTGGCAATGACGATGCCCTCGAAGACCTGGATACGCTCACGGGAGCCTTCCTTAACCTTCACGTGGACGCGGACAGTATCGCCGATTTCCACCTTGGGCAGTTCGCGGCTCAGAGCCTCTTTGTTCAGTTCCTTAATGAGATCCATGGGTATTATCCTCCTATTGATAGGCGTTCATGCCCGCATACGTTGGACGCCATACGGCGCCCGCGGCAGAGGACCGCCCTTTTCCAGCCTGTTGGCCTTCCTTATTTCAGTTCGACCTTGCCGCCGGCCTCTTCGATCTGCTTCTTCAGCGCCTCGGCGTCGTCCTTGGACAGGCCTTCCTTGATGGTGGCGGGAGCACCCTCGACGGTAGCCTTGGCCTCAGCCAGGCCCTGGCCAGTGATCTCGCGGATCACCTTGATGACCTTGATCTTGGCAGCAGCGTCAAAGCCAGCCAGAACCACGTCGAAGGAGGTCTTCTCCTCAGCGGCGGGAGCGGCAGCGCCGGCAGCGGGAGCGGCCATAGCGGCGGCGGAGACACCAAACTCCTCCTCCAGAGCGTGCACCAGTTCGCTCAGTTCCAGAACGGTCAAACCCTTGATCTCTTCGATCATAGCGGTAACTTTCTCAGACATGTCAATAAACCTCCTAAAAGTAAATTGTCAAAATAATATGTTTTGCCGCTTATTCTGCGGCGGGAGCGGCCTCCTCGGCGGGGGTCCCGGCAGCGTCTCCGCCGCCCTGCTTCTCGGCGATCTGCTTGAGGACCACAGCCAGGCCGGTGATGGGGGCCAGCATGGTGCCCAGGACCTGCGCCTGCAGAATGGGCAGGGGCGGGATCGCCGCCAGGGAGTTGATGGTAGCCAGGTCCACGACCTTGCCGTCCATAAAACCGCCCTTGATCTCGAACTTGTCGCCCAGTTTCTTGGCGTAATCGGCCATGACACGGGCGGGAGTCACAGGGTCGTCTGCCAGTGCCAGAGACGTGGTGCCGTTCAGCAGGCCGTCCAGTTCTTCCAGGCCGGTCTTGTTGAAAGCAAAGCGGAGCATAGTGTTCTTGATAACAGCGTAATCCACGCTGCTCTCCCGGCACTCCCGGCGAAGGGCGGTATCCTCCTCCACTGTGATGCCCTTGTAGTCCACCAGCACACCGGCAGTGGCCTTCTGGATCTTCTCCGCCAGCTGCTCCACGATGGCCTGCTTCTCGGCTAAGACCTTTGCGTTAGGCATGTTTGATTTCACCTCCATAAAATTCGTAGGTGCGTTCAAAAAAGGAAACTGCCTCTGCGCAGGCGCAAAGACAGTCAGCAAATCCATATTTGCCGCCCTCGGCAGGATTTACGAGGTTCCCCTCACCTGCTGTCTTTGGAACGCAAAAAGTATTATATGTGATGTTTTACCAAATGTCAACTCAAAATTTCAATTTTTTAGATTTTCTCTTCCATGGAGCGGCCCGGGAACAGCATCCCCTGTAACCGGCGTCACGGGAAGAGGGGGAATCCAAAAGAGGGGACTGACGTCCCCCCTTCCGAAAGTTTTAGATAAGCTTCGCAGTGTTCATCTTCACGCCGGGCCCCATGGTGGAGGCGGCGACGCAGCTGCGGATATACTGGCCCTTGGCAGCGGCGGGCTTAGCCTTCACGATAGCGCCCATGAGGGCGTTGTAGTTTTCCACCAGCTTCTCGGGCCCGAAGGACACCTTGCCGATGGGGCAGTGGATGATATTGGTCTTGTCCAGACGGTACTCGATCTTACCGGCCTTGACTTCCTTCACGGCCTTGGCCACGTCGGGGGTCACGGTACCGGCCTTGGGGGAGGGCATCAAGCCCTTGGGGCCCAGGACCTTACCGAGGCGGCCCACCACGCCCATCATGTCAGGGCTGGCAACCACCACGTCGAAATCAAACCAGTTCTCCTTCTGGATCTTCTCCACCATATCCATATCGCCTACGTAATCAGCACCAGCCTCCCGGGCGGCGTCGGCCTTGTCAGCCTTGGCGAACACCAGCACCCGGACGGTCTTTCCGGTGCCGTGGGGCAGGACGATGGCACCGCGGACCTGCTGGTCGGCGTGCCGGGAGTCAACGCCCAGCTTCACATGGAGTTCCACGGTCTCGTCAAACTTGGCGCTGGCGGTCTTACAAATGAGCGCCATGCCCTCGGCAGCCTCATACTGGACGGCCCGGTCAATCTGCTTGGCGCTTTCCTGATATTTCTTGCCTCTAAACAATGTTATTTCCTCCTCATAGTGGTTGTTTCGGAGCGGACTCCTCCCACTGTATGGAACGGCCCCATGGGCCGCTCAGGTATAATTGCGCATTGCTCTCCCGTCCCGGGCGCACCCCGGCGGCGTGGAAAAACGGATTAGTCCCCGACGACAACGCCCATGCTGCGGCAGGTGCCGGCGATCATGCTCATGGCGGCCTCCAGGCTGCCGGCATTCAGATCCCTCATCTTGATCTCGGCGATCTTCTGGATGGAGGCCTTGGAGATGGTGGCAACCTTGGTCTTGTTGGGCACGCCGGAGCCGGACTCGATGTTGCACTCCTTCTTGATGAGGACCGCCGCAGGGGGGGTCTTGGTGATGAAGGAGAAGGAACGATCGGCATAAACGGTGATGACCACGGGAATGATCATACCGGCGTCGTTCTTGGTTCGCTCATTGAATTCCTTGGTGAAAGCGGCAATATTGATGCCGTGCTGGCCCAGGGCCGGGCCCACGGGGGGCGCGGGTGTTGCCTTGCCGGCGGGGATCTGAAGTTTAATATAACCTGTAACTTTCTGTGCCACGGAGTAGCACCTCCTAATTTAAAAAAATGTGGTAACGGGCGGCGGCCCGTTTCTGGCGGGGCAGCTGGGCCCCTCCCACTTGCGGTTCAGTTCTGAACCTCTACCTGATCCAGTTCCAGTTCCACCGGGGTCTCCCGGCCGAACATGGACACCATGACGCTGACCCGGTTTTTCTCCGGTTCCACAGCCTCCACCACGCCGGTGAAGCTGGCCAGGGGGCCGTCCATAATGCGGACGTGGTCGCCAACCTTGTAGCGGACCACGATCTCGTGTTTCTCCATACCCATGGCCAGCACCTCCTCCTCGGAGAGGGGGATGGCCTTGTTTGCGGAGCCCACGAAGCCGGTGACGCCCCGGACGTTGCGCACCAGATGCCATGTCTCGTCGGTCATGATCATCTTAATCAGCACATAGCCGGGAAAGACCTTCCGCTCCACCTCTTTGGAGGCGCCGGAGTCGGTGATCTCCGTCACGGTTTCCAGAGGGATTTCCATCCGGAGGATCTGATCTTCCATATGGCGGCCCGCGACAAATTTCTCAATGCTGGTCTTCACCGCGTTCTCATAGCCGGAGTAGGTATGGATCACATACCACTTGGCGCTCTCTGCCATCTCCGCTCACCCTCAGGCGCCGAAGACGTGCAGGATCAGATCCACGGCAGAAACCGCCACGAAATCGAAGATCCAGATGCAGGCCCCAATCAGCAGGGAACACAGCAGCACGGTGCCGGTGTTCTTCATCACGGTCTGCCGGTTGGGCCATACGACTTTTTTCAGTTCGCTTTTCATTTCCCGGAACCAGAGGCCCCGATCCTTTTTCTTCTTTTCTTCTGCCATACTTTACACGCCCTTTCTCAATTTCGTTACTTGGTCTCGCTGTGGAGCGTGTGCTTCTTGCAGAAAGGACAATACTTGTTCAGTTCCAGCTTGTCCGGGGTGTTTTTCTTGTTCTTCATGGTATTGTAGTTCCTCTGCTTGCACTCATTGCACCTCAAAGTGACTTTTACGCGCATTAACGGCACCTCCTTATTATTGGTATCGTCTCCGGTCTGCGGCCTTCAACTGAAAAGGCCCGCCGGGGATACCGACTGCCTCCCTGTTTCGGGAGGGGCCCTCCCTGCCGCGGCCGAAAAGCGAAAAAGCGCACGACAATAAAGCCCCATCTCACAGGTAAACGGTATTATATCACAGGAAAATCCCGCGGTCAACCTGTTTTTGAAATTTTTCCCGGCCTGCCGCCTTCAAATCCTCCGGCAGTAGTCCATCACCGCCCGGATGGGCCGGGAGATCCACTTGTCCCGGTGGCAGAAAAGCTGCTTCCAGATATCAATTTCAAAATCCTCCACCGCCAGCCGCGCCAGACGGCCCGCCGCCACGGCCTCCTCCGTGGCGTAATCCGGCAGGAAGGAACAGCCCGCCCCCTGCTCTGCCAGGCGGCAGATGAGGCCTACGTTGCCGGTTTCCAGTGCCGGGATGATCTCCAGTGACCGGGCCGCCAGCCCCTCGTCCAGCAGGCGGCGGTAACTCATGCCCTTTTCCGTCAGGAGGAAGGGGCAGGCCATCAGTTCCCGGACGCCTATCCGCCGCCCTGCCAGCGGGTGGTCCGCCGCCGCCACGAAATGGGTCCCCGCCCGCTCCTCGTGGATAAGGGTATACTCCGCATCATAGATCCGCCCGTCCAGGGTCAGCACCAGATCCACGTCGTTGTGGTTCAGCAGGCGGAACATCTCCCCTGTCCCTGCGGCGGTGATTTTCAGCCGGATGCCGGGATACCGGCTCCAGAAATCCCTGAACGCGCCGTCCATCCGGTCGCAGAGGGAGTCCGCCATGGCAAGGCGCACATGGCCGGTAGGCACCCCCTGCTCCGAACGCAGTTCGGTGTCCAGTTCTGTGGTCAGCTTGTCGATTTGGTAGGCGTACCGGAGGACCGCCCGCCCCTCCTCCGTCAGCTTGACCGTATGGCGGACCCGCTCAAAAAGATGGGTATCCAATTCCCGCTCCAGCTGCTTAATCTGGAAGGTCACTGTCGGCTGGGAGAACCCCAGCCGCTCCGCCGCCCGGGTGAAGCTAGAGAGTTCTGCCGCATAGAGAAAGGTCTTGAGGTTTTTCAGATCCACCGCCGATCCCGCCCTTTGCATTTAATATTTTAATCATATCCATTCAAATTATTCATTTTACAAATGCATCTCCACATTATATAGTAGACGCAGAGAAAATACAAGCCCCGGAAAACCGGGGCGGGGAGGGTTTATGAACGTCGTTATCCGCATCATTTCCGCCGTCTGCGGTTTCCTTTGGGGAGACCTGATCACTATCCCCCTGCCGGGAGGCGGGGGCGTAGGCATCTCCCTGCTGGTCATCCTGCTGATCCCCACCGGACTTTACTTCACCATCCGCACCCGTTTCCTGCCTATCCGCATGTTCCCGGAGATGCTGCGGATTACGGCGGAGAAGCGGACCGGCGGCCAGGGCGGCGCCATTTCCGGCGTCCAAGCCCTGATTGTCTCCACCGCCACCCGGGTGGGGATGGGAAACCTCATCGGCGTGGTGGCCGCCATCTCTGCCGGCGGCGCGGGGGCCGTGTTCTGGATGTGGCTCTCCGCCCTCATCGGCTCCTCTACCGCTTTTATTGAAGCGGTTCTGGCCCAGGTTTACAAAGAAAAGGATCCCCTCTACGGCGGATACCGGGGCGGCCCCGCCTATTATATCCACGTTTTTGCAGAGCGGAAACGGGGCGGCGGAAAACGGCGGTATTCCGTGGTAGCTGTCCTCTTTGCCCTCTCCGGCCTCATCTGCTGGTGCGGCATCAGCCAGGTAATCAGCAACTCCGTTTCCTCCGCCTTCCAAAACGCCTTTTCCATCCCGCCCCTGTGGACCACAGTTGTTCTGGTGGTGGTATCCGCCGTCATTGTCCTGCGGAAAAACGCCACGGTGAAGGTGCTGGACATCCTGGTGCCCATTATGGCGGTGTGCTATTTCGTCATTACCCTGGTCCTGATCGGCATGAATATCCAGGTCATGCCCTCGGTGCTCCAGCGGATCTTCCAGGAGGCCTTCGGCCTGCGGCAGGCGGTGGCCGGCGGCTTCGGCGCGGTTTTGATGAACGGCGTGAAGCGGGGCCTCTTCTCCAATGAGGCCGGCAGCGGCTCCGCCCCCTGCGCCGCCGCCGCGGCGGATACGGACCACCCCGCCAAGACGGGCCTCCTGCAGGCCCTGGGCGTGTTCATCGACACGATTGTCATTTGCAGCTGCACGGCTTTCATCATGCTGGTGACCCCCCAGGAGTTCATCTCCGGGTTGGAGGGCATGGATCTGCTCCAGGCCAGTATGCAGTACCACCTGGGCCGGTTCGGCGTGGTGTTCATCGCGCTGATCCTGTGGCTGTTCAGCTTCTCCACCTTCATCGGCATCCTCTTCTACGCCCGGTCCAACGTGGCCTATCTCTTCGGGGACAACTGGATCTCCCAGACCGGCTACAAGATCCTGGCCCTGGTGATGCTGTTCATCGGCGGCCTGGCAGCGTACACCTTCGTATGGGATCTGGGCGACGTGGGCATCGGCCTGATGACCATCTTCAACATCCTGGTGATCCTCCCCATGTCCCGGGAGGCCCTGGACTCCCTGAAGGACTATGAAAGGCGAATGAAGGATCGGGAATCCTGACCCAATGCGCCGGGCCCTGCCCGCCGGCAAAAAAGTGCAGGCGGCAAAGCACGCAAACCCTTCTTCCCGCAGCAGATACCCTGGGAAAGCGCGGTTATGCAAAGCGGACGCCGGATTGCCCCGCCAAGGGCGGAAAACCGGGATACCGATCCCGGCGGAATCTTTATGGACACGGAAACCCCGGGAGCCTGAAAGGCTCCCGGGGCTTCCTGTTCCCCCTCACAAAGACGGCGGCGCCTCTTGGGGCATGGCCGGTGTCCCGGCACCGCCGCCAGAAAAAAGCAGTATAGGAGGGCCTCCATCGGCAAAGGTACTGTCCCCTTTTGCCGGGGCCCCGGAAGCCCCTTACGGCGTCCCGATTTTCTCCCGCTCCTTGGGATCCTCCCGTTCCTCCGCCGCCTCCCCCTTCCGATCCGCTTTCGCTTTGCGCCAGTGGAGGCTGGTGCGGCTGATGAGGGGCTCGCACACGCAGAGGAGGGAGGGCATCAGGAACATGCTCATCACCGCCGAGATCAGTGCGCCCCTGGCCAGCATGACACAGATGGAACTGATGATCTCGATTTCCGAGATCATGCCCACACCCAGGGTGGCGCAGAACATAACCAGGGAACTGGTGATAATGGAGCCGTCGGAGGCAGTGGCGGCGATCTCAATGGCCTCCACCCTCCCCTTCCCATTCTGGAGTTCCTCCCGGAACCGGGTAGCCAGCAGGATTGCGTAGTCCACCGTGGCGCCCAGCTGGACGCACCCGATGATGGTCGGAGACACAAAGGGAATGACCGTGCCGGTAAAATAGGGAATCCCCTGGTTGATGAAAATCGCCAGTTCAATGGCGGCCACCAGGACCACCGGCATGGAGAGGGAGCGGAACACCCAGGCCACAATCAGCAAAATCGCCCCGATGGAGATGTAGTTCGTCACCTGGAAGTCCACCGCAGAGGTTGCGATCAAGTCGTCGGTAAGGGCCGCCTCGCCGGTAATCAGGGCTTTGGGATCATAGGCTTTCACAATTTCGTTCAACGCATCCAGCTGGGCGGAGACCTCATCAGAGGCGGTGGCGCAGGAAGAGTTCACCATCAGAAGCTGATACCCGCCCTGCTTCAGCATGTTCCGCAGTTCCTCCGGGATGAAAAAATCCGGAATACCGGAGCCAAGCATGGCGTGGTAGGACAGCACGGAGGTTATGCCCTCCGTATCCCGGATGGAGGCCTCCAGCAGGTTCATCTCCGTGGCGGGGATGTCGTCCCGCAGGAGGATGAAGTGGGACCCGGCCATATCGAACTGGTCCTTCAGCTTGTTGTTGGCCACAATCGAAGCCATGTCCTGAGGCAGCGCCTCATCCAGCTTATAGTAGACCCCCGTATGGGACTGGGCGTACATGGCAGGCAGGAACAGCAGCAAAAAGAGGCAGGCCAGCCCCTTCCGGCGGCGGATCACCGCATGGTTGAGTTTGGTGAAGTCCGGAAGGAGGTTCTTATGGGTGTGCTTTTCAATCTGCCTGTCAAACAAAAGCAGCAGGGCCGGCAGCACCAGCACCACGGTAGCGACCCCCAGCACCACGCCCTTGGCCATGACGATGCCGATATCCCGGCCCAGGGTCAGCCGCATGAAGCACAGGGCCAGGAAGCCCGCGATGGTGGTGAGGCTGGAGCCGGAGAGGGAGGTGAATGCCGCAGCAATAGCTTTGGCCATGGCGTCCCGCTTGTCCTCCCAGTTGGCCTGCTCCTCTTTATAACGATGGTAGAGGAAGATGGAGTAGTCCATGGTGACGCCAAGCTGGAGCACCGCGGCAATGGCCTGGGTGATGTAGGAGATCTGCCCCAGGAAAATGTTGGTGCCGAAGTTATAGAGGATCGCCATGCCGATGCTGGCCAGGAACACAAAGGGCAGCACCACGGACTCCATGGTTAACGACATGGCTGCCAGGGACAGCAGCACCGCCAGGCCCACGTAGACAGGCAGTTCCCTGTCCACCAGATCCTTGGTGTCCTTGATGACCACGGAGAACCCCGCAAGGAAACACTTCTCGTTGCAAAGCTTCCGGATCTCGTCAATGGCCTCCATGGTCTCCTGATCCGCGCCGGACTTGTCGTACTGGATGATCATCATGGTGGCGTCACCGGCGTAGAACATATCCCGCAGCCCCCCGGGGATGAAGTCAACGGGGATCTGGATGCCCACGGCGTTGGAGAGCCAAACGGCGTTGGAAACGCTGGGCACCTTCTTGATGTCATGGATGAGATCGTTGGTATAGGCCGCGGGCATCCCCTCCACTACCAACATACTGGTGGCAGCCATATGGAAGGGCTCCTCCAGCAGCCGCTCCCCCTGGGAGGACTCCAGATCCTGGGGCAGGTAGGTCAAAATATCGTAGTTGACCCGGGTGCCCAGATACCCCAGGGCAGAGGGGATCAGCAGCGCCACGGCAATCATGGCCACCAGCTTCGGCTTCCGGGTCAGGATGCGGGAAACTCTGTCCAGCAAAGAAAACACTCCATTCTCAAGAACCTCTTATCCGGCGGTCGTTTCATCGCCGCCGCAGCTGAAAAGCATCCGTTGGATGCTTTTCAGCGCAGCGCAATACCGCGGGCCGCACATGCGGCCTTCCGCGTCTGGCTGGCGCAATGGGCGCCGGCCGGGAGGGGGCAAATGCCCCTTTTCAACCGCGCCGGCTTTATGGGAAAATCCCGGTAATGGCAGCCCAGAAATCCAGGAACATCTGGGCCACCCGCTCCCAGAAGGTGGTCTGCGCCGCCGTTTCCCCGGCCTTGGCCTCCGCTTCCGGCTCCTCCGCCTTGATCTCCTGGGAGCGGATCAACACCTGCACGCTGGAGGGCGAAGGGTTCTCCTCCGAGGTCAGGGACACTGCCGCCGCCCCGGCGTCCATCAGCAGGATATTGTTTACCTCACCGGTGTATTCTGTCCAGGTATCCCGGACGATCCCATCAATTTGATCCTTGGCCTGCCGGACATCCCCGACAGAATCCGTGCTGCGGGCAGTTTTCCGCAGCGTCTCCGCCAGGGCGGCCAGGCTGTCCTGGGTGCCCTTGTCCAGCTGGGTGCCGGAGGTCCTGGCCAGCTGGCGGAAGGAGGTGAGGAAGCCGGTGGTGTCGCCGGTGATGTCTATCATGTCCTCCACCAGCTTCCGGGTATCCTCCAGGGCCTCGTGAATCCCGGGCACCTGGTCATTGACGGTATCGTCCAAATCCCGGATCTCCGCCAGGAGGCTGTCCACCCGGGCCAGCACATCCCGGCCCGCGCCGGTGGTCCCTCCCAAGGTACCCAGGAGATCGTCGGACTTCTTCACCAGGCTGCCAAGATCCCCGGTGAGCCCGCCGCTGCCCAGGTGCTCCAGCAGGGAGCCCAAGGTCTCCAGGAGCCCGGTAAGCTTTGCCGTGTCATAGTCCTGATCCAGTTTTAAGAGGAGCCTGCCCTTCCGGGCGTAGAGATCCTTTTTTGCCAGGGTGGCGGCGATTTTTTCCGGCGTCTGCTGTTCTGCCGGAAGTTTCGTGATATCGCTGAGCATCAGCATGGCGGTATAGAACCCCGCCTTATCCAGGGAGCGGTCCCCGCCGCCTGCCGCGGCGGCGAAGACCTGCTCCATGAGGGCCAGTTTTGGCTTTGCGGCAGCGTATGCCGCCGCCTGTTCCCCTGTCATCATGCCGGCTGTTACCAGGTACTGCACCGCCTGCTCTGCCGTCAGCCCCGGCTGGGCCGCCTGTACCGCCGAGATGGCGGTATCCGCCGCCTGAACCTGATCCAGCATGGCCTGGGCCTGCTCCGGGGAGGCGGCGGAACCGGAGGCCAGCAGGGCCGCGATTTGGAACTGGCGGCAGCCGATGGCCTCCGCCCCCTGGGCCGCGGCGGCCCACGCAGCCTCCAGGCGGCCCACCTGGGTCACGATGTCCGAGAGTTTCTCTCCCTGGAGTTTGATGTGCCGCAGGATATTTTCCGGGATTTCCGTAATAACGCCGCCGCTGATCCGGATATCCAGGGCTTTCAGCAGTTCTTCGCATTCCTTCAGGCTTTCCCGCAGGGCCCGCAGATCCGCCCCAAGCTTATCCAGGTTGCTTTCCATACTGCCGCTGCCATCCCGGATGGCCCGGAGATCCCCCTCCAAATCCCGGAGGCAGTGATCCACGTCATCCAAACTCTCCCGCATGCCAGCGGCGGCGTCCGCCACGTCCGACATGGCGCCGGTTACCTCGTCAACGGAGTCCCCGGAGTTGTCCAGATGGCCGGGAAGACGGCCCAGGGAGCCATTCAGCCGCTCCAGATCCTCCAGCACCCGGTCCCCGTCCCCGTAGATCTGATCCTTGCCGGCGGAGATGGTCCCCCGAGCCCGGTTCAGTTCATCCAGGCCGTCGGCGGTCTCCCGCAGGCTGCCGCTGAGGGCCATGAAGGAGTCCATCAGGGTGTCCAGGCTGCCGGAGAGGGTGTTATAATCCTCCTCCAGATCATCCTTCCTCTGGGAGAGTTTGGCAATCTCCTCCAGCTGGCCCAGGGTGGCGGGAACCATCAGGAAGGTTATGCCCCCAAAGGAGAAGTCCTCCGCCCCCACCCGGATGACAAAGTGCTGCTCCTCCCCCGGCAGGGCGACAAACAGCACCGCCCGCAGGTTCCCGATCAGCTGCACCTGGGCGCCGGGGGCCTCCAGGGACAGGATATCGTCCTGGTTGAACATGGCCATGGCCTCCAGGGTATAGTTGTACCGGGCGTATTCCCCGGCATTTTCATTGGGAACGGCGTCCACGGTGATCTCTACAACGCCGGTCTTTCCCGCCAGATCCTCCGCCCGGGCAGCCACGCCGTTGAGGGTATAGGAGATGGCCAGGGTCCAGGGCAGGTTTTGGAAGGGCTCCGCCGTCTTGCCCTCAAAGTAGAAATGGGAGGGGGGCTGCTGAAAGTGGAATTCCGTAACGCCGTCCCGGATCACCGGATCGGTGCCGTCGGTGAGATTTACCACCTGGTCATAATTCCCCCGGTCTGTCAGGCCGGATGCACCATTGAGGGTATAGCTTTTCACTACGCTGCCCTCGGTGAGGTTGCCATAGTAGTCCAGGGTGGCGTAGTAGGCCTCGTCGCAGGTAGGGGCCACGCTGTCGCCGATGGGCTCCGCTGCGGCGGCGGGAAGGGCCGCCAGTATGACGGCAAGGCCCAAGGCCAGGGCGCAGCGGCCGGTTCCGGGGAATCGTTTCATGTCTCATCACTCCAAAAAATAATTGATAGCCAAAACAGGGTTTTGCGGCAGCCCCGCTTGCCAGGGCCGCCGTTCTTTGCTATACTATTGGGCAAAACAGCCGGAAGGAGGCCGCCTATGAACCGTACCAAGCAGGAGATCAGCGAGGCTTTCTGGCAGCTTCTGGAGGAAATGCCCTATAGCAAAATCACCGTGAAGGAGATTGCGGACCGCTGCCAGCTGAACCGGAACACCTTTTACTACCACTTCCAGGACATCCCCGCCCTGGCGGAGGCCACCATGGCGGCCTGGGTGGACGATATCGTAAAACTGCACTTCCAGTTTGGGAATCCCCAGGAGTGCCTGACGCCCCTGGTGGAGGGGTGCATTGCCCGGAAGCGGGCAATCCTCCATATTTACCGCTCCGTACAGCGGGATGTATTCCTGCGGCACCTGCGGAGCATGATCCGCCACGCGGTAGGTATGTACGCCGAAGGGGTGAAAAGCACCCTGGGCGCGGACTTGGAGACGCTGCCGGTACTGTGCCACTTCTACCAGTGCGCAGGCATGGGCCTGGTGTTGGACTGGCTGGATCAGGACATGGGCTACGACATGTCGGAATTCCTGGAAGTCGTCTGTGTCCTCTTCCAGGGCACCTCCCACAAGGCGTTGCTGCGGAGGACGGAGGAACTGCCGTAGCTTCCCGGCACGTATCTGCCCGGCGGCGGTTCCTTCCGCCGGGGGAGGTGCGGCAGGGCCGGTACAGTTGTTGTTCCCAGTCTATGGGACAAAGTGGGAAACGGCAATAGGCAAAAAGGGGCCGGTGCCTAAAATTCAGGCACCGGCTCTCTCTTTGCCCAATGGCAGCCAATTTATCCTTGGCTATTCCGCCTCCCGCAAGCGCTCCACGATGGTTCGTTTCGACACGGAGCGGCAGATCCACAGGGGCACCAGCGCTCCCAGGGCCAGAAACACCGGCAGGATAATCAAAACCGGCAGGGCGGTCAGGCGGTAGGTGAAGAACCAGAAAATATCGGATGCGGCTTTCCCCATCAGAGGCCCCAGGCAGACGGTCATCACCAGGGATACCAGCAGGGCAAGGAGCGTGTAGTAAAGCCCCTCGAAAACCAGCATGGTTTTCAGCTGTTTCCCCGTCATACCTACGGACTGGAGCACCGCCAGTTCCCGCTTCCGGGCGAGAATACCCGTCAGCACCGCGTTGATGAAATTCAGCACGCCCACCAGGCCGATGATAAAACTCAGGGCCCCGCCCATGGTGGCAAACATGCTCTTGAAGCCCTCGAACTCGGCAGCATACGTGGCCCGGCTCTCGTAGTCGCAGAGGGGCTGGACACTCTCCGTGTACTCTGCCAGGAAGGACTCCATGTCCCCCTCCGCCTCGCCGGCGGTGTTGAAGAGATAGGTCATGACGCTGTCCGTCCCGGTGTCCTGCTTGAACCGCTCCGCCCCCAGGATGAACTCGTCGTAGCCCAGGATCCGGTAGCGGTAGGAAATGGAGTTGGGGACACGCACTAGGGCGCAGACGGTATAGTCCACGTCCTCATAGCTTACGGCCCGCTCCCCCCAGGGGCGGCCGCTGTCTATAGCGGCGTCCACATCCGTAAAGACTTCCCCGGTGTCCCGGTAGAAATATTCCATTTCCGTAACATGGCGGATCGTCACCGTGTCCCCCAGCCGGGCCCAGTTGCTGCCCCATTGGGTCTCGTTGTAGTCGTTAGACACAAACACAGCGGCAATAGCCTTCCGGCCGGGATCCGACAGGGGGCCCAGGTCCCCCTCCAGCACGTCCACCAGGCCCAGGGGGAAGTCCTCCATACCGTACAGCACCACGCCGGCCTCCAGAAGCCCGTTAGGCAGCCGGGGCGTCTGCTCCACCACCTGATCCACAGTCTCCCGGTCGTTGAACGTTCCCCAACTCTGCCGGAACCACTCCTCGGTGACAAACTGCTTCATAGCGGAGACACTTCCGTAAATGCGCCCGCCTTCCTCGATGCCGCCCCGGGCATTCACGTCGGAGATGGCCTCCTCCGGCACCGCCTCATTGGGGGACCGGAAGCCCCTGCTGCTCTGGAAATAGGCCGCGTCCCCCAGGATGAAGTCTGCGTCGGCCTTCTTCTGCAGGTACTTCACCATATCAAAGCCTGTGGCGAAGGTATAGGTCATCGTGGCCAGCACCACCGCCAAGGTCAGGGAGATGACCGTTACCACGGTCTTGCCCCGGCTCCTGCCCAGATTGGCCCAGGCCATCCCGGGCAGGGAGGCGCCGGAGGTGTCCCCCCGGATTTTCTCCCGCTTCCCGGCCCTTTTCGCCGTACCGCCCCCCTCGGTGTAGCGGACGGCTTCCACCGGGGATACCCGGGCCGCCACGCGGCCGGGCCGGGCGCAGGAGAGGAAAACGGTAATGAGGGCAAACAGCGCCGCACCGAGGAAGATCAAGGGGTTGAAGGAGACAAAGGCGTGCTTATAGCTTAGCTGGGCCATGATCACCGGGGTGAGTTTGTTGCCGGTGAGGAAGCCCATCAGCAGGCCGATGGGGATGCCCACCAGGCTCAGCAGCAGGGCCTGCTGGCGGATCATGTGCTTGATCTGCTTCCCGGTGGTGCCGATGGCCTTTAACAGGCCGTAGAACCGGATGTCGTTGGTCACTGAGATCTGGAACACATTATAGATAATGAGGTAGCCGGTGAAAATAATCAGCAGCAGCAGTACCGCAATGGCGATGGCTGTCGTAGGGTCGAAGCTGTTGGAGAACTGGGCCCCGGTATAGCCCCAGTTGACGCCGGTGTCCAGGTAATGGTCCCCCTGGTAGTCCTCTCCCTGGTAGCCGTGGTTCCGAAGGACCTGATAGATGTCCTCCTGGATGCTCATGGCGTCTTCGAACATCACGTCCAGATTCCATTTTCCGGTCATGGAGTAGGGATTCCCGCTGCCCAGGGCGGCAATGTCTTCGGCGTTAGACCGGGACAGGACGACGTGGTTGGCCACCACGGCGCTGTCGTACTCCCACCAGCCTGAGAGGGTAAAGGTCCGGGTGACCGGGATAGGATGGCCCGTGAGATCGTCCAGGTTGAAGGTCATGGTAAACTCCGCGCCGATCTCCGGCTCCACCCCCAGCAGGGCCAGGACATGGGTGTCCGTGGCGGCCTCATTGGTGCCCTCCCGGGGCAGCCGCCCCTCCTTGGGGACGCAGAAGTAGTGGGGTGCGGCGGCGGGCTCCAGGTAGGATACCTCCACGTGGGACTTGTTGAAGGGCGGCTCCGAGGGCATACCCAGGAACATCCGGGCGGTACCCTTCCGGATGAGGGGATCGGCCCGCAGTTCCTCCACCTGCTCCCAAGTGATCCTCTTGACGGAGGCGTGCATGTCGCTTCCCGCCTGGCGGAAATTCTCCTGCTGGTAGGAGTAATTGATAGAGGAGGCGATGGTAAAGAGGGACGTAAAGAGGACGGTGGTCAGGGCGATGGCCAGCACCGCCACAATGTTGCGGGTCCTGGCCGCTTTCATGGACCGCATCCCCAGGCGGCGGATCACGCCGCGGTTGGCGACTCGAATCATCCCCTCACCCCCGGACCGTGATGCGGCCATCCTCAATGCGGATGATCCGGCCCGCCATCTGGGCGATTTCCTCATTGTGGGTGATCATGACGATGGTCTGGACAAACTTTTCGCTGGTGATTTTTAAAAGGCCCATCACGTCCAGGCTGGTCTTGCTGTCCAGGTTGCCGGTAGGCTCGTCCGCCAGGATAATGGCAGGCTTTGCCGCCAGGGCCCGGGCGATAGCCACCCGCTGCTGCTGCCCGCCGGAGAGGTTGTTGGGCAGGCTCCGCAGCTTCCGTTCCAGGCCCAGGGTTTCGATAATCCGGCCCACATAGTCCCGGTCTATGGCGGCGCCGTCCAGCTGGATGGGCAGGACAATGTTTTCATAGACGCTGAGAACCGGCACCAGATTGTAATTCTGGAACACAAAGCCGATTTTCCGGCGGCGGAAGATGGTCAGTTCCTCGTCCTTCAGGGAGGAAAGTTCCCTGCCGTCCACTGTGACAGTTCCGGAAGTGGGCCGGTCCAGCCCGCCCAGCATGTGGAGCAGGGTGGATTTCCCGGAGCCGGAGGTGCCTACCACCGCCGCAAACTCCCCTTTTTCCACCGTCAGATCCACGCCGTCCAGCGCCCGGACTTCCGTATCGCCGGAGCCGTAAATTTTCCGCAAATCCCTGGTTTCCAAAATTACCATAGAGGCCGCCTCCTTGTTTCAGGCTCCGTATTCGCAGCCGGGAATACAGATGTTAAGATTCTGTCTTTCGACAATCAGGATCATACCACAGGAATCTTTCCAGAATCTTTCGAAAATCTAAACAGTTTTTTAAGGCCCCCTCCGGCGGATGGGGAAAATTGGTTGACAGGTACCGTTTTCCATGTTATCCTGGGAAAAACCCCGAAAAAAGGGAGGTGGCCTGATGGCGCTGCTGAATCAGATTGAGGATATTTTCCGGTTAATCGTCCAGTATGGCGTGCTGCTGCTGGAGTGTGCCGGCGTGTCGGTCCTGCTGGTGACGGCAGTAAAGAGCATGATCGGCTATGTGAAGCGGGACGGGCATATCCGGCTGGATCTGGCCCAAGGCATCGCCTTGGCTCTGGAATTCAAGCTGGGCGGGGAGGTGCTGCGGACGGTCATCGTCCGGGAGCAGAGCGAACTGATTACGCTGGGGGCCGTCATCCTGCTGCGGGGGGCGCTGACCTTCCTGATCCACTGGGAAATCAAAGAGGAGGAGGCCCGTATGGCCCTGTCGGACAGCGGAACCGCCCCGGAGAAGACCCCGGCAGGCTGGTGAGGCCTCTAATCAGGGGCAGACAGCCCCTTCCGCTGGGAAAACGGAAATCAACCCTGAGGGAAACGGCGTTTCCCTCAGGGTTTTAGCGTGTCCCAAAGCCTCTCGGCGTTTGCGCCTCCAGGCGCGAAAAAATGAAAACCCGTCTTCTCCGGCGGCGTGTAGGGGGAGGGGGGAGAAAACGCTTTACCGCCTGCAAGCGCAGGGAACGTCCGCTATGGGCAGACGTTCCCTGCGCACAGACGGCTGCAACCCCGGAAAGCGCGGCGCCGCCGCTTTCCCCGCAAGAAAAGCCCTACATCCTCTCCAGCAGATCCGGCAGTTCCGGGAGGGCCCGGATCTCCGCGTCCGGCCGGATGTCCTCCCGGCAGGGCTGCCCTTTGGGATTGAACCAGCAGGTGCGGATACCGGCGTTCCGGCCTCCCCGGATATCTGAAGTGAGGCTGTCCCCCACTATCAGGGCCGTGTCCCGGGAAAATTCCGGGACGGAGGCAAAGCAGACGTCGAAAAATGCCTTGTCCGGCTTGTCGGCCCCGATTTCCTGGGAGATGAAAATCCCACGGAAATACCGGGCAATCCCCGCGCTCTCCAGCCGGGTGTGCTGGATGGCGGCGGTGCCGTTGGACGCCAGGTACAGGGCATACCGGGGAGACAGCGTCTCCAGCAGCGCCTCCGCGCCGGGGACAAACCAGTGGCCCTGGCCCAGATAGGCCTCGTACCGTTCGCCTACCTCCAGGCAGCCGTCCCCCAGCCCCATTTCCGAAAACAGCAGTTCAAACCGCCGCTCCAGCACCTGTTCCCGGGTCAGCTTCCCCTCCTCCAGCAGGGCCCACTGGGCGGCGTTGATGTGGTGATACCGCTCCAGAATCCGATCCTCCGGGGGGATCCCTGCCTCCAACAGGGCCCTCCGCAGGGCGGCCGCCTCCGCCATACTGAAATCCAGGATGGTGTCATCCAAATCCAAAAAAATTGTTTTGATCACAGCCCTGTCCTCCTTACCGGCTCCCACGGGAGCCCCTTTCCATATGTCCCCAGTATACAGGCAGCGCCGGGAAAAGTCAATTTGCCCAGGGGGGAACCCCTTTTGGAAGAAGTCCCGCCGGGGTATCGCTTTGGCAGTTTCCGCAAAACCGGGTTGATGCGGCCACAGCCGTGTGGTATAATCAATCCGGAAATCAGAATTTACGGAGGGAAAATATGGAGAGATTTGCAGTATTGCTCATGATAGCCGCCATTGCCTGCGCCTTATTTTCCGGCAAAATAGACACGGCCGTAAACGGGGATAAACAGGTTAAAAAGGTGATTGTTGTATTCAGCATCGGCGCATCAGCAGTCTGTATGATTGCTATTATGGCTGGTATCTTATCGTGAATATCCTCCCAGCTTATTGAGGGGCTACCTGTATGGGGCAACCGCTCAATAAATAGGGGCGATATTCTGGCGAATCCTTTTGCCAAATGGCGTTGGGCAATACCGTGTGAGCGCCAATTTGAAATTCCAAGAAAACGCCGAAGAAATTTTGTCGTTTTTCGGCAGGTACTACCTTGCTCAAAAAGAGTATTCACGATTTGCTGTTTCTGGCGCATAAATTCCTTGCGTTCCTTCAGGCGGCAAGACCCGCCCTTGATATGGATTAGAGTACAGTGATGCAGGACGCGATCCAGGATAGCTAAGGCGATAGTAACATCGGCAAAGACCTCGTTCCACTCGGAGAAGGGCCTTATTGGCGGTAAATACAGTAGAGGTTTTTTCGTGCTGTCTGGCTTTGATACGATATCCGATGCAGAGCGATCTGCTTATTTCTATAAGATGGCTCTGTGGGCCACTGAAAAGGGTTTGGTATCCACTTCCATCTTTGGCGCAAATACAGATTGTACCCGCGCCATGACGATGGAATATATGTGGAAAGCGGCTGAAAGTCCCGTGCTTGCCGGCAAGGCTGATTTTACCGATGTTCCAGCCAACTCCAACTACGCGCAAGCTGTGGCGTGGGCGGTAGAGAACAAAGTCACCAGCGGAACAGGCGGCAGCAACTTCTCCCCCGCCGCTACCTGTACCCATGGGCAGATTGTTGCGTTCCTGTATCGCGCTATGGGCAAGTAAAGCCGGACGGCTTTTGATAACTGACAGCATGTAACCCGTGAAAAAATACCCACCACCTTTATTTTTGAAAAGGTGGTGGGCTTTTTCTTGGGGTGCTCGAAAGCCTTAACTTAAATGATGTTGGGGGCTCAGCCCCTCTTCTTTCAACCACTCAAAAGGAATCTCATTGGTGGTAGCGCGGACTTTGCCATTGGCTTTATTACACCAGGCCAGCGCCTGTCCGTTCAGGTCTGCCAAGGAGTAGAATCTTCTTGCTTCAAAAGCCGCTTGATGATCCCCCCTGCTTTTGGATGGTTCTTAGCGGTTTTGACGCTTAGGGCCATCGCATCCCCCTTGCGGGGACATGTTATCCGTACAGGATCTCCTCCGAGTACCCTCAAAAGTACCGAGACGCGTTCTGGTGGCACCGAATCCGTGTATTTGTACCCATATCCGTGACAAATTTGATATCCCACATCCTCGAATATCCCAGGAACATGAGAAAACAGTATAGTTTCTTCCATTTCCCGTCCTCGTATACCAGGTGATCCTCGAAGAACCTCCAGTCCATCTGTCCCTGTTTCCCAGGCATCGTCTCAAACCACACCGTCGATTTCTCATTCAGATCCATCTTCGTGGGTTTGGGCTCTCTTAATGTGTACTCCGGCTTCTGCGGCGACTCCGCGTACCGCTTTGCTGTCCGCGGGTCCATGTGGTACTTCCTTCCCAACTCCACATAGTTCAACGCCCCTTTTGTCTGTCGCTTCGGATGTCCATCCACTGTGTTCCTTTCATTTCCTGACTCGCTTTCCGGGCTCTTTCATGTCCCGTTTGGGAGTCTATCTTTTTTACCTCCGCCACAATACTACATTTTTCCTTGCCGTTTTCTTTCATTTTAGCACTGGCACTAACAGTCCAACTAAACGAAGAAGTACGCAAGGAAAAGCACAAGGAAGTGGGCCGGAGGGAGAGGAAACGCTGAATGAGTCGCTAGAGCAGGAAGCAAGGCAGCTGATCCGGGCAGCCTGGTATGATGCAATGAGGCCTGGTAGGGCTGCCACCTGAACCCGCGAACAAATTTGCGTATAACTCTTGGCAGTATTACCGATGAAAGTATTTTGGATGCTGATCAAACGTTCACCGTCCCTTTTTGCTGATTGGTAGAAGCCAAAACAGGACGGCCCTTTTTAGCCAGGCAGAATTTCTGTTAATGCCGCTTTATGCTTGATTTTATGATAGAACAGATAGAAATCAGATCCTTACGGTTAAAAACAGCCGCGGTAAAAACGGCAGCGCAGCAGTGTAGCGCAAAAAACAGAAACCCATATTTGGCAAAGGAAATATATCCGTTTATTGGAACGGATATCGCAGCCTCTCCCGCGCAAACCACGACGCCCGAGAAAACAAGCGGCAGGAGCATTTTTAATAACGTTCCCGTTTTGTTGTGAAAAAAGTATAGATGTACATATCCCATTTCCAAAAAAGCCAGTACGATTGCTGCAAAAAGCAGAGCGGTCAGAATCCCATACATGCCCCATACGCTGCCTCCAATGGACATTGCCGCAACCAGCAGGAAACATGCAGCCAACTGGAACCTTTTTGCGATTTGAAACATACCGGCCATATTGAGCAAATGGCCGCTGGGAAGATGCAGGATTTCAATCGTACATATGGAGACCATGAGGAGCGCAATCGTATTGTCGCAATAGTTTATGTCGTTGACACCAGCGGTATAGAACTCTATAAAAGGGAAAATCAATGTACAGGCCGTGCTCAGCAGAACGAAAACCGCCAGGAAAGCGATGTACTCATAGAGCCTGAAAATGGGCCAGACCTCCTCCCGGGGCTGTTCGGAAAGAAGCTGTCCAAGACCCAGGCGTGGGGCGTCGATAACGCCGTGGAGCAAGCTTTTAATCATGGTAAACACATTGTTGTATACCGCATAAATACTGGCCAACAGTGTGCCTCCCACAGGGGAAACCGAGAGGAAAACAATCGGTGCCGCATTATAGATGACGCCTGTTATTTTTTGCGTCAGAACATCATTTGTCCCTTTAATCAGATCCCGTCTCGGCTCTGCACAGAAGTCAAGATATGGATTTGCACGTTTGACCCATCCGGCAATCAGGAGGCTGTTGAACAGAGCGAATACCATGGTGGTAAACCGGATCATCCACATATCTCCGCCCTGTATAACTAGGAAAATATTAACAGCATGTCCCAATCCGATGGTCAGCATGGTGATGGAACTGATGATATATTCTCTCTGCTGCGCCTGCAGCAGGACGCGGTAAGATACCGCGTAGTACAGATTAAACGCTTGCGGCAGAACCGTCATTAAAATGATAGACGCAATCAGTGGCTTTTCCAGACCACTGTTGACGGCTGCTGTATAAGCGCCTGCGGCAATTATACCCACGCCTAGAAACAATATCCCGATCAACCTGAATTTTTTCCGTGTTGCTGAGAGGATTCCGTTTACAAGCGCGTAATTTTGCTGTCCAAGCGGGGCAAACAGGGCGACATTGGTAGCAAGCGTAAAGCCGCCCTCCAGGATTAAAAGCACGTTGACAATCTGGTTTGCCGTGGAATTCAGCCCATTGAAATCGGAACCGAAACGGGTAATTATCAAACGCGTTACAACGATTCCAAGCAAGCCGTTGACCAGAGTCAGCCCGATGGCCGTAATCGTATTATAAAGGCTTAATCTTCTTCTGCTCTGGTGCAAATTCCAGTCCTCCTATGTCACTTTCCTGTTCATAAGCTGCTTTTTTGCTTTCTTTTCTGAAGAATATTGGGAAGGCATTTGCTGAGAATCCAAGAAAACATCACAAAGACAAACGAAAACAGAGTATACGCATTTTGTGCAAGTTGATTGTTGCAGGGAATAAAGAGCAGCATGAGAATAAAATAGAAAATACCCACTTTTGCGAAGCAATTATTTGTAGTAATGGCGTCTTTATATATAAGTGCCAATAGGAAGCCAATCAAAAACATGACAAGTATTACGCCATAAAAAGAAACATCGTTGGCCAGCCAGCTGTACATGGATGCCCATTGAATATCACTGTCCCACCCATAATCACGCTCAACTTTCATTTGATATGTATATTGATCAATGTCAAAGAAATGATCTGAAACAAAATTGACAACAAACATACTGTTTCCAAAGCCAAACATGGGGGTCCAAGGTTCGGTTAGGGCCAAAGACATGCCGTAATATCCCTGGGTAAAATAGGATGAAAAGCTTATCCAGAATTTCATGAGGATAGGCGGAACCTGAAAGGAAGGAGTGGAAACCGACGGGGGTGTTGTGGGTGACGTTGGCGGTTCTTCCGAGGGATTTTCCGGTGGAGTTTCCGCGGGAGTCTCCGGAGTTTCATTGCCAATATCAATAGAAACTCCCCCCACATTATAGGAAGGATCTTCATATCGGTTAATTCCCCCGCGGCTTACCATCATCCATGTAAAATAACCAGCCATCAGTAGTATTCCAAGAACCATACTGACAATAAATCGGCATACATTTTTCCTGTTTAATTGCCTTTGATATGATTGGGAAAGCACTGTAATAATAGCAGGCAGTTCAATTAATAGGAAAACATGAAAAACACGAATATTTGTACCGATTGAAAGATAATAGGTGAACGTCAATATAATGTACAGAACTGCACATATTTTGGCATATGGCTTTAGCCTGCAAAAATATAACAAGGATAAAATAACGGAGGGAAGTTCAACAAAACTCCATATATAGTTTATCAATGTAATAGCATATCCACCGACAACATCAGAACCTCGTACAGAAGATAAAAGACGCTCAGCGCGAAAGGCATAACCAAAACCGGGATTTTGAATTCCGAGCCACATCTGTTTGCACAGTCCAACAAAATCAAAACTGGAAAACCCATAATCCCGAAAAATATTTATCACATAGAGAATACAACTTACTACGGTCATCAGAGAGACAATTTGAATGAGTTTATCAGTCATAATGGGCGATAATGCAAACGACTGATTGTATTTGCGGCTCATACCAACATGGTAGCCAAGCCAAACAGCACCCATATAAATGAGAAGCAGACTGTAAAATAAAATAGGCTTAGGTGTTTCCCAGTTAAAAGGGCATACAATGTATACGAATATAGAAAATGCTAGGTACAATATAGTCAAACGAATAGGAAGAAGAAGGGTCCCTTTTTGTTGAATACCGTCCAGCAAAATTATATTTTTTATTTTAGAAACAGTTTTTCCCTCCATACGGAGTCCTCCCCGAAATTACTTTTATCTATTTTTTATCATATAAATCCCGTAATATCATTTGCCGTTGAAATATTTATTCTTTAAGCATTTGTTTCCACATATCAACGACAGGTTTACACATGACTGTTGGATTCTTTTCATTTAAGATAAATAGACGAGCATTTGCACCGATTTTTTCCCGCTTCTCTTCAGAAAATTCACAGATTTCAACAATTTTTTTCGCCAGGGCTTCATCGCTGTCATTGTCTGGATATTGAATATGCTCTGCATATTCCGGCGGATCACACGGAAGCCGATGGGCAATATAAGGCTTGCCTGAAGCTAGACATTCCATTGTTTTTCCACCAAAACTATACTTAACGTATTCGTATTCTGTTGTTCTAGGGTTAATTAACACAGTGGATTCTTTTTGCCGCAAAGCAACTTCTTCTGGACTCATATACCCTAAAAATTTAATGCGGGAATCTTTTCGTGCATATTCCTCAACAAGAGGAACTTCTGTACCGCCGCCGGCTATCCATAACTGATAGTGTGGGTCTTTTATGAGGGAAAAGGCGTTCAGCAAGTGGGTAATGCCATAAGTTGCTTTTAATGCACCGGCATAAAAGATAATTTTATCTGTGGAGTTTTCTGTTTTCTCTTGAAATGTATTATGCACATATCCCGGTTCAGAGTACGTGCACTCAAGGACTATCCAGGGTTTTTTCTCTACACCCAAAGCTGCTGCCATATATTTGGTTGCAAATACAAAACAATCAAATTCCCGTGCCAATTTATCGATATATTTTCCCATTTGCCAAATCAGCCATTCTTTTATTCCGGGTCTCCGATATGGTATGGAATTGTACTTGCCGGTTAAATCACCTGTACTGAGACAAATAACCACACTATCTTGATATTTCCGCTTTAGCATATAGATTGCGAGAAGCATAGGAAAATGAATATTATAAACGCATACCACGCACTTTTCCCTGGCATTCTGCTTTTTCCATTTGCATAGGTTTTTGTAGAGGTTATATGTTTGCGTAATATATTTGATCCCAAATAAATTGATGTAACCAATGTGTATATCGGATACTCCTGCCCTATGACTCCATTTTTCGGTTTTGAAAACTATATCAGGGAAATTTGGAAAGTTAAAGGTATTGATAATGTTAAACACAGTTACTGGTTCCGCTAAATTTGCGTCAATACCATCAATTAAAGAACTCGTCACTTTGTGGCCGGATATACCCGGCAGCCTTCTTTTTGCCCGTTTAGTAAGCCCTTTTTCTTCTGGAAGCAACAGGCCGCAAAATGCAACTTTCATCTATTTGCTCCTTTTTAATTTTGATTATGGTGGATAACAGATATCAGAAATCCGCTTACAGGCCAATTTAGTCGCTTCTCCGGTTTCGCATCCACCTAAGCTTTGATAGTGACACCTGCAATCTTCCGCATATTTTTCTTCGTCAAATTCTAATATGTTGCGTTCGAGTTCATCATTATTCGTTGATGCCGGAAACGGCCACTCAGAAACAGGCGTATATACTTCCGTTGTTTGGATATAGTGCTCTAAATCAATCGCAAAGAGAAAACTCGGGCGTCCGGTAAGCATAAAGTCCCACATAGAGGAGGAGAAATCATTGATCATGACATCCGCTGCCAACAGCAATTCCTGCATATCTTCATAATCCGTAAGATCCATCATGCCGTCTGTTGCACATTCTTTACGGTTTGTGACACAGGGATGAAATCTTATGGCAAACCGGAAATTTCCGCCAAAACGCTGATTTAATGCCTCACAGGTTCTCTTTACATCAATACCATAAGAAATGGCAACGGAATTTTTAAAATAGTTATCGTTGGGTTTGCGGTAAGTAGGAGCAAATAATACTAGTTTTTCATCGGGACGCAAGCCAAGCTTTTCCCGCACAGTTTCCCGTAACTTTTCGTCTCCACGGATTAGGATATCATTTCGAGGCATGCCAACTTCCCAAAATACTTTTCGAGGAATTAAAAGGGATTCAGATAATGTCTCTGAGCATCTGGTGCAAGTTGACATAAATGCATCTGTATGTTTTGCGGAGAGCTGAAGATCTTTTCGAAACAGCCAGGAATTCGTGAACATATGAATGCCGGCCTTTTTATAAGATCCACCGCCATGGCACGTATTAATGATATATTGTGTTTTCCTGAGCGGGAGATAAGAAAATCCACCGCTGTTTGTGACCAATACATGGGATGTCATTCCAATATAAAAATACTGGCGTGAGTTAAATTTAATGGGGCGCATGCCCAGAGCAACGGGCCCAGTAAAGTGTGAAGGATCTTTTACAGCAAAGAAAATCTCAAATTTCCCCGTATAATTTTCCATTAAATATGCGGCAATATATTTTAGATTATCGGAATAGTTCAGGGAAAGATTGTTGACAAGAAGAACCCGGTTCTTTTTGAGCGGCAGAAATTTCATCGGGGATAAAAGGATCCTCATGAATAATTTCTTTATATAGCGCGTCAATTCATCCATCTTGAAATACCTTTCGTAACAATGTATTCTTTTAAGGAATTTATTTAATAAACCACATATGGTCATACACGAAAAAGCCGATACAGTTTTGGCTGTATGTAATGGGTTATCGGGGTTTGAACCAGATGATTAGACAACCACGCAGCGGTAAGTGCGGCTACAATAATTGCGCTTACATGCAATAAACCCTGTAATGGAGGTAAAAATGTGTTGCATCCAATATGAACAGCAATGTTAATAAAAACTACGTGGTACAAATAAAACCCGTATGTATAGTCTGTTTTGGAACGATATGTTTTGCAGAATCCAAATGCGGAAATGATAAAGGCCATCAGCATAGTAGTAATGGTGTTGTATAAAACACCATCCAAAAAGTGAGGAAATAAAAAGAAAATTTCACACAATTTCCACAGCACATATCCAGCCAGAAAATGCAATTTATATTGTTCTAACTTTGGAATAATAGAATTCCTGTGATACCACAAAGCCATGCCAAACAGCAGGAAGTATAAATATGGAACAACAGTGACCCCCAGCAGTTTCCACAACATTACAGGGGCTTTTTCATCAAACCAATTACATATCACACTGATAAGGGAGGAAACAAGAATACATATACTCCAGAACTTTAACGTTTTGCGGTGCAGAAACCGATGGATCAACGGCGCGATAATAAAAAACTGGACTTGAACTGTGATAGTCCACAGCACCCCGTTCGGCGTGCCTACCCCATACCCCCTCAGCCATTCCCCTGTATAAAAATTCATACCCAGGAATTGGGTAAAGAGGTAAATAGCTGCATCTTTTGGAGTCGGACGGACCGGATAGAGTATTGCGATAATAATGCTGTTGACAATAATACATATCCAATAGGCAGGCAAAATCCGAATCGCCCTGTCAATCAGCCATTTTTTAGGATCGCGATGTTCCAGAGACTTTGCAGCCAGGAACCCGCAGAGGACGAACAAAATGGGTACACCACGGATAAAATAGATAATATTCCATAAAATTCCATCCAGGGGGGGTGATGGAACCAAATGTGTAATGATATGACCACCAAAGACTTGTATCGTTGCAATCATTCTAAAAAAATCTAATGCGCTGTTGTCAAAGTCCCGCATATGGTCACCCCTCTAGATGGTCTCTCCGGTAGTCAATGATTGCTTTAAATACATCCATATCGTGTGAATAAGTAATTTTTAAGTTGCAGATATTTGCTGAAACACATTTTACTGCTTTACCTTGATCTAATGCCAATGCGACAGCAGAAGTTATTGTTTCTAATTTTTGATCGTCTGCATGTTCATAAAATCCGTTGATCTCAGAAAAACGAAATACCTCTGGAGAATATCCCGAACAAACGGTTTCTCTTGGAACTACTTCTTCAAGCCGGCTTTCTGATTTTCTATATAAAGTATGTACTTGATTGGTAACAACTGCCGCTATGCCTGACTCTGTGGCCATAATAATAGCCTGCTTTAGCGCATCTTCATCAATAAACGGATTCGTTGCATCATGTATAAGAAGAATATCATTGCTATTTAAATATTTTTGGCAGCATAGGAGGCCGTTTTTAACAGAATGGGATCTCGTAACGCCACCAATAGTAACGGCTAGCAACTTATCCGCCAGTATTTTCTCCGCCTTCTCCTGCGTATAATCTATCCAATCAGCATTGGAAACAATAATTACTTTATCTACAAATTCACATTGACCATATGCTTGCAATGTATAGGCAAACAGCGGCATGCCATGAATTTCAATATATTGCTTCGGAATATCTGCGCCAAATCTTGTTCCGCTTCCTCCCATCATAAACAGCAAACAATTCATTATAGTACCTCTTTTTTGTGGAATTTTAATATCTTTGATGCAAATTCCTGCTCTCGTATTTTCTCCAAACCAACTTATCAACCATGCCGGTAAAACTCTGGATAATCCCCACAACCTTGCGGGAGACATTCTCATCCAGATAGTCCGGAACCGGGACCCCGTATTCCCCCGCGGCATTCATGGCAACAGCGGCCTCCACGGCCTGGAGCAGGGTGTCCTCCCCAATCCCGGCCAGGAGAAAGCAGCCCTTCTCCATAGCCTCCGGGCGTTCGGTAGAAGTGCGGATGCACACCGCCGGGAAGGGCCTGCCGATGGAGGTGAAGAAGCTGCTCTCCTCCGGCAGGGTGCCGCTGTCGCTGACCACGGCAAAGGCGTGCATCTGCAGGCAGTTGTAATCATGGAACCCCAGGGGCTCATGCCGGATAACCCGCCTATCCAGCCGGAACCCGCTCCCCTCCAGGCGTTTGCGGGAGCGGGGATGGCAGGAGTACAAAACCGGCATATCATACCTTTCCGCCAGCTTATTCACCGCCGTAAACAGGGACAGGAAATTCCGCTCCGTGTCAATATTTTCCTCCCGGTGGGCGGAAAGCAGGATATACTTCCCCTTTTCCAGCCCCAGCCTTTGGTGGATGCCCGACGCCTCAATCTGGGGCAGGTTGGCCCGCAGCACCTCCGCCATAGGGGAGCCCGTCACGAAAGTGCGCTCCTTGGGCAGGCCGCACTCCGCCAGATACCGCCGGGCGTGCTCGGAGTAAGCCAGGTTTACGTCGGAGATGATGTCCACAATCCGGCGGTTGGTCTCCTCCGGCAGGCATTCGTCCTTGCAGCGGTTTCCCGCCTCCATATGGAAAATGGGGATGTGGAGCCGCTTGGCGGAGATGGCGGAGAGGCAGGAATTCGTATCCCCCAAAATCAAGAGGGCGTCCGGCTTCAGCTGCGCCATCAGCTTGTAGGAACAGTTGATGATATTCCCAACGGTCGCGCCTAAATCGTCGCCCACGGCGTCCATATAAACCTCCGGATCGTCCAGGCGCAGGTCCCGGAAAAAGACGCCGTTGAGATTGTAATCGTAGTTCTGCCCGGTGTGGGCAAGGATGCAGTCAAAGTATTGGCGGCATTTGGTGATCACAGCGGACAGGCGGATGATTTCAGGCCGCGTCCCCACAATAATCAGCAGCTTCAATCTGCCGTTATTCCGGAACCGTACATCCGAATAGTCCAGCTTCAGAGACATGCCCTACACCTCCTGGAAAAATGTATCCGGCTTTGCCGGGTCAAACAGTTCGTTGGCCCACATAACCGTTACCAAATCCTCTGTTTCGGAGAGGTTGATGATGTTGTGGGTATAGCCGGGAATCATCTCCACCGCCTGGATATGGCTGCCGGAGACCCGGAATTCCTCCACCGGATAGGGGGCGCCGTCCGGCTGCGTGCCTATCCGGCGCAGCTGGATCAGGGCCTCGCCCTTTACCACGATGAATTTCTCGTTCTTGGTGTGATGCCAGTGCTGGCCCTTGGTGACGCCGGGCTTGGAGATGTTGACGGAAACCTGCCCCCTGTCCGGTGTGCGGAGCAGTTCCGTGAAGCTGCCCCTGTCATCCCCGTTCATGCGAAGGCTGTACAGGAAGCTTTCAGCCGGAAGATAGGACAGATATGTGGAATACAATTTCTTTGTCAAAGGGTCGCTTAATTGGGGGACTTCCAGGGATTCCCGCATTTTGGGGAAGGAAAGGATGGTGTCCGCGATATGCCCCAGGGTGGTCTCGTGATGGACGGGCACGGCGCAGAAGCCGTCTGCCAGGCAGTTGGCCTGCCCCCGAAGGGCTTGGATAAACTCCTCAACAACGTCGTCAATATAGGCCAAATCCATAGGCAGGTTAGGGTCGTTCACCTGGATGGGCAGGCCGTTGGCGGTGTTGTGGCAAAAGGTGGCCACAGCGGAATTGTAGTTGGGGCGGCACCATTTGCCGAACACATTGGGCAGGCGGTAGGCCAAAGCCTCCGCCCCGGTTTCCCGGGCGTGTTGGAACAGGAGCCCCTCCCCCGCACGCTTGCTCTCGCCGTACACGCTGCCGGCGTAGCGGCCGGACAGGGATGCCTGGGCGGAACTGGAAAGCAGGACAGGGCAGGTATTTTTGTGCCGTTTCAGGGCATCCAGCAGCGTGGAGGTAAAGCCGGAGTTGCCCTCCATGAATTCCGCGTTGTCTTTGGGGCGGTTTATCCCGGCAAGGTGAAATACAAAATCGCAATCAGCGCAGAAAGCATCCAAATCTGCCTGGGAGTCCTCCCTTCTGTACAGATATAGCGTTATATCTGCCGGGTTTTCGCAGAGCACGTGCTCCGGCCTGCGGTCATGGCCTGCCCGGATTTCCTCCAGGGCAGCCCGCAGGTTCCGCCCGATAAAGCCGTTGGCCCCGGTGATAAGAATATTCACCTTACCGCCCCTCCCACTTGGACAGCTCGTCCCGGATGAATTGCAGGGACAGCAGCTTCTCCTTCACCTGCTCCACGTCCAAAAGTTCCGTGTTGCTGCTGTTAAACTCCGTCAAAACGTTCCTTTCAAGGGAGCCGTGACGGAAGTATTTGTCATAGTTGAGGTCCCGCTTGTCGCAGGGGACCCGGTAGAAGGCC
>CAJUDW010000019.1 GCA_910584995.1 uncultured Oscillibacter sp. | reverse complement strand
TACTGCCGTTTATCCGAGGAAGATAGAAACAAGCAATTTGAAACCGACGACAGCAACAGCATTCAGAACCAAAAGGCTATGCTGCTGCAATATGCGATGGAACAGGGGTGGGAAGTTTATAACCTTTACAGTGATGATGATTACACAGGTTCAGACCGCAGACGGCCCGAATTTAACCGCTTGCTGGAGGACGCCAAGGCTCACCGCTTTGACATCGTTCTCTGCAAGACACAATCCCGCTTTACCCGTGAGCTGGAGCTGGTAGAAAAGTACATCCACGGCCTCTTCCCTATTTGGGGCATCCGCTTTGTCAGCATCGTGGACAACGCCGACACCGCCAACAAGGGCAACAAGAAGTCCCGGCAGATCAACGGACTGGTGAACGAGTGGTATCTGGAGGATATGTCGGAGAACATCCGCAGCGTCCTCACCAACCGGCGGCAGAACGGTTTTCACATCGGGGCCTTTGCGCTTTACGGCTACAAGAAAGATCCCGACCAGAAAGGCCACCTGATTATTGACGAGGAGGCCGCCGCCGTTGTCCGGGAGGTGTTCACCCTCTTTTCCCAGGGTTACGGCAAGACGGCTATCGCCCGGATGCTCAATGATCGGGGTATCCCCAACCCCACCGAGTACAAGCGGCTCCACGGTTTGCGCTACCAGCAGCCCAAGCGGAAAAACAGCACCCTCTGGAAGTATTTCGCCATCTCCGATATGCTCACCAACGAAATCTATATCGGAAACATGGTACAGGGCAAATATGGCAGCGTGTCCTACAAGACCAAGCAGAACAAGCCCCGCCCTCAAAGCGAGTGGTATCGCGTGGAGGGAACCCACGAGGCCATCATCGACCGCCCCCTCTGGAACCGGGTGCAGTCCATGATCGCGGAGCGGGCCAAGCCCTTTGACTGCGGCACTGTGGGCCTGTTCGCCCGGAAAGCAGTCTGCGCCAACTGCGGCTACACCATGCGCTCCTCAAAAAATCGCGGGCGGCACTACCTCCAATGCTCCAACCGCCATGTGGCAAAGGACGCCTGTATTGGCTCCTTTATTTCCGTGGAAAAGCTGGAACGGATGGTGATTGACGAGTTGAACCGGCTAGCGGCGGCGTATCTGGACAAGGGTGAACTGGAGCGGAGCATTGAGTTCTGCGAAAGTCTGCAAGGCCAGAAAAGGCAACTCCTGGAAACCCTTTCTGCCTATGAGAAACGGATTGCCGAGTACACCAAGGGACTGCGGGACTTGTACATGGATAAGGTCAAGGGTCTGCTCAACGACAGTGACTTCTCCGCCCTCTCCAAGGAGTTTTCTTCCGAGAAGTCCCGGCTGGAGCGTGTCCTACTGGATGGCCAGCGGCAGCTTGCGGAACTGGAGGACAGAATTGCTGCGGGAGACAACCGAAAGGCTTTGGTAGAGCGGTATGTAAACCTGGAACACTTGACACGGGAAATCGTAGAAATCCTCATCGACCACATCACTGTAGGCAAGCGCATCCCCGGCACTCGTGACGTTCCCATTGAAATCCACTGGAATTTTTAGCCCCAGGTTGCACTTTCGTGATTGCACCAGAGCAGAAGGCCCGCGTGACCTATGACAACATCCTCCGCCTTTCCGACGATCCGGATGTCAACGACGCCATCAAGTTCCTCCGTGCCAGGGAGATTGTCCATTTCCAGCGGTTCGGCGAAGGCCTGCGGCTGGCGAAGGATAAGATGGACGAGAAAAATGTCTACTATCTTAACCCCGCATTTGATAAATAGATAAATCAAGAGTATCAGCAGTGCGGCACGCCGGGTGTATCCCCAGCGTGCCGCTTTACTGTGCGTTACTTGGATTTGGAAACCTTGACCCGCAGTGTCCGAAGATACATCTTCTGCTCCGGCGTAATCCGGTAACTCTCCACCGCCTTCTGAATAGTTTTGTTATGAACCCAATCGGACAGGCGCCGTTCCTCCAGATAGGGCAGAACCTCTTCATACCGCTTCGCCAGAGCGGTGGCAAAGTACCAGGCGATCATCATATTGATATAGTACTCCCCGCTCCGCAGATCCGCCGGATACTTCCGGAAGGCCTGGGGGCTGATTAGTCGCAGACCGCCCAGTTATCCACATAAGGTAGGAAGGCCTCCAGATATGCCATGGTTTCCTCATACGGCATGGGCTGGGAAAACAGCAGCCCGTGAAGGACGTTTTCCTCATAATACCGGTGAGGCAGCTGCCGGAGAAAGGCGGCTGCCTCCGGTGTCTTCCGGATTTCCCGGGCAAACTTCCGCGGTTCCGGAACCCGGACGCCAATGAAGGTTTCAGGGGCAATGGTTGTCACCAATTTGCTCCGAAATGACTGATAGGAAAATTCTGTAAAGTGAAAAACCTTTCCTGAATAAACTCCATCTCCACCCTGCTCCTCACTCCAGCATTTTGGCAAATTCATCCTCCGTTAGGATGGGAATGTTCAGTTCCTGGGCTTTTTTCAGCTTGCTGCCGGCGGCCTCCCCAGCCACCACATAGGTGGTCCGCTTGGAAACGGAGCCCGCCGCTTTTCCTCCCCGCTCCTCAATCATGGCCTGGGCGGCCTTCCGATCAAACCGGGTCAAAGCGCCGGTGAGGACAAAGGTCATCCCGGCGAACCGCTCATCCACCAGCTGAGCGGTGTTTTCCATGTTGACACCTGCCTCCCGCAGCCGCCGGATCAGATCCCGGGACTGGGGCTGGGCCAGATACTCCACAATACACTGGGCGGTAATGCCGCCTACGTCGTCAATCTCCGTCAGTTCTTCCTCGCTGGCTGCCATCAGGGCATCCATAGTCTTAAAATGGCCCGCCAGAACCTTGGCGGCCTTCTCCCCTACCTGCCGGATGCCCAGGCCGAAGATCAGCTTTCCCAGGTCGTTAGCCTTGGAATTTTCTATGGCCCGGATCAGATTTTCCGAAGACTTCTCCCCCATCCGATCCAGCTTTGCAACATCCGAAGCCCGGAGGCTGTAGAGATCCGCCGGATTCCGCACCAGCCCACTTTCCACCAGCTGCTGGATCACAGCAGGGCCGAGGCCCTCGATATCCATGGCGTCCCGGCTGGCGAAATGGGTGAGGTTCCGCAGCAGCTGGGCGGGACACTCCGCGCCTGTGCAGCGGAGGGCTGCCCCATCCTCGTCCCGGCGGACCGGCGCGCCGCAGACCGGGCAGACCTCCGGCAGGATATAGGGGCTTGTCCTCTCCGGCCGCTTTGCGAAGTCTACCTCCACGATCTCCGGGATGATCTCCCCCGCCTTCTGTACAATCACCGTGTCCCCAATCCGGATATCCTTTTCCGTGATATAGTCCTGGTTGTGGAGCGTTGCGCTGGTAACGTTCGTCCCAGCCAGACGGACCGGGGCTAAGACCGCTTTTGGGGTCAGGACACCGGTGCGGCCTACCTGGATCACGATATCCCGCACAACTGACGGCTTTTTCTCCGGTGGGTACTTGAAGGCCACGGCCCACTTGGGGGACTTGGCCGTACTGCCAAGAACAGAGCGGTCTGACAAGGTGTTTACCTTGATAACAGCCCCGTCGATATCAAAGGGGTATTCCATCCGCTGATCGTTGATGCGGGCAATCTCCTCCTGACAGGCGGCAGCACCGGTGAGGGTTTTGTGGGGGATGACCTTGAACCGCTGCTCCTCCAGATATGCCAGCGTCCCGGCATGGGAGGAGAATTCCCGTCCCTCCGCCAGCTGGAGATTGAAAATCTGGATATCCAGCCGCCGTTCCCCGCAAATTCTGGGATCCAGCTGCCGGAGGGATCCGGCGGCGGCGTTGCGGGGATTGGCCATAAGAGGTTTTCCGTCCAGTTCCCGCTGGGCGTTGATTTCCGCGAACACCGCCCGGGACATATACACCTCTCCCCGAACAATAAGCCGGGGCAGCTTTTCCGGCAGGGTCATGGGGATGGAACGGATGGTGCGGAGATTCTCCGTCACATCCTCCCCCACCCGGCCGTCGCCCCGGGTGGCGCCGCTGACGAATACGCCGTCCCGGTACTCCAGTGCAACGGACAGGCCGTCCACCTTAGGTTCCAGGGAGTATTCCACACCTGTCCCCAAGGCCTGCTCCATCCGCTGGCAGAATTCCGCTACCTCTTCCCCATTGAACACGTCCTGGAGGCTCTCCAGCGGCACCTCGTGGGTATAGGGCTGGAACCCTTCCAGAATCCGGCCCCCCACCCGCTGGGTGGGGGAATCCGGTGTAACCTCCTCCGGATGCTGGGCCTCCAGTTCTTCCAGACGGCGGTTCAGCATGTCGTATTCGTGATCGCTCATGGTGGGGGCGTCCAGCACGTAGTAGCGGTACCCGTTTTCGTTGAGAATGTCCCGCAGATGTTTGATTTCCTGGCGGTAGTCCATAGTGTCCCCTTTCCTGTCAATTCCCGTTGAGGATATAGTTTTTTGCGTCGTCCGCGTATTCCTGGACGGCGGCGTTGAAGTTGGTGTAGGTGTCCGGCACGGAGCCCACGATCACTGTCTCCGCCACAGTGAAGCCGTTGGAGACCTTGGTGGCGGTGGTGAACCCCGGCAGGAGGATACTGACATACACGTCAATATGCAGGACAATATTGTGCCGGGTCTGGTTGATCCCGGCGGAGATGAATTCATTTTCAAAATAGGCGCTGGAGGAGCCTACCGACTCCATGCGGACGGAGACGGCAGGGCCCCGGCCTGCCAGCAGGGTCGAGCCAGTGAGGCTGCCCACAGGGATGGAGAGATCCCGGGCGGACACCTGCCCCACCCGTTCCAGGACGGTATCCAGGATTTCCGCCTGCAGGCGGCTGAAGGAGGCCATATTGCTGTAGAGGGCGGTAATCCGGCCCTCGTTGTCCTTTTCAAAGGTGATGAGGCCGTCGTAGCTGATCTCCCCCGACTGGACGGCTTCATACACCGCCTGGGTGACAATGCCTGTGACGGTGTTGGAGACCCGGGCGGTGGCCAGGCTCTCCAGGATAGGCTTCATCCGGGCGGTGGCTGTCAGCAGGCCGAAGAGACAGGCCGCCAGCAGCCCGAAAGCCAGCATCCGCAGGATCGAATGGCTGTTCATCCGGCTCCGGTAGTAGTAAAACCCCCTCCACATAAAACCACCCCCGCCGCCATTCTATGCGCGGCAGGCCTGGCCCTTTGCCGGAAGATAGGGAAAACTTTGAAAAGGGGTAAACTCCGGCTTACGCCTCCGGCAGTTCCCGGACGAGGGCTTTGAAAACATTCCCCCGCTCCATAAAATTGGCGAAGCGGTCAAAGGAGGTGCTGGCAGGAGAGAGGATGACCACGTCCCCCTCCCCTGCCTTGCTGTCGGCCAGGACGACGGCCTGCCGGTAGTCCTCCACCTCCAGGATCTCCAATCCCCGGTAATTGCCCGCTTCTTCCACAGAACGGCGGATAACGTCCGCCGTTGCGCCGCAGAGGATCAGGCATTTTACATGCTTGTTGACCACCGGGCCCAGTTCATCATAAGAAATCCCCTTGTCCTTGCCACCTGCAATGAGGATCACCTTTTTCGGGAAGGAACGGAGGCCGGCTATGGTGCGGCTGGGGCTGGAGGCGATGGAGTCGTTGTACCACCGGACGCCCCGGAGTGTCCGGATCAGTTCAATCCGGTGCTCCACACCGCCGAATTCCTGGGCGAAGGTGCGGATGGATTCATCCGGGACTAGGCCGTCCACGGCGGCGATGGCCGCCATATAGTTTTCCACATTGTGGGCGCCGGGCAGCTTGATATCGGAGGCCGCCATGACGGCCCGTTCCTCCCTGCCCTGCCGGGCTATGATCTGCCCTTCCCGCAGGAATACGCCATCCTCCACCTCCCGTCTGCGAGAGAAGAGCCGCGCCCGTCCCAGGGCCCGCATGGATTCCGCCAGTGTAATCTCATTATCGGCGTTAAAAACTGCAATATCCTCTGCCGTTTGATGGGTAAAGATATTCTCCTTTGCGGCAATATACTCGCCGAAATCCTTGTGGACATCCAGATGGTTGGGAGCCAGGTTGGTGATCACGGCAATATGGGGACTTCGTGCCATGGTCATCAGCTGGAAGGAACTCAGTTCCAGCACGGCAATATCTTGCGGCCGCATGGTTCCCGCCTCTGCCAGAAGGGGGTGGCCGATGTTCCCGCCCAAATGGACGGTCTGTCCCGCTGCCCGCAGGAGATCCGCGATGATGGTGGTAGTCGTAGTTTTGCCGTCGCTGCCGGTAACAGCGATCACCGGACAGGGGCAGACCTCGAAAAAGGCCTCCATCTCGCTGGTGAGGACGCTGCCCCGCTCCACAGCGGCAGCCAGGGGCGGGAGATCCGGGCGCATCCCCGGGGTACGGAAGATCACATCCTCTGTCAGATCCGCCAGGTAATCCGCCCCCAGCCGGAGGCGGCAGCCCAGAGCCTCCAGTTCCTCCGCCGCCGGGCCAAGGGATGATCGTTCCTTTTTATCTCTGGCTGTGACACGGATGCCCCGGGAGAGCAGTAATTGGATAAGAGGCCGGTTAGAGACGCCGATGCCGTTGACGGCAACCGTTTTGTCCCCCAGTGAAGAGAGGTATTCCTCAAAAGTCATGACAGCCGCTCCTTCTGGTTTCGGGAATCGCTTTATCCCGTGATTTCTTCATGGGCAATTATACCGCGGCCGGCGGAAAATAGCAAGCGGCGAAAACTGCGCCCTTTTTCGGGCCTTCTTGGGAAAAACCCGCACGGGGGACGGCCCTCCCCGCTATACTGTAGCAAGGGAACCGCTGGCGAAGCCCGTGCCGCGGGTTTCGTCAACGGTTCCCAAGAGAGGAGGCGGGACGTATGTGCTGTGGCGGCGGCGGCCGCTGGACCTGGATCATCGGCGTGTGCGCGGTGGCGCTGGGCGCGGGGATTCTCATTGCGGCTATTTTTCCGGTATGCGCGCTCCTGTTCCTGACGGCTTTTCTGCTGATTGCCTGCGGCCTTGCCTGCTGCAAGCGGTGAAAGGAGTGTTTGGATGAACATTGTAGTCTGGAAATCGCCGAAAGCCCTGCGGGGTATTTTGCGGAGGCTCTTTAAAATCAAGGAGGAGCAGGCATAATCGAAAACCGCCCTTCATAGGCTGGAGCATGGACATGAACTGCCGGAAAGGAAGGGCTACCTATGGATTTAGAACTGAAAACAGCCAGTCTGGACGCCTATGAGACAGGCGGGGATCTGGCGCTGACCCAGGAGGAAACGGCGGAGACCATTGTGCCGGACTACTGCCCGGATATCGCCCGGATCATTGAGACGGAGGGGAAGGTATTCCTCCATAGCCGGGAACTGCGGGACGGCAAGGCAGAGATCTCCGGCACCGTCCGGGTGACGGTGCTGTACACCCCGGAAGGGGAAGGCGGCATCCGGGTGCTGGAGTTTGCCATGCCGTTTACCGCCGAAAGCGACAGCCGGAGCCTTGCCGGCTGCATGTATCTCACGGCGGAGACGGAGATCGAGTTTCTGGAAACCCGTATGCTGAACCCCCGGAAGGTCTTTACCCACTGCAAGCTGGTGATCCGGGCCGCCGGATACCAGCGGGCCCCCTTGGTCTTCTGCACCGGCGTGGACGTGGAGGACGGGTTCCAGATTGAAAAGCGCCAGGAGACCCAGCACGCCATCCTGGTGACCCATTTTGCGGAGAAGGATTACACCTTCTCTGAGGAGATCAACCTCTCCCCCGGCCGGGACGGCGCGGCGGAACTTTTGACTAACCGGGTCAGCAGCACGGTGACAGAGGCCAAGGTAGTGGGCAGCAAGCTTATTTTCAAGGGGATGTTCAACGTAAGCCTGCTGTACCGGACAGCGGAGGGCCGCTGCTGCTCCACCTCCGCTGAACTGCCCTTCTCCCAGATCATGGAGGTGGAGGGCGCCTCGGAGGAGACGGCTGCCGCGGTGCAGCTGCAGCTGACCGGGACGGACTTCCAAATCGACGGGGCTGACGACGAGGGCCGCCAGATTGCCGTAACCTTCTATTTCCATGCGGCGGCCTTTCTGCGGGCAGAGCGGGAACTGACGCTTTTAAGCGACCTCTATTCCACGGCCTATGACATGACCTACGATGCTGCGCCTTTGGAACTTACCAGCTTCTGTGAGACCATGTCCCGCCGCCAGACGGTGCGGGAGGTGCTGGAGATCGGCGTGGTGGCGGAGGCCATCCTGTCCCTGACGGTTTCCTGCGGGGCGGTGTCCGTTAGCCGGGAGGGCGGCATGGCGTCCCTGCGGACAGGGGCTGTGATCCAGGCGCTGTATCTGGACGAGGGCGGCGTGCCACTGATGACAGAGCGGTGTGTGGATATCACCTGCCAGATGGAACTGCCGGAGGACTGCAGGATATCCGCCAAGGCGGTCTGCCCGGAGGAAGTCCAGGGAAGTCTGGGAGACCGGGGCATTGAGGTGCGGTTCCCGGTGGACTTCCGCATAGAGGCAGCCTCCCGGGTAAAACGGGTCTGCGTTACTGCCGCCAAGCTGGATACGGAGAAGCCCAAGGATCTGTCCGGGGCGCCTTCCCTGGTCCTCCGCTGCCTGGGAAAGCAGGAAAGCGCCTGGGATTTGGCAAAACGGCATAACACCACTATCCCCACCATCCTGGCTGCCAACCAGCTGGAGACAGAGGCTGATATCCCCCTCGAAAAACTTCTCCTGATTCCCAGGAAACGCTGCTGATCTCTTTCTGATTAGAAGACGGCTCCAATAGGGGGTCCCTTCCGTGCAGCAGGGGCTGGGGGTAATCCCGGCTTCCGTGGCGGCAGTAAGAGCCGGATAGTGTTGAAAAACGCCCCGTTTCAGAGTGGATTTTCTGAAACGGGGCGCCATTATATTGTTTATTTTTCCGAATAGCGGGCCAGGAACTGCTTTGTCCGTTCCTCTTTGGGGTGATCGATGACTTCCTTGGGATTACCCTGCTCCACAATGACGCCGCCATCCATGAAAATCACCTGATCCGCCACATCCCGGGCGAAAGCCATCTCATGGGTCACGATGATCATGGTGGTTTTGTGCTCCGCTAATTCCCGGATCACCCGCAGGACCTCCCCGGTCAACTCGGGATCCAAGGCGGAGGTAGGCTCGTCAAAGCAGAGGATATCCGGATGCAGCGCCAGGGCCCGGGCAATAGCTACCCGCTGCTGCTGCCCGCCGGAGAGTTGGTGGGGATAGTGGTCTGCCCGGTCACTGAGACCCATCTGGGCCAGCAGGTCCTTCCCTGCCGCCAGGATGGATTCCCGGCTCTCCCCTCCCTGCTCTTTGGCCAGCAGTTCCCGGGCCAGGGTCACGTTCTGGAGGGCTGTATATTGGGGAAAAAGATTAAAATTTTGGAAAACCAGGCCGAAGTGAAGACGCTTGGTACGGATCTCTTCCTCCAGCTGGGTTTTGGGGTCTGCCGCATCGAAGAGGGTCTCCCCTTTTACGGCGATAATCCCTTTGTCGGGCCGCTCCAGGAAGTTCAGGCACCGGAGGAGCGTGGTCTTTCCGCTGCCGGAGGAACCGATGATGGAGAGGGCCTGCCCCTCCTCCAGGGAAAAGCTGATGTCAGTCAGGACCGGTGTGTCGTCAAAGTGCTTTTCAATATGACGGACGTCTAAAATTTCCATCTTGTGCCTCCTCTTAACGGAAATAGTCCAATTTGCGCTCCACCCAGCCGAAGAAGAGGGTCAGTACGCCGGTGAACAGCAGATAATACACGCCAGTGAAAAACAGGGGCCAGATCAGGCCCGCATAGCCGTGGGAACTCTTCAGGAAGGCGTAACCTGCCCAGATGACCTCCTGGTAGGAGATAATGCGGGCAATAGAGGTGTCCTTCACCAGGGTGATGATCTCATTGGACATCGGCGGCACAATCCGCTTCACCATCTGCAGCAACGTAACCTTGAAGAAGATCTGGCGCCTGGTCATGCCAAGCACCATGCCGGCCTCCTGCTGCCCTGCCGGGACGCCCTGGATGCCGCCCCGGTAGATCTCGGAGAAATAGCAGGCGTAGTTGATGATGAACGCCACGGCGGAAGCCAGGAACCGGCCGGCCTCCCCGCTAGGCCAGGGGTTCTCTGGCAGGAGCCGCCCGGGTATGTAGTAGATGATGATCAGCTGGAGCATCAGCGGAGTCCCGCGGATAATCCAGACCACCGTCCTGGTGAGCCACCGCAGGGGCGTAAATCTGCTCATGGAGCCGAAGGAGACCACCAGCCCCAGAGGGACGGCCCCGATCAGCGTGATTACGAACAGCTTCAAGGTTTGCAGGAAGCCCTCGTTCAAAGCGCCGGTGACGGTTAAAAATATGTGCATGCGCGGAACCTGCCTTTCCTCTTCGGTTTGAAAACCGGCTGAAAGCAGAGGAACAATCCTCTGCTTTCAGTGGCTGCTTGAAAAAACCTTTGTTATTTCTGCTCCAGCAGCATATCGCCGATGCGATAGGTATCCGCGATGGACTGCATGGTGCCGTCCGCATAGGCGTCCTTGAAGAAGTCGTTCAGCGCAGCCGCCAAGTCGGAGCCCTTCCGGAAGCCTACGCCGTACTCCTCGCTGTTGAGGGAGGCGGTAAAGGTGAGGTTGGCGTAGCTGGTGCCCTCCCCTGTCATAGCGGCGGCCATCAGGTAGTCGATGATGGCGGCGTCGGCGGTGCCGGAACTGACCTCCAGGAGCGTGGTAGCCTGATCGGCAACTTCCGTATAGCTGAAGCCGTTGGCCTCCGCCTGCTCCTTGCCAGCGGAGCCGATTTCCACGGCAAAGGCCAGATCCTTGGCGCTTTCCGCGTCAGGATAATCGGCGGCCTTATCCGCGGGGACGATGATGACCTGGGCGTTGTTGAAATAGGGGTTGGAGCACGCCATGGCGCTCTTCACCTCATCATTGAGGGTCATGCCGTTCCAGACAACGTCAATGGTCTTGCCCTCCAGTTCCATGACCTTGTTGTCCCAGTCAATGATCTGGAATTCAACCTTCACGCCTAAACTCTCGGCAAAGGCGGAGGCCAGGTCGGCGTCAAAGCCAATCCAGTTGCCGGAGGCATCCTGATAATCCATGGGCTCAAACTCTGTAATGCCCACAATCAGGGTGCCCTTTTCCTTTACGTACTCCAGATCGCTGCTGCTCTCCTTGTTGCCGCAGGCGGCCAGGGCCAGCGTCATTGTCAGGGCCAGCAACAGGGCTCCTGCCCGTTTCATGTACTTCATTTCTCAATCCCTCCAAAACCCGGGCTCCCGCCCGTTTAATACGCTAACAGTTTACCATACTAAATTCCTCACGTAAAGATCCACAATTGCCGGAATCGGCAGGGACATCCTCCTGTTCTTTTGTGCGTTTTTTACAAAGTAGCCCGCCATATCCCCTGTATTTCCCGGCGGGAGAAAGACGGGCCGTCATACTTTGGCGGAGCCGGACATAGAGTGTTACTGTGAAGAATCGCGGGGACGCGCCGGCGCGGCCTGTCTCATGGCGGCGCCGCGAATCTGGAGCGGAAAAAGGACGGGATGCTTTATGAATACCACAATCTATCAGAATATCGCTACCCGCACGGCGGGGGATATTTACATCGGCGTGGTGGGGCCGGTGCGGACGGGAAAATCCACCTTCATCAAGCGGTTTATGGAAACCCAGGTGATTCCCAACATCGAAAACGTCTACCGGAAGGAGCGGGCCCGGGATGAACTTCCCCAGAGCGGCTCTGGCCGGACCATTATGACGGCGGAGCCAAAGTTTGTCCCGGAGGAGGCCGTCCAGATCCAGCTGGAAGGCGGCGGCTCCTTCTCTGTGCGGCTCATTGACTGCGTAGGCTACATGGTCCGGGGGGCCATTGGCCAGTTTGAAGACGACGCCCCCCGGATGGTCACAACCCCTTGGTATGACCACGAGATCCCCATGACCGAGGCGGCGGAAATCGGTACCCGGAAAGTGATTACGGAACATTCCACCATCGGGATTGTCATCACTACTGACGGCACCGTCTCCGACATCCCCCGGGAGGACTATCTGGAGGCGGAGGAGCGGGTGATCCGGGAACTGCAGGAACTGGGAAAGCCCTTCATCGTCCTTCTGAACTCCTCAGACCCCCACGGAGACCGGGCAGAGGCCATTGCCCGGGACATCTCCTCCCGGTACGAGGTCAACTGCGCGGCAGTCAACTGCCTGGAACTCGGAGAGGAGGATGTAGGGGCCATCTTAAAGGCCGTCCTCTACGAGTTCCCCATGCAGGAACTGGATCTGTTCCTGCCCCCGTGGGTGGACGCCCTGCCGGGGGATCACCCCATCAAGACAGGGCTTTACGACGCCATCCGCCAGGGCACGGCGGAACTGCGCCATATCCGTGAGGTAGAGGGCGTAATCGCCGCCCTGGACGGCTGTGAGGACATCAGCGAGGCCAAGGTTACCAATATCGACCTAGGCACCGGTGTGGCCGCCGCAAGGCTCCTGCTGCCCCGTGAACTGTTTTACCACACCCTCTCCCAGCAGTCCGGCTTTGAGGTGGGGGACGACGGGGATCTGATGAGCCTGCTGACCCGCCTGGCGGCGGTGAAGGCGGAGTACGACAAGGTGGCCGGGGCCCTCCAGGCCGTCCGGGAGACGGGCTACGGCATTGTGGTGCCTGGGATTGACGAACTGAAGCTGGAGGAACCGGAGATCATGAAGCAGGGCGGCCGTTACGGCGTCCGGCTGAAAGCCAGCGCCCCCAGCATCCATATGATCCGGGCAGACATTGAGACTGCGGTGAGCCCCATTGTGGGGAACGAAAAGCAGTCTGAGGATATGGTGAACTACCTCTTGCAGGAGTTCGAGGGGGATACCAGCAAAATCTGGCAGTCCAACATCTTTGGCCGCAGCTTCCACGAGTTGGTGAACGAGGATCTCCAGGCCAAGCTGAAACGGATGCCGGAGGATGCCCGGAAAAAACTCCAGGAAACCCTGACCCGTATTATCAACGAGGGCAGCGGAGGGCTGATCTGCATCATTTTGTAAAGGATATAAAGAATTCCACTAAAAACAAAAAAAGAGATAATATACTAGAAAAAGTAAGAGGACTGTCCGGCATGTGCTCCGGACAGCCCTCTTACTTTAATCTTAAAAACATCCAATATTGTACCTATTTCTTCCGCTCCTGCCAATCCTGGAGGGGTTTCAGTTCCTCGTAGAGCCGGAGATAACTCTTGTGGCGGCTGAGTTGGATTTCCCCCCTGCGGAGGGCCTCCAGCACGGCACAGCCCTTCTCCCGGGTATGGCTGCACCCCACGAACCGGCACTCCGGCAGGTAAGGGCAGAACTCCGGGAAGGTCTCCGGCAGGCGGCGTTTCAGTTCCAAATCCAGTTCCTCCGTGTCGAAGGAGGAAAATCCCGGCGTATCCACAGCCTCCCCCCCGCAGGAGAGACGGAAAAGTTCCACATGGCGGGTGGTATGCCGTCCCCGGCCCAGGGCCTGGCTTACCTCCCCCACCGGCAGGGAAAAGGTGGGCTCCAAGGCGTTCAGGATGCTGGACTTCCCCACGCCGGAGTTTCCGGTAAACGCGGAGAGGCGGCCTGACAGGACGGCGGACAACTCCGCCAGCCCTTCCCCTGTCTTGGCGCTGACACGGAAGGTGGGAAACCCGGCGGCGCGGTAAATTGCGTACAGATCCTCCGCCGGATCCAGATCCCATTTGTTCAAAACCACCACCACGCCGCAACCCTTCAGGGCTGCAATGGCGGATACCCGGTCAATCAGGTATGGGTCTGTCCGGGGAATAGCCCCGGAGGCTACCACGACCAATTGTTCGATATTGGCCACCGCCGGACGGGCGAAGGCGTTTTTCCGTGGGCAGACGGCCTCCAGGAACCCTTCGCCGTTTCCCAGTTCCCGGACCTCCGCCCAGTCCCCCACCAGGGGGGAAACCCCGTCCTTACGGAATTTCCCCCTGGCCCGGCAGGTGAGGATCTCTCCACCGGTATCCACATAGTAAAAGCCGCTGAGGGCTTTTTGAATCCGTCCTCTTGCCATCATCCGTTAGTGATATTCGCAATTTCGTTGTAGATGATTTCCCCATCCAGATAGACGGTCACCAGGTATTCACTCTGCGTGCCCTCCAACTCATAGAAGAAGCTGCCCGGGGTACAGTCAATAGACTGGTCGAACACACACTCGTAGCCCTGGTAGATCTGCAGGCGCTTTGTCCCTGTTGCGTCGCTCGGCAGCGGGATCGTCAGCCCATAGGTATACAACTCCCCGGTGCCGGGTTCCGGGCCCTCGCTGACAAAGAACTTGACGGTATCCCCCGGCACCACGTCAGTACCGGCCGCAGGCTCCTGCCGGATGATCTTCCCGGCCGCCACCTCCGCGTTGTACTCATAGGAGATTTCCAGCGTCAGCTTCATGATGGTCATCTGCTCCTGGGCCCAGGTGAGATCCTGGTTGACAAAGGAGATCAGCTGAGTGGGCTGGGGCCCCTTGCTGAGGACGATGTGGATGACATCCCCCTTTTTCAGCACGGCCCCATCGGCAGGATCCGTAGAAATCACGTAGCCGGCAGTCACTTCCTCGCTGTACTGCATATCCTCTTCCGGCGCCTCAATGGTGAGATCGTACTTCTCCTTCAGTTCCTTCATCAGTACGGTTACCTCCGCCATGGAGCGGTCCTTCAAAAGCGGCATGACGCCGGTCTCCTCCCCGCCGCTGAGCCAGACGGTAATGGTCAGGTTCTCCCCTTTCTGGGGCTCCCCCTCCGCCGGGGCCTGCTTGGCGATGGTGCCGATAGGATAGTCGGCGGTATAGATAATCTCATCCTTCACTTCGATTTTAAAGACGCCGTTTACGTCGGAGAGGGACTGGGCCTCCTCCAGGGTATAGCTGAGGACCCTGGGCGTCAGGTACTGGTCCGGCACTGCCGGGGAGTTAAAGGAGTCCAGGATATTGCGGATCATAACGCCTGCCAGGGCAATAGCCAGCAGGCAGGCGATGACCACCAGCACCACCCGGCCCCTGCCGCCGGAGTCCGGCAGATAATCGTCCTCGTCGTCCTCGTACACCGGCTGGCGGCGTTCCCTTGCCGCTGGGGCCCGGCGGCCCTCTCCGGTGTGGACGGCGGCGTGCTTCAGCTTCATGGTGGGTTCGTCCACCTCCTCCGGCCGGAGATCCTTCAATTCAAAATCCAGGCTGACGCCGGGATTCTTCCGGAAGGACTCCAGATCGGCAATCATCTCGTCGGCGGAGGCGTAGCGCCGCTGGATATCCGGCGCCATGGCCTTCAGGCAGATGAGTTCCAGCTGCTGGGGGATCTCCGGGTTAATCTCCCGGGGCGCCAGCGGGATGGAACTGAGGTGCTGGATGGCCACGGAAACAGCAGAGTCCCCCACAAAGGGCAGGCGGCCTGTCAGCATCTCATAGAGGACCACGCCGGCGGAATAGATATCCGACCGGGCGTCGGTCCGCTCCCCCCTGGCCTGCTCCGGGGAGATATAGTGGACGGATCCCAAGGCCTCCTGGGTCAGGGTCTGGGCAGAATTCTCCAGGCAGGCAATGCCGAAGTCAGCCACCTTCACACTGCCGTCCCGCAGGACCATGATGTTCTGGGGCTTGATGTCCCGGTGGACGATGCCCCGGCTGTGGGCGTGGCTGAGGCCCCGCATAATCTGGGTGATAAAGTGCAGCGTTTCCCGCCAGTTCAGCTGGCCCCGCTTCTCCATATACTGCTTCAAGGTGATGCCGTCAATGAGTTCCATGACGATATACTCGGTATCGCCGCCCTTGGACACATCGTAGACGGATACGATGTTGGGGTGGGACAGCTGGGCGACCGCCTGGGACTCCGCGTTGAACCGGCGGCGGAAGTCCTCATCCTGGGCCAGGTCGCTTTTCAGAATCTTCATAGCCACCAGCCGGTTCAGCCGGTGGCATTTGGCCTTATAGACTACCGCCATGCCTCCGGTGCCGATGCGCTCCAGTATTTCATAGCGGTTGTCCAGCATTTTTCCAATGTACTGATCCATAGTGTCTCCCCTCACAGCACCCGCGCCAGAACGGCGGTGACGTTGTCCGGCGCGCCTTGGCGCTTGGCGATGGCCAGCAGATGCTCCAGGCTGGATTCCAGGCTATCCCCGTGGAGGACCTCAAACAGCATCTCCTGGTCGGCAGCGGTATTGACCAGCCCGTCGGAGCACAGCAGCAGGAAATCCCCCGTTTGCAGGGGACAGACATAGCCGTCGCACTCCAGTTCTACGTCCGGGCCCAGGGCCCGGGTGATCAGGTTCCGGTTTGGATGGCGGCGGGCTTCCTCGGCGGTGATATCCCCCCGGTCCACCATGCGCTCCACCAAGGAATGATCCTTCGTAATCCTCCGGATACCGTCCTGGCTGATGTGATAGGCCCGGCTGTCCCCTACGTTGGAAACCACGGCCTCCCCTTCCCGGATGACGGCGGAGACTAAGGTAGTGCCCATACCGCTGTACTGGGGGGACTGTCCGGCGGTATCCCGGATGGCGGCGTTAGCCAGCGCCACCGCCTCGGCAGAGGCCTGCTTCTGTGCCTCCGCATCCATATCCGGCCTCAGCCGCTTTTCCAATTCCTCTAAAAAAGTGTCAACGGCAATCCGGCTGGCCAGCTTTCCTCCGGCAGCGCCGCCCATGCCGTCACAGACCACGCAGACAGCCAGGCCGCACTCCAATTCCCGTACCCCGTAGGCGTCCTGGTTCTCTTTCCGGACCAGGCCCACGTCGGTAATCCCACATAGTTCAATCATTGGGAATCTCCCCTTTCTCTTCCATAGCCCTTCGGCGCAGCTGGCCGCAGGAGGCGTCTATATCTCCACCCAGGCTCCGCCGCACAGTGGCGGCCACGCCTTGGGATTCCAGCCGTTTCTGAAACGGCGCCATCCGTCTGGAGGGCTTGTAGGGGCTCTCCCGCACGTCGTTCAGCGGGATCAGGTTCACATGCCCAGGCATTCCGCGCAGGCGCTTTACAATCAAATCCGCCTGCCAGTCGTAGTCGTTCACGCCGTCGATCAAGGCGTACTCAAAGGAGATTCGCCGGCCGGTTTTCTGAAAGTAGCTGTGACAGGCCTCAAACAGCCCCTCTACGTCATAGGCCCGGTTCACAGGCATCAGGGTGCCGCGTGTCTCGCTGTCCGGCGCGTGGAGGGAGACGGACAATGTCAGCTGCGGGGCCAGTTCCGCAAGACGCCGGATGCCGGGAATGACGCCGCAGGTGGAGAGGGAGATGTGCCGCATCCCGATGTTGATCCCATCGGGATGGTTCACCAGTTCCAAAAACCGCAGCACTGCGTCCAGGTTGTCCATCGGCTCTCCGATGCCCATCAGTACAATGTTGGAGATGGTTTTCCCGGAGTCCTTCCAGGTGAAGAGCACCTGATCCAGCATTTCCCCCGCCGTCAAATCCCGCACCTTCCCGGCGATGGTGGACGCGCAGAAGGCGCAGCCCATCCGGCAGCCCACCTGGGAGGAGATGCAGACGGTGTTCCCATGGCGATAGGCCATCAGGACGGATTCCACACAGCTGCCGTCCGCCAGCTTCCAGAGGTATTTGACAGTGCCGTCCAGCCGGGAGACCTGTTTTCTGGCAATCTCCGGCGGGGACAGGGCTCCCGCCCTATGCAGTTTTTCCCGGAGGGGCTTGGGGAGATTGCCCATCTCCTCAAAAGATTCTACCCCCTTGTGGAGCCAGGTAAACACCTGCTTCCCCCGGTAGGCCGGCTCCCCCAGAGCCGTCAGCGCCTCCGTCAGTTCCGAAGGCGTCAGGGATTTCCAATCGATCATAAGGAACCTCTTATGTTGCACGCCGCCTCATGCGGCAGATGTAGAAGCCGTCCGTCCCATGGCAGTGGGGCCAGAGGGTGATTTGCCCCTCCGTCTTCCCCAGGGGGCCCGGAAGGACAAAGCTTTCCCGGGAAAAGTCCGGGTGCTCCGCGAGGAATGTATCCGTCACCTGCTGGTTTTCCTCCGGCAGGAGGGTGCAGGTGGAGTAGACCAGCGTCCCGCCGGGCCGCACATAGCCGGAGGCATTGGCGAGGATGGCGCTCTGGGCTACCGGCAGGGTGAAGAGATCGTCCGGCCGCTTATAGCGGATATCCGGCTTCTTCCGGATAATCCCCAGGCCGGAGCAGGGGGCGTCTACCAAAACCGCGTCGAACCCGTCCCGCCATGCCTCATGCATAACCCGCCCATCGGCAGCGGCAGTTTCGATGCAGGAAATGCCCAGCCGGGCCGCCCCCTCCCGGATCCGTTTCAGCTTGTTTTCGTGGAGATCGCAGGCCAGCACCTGCCCCTTATCCCCCATAGCAATGGCGGCGGCAAAGGACTTTCCGCCCGGGGCGGCGCACACGTCCAGCACCCGGCAGCCGGGGGACAGATCCGCCGCCAGCGCCGCCAGGCGGGCCGCCGGATCCTGGATATAAAATGCCCCTGCCCGGAAGGGCTCCAGCCGCTCCAGGTTCCCTGCGCCCGTCAGCAGCAGGCAGTCCGGGAGCCAGGGGTGTGGCTCTGCCGCCGCGCCAGCGGCCCGGAGGGATTCCAGCAGTGCCTCGCCGCCGGTTTTCAGCGTATTCACCTGGGCGGCGGCGGGAGGCTGGCTGTTGTGGACGGCCAAAAGGGCCTCCGTCCCCTCCCGGCCCAACAGGGCCAACAGCCGCTTCACCAGCCATTTGGGGTGGCTGTAGCAGATCGAAAGGCACTGTACCTCGTCCCGCTGGGGGACAGGCGGCAGGTGCTCCTTATTCTGCGCAATTTTTCGGAGAACAGCGTTTACAAGGCCGGAAGCCTGTCCCCTCCCGGCCTTTTTCGCCAGTTCCACCGAGGTGTTGACAGCGGCGCTGTCAGGCACCTTGTCTAAAAACAGGATCTGGTACGCCCCGATCCGCAGGATATCCAGCAGGGGTGGCTGAAGATGATCCGGTTTCTGGGAGCAGTAAGCCGCCAGATAGAAGTCCAGCAGCATCCGGTTTTGGGTCACCCCGTAGACAATGCGGCTGCAAAGGGCGGCGTCCGGCCCGGACAGCCCGGACAGCTGGGACGGCAGGGCCGCATCCGCCCACGCGCCCCGGGTCCGGCAGGCAGCCAGCGTCCGCAAGGCGGCTTCCCGGGGGGATGCGGGGGCCGTCATCTGCGGCCTCCCCGGCGGTTCTCCCCATTCCGCCCCAGGAAAATCAGGACAAACCGGAGCAGCTGCAGCATGGACATCAGCAGTGCGGCCACATAGGTCATGGCCGCCGCCCAAAGGACCTTCCTGGCGCCCTGAAACTCATCCCCGTCCAGCATCCCCTGCCCCTCAATGGTTTCCAAGGCCCGGGCGGAGGCGTTAAACTCCACCGGCAGCGTCACCAGCTGGAAGAAGGTGGTCAGGGAGAACAGGAGGATCCCCACAAAGAACAGGGCCTGGCTGTACAGCACCATGCCGATCATCAGCAGGATAAAGGAAAACTTCGATCCTATCTGGGTAGCGGGAATGATGGCGCTCCGCAGCCGCACCGGGCCGTAGCCCACCGCGTACTGGACAGCGTGGCCCGCCTCGTGGGCCGCCACGCCCACCGCCGCCACAGTGGGGGCATTATACACGCTCTCCGAGAGGTAGACGGTGTTGTCCCTGGGGTCATAGTGGTCAGTCAGGTTCCCCCGGCAAGGCCGGATGGGCACATTATACACCCCGTGGGCCCGCAGGACGGCATCCGCCGCCTGGGCGCCTGTCAGACGGCGGCGGTTGGTCACGGCACTATAGCGCTTAAACCGCCCGCTTACCTGGAACTGGGCCCACAGGGACAGCAGGAACACCGGAATCAGCAAAATCACATAGAGGTTGTTGGCTAAAAAATCACCGTAGCTGTAATAAGGCATACCTTTCCTCGCTTCAAAGTTGGAGCGGATGGCCCAACAGATAGGCGGAGGCTGCCATCCGTTTGCCGCCTTGGGCCTGTAACTCCAGAATCCTGAGGACCGTCCCGCCGCCGCAGGCCACGTCGATCCCCTGTTTCCCCGCCGCCAGGATTGTCCCCGGCTGGGCGGCAGTTTCCCCTGCCGCCTGGGCCCGGAACACCTTCACCGCCCCGCCACCAAGGATTTCCGTGGAGGCGCAGGGCCAGGGGATGAGGCCCCGGATCTGGCAGCCAATTTCCCGGGCGGTACGGGTCCAGTCAATGGGGGACATATCCTTGGATAGCATGGAGGCATATGTGCTGCAAGCACCGTCCTGAGGCGTCCGGGAGGCTGTCCCAGACGCCAGCTGTGCCAGGGCCTCCGCCAGGGCCTCCGCCCCCAATTCCGCAAGACGCGCCGTTAGGGCCTGGGCGTCCTCTTCCGGGCCGATGGGGGTGGGCTTTTGCAGGATCACATCCCCCGCGTCCAGTTCTTTTGCCATATACATGATAGAGACGCCGGTCTCCGCCTCGCCGTTCAGGATCGCCCAGTTGATGGGGGCCGCCCCCCGGTATTTGGGCAGCAGGGACGAGTGGACGTTGATGGAACCGTAAGGGGGTGTGTTCAAAATCTCCTCCGGCAGGATTTTGCCGTAGGCCGCCACCACAATCAGTTCCGGTTCCAAGCCCCGCACCAACGCCAACGCCTCCCCGTCCCGCAGCTTCGTGGGCTGGTAAATCGGGAATCCCTTTGTTAAGGCGTACTCCTTCACAGGCGGGAAGACAAGCTTATGCCCGCGGTTTTTCGGCTTGTCCGGCTGCGTAAAAACGCCGCAGATATCGTGACCGTCCTCCGCCAGCCGCCGCAGGGACGCCACGGCAAAATCCGGCGTCCCCATGAATAAAATCCGCATGGGCTTACTCCCCTTCCTCGTCCTCCAGATACTCCCGTACCTCTTCATCCGTCAGGAAGCGGTCAATATGCTCCGTATACATATGGCCGTCCAGATGCTCAATCTCGTGGCAGAAGGCCCGGGCCGTCAGTTCCGTCCCCTCCGCCTCGAACCAGTCCCCGTACCGATCCTGGGCCCGGACGCGGACCTTAGCGGGCCGCGTCACCATGCCCCACTTTCCCGGGACGCTGAGGCAGCCTTCCAGCCCCGTCTGCTGGCCCTCCTGGGAGAGGATCTCCGGGTTGATCAGTTCCAGATATTCCTCCGTCTCCTCGTCCAGCACCAGGCAGACCCGCCGCAACACGCCTACCTGGGGGGCGGCCAGCCCAGCGCCGTTGGCCTCCGCCAGCGTCTCCGCCATGTCGTCCAGTAGCTGGTGCAGGCGGCCGTTAAAGGCCGTCACCGGGCGGCAGACCTTGGTGAGGCAGTCCTCACCCTGTTCCACAATTTTTCTCAGTGCCATAGTTTTTGACCTCCCGGAGCGGCGATTCACTCCAATGTATTGCAGCCTACAAACAGATTCAACCCGCGGTTCACGGGGCTGTTGGAAAACTCTTTTAAAAGACAGCTGATCATCTCCCGGGTGGGCCGGTCGTTTTTCCCCACCAGCAGGACCCGGTAGCGGTAGCGGTTGTTAACCTTCAAAACCGGGGCCGGGGCCGGCCCCAGCACCTCCGGCTGGCTTTGGGCGATGTCTGGCGCGCTGCAGAGGGCCCGGAGCCGTTCCCGCGCCGCCGCCGCTGCCCGCAGGACGCTGCCCTCCTCTGTCCCGGAGACCGTGAAGGTAAAAAGATCAGCAAAGGGCGGATACCGCCGCAGGCGGCGCATCCGGATTTCACTCTCATAAAACCCATGGTAATCCTGCCTTGCGGCGCATTGGATCACATCGTTAGCCGGGGTGTAGGTCTGGATCACGGCCCGGCCTTCCCGGCCGCCCCGGCCCGCCCGGCCCACTACCTGGGTCAGCAGGCTGAAGGTCCGCTCCGCTGCCCGGTAGTTGTCCACATACAGGGACAAATCGGCGGACAGCACGCCCACCAGGGTGACATTTTCGAAATCCAGCCCCTTGGCCACCATCTGGGTGCCCAGGAGGATGGGGATACGTTCCTGTTCAAACTGCCGGAGAATCCGCTCATGGCCTCCGGTAGCGGTGTCTGCGTCCATGCGGAGGAGACCTGCCGTTGGGAACAGTTCCCGCAGTTCCTCCTCCACCTTCTGGGTGCCTGCCCCTACCCGCTTCATCAGCCCGCCGCACTGGGGGCAGACGTCTTTAGCCCGCTGGGAATGGCCGCAGTAGTGGCACATAAGCCGCCCATTGGCAGAGTGGTAGGTAAGGGCCACGCTGCACCGGGGACATTCCGGCACACAGCCGCACTCCCCGCAGAGGATATAGCGGCTGTTGCCCCGGCGGTTCAGGAACAGGATGCTCTGTTCCCCCCGGTTCAGGTTTTCCTCCAGTTCTTTCCGGAGCACCTGCCCGATAAGGCCGGGGTTCCCCGTCTTGATCTCCTCTTTCATATCGGCGATGAGGACTTTTGGCAGCGGGTGGGCATTATACCGCCACCGCAGCAGCGCTTTATGGTATAGTCCCTCTTCTGCCGCCCAGGCAGTCTCCACCGCAGGTGTGGCGGAACCAAGGACCAGGACGGCCCCATCCCGGGCGCAGAGGTATTTTCCAATGTCCCGGGTGTGATACCGGGGCGGGTTTTCCGATTGATAGCTGCTCTCCTGCTCCTCGTCAAGGATGACGAGGCCCAGGTTCCGCAGGGGTGCAAAAACAGCGGAACGGGTACCCAGCACTACCTGGACCTCCCCCCGGCGGACCCGTTTCCACTGGTCGTACCGCTCCGTCATCCGGAGGCCGCTGTGGAACATGGCTGCCCGCTCCCCGAAATAAGAGGAAAATTTCCGCATCATTTGGGGCGTCAGGATAATTTCGGGCACCAGCACCATGGCTGTCCTGCCCCTGGCCAGCGCCTCCCTGACCAGACGGATATATACCTGGGTCTTTCCGCTGCCGGTGACGCCGTGAAGCAGGACCGCTTCCGCCCTGCCGGTTTCCGTCAGTGCCAGGATCTGCTCAAAAGCTGCCTGTTGTTCTTCGTTCAATTGAATAGACGGCGGAGGATCCACCGGTCCCGTTTCCGGCACCCGCAGTTCCTCCTCCTGGGTAAAGGCGATCAGGCCGCCCTTTTCCATGGCCTTCAGAACCCGGGCGGAGGCCCCCGTGAAATACCGGACATCGGCGGCGGAAACCCGTCCTGCCGATGCCAGCAGCCGGACTACCTCATACCGGGCCGGCGCGGAGCGGCGTTTCGGCTCCGTCAGGGCCAGGGCATCCTCGGCGGCTGCGGCCAGTTCCACCATCTGGCGGGTCTTGTCGGCAATCTTCCGCCTGGCGGCGGTCTCCCGGATGACAATGCCGGCCTCCTGGAGCCTGCGGAGGGTTTCCTCCGTCCGCTCCCCGCACCGGGCGGAGAGGGCCGCCAGTTCCGCCCTGCCGCCGGCCTCGTACAGGGCGTCCAGCACCGGCAGGGCCTGCCGGACGGCGGCCGCGGCGCTGTCTGCCGTCAACCGGTCCATCCCAGGGTCCGCCAGGCGCCAGACCTCCCGCAGCTGATACCACAGCCCCACGGGAAGGATGGCCTTTACCGCTTCAAAGAGCGTGCAGAAATACCGCCGGCGCATCCAGAGGGCCAATTCAATGTCCGCCCGATCCAGCACCGGCTCCCGATCCAGTACCGCTGCCAGGGGCTTCAGACCCGGCAGCTTTCCGCCGCTTCCGCGGGCCAGGATGACGCCCTCCGTCTCCCGGTTCCCCCGGCCAAAGGGCGCCGTCACCCGGACGCCGGGCACGGCGCTCTCCAGCAGATGCTCCGGGATCAGGTAATCGTAAGGCTTGTCAATGGCGTAAGGCGCCGCGCTGACCGCCACTTTGCAGATCTCCGCAGTTTCCATGGCGGCCCTCCCGTCTGTCAGTCGTTTTCGTCCTGGACGGCTTCGTCCGGGCGGCTCAGCTTGCCTTCCGCCACCTCATTGATGGCCATGGTCACCGGCTTTTCCTCCAGGGGCTCGCAGGCCTCCTCGGCGGCGTCGGCAATCTGCCGGGCCCGGCGGGCTACCACGTTCACCAGCATATAGCGGTTGGGCACGTACTGGGTCAATTTGTTCATCGCGGGATAGAGCATCATAATCTCCACATCCATTCTGCCAAATTTCGGCTGAAAATTTTGCTGAGTTCTGTCGAACTTCTCTGGGAAATTGAAAAAAGGAAATCTATTAAAATATTGTTCGTTTTTGTGAATATAATTCTTTTTCCAGAAAAATTTCCACTGGGGAAATCCCCGGTATCCGGCCTTATTGCCCGTTAATAATCGCCATCCGCTCCTGCGGCTTGCAGTGCTCAGCCGTCAAAATCGCCTCCAGTTCCCGGACGGCGTTTTCCACCGTGTCGTTGATCACAAAGTAATCGTAGGTATGGGCAGTCTGGAACTCCACCTTGGCCCGCAGGAGCCGTTTTTGGATTTTTTCGGCGCTGTCGGTGCCCCGTTCCGTCAGGCGGCGTTCCAACTCCGTCCAGCTGGGAGGTGCGATAAAAATGGTTACGGTCTCCGGCCGCTGGCCGGTTACCTGGATAGCCCCCTGGACCTCAATGTCCAGGATCACATCCCGCCCCTGGTCCATAGCCTCGTCCACATACCGCTTCGGGGTGCCGTAGAAGTTGCCCACATACTCGGCATATTCCAGAAATTCATTCTTTGCAATCCAGGCCCGAAAGGTATCCACATCCAGGAAGTGGTAGTGTACGCCGTCGGTCTCCCCGGGACGGCAGGGCCGTGTTGTTGCGGAAACGGAGAAGTACAAGTCCTTCCTCCGTTCCAGCAGCGCCTGGAGCACTGTGCTTTTGCCGACCCCGGACGGGCCGGAGATGATAAACGTCTTTCCTCTCATGATTCTCTCTCCCTCTCTTTTCCGTCAGCCCCCCTGCCGCCGAACCGTTCCGGCGGCAGCGCCGACAGAATGACATGATCGCTGTCCATAATAAACACAGAGGCGGTTTTTCGCCCGTAGGTGGCGTCAATGAGCATCCCACGCTCCCGGCTCTCCTGGATCATCCGCTTGATAGGCGCGGACTCCGGGCTGACCACCGCCACCAGACGGCCCTCCGACACCAGGTTCCCAAAACCGATGTTGATCAGCTTCATCTCACTCGATATTCTGCACCTGTTCCCGCATCTTCTCCACCTCGGCCTTCAGGCCTACCACCACTTGGGCGATAGACACATCCTGACACTTGGAGCCGATGGTGTTGGACTCCCGGTTGACCTCCTGGATGAGGAAATCCATCTTCCGGCCCATGGGCTCCGCAGAGGCCAACATGGAACGCAGCTGCCCCACATGGCTCCGCAGGCGCACCGTCTCCTCGTCCACAGCCACCTTGTCAGCATAAATAGCGGCCTCCGTCAAAATCCGCTGGGGATCCACGGTGGCCCCCTGGAGGACCTCCTCCATCCGCTCCGTCAGCTTCCGCCGGTATTCCGCCACGGTCTCCGGAGAGCGGGCCTCCACCTGTGCAGTATAGGCCTCAATGTTTTGCAGCCGGTTTTCGATATCCTCCGCCAGCTTCTCCCCCTCGGCGGCCCGCATGGCGGCATGGGCCTCCAGGGCCTCCGCCAGCACGGCGCAGAGATCGGCGCTGATCGTCTCCAAATCCTCATCCGCCTTGGTGACGGACAGCACGTCCGGGAACCGTGCCAGCTGGTCCGGCGTGACGCCGTAGGCTGTGTGGCCGCAGACCTCTGCCAGTTCCTGCAGGGCGGCTGCATATTGGGCCGCCAATTCCCGGTTGACCGCCACCTTGGCGGTATCTGCCGCAGAGGCGTCCACTGTGATGAACACGTCCACCTTTCCCCGGGAAACCGCCTGCTGCACAGCTTTTTTTACCGCATCTTCAGCAAACGCGTACATCCGGGGCATTTTCACATTACAGTCCAGATAGCGGTTATTGACGGACCGGACCTCCACAGTGATATCCCGCTTGTGGAGGTCCTGCCTGGCCCGTCCATATCCGGTCATACTTTTAATCAACCCGTTTTCCTCCCTTTCGTCTGTCCAAAATCAGATGAAGCAGAACCGCATACCGCCAAGGCCCCCGCAGTTGCAGCACATCATGTAGGCGCAGCACATCCGCCAGCAGAGGTCGTTCCCGCCGCACAGTTCCGTACCGAACTCCCCGCCCTCCGGGCGGTAGGCGCTTCTTGTCCCCCGCTCCATATAACGCAGGGCCTGCTGGTACTCCAGATTGTCCGGCTCCATCTGGCAGGCGGTCTCATAGTACCGCTTTGCCTCGTCCATCCAGCCACGGCGGTAGCAGACGGCACCCTTGAGGAAGTTCCATTCGCCATTGTGGTCGCCGTAATTGGCCAGCAGCGCCTCCGCACGGCTGATGTTGCCGGTCTGGATGGCAATGCGGACTTGCTGGAGGACGGAGGACTGGCCGCCGCCGTAATACTGCTGCTGATAGCCGCCATAGCCGCCGTAACTGCCAGAGCCGCCGGGGCGGTTCCCGCCGCTCCGCTCCTTGGTGATCTGCTCGTAGGCGGCGTTGATCTCCTTCATCCGCTCCTGGGCCAGATCCGCCAAGGGGTTGTCATGGTAATTGTCTGGGTGGTATTTCCTGGCCAACTCCCGGTAAGCTTTCTTGATTTCCTCGTCTGTGGCCGTTTCGGGCACGCCCAAAACCTGATAGGGATCATTCATGTGGCTTCCTCGTCATTCTTTTGTTTCTTTCTATCGTCAGCCTGCATCCAGCAGGCACAGGGCCCTGTGCCTGCTGGGCCGTCAGTCCGGCTGCTGGATATCATTTGTCTGCTGTTTTCCCATTTTTCTGGCGGTATCCATCCGCCGCCTTTTCCGGAACTCGCCGTCCAGGACAGCGCGCCCTATCTGAAAGAGGCCGGTGTACAGGGTGCTTTCCAGCAGCGGCCTCCATACGCCGAAGTCCCACAGTTCAAAGGCTGTGGCCATCATGTGAATAGAGTGGTCCAGCGTGGCGGCAAATTCCCGGCGGGCCTCCGGCGTCCACCGGCCCTCGGCCAGGCCGAACCGCAGGGCCACAGGGTTATAATTCCCGGAGGCGGCATCCTCTTTGAGATCATCCGCCGCATCAATGAGGTAAACCCAGCGGCCCAGGTGGTACAGCAGCTGCCCCAGCACCCGCCGTCCGGTGGGATCGGCGATCTCCGCCGCCGCCCCGGCAAGCAGGGTTGCAAAGGCGTCCGCCGCCCGGTCCAGGGAGGGGCACCGCTCCGCCTCCAACTCCCCCAGCAGACACAGCTGCCGGCGGGTGTTTTCGTCAAAGGCAGGCCGGAACGCCGCCGCCCGCCGGTACGCCGGGGCTAAAACCCCCGCCGCGCCCCGGTATTTCAGCCCCCGGAGGGGCCCGCTGTCCGCCGCCCCGTCCCGGGATTGCCAGTAAGCCAGGATTACGCTCTCGTCCGCCGCCAGTTCCAGTACCGGGGTGGGCTCCAGGAAATCCCGGCGCTTCAACGGGTTTGCCATGCACCGCCCGCTTCCTACACCCCCTTCCTGGGGATCCGACAGCAGGATAGCCAAAAAGGTGAAATCATAATTCAAAATAAACCGCGCGGCAGGGCCATACCGAACCCCCAGCGTGTGGCAGAGGCCGCAGTAGGCCCGCCGGAACCGCTCCGCCTCCGCCTCCGGAAGCGTATGCAGGGGCGGCATCACATAGCCGAACATCCCTAGAAGAGCCGGACAATCCGGAAAGACAGCCCGCCCCTGGCCCGCAGGCGCCTGTCGTAGGACATGGCGGCGGCGATACCTGCGGCAAAGCCCAGCGCGGCAATGCCGTAACGCAGGGCATCGCTGCCCAGGAACCATGTGCCCAGGTAGCCTGCCAGGAAAAGGACCACAGGCGTCAAATATACCAGGCAGATGATCCGCAGCATTTTATCCGTGTCGCTCTCCACCACCACTTTCTCCCCGGGCTGTGCGCCGATGACATTCAGGGCCTTGGCCCGCACGGCCGCGCCGGTGACGCCGCAGCCGGCGCACTCCTCGCAGTCATGGCCGCAGGCGGATTTCCTGGGCACGGAGATCTCCGCGTGGTTTTGATCAATAATCCGCTCCACAGTGGCAATCTGTGTCATACCGTCACTCTCCTGTCTCCTCTTGGGGATCTTCCGGGCCATCCGGTTCTTCCTCCTCCCCGGTGTCCTCCCGAATAGTTACCTGCACCTGGTAGGAGCCTTTGACGCCCAGATCGCCGCCGCTGCCGAATTCCACCCTGGCAGGCAGGGTGTAGCCGCCTAGGGCGGCGCTGTAGTCAGCCAGATCCGCCACCAGTACGATATTCTCCCCGGTGACGGCTCCCACATCCGTGCTGGTGCCGTAGAGGGCGACGGTGACCTGTTCCGTCAGGATGTCCACTGTACGGCCCTCAGGGATGTTATCACAGCGGATATTCCCCGTTGTAATGCGGGACTCCATCATGTCCAGGAAGCTGACCCGGAGCGTTGCCGTAGTGACGCCGCTGAGGTTCGTGCAGCCTGCCGGGACCGCGATGCCGAAGGTATGGGCGCTGACACCCTCCAGCATGGAGGCCAGCTGGAAATCGCCCAGTTCTATGGTCTCCCGATCCCGCAGAACCTCGGCAGGGCCGGAGACGGTGATGGTGCTGGGCTTGATCTCCGGGAGCACATTACGGGCCCGGATACCGGCCGTTTCGATATAATTCACAGTCAGGCGCAGCACCTTGGTGACATACACCGGCAGGCTGGCCTGGATCTGCTCCACAGTGGTGCGGATGCCGGATTTATCCAGCAGCTGGTTGTCTGCGTCGTAGAATTGGACCTCCAGGCTCTCCGAAACGCTGGCCTCCGCGCTGCCGATATCCAGCGTCACCTTGGCGTACTTCACCGGGGAGACTACGCTCTCCTGGCCCCAGATGTCAATGGAGGTATGGGAAAGCTGAAGCTGTCCGGCGGTGTAGCCCTCGGCCACATTGCCCACCAGTTCACACTTCACATCCACCGTCTTCTTGTACAGTTCCCGGATATTCACCGTCACCTTGGAGGGCCGTTCCTTTACGGTTGTGCCGTTGAGGAAGCGGTTATCCATGTAGTAGGTGTAATCCACCTGCTGCTCCCCCGCCGCGGTCACGCCGGAGAGATCCGCAATCACACGGACCCGGGAGGCGTCCAGCCAGGAAACCAGCCGCCGCCCCCCCTGCATGGTCATGGTCACGGTCTGGTCGGTGCCCTCCTCCAGCAGCATCAACCCCCGATCCGCCAGGAGGACGGTATCCTTGTTGGTGTAGATGATGGGGATGCCGGAGATCTCCCGCTCCGTAGAGCGTGGGCCGCCGTTGACGCCGGTGGTCTCGTCCACATAGTACCAGATGACGACGCCAACCAAAAGGGCCAGCATCAAATAGAGGATCTTCCGGGCCGCCTGCCGCTTGGTTTCCTTATTCTCCATCGTCCGCGTCTCCTTTCTTGGGCCGCAGGAGCCGCATGAAGCTGAACTGCGGCTTCTCTGTCCCCTCGTTCTCCTGGGGCAGCAGTTCATTCCGCAGGATATTCTCCAGCGTCTCGGATTTCAGATGCCGCTTCAGCATCCCGCCGGTGGCAACCGAGATGGAACCGGTCTCCTCCGACACGATAACCACCACCGCATCAGAGTTCTCGCTCATGCCGATACCGGCCCGGTGGCGCATACCCAAGTCGCGGCTGAGGTTTACATTCTTGCTGAGGGGCAGCATACACCCGGCCCCCAGTACCCGCCCATGGCGGATGATGACGGCGCCGTCATGCATGGGGGCCTTCACAAAGAAGATATTCTTCAAAAGTTCGCTGGAGACGGCGGCGTCCAGTACGGTGCCGCTGCGGACCATGTCGTCCAGCAGGATCTCCCGCTCAAAGACGATCAGCGCGCCAGTGCGGGAGGCGGACATCTCCGCACAGGCCAGCACTGTCTGGCCGATGGTCTGCTCCAAAACACTCCCGGACTCGCTGTGGCTGAAAAAGGCCATAATCCGCTTGCTGCCCATCTGCTCCAAAATCCGGCGGATTTCTGGCTGGAAGAGGATGATCAGCGCCAATACACCCAATTCCACCATCCGGTTCATCAGGTAGTTGATCCCGTTCAGATGGCACACGTTGGAGAGCACCAGCATAGCCAGGAAAATCAAAAGCCCCTTCAAAAGGCTGGCGGCCTTGGTGCTCTGTACCAGCGTCAGGATCTTATAGAGCAGAAAAGCCATGATGATAATGTCCAGCACATCCGTAATCTGGAGCGTCATCAGGTATCTTCCGGCAAAGGCCGGCAGTTCTTCAAAATTCAACCGCATCTTCACATCATCCCTTTCGGGCTCCTCAGGCCCTGGGGGCCGGAAGAGCGCGGGGCCCCGCTTTCCAGAGAAAGCAAATCAGGCCACGAATATCCTGATTATATAAAATACGCGGAGGAATTGCAAGGTAAACAGTGAAAAAATTCACGGACTGTTCAGAAAAAACGGGAAAATTTCCCCGCCCGGAGGCCGAAAAACGGGATATTTTCCAGTTGGCAACGTCCGGAAACAGGCTGCCTCCCCTGTTTTTATGGGCAATTTGTATAAAATTATCCCTTTTCCAGCCTTTCACAGAATTTGAAAATCTGCTGGGGCATATCACGGGCGCATGCCCGGCAGGCATTTTTAGGATCCCCGGCGTACCTCCAAGACGCATAGGGATGGCGGTAATCATCATCGACCCATGTCCCACAAGCGGTTTCAACGTTTCTCCTCCCCTGTGCCCCGGGGCAGCTGCACTCATTGTAAACCCTTGCCCCGCATGGGTTCCGGTGGTTGAAGCACCGCATCCCGGCGCAGGAAGAAGCCTGAAACCGCCGCAAACGCCTGCCCCACAAGGGTTTGCAATATCACTCCACCATATGCCGCTGAAAAGGCGCAGTCTTTACAATCCCTTGCGCCCCAAGGGGTTTCGATAATTTAATCAGGATTTCCTGTTCCGATACGCTGAAAAGGCCTCCGGCACAGCCGGAGGCCCGCTCAACTCAGGGGACCAGCCCCTCCATGATATCTAGGAACCGTTCTACTTCCTCTTTGGTGTTAAAGTCCGAAAAACTCAGCCGCACGGTGCCGCTCTCCAGCGTCCCGGCAGAACGGTGGGCAAAGGGGGCGCAGTGGAGCCCTGCCCGGACAGCCACCCCCCGTTCTGCCAGCGCCATCCCCAGTTCTTCCGGCGGCAGGCTTTGGGTCGTAAAGGATACAACCCCCGCCTGGGCGTGCAGATCGGGGCGGGCGTAGACTGTCACGCCGGGCAACCTCCGCAGTTCCTCCGCCGCCATCTGGGCCAGACGGCGTTCCTGTTGGCAGATAGATTCCACGCCCCGTTCACGGACATACCGCACGCCGGCCAGAAGGCCCGCAATGCCAGGCATGTTGTGGGTTCCCGCCTCCAGACGGTCCGGCAGGAAATCCGGCATCTCCGCCTGTATGGAGAGGCTTCCGGTGCCGCCCTCCAGCAGCGTCCGGACAGGTACCCCTTCCCCGCACAGCAGCACGCCGGTGCCCTGGGGCCCGTAAAGCCCCTTGTGTCCCGGCATGGCAATGAAGGCCGCCCCAAGGGACGGCATATCCAGCGGCAGAATCCCCGCCGACTGGGAAGCATCGATGATGAGAGGCACGCCGCGGCTGCGGCAGAGGGCCGCCACGGCCTCCACCGGCTGGATAAACCCAAACACATTGGACACGTGATTGCAGATCACCGCATCTGTTTTTTCGTCTATCAGACGGCTGAACGCCTCCGCAGCAGCCTCCGGCGAAAAGAGCGGCGCACTTGCCATAAACACTTGGGCCCCAAGGGCTGACAACGGCCTGGTAACGGCGTTGTGCTCATAGCCGGAGACCACTGCCCTGCCTCCCGGAGGCACCAGGCTCTTGATGGCGATATTCAGCGCATGGGTGGCGTTCAGGGTAAACACTACCCGCTCAGGGTTTGCGAGGCCGTAGAGGCCGGCCAGTTCACTGCGGCAGTCAAAGGCGGCGTCCGCGGCCCGCATAGCCTCCGGATACCCGCCCCTTCCCGGGGAACTCATGGCCGCTAAGGCTTCTGCCACCGCCACCGCCACTGCCGGGGGCTTTTGGAAGGTGGTGGCGGCGCTGTCAAAATAAATCATGCCCGCACCTCCTGATACAGCCCCTTCTGGTACAAAAATATTTGAACAGGGTTGAAAGATTCCCTGTGAAGGACAGACAGCGCGGGGATCAGATCCGGGACGCTGATCCGCAGGGCATAGGCGCAGCCAAGTTCTGTCAGTTCCCGGGGCGCCCGGAAGATCTGGCAGCGGACGCCCTCTCCCGCCAGTGCCCGCTGCATCCGCTGGGCATAGGTAACAGACCGGGCGATAATCAAATAGTGATCCAAAGATACTCCTCCTCTCTACCCATTTTATGGCTGGGCCATGAAGCGGTGCGGAAAAAGGTAGGCTTTCCGGCGTTTCCCGCTCCCGGCACTATGTCGGAATTCCGCGAAAAAAGCCGATATATAACAGAATTTAACTAATATAGCGGATATATGGAAATATGGATCAATCAGGGCAGGGACACCAGGGGTAAGACAGCCGTCTCCCGCTCCCGGCAGTCCCCGCATCCTCGCCTTGTCCATCTTATAGCAGGGACCTAGCGGGTTGCTGCACGGCGCATCTCCCCGCAGTACTCCGCCAGACGCCGCGCCATCTCTCCCAAGGCCTTTCAGCATTTCAAGAGGCTACAGGCACAGCAGACCTGCAGTTGTTTCACGTGCTGAATCTGCCCTTAAATTTTTCTCCGGAATCCCCAATTTTCTCCTGATAGCCTTATTTTCAAGAACCCCGGAGACAGCCGTGGCAGAACCATGAACGGCTTCCCTTGAAAGCAGGAGGGATAGCAGGCAATTTATTGTTAAAATAGCGTTTTTTTGCGAATCTGCCTCCGGTATTTTACCCCTATTACCCAGTATAGGCGACATTGCCAGATAAGGGCACAAAAAGGAGCGGGGCACATGTGCTCCGCTCCTTTTTATATGATTATTTGATGAATTTACGAAATCTTTTCCAGCAGCGCCACAGCATGGGCCGCCATGCCAGAACCATCCCCTGTGAAGCCAAGGCCCTCCTCTGTAGTGGCCTTGATCTGAATCTGTTCCGGGGAAATCCCCAGGACGGCAGCCATAGTCTCTCCCATCCGCTCTTTGTAGGGGGCAATCTTTGGGGCCTGGGCCAAGAGGATGGCGTCAATGTTCACCACTGCGAACCCCTTCCCCTCTAAAAGGCGTCCCACCTCCGCCAGCAGCTTCATACTGGAAATGCCCTTGCAGGCCGGGTCCGTATCCGGAAACAGCTTTCCGATATCCCCCAGCCGGGACGCCCCGGCCAGGGCATCCATAACGGCATGGGTTAACACATCGGCATCAGAATGGCCCAGCAGCCCCTTTTCCCAGGGAATGTCTACACCGCCCAAAACCAGCTTCCGCCCGGGAACCAGCCGGTGGACGTCGTAACCGCAGCCAATACGGAGGTTTGTCATCGCACTTCCTCCCTGGCCTGCAGCAGGGCTTCCGCAAAAACCAGATCCACAGGGGTGGTGATTTTCAAATTTTCCTCACTGCCTTCCACCAGATACACCAGTTTTCCCAAACGCTCCACAGCGGAGCAGTCATCGGTGATGGGGATCTCCCCTTCCACCGCCGCCTGGAGGGCAGCCTTTAATAAGCTGGCTTCAAACACCTGGGGCGTCTGCACTGCCCGCAAGGCCTGCCGGTCATAGGTCTCTGCCACGCTGCCATCCTCCCGGACAGATTTCACAGTATCCTTCACCGGCAGCGCAGGTGCGGCAGCCCCGGTTTTTGCCGCAGCACGGATTACGCCGTCGATCAGTTCCGGGGACGCCAGGGGGCGCGCCCCGTCGTGGACCGCCAGCAGATCCGTTTTAGAAGAAACCTCCAGCGCCGCCAGCAGCACGGAGTGGGCCCGGGTTTCCCCGCCCCGCACCACTTTCGTGCATTTGCCGATGCCATAGGTTTTGCACAGCCGGGAGATCTCCACTAAATCCTCCTCCCGGGCCGCCACCACAATCTCGTCCACATCCTCCGCCAATTGGAGGGCCGTCAAAGTCCGCACCAGCACTGGTACGCTATCCAGCGGCTCCAGCAGCTTATTCACGCCGCCCATCCGGCTGGAGGAACCGGCGGCGGGCACCAGGGCGGCACACCGGGGACGGCGGGCCGCCCTCACTTTTTTCAGCAGCGAAAACATGGGCTCCTCCTCACTGGGTCATGGCCTGGTCTACCCGGGCCTCCACCTCTCGGTAATCCGCCTCCTGGGACAGGACAATTTCCGAAATCAGAATCTGTTTCGCGTTGTGCAGCATCTTGCGTTCCCCGGTGGAGAGTCCCCGGCGGGACTCCCGGGTCATCAGGGACTTGATCACCCGGGCCACCTGGTAGAGATCGCCGCTTTTCAACCGCTCCAGATTTTCCTGATAGCGTTTGTTCCAGTTGGCGCTGTTTTCCACCTCCAAGGCAGGGATCGCCTCTAAAAGGGATTCCGCCTCCTCCGGCGTGATCAGGGAACGGATGCCGATGGCCTGGCTGTTCGAGGTGGGGATTTTCAGCATCAGGCCCGCCGAGGGCATTTTAAAGACATAGTAATCCTGTGTGCTGCCCGCAATCCGCTCCTGGACAATGGCGTCAATAACGCCGGCGCCGTGCATGGGATGCACGACAAATTCCCCAATGTTGAACACAGCCGCTCCTCTCTCCGGCATCTTTCCACCGGTACTTCCACCTTCCCAAATCTCACGGTTTTTCCAATTTATAATAATTATACCTGAATTCCCCTAGTTTTACAAGGGTATTTCAAAAAATAGACGGAAATTCCATCCAAATATTCGGCTTTTTTTGAAAATAGTAAAAAACCGGAAGGGCAGTGGACCTTGTCCCCCGGTTTTTGGCTGCGGCTGGCACAGCTGCAAAGGATCAAGATGGTCCTTTGCAATGGGGTAATGCTTTGCGCGGCGGCAGTCCCGGCCACACCGCCCGGCTATATCAGAGAAATTCAAAAAGCACGCCGGTGCGTTTATCGCACCGGCGCGTCTGAAATATAAGGATCACAGTTTTGAAAAAAGGGACGTGCCCTTTATCTTTTATTAGATCTGCGCCAGATGTGCATTTTCTCCGCCGCGGCAATCAGTTCCTCCCGGAATTGGGGATGGGCAATGCCGATAAGACCCTCCGCCCGCTCCCAGGTGGAGCGGCCCTTGGCGTTGAACTTGCCGTACTCCGTCACCAGCCAGTGGAGGTTAGTGCGGGTGGCCGTGACGACGGAGCCCTCCAACAGGGTGGGCCGGATGCGGGATTTCAGCTGGCCGGACTTCTTATCCATATAGGAGGAGGAGCAGCAGATGAAACTCTTGCCTCCCTTGGAGAGATACGCGCCCATGACAAAGTCCTGCTGCCCGCCGGCACCGGAGATATGCCGGGTGCCGGAGGACTCGGAGGACACCTGGCCGAAGAGGTCGATATCCACCGCGCCGTTGATGGAGATGAAGTTATCAATCTGGCTCACCCGGGCAATGTCGTTTACATAGCCCACCGGAGCCGCCATGCACTGGGGATTGTTGTTGAGGAAATCGTACAGCTTCTGGCTTCCGGCGGCGAAGGCATAGGTCTGCCGTCCCCGGTCAAAGGGCTTGGCCAGCCCGGTAATGCGGCCCGCCAGGGACATATCCACAAACGCGTCCACATACATCTCCGTGTGGACGCCCAGATCCTTCAAATCGGATTCCGCCACCATCTTGCCGATGGCGTTGGGCATGGAGCCGATGCCCAGCTGCAAGCAGGCACCGTTGGGAATTTCGGGAACCACCAGATTGGCCACAGCCAAATCCACCTCGGATGCGGCCCCGCTGCCGCCCAGGGTCTCCATAGGGGGATTCCCTCCCTCCACGATCATGGCGACATCGTCAATATGTACCCAGTTCTCAAAACCACCCAGGCACACGGGCATGTTCTCGTTGACCTCAACAATGATGGTCTTGGCACACTCGCACACAGCCTTCAGATGGGAGCCGCCGGGGCCGAAGTTGAAATAGCCATGTTCATCCATGGGGGCCACCTGGAACATGGCTACATCCAAGGTCTGAATACAGTTGCGGTACCAGCCGGGCAGTTCGGAATAGCGCAGAGGGATATAATAGGCAAATCCCTCGCTGATGGCCTTCCGCTCAATGCCGCTCATATGCCAGGAGTTCCAGGTGAAATGCCCTGCGGGATCGGGGATTTCGAAAATCGCCGGACGGCGGGTGAGAATACCACCCCGGATGTTCACATCCGTCAGTTCCCCCATCCGCTCCGCCAGCGCCTTGTCCAGGGCGTTAGGCGAGCAGACGCTCCAGCCGTAATCCAGCCAGTCGCCGGACTTGACCGCCTTTACCGCCTCCTGGGCGGAGGTCAATTTCTGCTTGTACTGTTCCTGGTAACTCATGTGGTTTCCTCCCATTTCCTGATATAGTCAACCGGCGGGTCCTGGCCCGTCAATATCCAAAGCGTGTGTGCGGCCTGCCGGGATGCAAAAATCCCCCACCGAACAGAACCAAGAGGGCTTTTTCAACTAATCATGATGATCACGCCCGCCATGTTGTCCTACGCTGTCAATTCCAGTATACCATGGCAAAATGCGGATTTCAATATGAACGTGAAAAAAATCACAAAACTTTTGGGAAAAAGGCAGGCCAGAATTTTGGCCTGCCTTCCCTTCTTATTCCTCGGTTTCCGCAGGTTCGTCCTCACTGGCGAATGCGTCTGCCGCAGGCGCGGCCAGCAGGGCGCGGATAGACAGGGAGATCTTCTTCTTCTCCTCGTCGATGGCAGTGATCTTCGCATCCACGATCTGGCCCTCGGACAGCACGTCCTCTGGCTTGTCAATCCGGCGGTCGGCAATCTGGGAGATGTGGATCAGGCCGTCCACACCGGGCACAACCTCGGCAAAAGCGCCGAAGGTCATCAGCTTCACCACCCGGACAGAGGCGGTGTCGCCTACGGCGTACTTATTCATGAACTCCTGCCAGGGATCCACATTGTGATCTTTGACGCCCAGGGAGATCTTGCGCTTTTCGGCGTCGAAGGAGATGACATAGACCTCCAGGGTGTCGCCCACCTTGCAGATTTCGGAGGGGGTCTTAATCCGGCTCCAGCTGAGTTCAGAGATATGTACCATCCCGTCCACGCCGCCGATGTCCACAAATACGCCATAGCTGGTCATGGATTTGACGGTACCGGTGTAGCGCTTGCCTGCCTCGATGCTGGACCAGACGGCCTCCTGGGCGGCCCGGCGGGCCTCGTCGCTGACGGAACGGATGGAACCTACCACCCGGCGGCGGGCACGGTTCACCTCGGTAATCCGCAGCTGCACCTTCTGCTTCACCATGGCGGAGAGATCGGCGCCCCGGGGCTGGCCGCTCTGGGAAGCAGGCACAAACACCCGCACACCCTTGACGGACACCACGATACCGCCCTTGTTCTCCTCGGTGACGACGCCTTCCATCACCGTCTTCCCCTCCACGGCAGTCTCGATATCCTCCCAAACCTTCACGGCATCCAGCCGCTTCTTGGAGAGTTCCGCGTAACCTTCCACATCGTTGACGCGGACAATATAGGTTTCAATCTCGTCGCCTACCTTAACAATATCCTCCGGCTTGGCGGTGGGGTCGTCGGAAAGTTCGCTGAGTTTGATGTAGGCCGCTTGTTTGGCGCCTACGTCCACCTGGACTTCGGTGGGCGTAATCGCCGTGACGATGCCGGTTACCTTCTCTCCATTATTCAAAGTTTTGAAGGACTGGTTCAGCAGTTCCTCAAAGGATTCCTCTTTGTTCTCGGCCGCTTTGATTTCTTCACTCATGGTTGTATATACCTCCTTAATAATGCCGGCGGGCGTGGAAGCGCCGGCCGTCAAGCCCGCCGTCCAGCATCCAAGGAACATCCCCGGCGAAAGCTCGTCCCCATCCTCAATCTGCAGGACCCGGGAACAACTTTGCCGGCAGATCTCTGCCAGATGCTTCGTATTGGCACTCTTGCGGTCGCCCACTACCACCATCACGTCCACTTTTGCGGCAATAGAGGCCGCCTCCATCTGACGTTTCCGCGTAGCACTGCATATTGTATCAAAAATTTTTGCGTTTGTACACTCTTTTTTTATGATTTTCCAAGAAGTTTCAAAAAGTTCACGAATACAGGTGGTCTGCGCCGCCGCAGTCAGGGGCGTTTCCCGGTTTTCCGGCGCGGCGTCCAGCCAGGACTGCAGCGCCTCCGGCCCTGCGAACACCAGCGGATCCCGGCACCAGCTGGCAATGCCCAGCACCTCCGGATGATCCGGCTCCCCAATCAGCAAGAACCGCCGGCCCTCCGCTTCCGCCTCCGCAGCCAGCTGCCGGATACGGGCCACATTGGGACAGGTGGCGTCCGCCAGGATCACGCCCCGGCGCTCCAGGGCCTCCAGCACCTCCCGCAGTTCGCCGTGGGATCGGATCAGCACCGTATCCCCCGGTCGGGGCTCCTCCAGGCCCCCGGCCTTCCGGACACCCAGGCGGCGGAGCCCTTCCACCACATGGGCATTGTGAATCAAATCACCCAGCATCCAGCAGCCGCCGGACCAGGCCGTCCGCTCTGCCAGTTCCACCGCCCGGCGCACACCGTAGCAAAAGCCGGCGCTCCCTGCCAAAATCACCTTCACAGCGGTTTTCCCCCCACCGCCTGGCCCCCCAGGGCGTAAGCCTCTGCCAGGAGGCCGTCGGCAATCTTCTGCATCTCTTCGGAGGTCCCCCGTTTGCCGGTGTACCGGGGCTGGTAAGGATCTCCGAAAATGATGCGGGTCCTGCGGAAGAGCCGCTTCTCCCCGTCAACGAATACCGGCACCAGGGTGGCCCCGGTCCGGACGCCGATCACTGCCACGCCAGCCTTGGCATGGGCGGGCAGGCCGTCCGCGTAGCCTATGCCGTTCCGGATGGTGGTGCCCTCCGGAAAAATCAACAGGTTATCCCCGTCTTTAATGGCCTTCATGGCCGTGCGGACGGTGTTGATGTCGTTTTCCCCCCGGCTGACGGGAAATGCCCCCAGCTTCCGGATGATCCAGCTTAGAATGGGGTTCCGGAACAGTTCCTCCTTCGCCATAACATGGAGCCGGTAGTTCACCGGCAGGCGGAGGCCCAGCAGCAGGGGATCCCAGTTGCTGGAGTGGTTGGGACACAGCAGAACGCCGCTCTCCGGCAGCTTTTCCATGCCCTCAATGGAGACCGGATGCAGAAGGCCCACTACGAAGCCCACCACATAGTAGACGAACACAAAAAAGCGGTTCAGCGGCTTCATGCTCCGGCCCTCTCTTCTATCAGATGTATAAGTGCCTTCCGGCTCTCCTCAAAATCCAAATCCGTGGTATCCAGAAGGATCGCATCCTCCGCCTGCCGCAGAGGGGCGATAGCCCGGTGGGTATCGTTCCAGTCCCGCTCCTGGATCTCCCGCAGCACCTGTTCATAGGGGGCCGGGGTCCCCCGCTGCTCCAGTTCCAGGAACCGCCGCTTTGCCCGGGCCTCCGGAGAGGCGGTAAGGAAGATTTTCACCTCCGCGTCCGGCAGCACCACAGTGCCGATATCCCGCCCGTCCATAATAACGCTGTTTTTCCGGGCCAGGTCCCGCTGCATCCCCAGCAGGAAGGAGCGGACACAGGGGTGGGCGGAGACGGCGGAGGCCAGGAGGGAAATCTCCGGTAGGCGGATCTTCTCCGTCACATCCTCCCCGTTGAGGCCCATCCGCTGTAAGCCGTCCTCCCCATAGGAGAGATCCACATGGATATCCGGCAGCGCCGCCTCCATAACGGCCCCGTCCTTCGGATCCAGCCGGCGGCTCCAGGCGTAACAGCCGATAGTCCGGTAAATGGCCCCGGTGTCTACATATAAATACCCCAGCGTCCGGGCGGCGTTTCTGGCCAGGGTGCTCTTCCCTGCGCCGGAGGGCCCGTCAATAGCCACACGCGTGATGTTCATAAGCGTCCTCCCCTATTGTTCCCTTGCCTCTGCTGCCGCAAATCCGGCGGCACGGCCGGTGGCCCAGGCAATTTGAAGATTGAAACCGCCGGTATAGGCGTCGGTATCCAAAATTTCTCCCGCAAAGTATAATCCCTTTACATACTTTGATTCCATTGTCTTTGGGTCTACTTCCTCGATCTTCACGCCGCCGGAGGTAACGATAGCGTCTGCCACCGGCCGGGGGCCTGCGATTGGGATGGAAAAGCCTTTCAGGACTTCCAGCAGTTCCCGCCGCTGCTCCCGGGTGATCTCATGCACCTTCTGCCGGGGCGGGATGCCGGACCGCTCTACCGCAACGGGGATCATCTTCTGAGGCAGGAGATCCGACAGGGCGTTGCAGAAATCATGGTTGGCGTATTTTGCAAAATCGGAAAGGAGCCGCTTGTCCAGGGCCTGCCGGTCTAGGGCCGGTTTCAAATCCAGTTCCAACCGGTAGGTTTTCTTTCCGAACTGCCGCATATGGGCCGAGGCGGACAGGGCCATGGGCCCGCTGACGCCGAAATGGGTGAACAGCAGTTCCCCAAAATCGGTATAGATCTTTTTATCGTTTTCATACACTGCCAGCCCCACATTCCTCAGGCTCAGCCCCTGCATCCGGGCGCAGTCCCCGCCTTCCCCCTCCAAGGGCACCAAGGATCCCCGCAGGGGCGTGATAGTGTGGCCCGCCAGGGCGGCCAGCCGGTGGCCTTCCCCGGTGGAACCGGTGGCTGGATAAGACACCCCGCCGGTGGCCAGAATCACTGCTTCCGCCTCATAGCGCCGCCGTTCCCCGGCGGCGGCCCGGACGGCGCCCTCCCGGATCTCCAGGGCCGCGGCCCGGTCCCGGAGGATAGGGACGCCCAGATCCCGCAGACGCCGTTCCAGAGCGGCGCTGATGTCGAAGGCCCGGTCACTGACGGGGAAAACCCGATTCCCCCGCTCTGTTTTCAGCGGCACCCCCAGGGCCTCAAAGAACGCCATGGTATCCCGCCCGTCAAAGCGGGAAAAGGCGCTATAAAGGAATTTTCCATTACAGGGGATATTTGCCAGCAGTGTTTGGGCATCCCCATTATTGGTGACATTGCAGCGGCCCTTGCCAGTGATATTCAGCTTCTTCCCCAGCCGCTCGTTGGGCTCCAGCAGCAGAACTTCCCCGCCCCGTTCTGCTGCAGAAATGGCGGCCATCATCCCGGCGGCTCCGCCGCCAACTACAATAATCCGTTTACTCATCATCCATCTTTCCAAAAATGCCGTACTCGTTCCAGATGTTTTCCAACTCCCCAAAAGTCCTGGTTACATCCGTCCCCAGCCGCCGCCCGATGGCGATCAGCAAGGCGTTGACCAAAGAAAGGGGCGCAACCATGGAATCCACAAAGGAGATCATTTCACAGGGGGCCAGCAGGGCCTCGTCGGACATCTGGTAGAGAGGGGATAATTTATTGTCCGTTATTGCCACAATAGTGGCTCCCCGATCCTGGGCAAACTTTACGGTATTCAGCGTTACCTTGGAATACCGAGGAAAACTGATTGCCAGCATCACATCCTCCGGCCCAATCCGCAGGAGTTGTTCAAAAATCTCCCCAGCGGCGTTGGACTGCACTAAGGTAACATTTTCCGTCAGGAGGTGCATGTAAAAATTCAGATAGCCCGCCACAAAGGAAGAGGACCGGACACCCAGGATGTAAATATGGCGGCAGTCCAGCAGCTGATCCACCACCCGGTCAAACTCCCGTTGATCTGCGCCGCCGCTCATCTGCCGCAGCTTGTCGATATCCGACTGGATCACAGCAGACAGCAAGTCCTGCCGCTCCAGCAGATCCCCCGCTGCCCGGATGCGCTGGGTGGACGTCAGGCGGCTGCGGATCATTTCCTGCAAGGCCCGCTGCATACTGGGATAGCCGTCATACCCCAGTTCCGAGGCAAACCGGACGACGGTGGACTCGCTGACCTCTGCCAGCTGGCCCAGCTTACTGGCGGTCATGAAAGCCGCCTTGTCGTAGTTCTCCAATATATAAAAGGCAATCCGTTTCTGTCCCTTGGAAAAACCGTCAATCCCGCTTTCAATGTTATGTAAAATGTTCTTTCCCACGGTATTTCCTCCGTGCTTTCAAACTGCGGCGCAGGGCCAGAGCCATCCGCTTCCTGCCGCAGAACTGCGCCGGATTGTATTGTACCACAAACCGGGCCGGATGCAAACCTTTTTTGCAAGTTTCCCGCCAAAGCCTGCAAAAAACCGGGGAACGCAGAAACACCACATTCCCCGGCCCCGCCTAAAAAGCGGCCTACGCCCGCTTCAGGGACGCAATCTCTTCCTCCGTCAGATACCGCCACTTCCCCGGTGGCAACTCCCCCAGTTCCAAGGTGTGCTCCCGGATCCGGCGGAGACGCTTTACCGTCAGGCCGCAGGCGGCGCACATCCGCCGTACCTGCCGGTTTTTTCCCTCATGGATGGTAACGGCCAACTCTGCCGTCCGGGCAGTCTGCCGCAAAACCTCTACCTCGGCAGGGCGGATAGCCTCCCCATCTAGATCCGTGATCTGGGCAAGCCGCTCTGCCGCCCCGGCAATGGGGCCGTAAACCGAAACCTGATAGGTCTTTTCCACCTCATGGCTGGGGTGCAGCAGGCGCTGGGCTAGTTCCCCGTCGTTGGTCAGCAGCAGCAGGCCCTCGGAATCCATGTCCAGACGGCCAACGGGGTACACCCGGCAGCCGCAGGACACCAGTTCCGCCGCCGTCCGCCGCCCTTTCTCGTCAGAGAGGGTAGTTACATAACCTCGGGGCTTATGAAGCAGGATATATTGTTTTTCTTCCGCCTGCCCCAAGGGCCTGCCGTCCACCAAGATCTCGTCCCGCTGCGGATCGGCCCTCTGCCCCAGGCTGGCAGCTTCCCCGTTGACGGACACGCGGCCCGCCGTAATGTACCCCTCCGCCGCCCGCCGGGAACAAACGCCGGCGGCGGAGAGCAGTTTCTGTAATCGTTCTTCCATTTTTCCCTATCCCGGCAGTCCCGCCTTCAATACCGCCAAGGCGCTTTCCGCCCGGGGCGGCACCGGTTCGCCGCAGAGAAGCCGCACCCGGCCCACCTCTGCGCCGTTCACCAAGAACACCGCCTCGCCTACGCTGTCGCCAGCGGCGAGAGGTGCCGTCAAAGGGCCGTCCAGCCGGATTTCCGTCCTGCACGACTCCCCTTCCGCCAGCGGCCAGGAAAAACTGTCCGCCGCCGTCAGGGGCACTGTCATTTTGGCGCCGCCCTGTACGGCGGCACGCCGGAGAGTCTGTCCCAAAACCGCTGTCTGCTTGGCGGGATAGTGGGAAAACCCGTATGCAAACAGGGTCTGGTGATCCGCCCAGTCGTTGCCGTCCTGTAGCGTCACGGCCACCAGACGCTGGCCGTCCCGCTCCGCACAGCTGACCAGGGTCCGGCCCGCCGCCTTAGTATAGCCGGTTTTCAGGCCCAGGCAGCCGTCCACGCTGCTGAGCAGCTTGTTGTGGTTAGTCATGGTCCGCCCGGCTACGGTGGCCGTCTTTGTGGAGGCAATCCGTAAAAGCGTGGCATTCTCCACGGCGGCGCAGGCCAGCTTCGCCATGTCCCTGGCAGTAGAATAGTGGGTCTCCGCGTCCAGGCCGTTGGGGTTGGCGAAGGAAGTGGAGGTCATGCCCAACTCCGCCGCAGTCTCGTTCATCCGCTTTACAAAGGCCTTTTCCCCGCCCACGTGCTCCGCAATGGCTACGGCGGCGTCGTTGCCGGAGCAGAGGAGCAGGCCGTACAGCAACTCTTCCAGGGTCAGTTCTTCCCCTTCTTGCAGGTACATGGAAGATCCCTCCGTATAAGCCGCCTCCCGGGAGACCTTGACGGTATCCGTCAGATTCCCCTCCCGGATAGCCACCAGGGCTGTCATAATTTTCGTGGTGCTGGCAATCAGCATCCTGGCGTCGGCGTTTTGTTCATACAGCACCCGCCCACTGTCCACATCCACCAGGATGGCGGATGTGGCGGAGGTACCCACCGCCCAGGATCGGAGCGGCAGCCCGCTCCACAGCACCAAAACCGCCGCCAGGCAGCAGCAAAACCGTTTCGGCAAAACCTATCACCTCATCTTTTGGATGAGGATAGTATACCCCTATTCGTCCAGATCTTTTTCCTTTTTTTTGTCGAAAAATTTTTCCACCCGATCCAGCAGATCCGGCGTCATCTCAATGATCCGGTCAAGGGTGGACGCCGGGGGGATCGCCACCGGCAGGACCCGGGTGAAGCCGTCCTTCATCACCAGAAAGGCCACCGGCTCAATGCCGACACCGGCGCCCGCGCCGCCGCCGAACTGATGGGGCTGCGCTTTCCCGTAATCCGCGCCGCCGCCGCCGATACCCATGCTCACCCGGGAAATCGGGATCAGGGTCACGCCGTCAGGCGTGGCGATAGGCTGGCCTACAATGGTATTGGTGTCGGCCATGGCCCGCACTTTGTCCAGGGTGGAACCCATCAGATCCGCCAGGGGATGTTTCTTTTCCATGTTATCCATTTGCTGTCCGTCCTTTCTTTATGCCGAATCACGCGGCCTGTTTCCCCGGAGGAGAGGCCGAACTTTCTTGTTTTTTCCGCTTTCGGAACCGCAGGAACCACCGCAGTGCCGGAATCCCAACCCCGAGACCCACCAGGAGCAACGTCCCAATCCGGATGGAGATGCCTGCCTCCCCTTTCGCGCTGGTCTGGGGCACGGTGAAGTCAATATCCAGATGGATACGGGGATCCGGGATGTCCATCAGCCGTTCCAGCTGAGGCATCGCCGTCCACACGCCTCCCTGGAGATACCCGTACAGTTCTGCGGCGGAGGCGGGGTCGTATTTGCCCCCCACCGTCAGGCTTACCCGCAGGGGATCAATATGGATGCCCCGCCAGGTGCGGCCCAGGGCCTTTTTCAGCGGCGGCCACAGGGTCCGCACCGCCTCCTTGATGTCGGAAAGGCTGGGTTTCGGGAAGGGTTTCTTCTCCTTTTCCGGCTTCTTTTTCTTCTCCGGCTTTTTTTCTGCCTTTTTCCCCGCTTCTTTCTGCCTCTTTTTCAGGGGAAGGATGCGGAAATGGAACCATCCGAATTTTGCATCCAGCTTCAGTTCCCCGTCAAAGGCCGCCCGGACGCCAACCCGGGTGATGCACAGCAGAAACAACAGTGCGATGAAAACGCCCAATATCCAACACCAGAGCAATGGCAACGCCTCCCTTCCCACCCCGCAGACAAGGCAAAAACACTTTTTTGCAGGGAATCTCCAAGCATGCCGCCCGGCCCATCTTTTCCCGGGAAAGGGCCGGCTTGCGATTCCCAAAAAGGCCCTATTTCCCATCTGTTCCGGCGCCTGGGGAGCCGCATTTTATTCTATGGGAGTATCCTCCTCCCGGATCTCCTCCGCAGTTTCCTCCAGCGGAGGGATGGCCTGCCTCTCTGTCCCGTCTACCACCTGGCCGTCCTCGCTGAGGCGCAGCTGGCCTTCCACGCCGAAATCCGGCAGGTCCGGCAGATCCTCCAGACTGGTCAGATGGAACGCCCGCAGGAACTGCCTGGTCGTCCGGTATACATGGGGCCTGCCCGGCACCTGGAGGCGGCCGCAGGGCTCAATCAATTTCCGCTCCAGCAACAGCCCCATGGTATAGGAACTGTCCACCCCACGGATTTGATCCACATACGCCCGGGTCACTGGCTGGTAGTAAGCGATAACGCTCAAGACCTCCAGCGCCGGCTGGCTGAGTTTGGCGGGCTTCCGGATTTCAAAGGCCTTCCGCACCTGTTCCGCGTAGTCCGGCGCAGAGCACAGCTGCCATGCGTCCTCCATATGTAAAAGCCGGATACCCCGGCGCTCATAAGCGTAATAATCTGTCAGCTTCTGCAAAACCGCCTCCGCCTCAGCTTTCTCCAGGCCCATCGTCATACAGATCCGCTCCGTCCGTACCGGCTCCCCGGAGGCAAACAAAATGGCCTCTATGGCGGATTCCCATTCTTTGCTGTCCAAGCTATCCAAATCCAATTCTCCTTATAGATAATATATTGTGAAATTTTCCTTCATCACTGGACATTTTCCGGGATTTCCCCCGTCTGCCGGACAGTGCAGTCCGTTTCGGACCCGGCCAGACGCAGGACGCTGGCCCGGCAGAGTTCCAGCACCGCCAGGAAGGTCGCCACCACCTCGCTGCGGCTGCGGCTGCCCCGGAAGAGGGCCAGAAACCGCATGACGCCATGTTCCCTGAGGCGGCGCAGGATATCCTTCGCCTTGTTTTCCACCGGATAGGGCTCATGCTGGACGATATCCTGGAAGGCTGTTTTAGGCGGCGGCAGAGCCCGTTCCGCCCTGCTCTGGATCTCCGCCATGGCCAAGATCAATTCCACCCGCTCCTGATTGTACTCGTAGAGTTTCCCCCGCTCCAGAGGCTCCGGCCCCCGGGTAAGGATATTCCGCCCGAACTCCCCCATAGGGGATAGCCGTTCCGCCGCCGCTTTTACCTGGGCGTACTGCTCATTCCGGCGGCGTTCCTCCAGGGATTGGATCAGGGCATCCATCTCGCTCTGGGCCTCCTCATCCTCTATGGAAAGGAGCATCCGGGTTTTGATGTACACCAAATGGGAGGCCATAGCCACAAATTCGCTGGCCACCTCCAGATCCATACTCTGCCTGGCCGCCAGCCACGCCAGATACTGGTCACAGATAAGGGAGATGGAGATATCCTGAATCTCCATCTTGTTTTTGCCCAGCAGAAAAAGGATCAAATCCAAGGGGCCCTCAAAGTCCTGCAACTCCTCCGAGCGGTCATGGACCACCTTTTCTAATTTAAATACGGGATTTTCCAAGTACGCACCTCAAAACATGAAATCGATCAGCCAATGATAAACCTGATAAATGGCCATGTTGATCCAGCCGCCGCCAATACCTGTCAGGGACAGCGCCAACAACGCCAGCATACCATACCGCTCGTAGCGCATCAGGCGGAAATACGTCCGCTCCGGCAGCAGGACGCCCAGTACCTTCGCCCCATCCAAAGGTGGGATCGGCAGCAGGTTGAAGAGGCCAAGGCCCACCGAAAGGGGTGCCAGAATGTACAGGCAGAAGTCAAAAACCGTCCACAGGACCAAGTGGGACGGATTGGACAGGTAGATGAACCGGGCGGCAAGAATTGCCGCAGCGGCCAGGAGCAGATTGGAAACCGGCCCCGCCAGGGCGGTAACAGCCATCCCCTGCTTGGGCTTCCGGAAATAGCGGGGATCCACAGGCACCGGCTTCGCCCAGCCGAAGCCCACAGCAAACATCATCAGCAGGCCAAACCAGTCGATATGCCGCAGGGGGTTCAAACTCAGGCGATGCATGGACTTGGCGGTAGGATCCCCCAGCACGTAAGCGGCCAGGCCATGGCAAGTCTCATGTACCGTCAGGCACAAAAAGATTGCGGCCACCCGAAGGGCGGCGGCGCCCATGGAGCCGAAGTCCAGGGCATGAAACAGATTTTCCAAATAATGCAGCATATGGCACTCCAGATGGACAACCCAAAATATAGTTGTATTATACCAAATCAGGCCACCAAATACAAGAAAAATCCGCCGAAAAAAGAGGAATTGGCCAGCCCTTCCCTGAAAATTGGCGGAATTTCCAAAGCCCAGCGCCTATTTTCCCTGCAAGTACCTGAAAAAAAGAGAAGGCCCGCCGAAAGCGGACCTTCTGCTTATATAGAAAAACCGTATCTTTCCTAAAAACGGAAAACCTGTTTTCAGAAACCGTCAGGCAACGGCCTTTTTGGCAATATCAGTCAGCTGGGTGAAAGCGGCGGCGTCGTTGACAGCCATCTCAGCCAGCATCTTCCGGTTGATCTCAATGCCGGCGGTCTTGAGACCGTGCATAAAGGTGGAATAATTCATGCCGTTCAGCTTGCAGGCGGCAGAAATCCGGGTGATCCACAGGGAACGGAAATCACGCTTCTTCAGGCGGCGGCCGGTATAGGCGTAAGTCAGGGACTTCATCACCGCCTGGTTCGCTACGCGGAAATGCTTGGACTTGGAACCCCAGTAGCCCTTGGCCATTTTCAGGGTCTTATTTCTTCTTTTGCGCGTCATCATCGCGCCTTTGACTCTAGCCATTGTAAAATGCCTCCTATTATATTACTTGTAAGGAATCATCTTGCGGACGGCGTCCACATTAGTGGCATCCGCATAGCCGCCGGCGCGGAGGCGGCGGGTCCGCTTGGTATCCTTCTTGGTGAGAATATGGCTCTTGAAAGCCTTGGCGCGCTTGACCTTTCCGGTTTTGGTCAGGTTGAAGCGCTTTTTTGCGCCGCTATGGGTTTTCAGCTTAGGCATAGTAAATTGCTCCTTCCGTGTATTTGAAAATCAGAATAATGTGAATGCAGGCGCTTACTTGCCGCCCTTGGGGGAGAGGAAGATGGACATCATCCGTCCTTCCAGCTTTGCGGCCTTGTCTAGGTTAGCGGTTTCGGCGCATTGTTCAGCGAACCGGGTCAGCAGATCACGGCCAATGTCAGTATGGGCCATTTCCCGGCCCCGGAACCGGACAGAGACCTTGACACGGTTTCCTTCGGCAATGAACTTCTGCGCGTTTTTGAGTTTCGTGTTGAAATCCCCAATGTCAATGCCCGGGGACATCCGGATTTCCTTGATCTCGACGATGTGCTGATTCTTCCTGGCCTCTTTCTCCCGCTTGCTCTGCTCAAAGCGGAATTTGCCGTAGTTCATCAGTTTACACACCGGCGGGTTGGCCTGCGGCGAAATTTTAACCAGATCCAGGCCCTGCTCGTCGGCAATCCGTAGCGCCTCCGCTGAGGGCATAATGCCCAGCTGCTCGCCTTGGGAACCGATGAGACGGATTTCCTTGTCACTGATCTCCTCGTTCAGTTCATGCACTAGCTTACTAATGGCCGAAACACCTCCGTTTCAAAATCACAAAACGCGGATACCAAACCGGCACCCGCGCAACAACAAACCGCCTTCCGGCAGCTTGATTACCCATGCTGTTGACCTCTTCGCCCTAGGCTTGAGGTGAGACGGGTGCGCCGTCTGCTTTGTTTTGCTTGTGTAGTATAACAGGGATTTTCCTGTTTGTCAACCATTATTTTTCCTACAGGACAATTTTTGACAAACCGTACAGCCCTCCGGCACCTTTGATGACCAGCCCCCTGCTGCATCACCCGCTGCCTCTGCCGGGATCCCTTCTTCCCTGTGACAAAAATATAGCTTCCAAAACGGCCTGCCTTGGGCAGACCGGCGGCTTCAGGCACAAGGAAAACGGCAGAAGATATCAGGAAGGCCGCCCAAACTGGGCGGCCTTCCTGTAATACCTGTAAAGGGATTTTACTTCGCGGCCTTCGCAGCCCGGATGGCCTCGGTCAGCAGCGGGGTGACCTTG
>CAJUDW010000018.1 GCA_910584995.1 uncultured Oscillibacter sp. | reverse complement strand
CCTATGTAAGACAGTTTTTCTTCTTTCTCTGTCTCTCATAGGGGGAGCATATCATCCCGTCCCGCCGGACGCCTCCTTGCAGGGGTGGGGAGAAAGGGCTCCTTTGCCCGGCAGTTTGGCCTGGATTCCCTATTTTTAGCTGATTGCTCTAAAATGAGGCCGCCGTTTTCGTATTTTCTGTAAAATTTCCCGTCGAATGTATGGTTGACTTTTGGCGGCCAGACCGATAAAATGATTTAAACCAAAAAAGTTTTTTCGTCTCGGCAGAACCGCTTTGCCGGAGACGGAACACCGGAGAGGAGGACACAGCATGAAAACCGTTATGACAGCAAAGCGCAGTTCTGTGTCCGCCGCCTGCTATGACGGCTGCTCTTCCTGCGCGCATACGGCCCCTGAGTCTTTCGATCGCGCTTTCACCGTATTGCTGGACGCCGGTATTCTGGCGTCCATTATTATTTGCCGCGGCATCGGCAATCTGCTGGCTGTCCTGGGGCTTCTGGCAGGGAATAACGGCGCATATATGCCGGGATCGTTGAGACGCGCATAGCTGTTTTGATACAGTAAAGCGGCTCCGCCCGGAAGGCGGAACCGCTTTTTTGTATGGGGAATTGCCGTTCCCAGGCCCAAAGGAAGGGCGGAGGCATATTTTCCTCCGGCTCCGTGCAAAATCCTGAGAGAAAGCGCGCATCGTCAGGATTCTGCCGGGCCGGACGGGAAACGGCCGCCCCCCTCCGGGGCGGGAGGCGGAAATTTCCCGGGAACTGGAGACAGATCCCAACCATATTTTTCTGACAAAAGGAGAAAAGTAAGATGAAGAAGTTTTGCAGCATCCTCTTGGCTCTGGCCCTGGTCCTGAGCCTGGCCGCCTGCGGCGGCAACAACGGCGGCTCCGGCGATACCGGCAGCGGCAGCAGCACCTCCGGTGATTCCGGCTCCGGCGACTCTGGCAGCGGCTCTGGGAGCACCGGCGGCTTCAAAATCGGCGGTACCGGCCCCCTCACCGGTGACGCCTCCATTTACGGCATCGCCGTCCGCAACGGTGCGCAGATCGCCGTGGACGAGATCAACGCCCAGGGCGGCATCCAGTTCGACCTGAAGTATGAGGACGACGCCCACGACGCCGAGAAGGCCGTCAACGCCTACAACGCCCTGAAGAGTTGGGGGATGCAGATCTCCATGAGTTCCGTGACTTCCACCCCTGCCGAGGCTACCTCCACCATGAACTTTGAGGATCGGATTTTCGGCCTGACCCCCTCTGCCTCCTCTGTGGCTACCACCCAGGGCAAGGACAACGTGTTCCAGATGTGCTTCATTGACCCCGCCCAGGGCACCATGGCCGCTCACAGCATCGCCGACAATAATCTGGGCAGCAAGATCGCCGTCATCTGGAAGAACGACGACGTGTACTCCGTCGGTATCTATGAGACCTTCATGGAAGAGGCCGCCAAGGTAGGCCTGGAGGTCGTTTCCGACACCAACTTCAACAATGCTACCTCTACCGACTTCTCCGTCCAGATTGCCGACGCCCAGAAGAACGGTGCGGATCTGGTGTTCCTGCCCATGTACTATCAGCCCGCTTCCCAGATCCTGGCCCAGGCTGTGTCTGCCGGCTTCACCCCCAAGTGGTTCGGCGTGGACGGCATGGACGGCATCCTGACCATGGAGGGCTTTGACACCGCCATGGCCGAGGGCATCATGCTCCAGACCCCCTTCAACGCCAGTTCCGACGATCCTGCCACCAAGGCTTTTGTGGAGGAGTATCAGAGCCGTTTCGGCGAGGTGCCCAACCAGTTCGCTGCCAACGCCTATGACTGCGTGTACGCCTACAAGCAGGCCCTGGAGAATGCCGGGGCCACCCCCGACATGACCGCCGAGGAACTCTGCGGCCTCATGATCGAGCAGTTTACCACCATGACTTTCGACGGCATCACCGGCACCGGGGCCACCTGGTCCGCCGAGGGCGCCGTATCCAAGCAGCCCACCGTCGTGGTGATTCAGGACGGCGCTTACGTTGGCCTGAACTAAACCCATCTGCGAGAAACATGGAGCGGGGGACGGGCGCGTCCCGCCCCCGCCTCCGGCGCGTATGGGAAAACGGCCGGGCTCCGGCGGCTTTCCCGCACGCGCGGGAGCAGCCATAGAGAAACCATAGAGAAAGGGAGAAAACCATGAGTTTTTTGAACTTCCTGATCAGCGGCATCAGCCTGGGGAGCATCTACGCCATCATCGCCCTGGGTTATACCATGGTCTACGGCATCGCCAAGATGCTGAACTTCGCCCACGGTGACGTCATTATGGTGGGCGCCTACATCTGTTTCTTCGCCGTGTCCAGCTACGGCCTGCCGCCGGTGGTGGGTGTTGTGGCGGCCATGGCGGTGTGTACGGTGCTGGGCATCGTTGTGGAGCGGCTGGCTTACAAGCCCCTGCGGCAGGCGCCCTCCCTGGCGGTGCTGATCACCGCCATCGGCGTCAGCTATTTCCTGCAGAACGGCGCGCAGCTTCTCTGGACCTCCAGCCCCAAGGTGTTCCCCAACATCTTTGCCCAGAAGGGGGCGGACGGCGCCATGAAGAGCAGCTTCACCCTTTTTGACGGCCAGCTGAACATCTCCTATGTGGCGGTGGTGGCCATTATCGCCTGCGTGGTGATTATGGCGGGACTGACCCTCTTCACCGGCTACACCAAGATGGGCAAGGCCATGCGGGCCTGCTCCGAGGACAAGGGCGCGGCCCAGCTGATGGGCATCAACGTGGACGGCACTATCTCCCTGACCTTTGCCATCGGTTCCGGCCTTGCGGCTGTGGCGGGCGTGCTGCTTTGCGCCGCCTATCCCAACCTGGTTCCCACCACCGGTTCCATGCCCGGCATCAAGGCTTTCACCGCCGCCGTGTTCGGCGGCATCGGATCCATCCCGGGGGCCCTGCTGGGCGGGCTGCTGCTGGGCGTCATCCAGATTTTTACCCAGGCTTATATCTCCATGGAATTGGCGGATGCTGTGGTGTTCGGCGTTTTGATTGTGGTGCTGCTGGTGCGGCCTGCGGGGCTCCTGGGCAAGCAGATACGGGAGAAGGTGTGAGGCGGCTATGAATATGAAAAAAAGCTTCAAGAATATGCGGAAATCCACCCGGCGCAGCTTTATCACCTATGGGTTTGTGATCATTGCCTTCATCATCCTCCAGATCATGAACGGCATGGGGATGCTGAGTTTTTCCCTCCAGGGGATGCTGGTGCCCATCTGCGCCTATGTGGTCATGGCCGTGTCCCTGAACCTGACGGTAGGCATCCTTGGTGAACTGTCCCTGGGCCACGCGGGCTTCATGAGCGTGGGGGCCTTCACCGGCGTCACCGCCGCCATGGCCCTTCAGACCGCCATCCCCTTTGCCCCCCTGCGGCTGGCGGTGGGTATGGCGGTGGGCGCGGTTTTCGCCGCCGTGGTAGGATTCCTGATCGGCATCCCTGTCCTGCGGCTGAAAGGCGACTATCTGGCCATTGTGACCCTGGCCTTCGGTGAGATCATCAAGACCATTTTTACCAACCTCTATGTGGGCGTGGATCAAAACGGCCTCCACATCCGCCTGCTGAAAAACCTCTCCGATCTGGCGGAGGACGGCACGATGATCGTCCGGGGCCCCATGGGCATGGGCGGCGTTGCCAAGATCTCCACCTTTACCGCTGGGTTTGTCCTGGTGATGATCTCCCTGGTTGTGGTGTTCAACCTGGTGAACAGCCGGGCGGGCCGGGCCATTATGTCCATCCGGGACAACCGCATTGCCGCGGAGAGCATCGGCCTGCACGTCACCAAGTACAAGATGATGGCCTTTGTGGTTTCCGCCTCCCTGGCGGGGGCCGCCGGAGCCCTCTTTGCCATGAACTATTCCACCATCGTGGCCAGCAAATTCGACTTCAACACCTCCATCCTGGTGCTGGTGTTCGTGGTGCTGGGCGGCCTTGGCAACATGCTGGGCTCCATCATCGCGGCGGCCTTGCTGACCATCCTGCCGGAGGCCCTGCGGAGTTTTGCCGATTACCGGATGCTGGTGTACGCCATTGTGCTGATTCTGGTGATGCTGGCCACCAACAACCCCACCCTGCGGGCCTGGATTGACCAGCTGCAAAAAGCCGTGACCGGCAAGCGGAAGAAGGAGGCGGCCTGACATGTTCCCAAAACTTGTACCCATTCCCTCCAGCGGCATGGTCCCGGATCGGGACGTGGGCAAAACCCCTATCCTGGAGTGCATCAATTTAGGCATCACCTTTGGCGGCTTGAAGGCGGTAGAGAATTTCAATCTCACCATCGGCCGGACGGAGATTGCCGGGCTCATCGGTCCCAACGGCGCAGGCAAGACCACGGTGTTCAACCTGCTGACCAAGGTATACCAGCCCACCAAGGGCACCATCTTGCTGGACGGCAAGGATACCCACGGCATGGACACCGCCCACGTCAACCGGGCGGGCATTGCCCGGACCTTCCAGAATATCCGCCTGTTCCAGAAACTCTCCGTGGAGGACAACGTGAAGACCGCCATGGACACTCAGCTGACCTATAACATGTGGGAGGGCATCTTCCGCCTGCCGGGCTACTGGAAAGAGGAGAAGGTGGCCCATGAGCGGGCCCTGGAACTGCTGTCCCTCTTCCACATGGAGGACATGGCCCGGGTGAAGGCGGGCTCCCTGCCCTACGGCGCCCAGCGCCGCCTGGAGATCGTCCGGGCCTTGGCAACCAACCCCTCATTGCTGCTGCTGGACGAACCGGCGGCGGGCATGAACCCCTCCGAGACAGCGGAGTTGATGGAGAATATTCGGAAAATCCGGGATACCTTCCAGATTGCGGTCCTGCTGATTGAGCACGACATGAATCTGGTGATGAATATCTGCGAAGGCATCTGTGTGCTGAACTTCGGGCGGATCATCGCCAAGGGCACGCCGGAGGATATCCAGGCTAACCCGGCTGTCATCGAGGCGTACCTGGGCAAAAAGAAGGAGGCGTGAGTATGGACCCTGTGTTGAAAGTGGACGATATCAACGTCTATTACGGCAGCATCCACGCCATCAAGGGCGTCTCCTTTGAGGTGGGCCAGGGCGAGGTAGTCACGCTGATCGGCGCCAACGGCGCGGGCAAATCCACTACCCTGAATACCATCGCAGGCCTTTTGCGGAGCAAGACTGGCTCCGTCACCTTCATGGGGGAGGATATGGGAAAAGTCCCGCCCCACAAGGTGGTTTCCAAGGGCTTGGCCCTGGTGCCGGAAGGCCGCCGGATTTTCCTTCAGATGACCACCCAGGAAAATCTGGAGATGGGCGCCTTCACCCGGAAGGGTGTGGACGCGGCGGATTTGGAGCAGGTGTTCGCCCAGTTCCCCCGGCTGAAGGAGCGCCGCAAGCAGGTGGCCGGAACCCTTTCCGGCGGTGAGCAGCAGATGCTGGCTATGGGCCGGGCGCTGATGAGCCACCCGAAACTCCTGATGCTGGACGAACCCTCTATGGGCCTGGCCCCCATCCTGGTGGAGCAAATTTTTGAGATCATCCAGGGCCTCCACAAGGCAGGCACCACCATTCTGCTGGTGGAGCAGAATGCCCAGGCGGCGCTGTCTGTGGCGGATCGGGGCTACGTATTGGAAACCGGAAAGATTGTCACCTCCGGCAGCGGACAGGAACTGCTGGATTCCCCGGCCATTAAAAAGGCTTATCTGGGAGGATAATCCCGCCATATGTCATGACAAGGCTGCGCAGGGTCCATGAGCCCTGCGCAGCCTTCTTGGTTCTGGCATGTAAAATTTGGATGCTTTGAAAAAAGATGTTGAAAAATTCTCCAAAATGGGGGAAAATAAAGAAGCAGCAATGCTTGGCGGAACAGGTTTTCCCTGTCCGCCGTCACGCCGGCTTGAAAACGGGCTTTAGGGCACGGCGGCAGACAGAACAGTCATTTCGCGGCGGGCCGGCCTGGCGGCGCCCGGCGTTTTTCCGCCAGTATTGCGCAATCCCGGAGGTTTTACATGAAAAGATGTTTGGTTTTGCTGCTGGCCTTGCTGGCGCTGTCCGGGTGCGCCGGTTCCCGGCCTGCGGGGACGGTGTACCCGGCGGAGGAGGCAGCGGCTGTTTTTACGGACGACTTGGGCCGGGAAATATCCTTGGCCCCGCCCCGGCGGGTAGCAGCGATGATCGGCAGCTTCGCCGGTATCTGGGCCGTTTCCGGCGGGGAGGATACCCTGGTAGCTGCCGCCAACGACGCCTGGACTTCCTTCGATCTGGATCTGGAGGGGGCGGTGAACCTGGGGACCACCTCGTCCCCCAACTTGGAACTGCTGCTGGCGGCGGAGCCGGATTTGATCCTGGCCAGCTGCAACACCGCCTCCAACCTGGAACTGCTGGAGACCTTCGAGGCGGCGGGCCTCACCGCCGCCTATTTCGACGTGGAGTCCATTGACGATTACCTGCGGATGCTGAAGATCTGCACGGAACTGACCGGCTGCCCGGAGAACTACGAGGCCTACGGCACGGCGGTGAAGGAGCAGGCGGAGGCGGCTGCCGCGCGGCAGGACGGATCCCATCCCACCGTGCTGTACGTCCGGGCCAGCGGCTCCAGCTGCAAGGTGAAAAACAGTTCCGGCAGCGTGCTGGGGGAGATGCTGGCGGATCTGGGGTGCGTCAACGTGGCGGATCGGGACGGGGCACTTTTGGAAAACCTCAGCCTGGAGGCCGTCATTGCGGCGGATCCGGATTACATTTTTGCCGTCCTCCAGGGGGCGGACGAGTCCAAGGCCCGGGCGGTTTTGGCAGGCGCCCTGCTGGATCACCCCGCCTGGAGCGGCCTCCGGGCCGTGAAGGAGGGCCGGTTTTACACTCTGGACAATAAACTTTACAACCTGAAACCAAACGCCCGTTGGGGGGAGGCCTATGAGAAGCTGGCGGACATCCTGTATCCGGAATAAGCGGCGGTTTTTTGCCGTCCTGGCCCTCCTGGCGGTGGTTTTTTTCCTGCTGAACCTGTGCCTGGGTGCGGTATATGTGCCGCCGGGGGAGATTATCCAGGTTCTTCTGGGCCGGATGGCGGACACGCCCCAGGCCCGGATTGTCCTTCTGGCGCGCCTGCCCCGGGCCTGCGGATGCCTTTTGGCAGGGGCGGCCCTGGCCGCCTCCGGAGCGGTGATCCAAGGCGTGCTTCACAATCCCCTGGCCGCCCCCAACATCATCGGCGTCAACGCCGGGGCGGGCCTCGCGGCGGCCCTCTGGGGTGCGCTGCTGCCGGAGGCGGCGGGCCTGGCCCCCCTGGCTTCCTTTCTGGGGGCCCTGGCGGGGGCGTTTTTGGTGCTGTTTATCGCGGAGCGGACCGGGGCGTCCAAGATGACCCTGGTGCTGGCGGGGGTGGCTGTTTCCAGCATGTTCAGCGCCGCCATTGACGGGGTGGTGACTTTCGTGCCGGACGCCCTGAACGGCTATTCGGATTTCCGGGTAGGAGGGCTTGCCAACCTATCCATGGCCCGGCTGCTCCCTGCCGCCTGGGTGATTCTGCCGGCTTTGGCGGTCACCCTGACTCTGACGGGGGAGTTGGATATCCTGACCCTGGGCACGGAGGCCGCCCGGAGCCTGGGGCTTCCGGCAAAGGGGCTGCGGCTCGTTTTGCTGGCCCTGGCGGCGGCCATGGCAGGCGGGGCCGTCAGCTTCTGCGGGCTGCTGGGGTTTGTGGGGCTGATTGTGCCCCACATCATGCGGCGCCTTGCGGGGGAGGAGAGCCTGCCGCTGCTGGTGTCCTCCGCCCTGGGGGGTGCGGCGCTGCTGGCGGCCTGCGATCTGCTGTCCCGGTTTCTTTTTGCCCCCTATGAACTGCCGGTGGGGATTGTGCTGTCCCTGGGGGGCGGGCCCTTTTTTATCTGGCTGCTGCTGCGGCAGAGGGGAGGGCGGACCCATGATTGAACTGAAGCATCTGGAAGCCGGTTATCCGGGCCGGACGGTTCTGGAGGACGTCACCCTGGCCCTCCGGCCGGGGAAGGTGCTGGCCCTGCTGGGCCCCAACGGCTGCGGCAAAAGCACCCTCCTGCGGACGGCCCTGGGGCTTCTGCCCAGGACGGGCGGGGAAATCCTCTTTGACGGCGCGCCCATTGAAAGCCTGTCCCCGCGGCAGATTGCCCAGCGGGCGGCCTATCTGCCCCAGTCCAGGGCGGTGCCAAACATCACCGCCCTGCGGATGGTGCTTCACGGGCGGTTTCCCTACCTCACCTATCCCCGGCGGTACGGGAAGGAGGACTACGCTATGGCCCGCCGTGCCTTGGAATGGGCCGGTGCAGCGGAACTGGAGGAGGAATTCCTCCCGGCCCTCAGCGGAGGGCAGCGGCAGCGGGTGTATCTCGCCATGGCCCTGGCACAGGACACGGAGATGATCCTGATGGACGAGCCCACCGCTTTTCTGGATGTGCGCCGCCAGCTGGAGGTGATGGCCACCGCCCGGCGTCTGGCGTCGGAGGGCCGCGGGGTGGTGCTGGTGCTCCATGATCTGTGTTTGGCCCTCCGGGGAGCGGACAAGGCGGCGGTGCTGTCCCGGGGCCGTCTGGCGGCGGTGGGCACGCCGGAGGAGATTTACCGATCCGGCGTACTGGACGAGGCCTTCGGCGTGACGCTCCGGCGGTTTCAGACGGAGTCCGGGTGGCAGTATTATTTCGGCGGCTGATCCCTGCCCGGAGCCGGCGCGGGGATACGCGTTTGTCCCCGGCGGAGGCCGTACCGGCCTTATTTTCATATATCTGGCGGTGTGCTTATGGCCTATTTCCCCTTTTTCATGGATCTCTCCGGCAAGCGGGGCCTGGTGGCGGGCGGCGGCCCGGTGGCGCTGCGGAAAATTCAAAAACTCCTGCCCTACGGCCCCAGCCTCACCGTGGCGGCAGGCCGGATTTCCCCGGAGATTGCGGCGATCCCAGGGCTGGAACTGCTGCGGGAAAATTTTTCCCCGGCGCTTTTGGAGGGGCGGTTTTTTGTGATTGCCGCCACAGACAGCCGGACGCTGAACCGGGAGATTGCCGCCCTCTGCGCCGCCCGGGGGATCCTGGTGAACGCCGTGGACGACCGGGCGGCCTGCACCTTCCTGTTTCCTGCCCTGGCGAAGCGGGGGGATCTCTCTGTAGGGATCTCCACCGGCGGGGCCAGCCCCTCCGGCGCGGCGTGGGTGCGGGATCAGATCGAGGGGATCCTGCCGGAGCGGTTCGGCGAACTGCTGGCCTTTTTGGACGAAAGGCGGCAGGCGGTGAAGGACGCCCTGCCGGATGAGGGGGCGCGATCCGCCTGCCTGAAAGAACTGTTCGCCGCCTGCCTCCAGGCGGGGAGGCCTTTGGAGGAGGCGGAATTCCTGGAGATTTTACATCGCTTTTCCGGGAGGGGATGTTTATGAGCAAAACCCCTGGCACAGTGTATCTGGTGGGCGCAGGGTGCGGCGGGGCGGATATGATCACCGTCCGGGGCCTGCGGCTGCTGGAGCGCTGCGGCGTTGTGGTCTATGACGACCTGTTGGACAAAGCCCTTCTGGAGGCCGTCCCGGAGGGGGCGGAGAAAATTTACGTGGGCAAGCGGCAGGGCAGGCACTCCGCCGCCCAGGAGGAAATCTGTGCCCTGCTGATCGAAAAGGCCCGGGAGGGAAAAACGGTAGTGCGGCTGAAGGGAGGGGATCCTTTTGTCTTTGGCCGGGGCGGGGAGGAGATGCTGGCCCTCCGGGCGGCGGGGATTCCCTGCCAGGAGGTGCCCGGCGTCACCTCGGCCATAGCGGTGCCCGCCCTGGCGGGGATTCCCGTGACCCACCGGCAAATCAGCCGGAGCGTCCATATCATAACCGCCCGCACGGCGGACACCCCCGGCGGCCTGCCGGAGGGCTTGGAGGCCCTGGCGGCCCTGGCGGGGCTCCACGGCACGCTGGTGTTTTTGATGGGGGTGTCCCGGCTGGAGGAACTGTCCGCCCGGCTTCTGGCGGCGGGGATGGCTCCGGAGACCCCTGCGGCGGTGGTGTCGGAGCATATGGCAGTCCGTGGGATCTTGGCGGACATTGCCGAGAAAGGCACGGCGGTCCCGCCCCCGGCAGTGATTGTCGTGGGGGAGACAGCGGCCATGGATGTAGGGGGAGCAGGACAGGCGGACGGCTGATCCGGCTTTGTGCCCTGGAAGACGAAAGCGCCCGCCTCTTATGAGGCGGGCGCTCAGGTTGTCCCAAAAGTCCTTTGCAAGAGTTTGCTGCCCGCAGGCGGCAAAGCAGCCCAACCGTTTTCCCTGGGCGTGTACGTTAGGAAAACACGTTCAGATAATCCCGTAAAATTGCAGGGCCTGCCGGACGCCATCCTGGTCGATACCGGCGGTTACGTAAGCGGCATGTTCCTTCACCGCGTCCCCGGCGTTCCCCATGGCGACGCCGGTTCCGGCGAAGCCCAGCATGTCAATATCGTTTTCTCCGTCTCCAAAGGCCATGATTTCCTCACGGCTGAGGTTGAAATACCGCAGGATTTGCCGGATTCCCGCAGTCTTTCCGCCCTCCCTGGGGATGATGTCAAAAGCGCGGGGGTTCCACCGGCACATCTTGCAGTTGGGCAGCTGCTTCGCCAGCGGCTCCATGCATTCCGGGCCTTCATAGGTGACGAATTGGTACACCGGGTTCCCCGTATAAGTGCCCACCGCCGGGACGGGGGTTGAAATCTCCCTCTGCGCCATGCGGACTGTCTCGTTTATGAAATTGATGTACATCCGGTTCCGCTCGATGATCATAATGGGGTGCGCCATCCTGTCAAAGAGCGCAGCCAGCTTCCGCGTATCCTCCGGGTGGATGGGATTGCCGTATAGCAGGGTTTTGCTGCCGTCCAGGCAGATCTGCCCGTTTGAGGTGACGTATCCGTCAAAGGGGAGATCCTGCACCGGCAGCCGCGCCAGTTCCAGCATATGGCGTCCGGTAGCCGCGAAAATCCGGATGCCTGCCTCTTTTAATTGACGGAGGGACTCCCTGGCGCTTTCCGGGACGCCTCCGGACTGGTGGGAGAGAAGGGTGCCGTCGATGTCGAAAAAGACTGCCTTGATCATCTTGAAAACTCCTTAATTTGTCAACGCGGTTGAAGCGGGGCAAATGCTTTTTTCAGCCAGTGGATCTATGGCCCGCCGGTACGCATTGCGCCTGTACGTTCCGATGAAGTTAGACGCGGAAGGCCGCATGGCCCATAGCGCTGCGTTGAAAAGGTTAATGTTGGATTTCGGCGGCGGCGGGAATGAGAGCACATTTGCCAAGGGGGATTTTACCAAAGTGAAGATCCCCCTCAATGGCCTGCCGGCAAAGGCGGGCGGGCCTGCCAACGGCGGCGCGGAGGGCTATGTGTATCCTGGATTGGCTGGCTTTGTTATCTCTCCGGCGGATTGGAATTGACCCGCATCAAATGGAAATCCTCTATATCACCATCTGCATTCACGAACTCGTTTTCAAGGACGCCGCCGTTTTTGACAATGGATCTGGCAGAACCGATGTTATCCTTATCGCATGTTATCAGTACCCTGCCGATACCCAGCTTCTTACATTCCGCCAGTGCCGGACGGATCATCTCCGTCGCATAACCCTTCCTTCTTTCGCTGGGCCTGATCCCGTCTCCGATATGCCCGCCCTCTTTCAAAAGAGAGTCATTCAGATAATGGAGGATATTTACGGCCCCAAGAAGCCTGTCCCTGTCTTCATCCAGCAGGAAGAACATCGAATCGGGAACCCGGTCCTCCGTGGTTTCTTTTGGTTCGAGGTGTTCCAGATAGTAATCGAAATCGTGGTCATCACTTTTAAAGATTGCCCGCAGTGAGTGATTGGTGTGATTGATCTCCTGATAATTTCCGCTCATCGATCATTTCACTCAACTGTTTTTTATATTTTTTGTTGGTTTTATCAAGCTTAAAGCCATAGTTCCTTCCACAAATACAGATTTGTCACGGACAGAGTATACCACCAATTCGAATGATGTTCAACCTTTTTGCCCCTCCCCCGATAATAGCGGCAATGCGCCGGTATATACCCGGCCCAGCTTGTTGGCGGCCCCCAAGCCCCTTGGCGCAGCGTCTGATAGACAATCCGATGCACAGCCGCCGCATACACCGGAAGGGGGAAGCCGGTGGCGGAGCCGTCCCCGCCCCGGCAGGCGCAAGATGGCCGCAGACCATACCGATGCCAGCCAATGTTATGTATCGGGCGGTTCATTCACCTGTTACATAGTGATCTCATGATATCCGCCTGCGGCGGATCCTGCGCACAGCGTGGACGGCCAGGCAGTTGGGCGGCATCCGCCCTGTGGCTCGGGCTTGGGGGCGGTATCGCGCTGCCGCAGTTCAATCAACGCTTTGCGCCGTCCGGTGGGGAAACCTCCCGCCGGACGGCGCAGATTTTACCGGTTATGCTCTGGCGGCCTCCCGGATTGCCGCCAGGGCCAGTGCCCCGCACATGGGCAGCAGCCACAGGCTGCCGCCGGTTTGCAGCATCAAGCCCCCCAGCGCCGCCGCCAGAATCCCGGCGGAGACAGCCCCCGCCAGCCGGAGGGCCCATTCCCCCGTTCCCGGGCCCGCCGCCCAGGCTGTCAGGAAATACAGGGCCTGCCCGCCGTCCAGGGGGCGGAGGGGCAGGAGGTTGAACAGGCAGAGGAGCAGGTTCGCCCCAATCCAAACCGCCCAGCGGCCTCCCCCCAGGGCCGCGCCGGAAGCCGCCGCCAGCAGGTTGGCGGCAGGGCCCGCCAGCACTGCCAGCAGTTCGCCGCCGTAGGAGAGGCGGCGGCGATCCGCCGTCAGCACGCCTCCCAGGACACCCACCCGGAGGGAGGCAATCTCCGCCCCCAGCAGGCGGAGAACCAGGCAGTGGCCTGCCTCGTGCACCGCCGCCGCCAGCAGGATCACCGCCAGGGCCTGCCAGCCGCTGGACAGGGCGAACCAGGCGGCCAGCAGGCAGAAGCCCGGGGAAACCTCCAGCCGCTTACACAGCGGCCACATAGTAAATGGGATTCAGATACACCCCTTCCCGGTGCAGTTCAAAGTGCAGATGGGGGCCGGTGGCGTTGCCTGTTTCCCCAACCTCCGCAATTTTTTCGCCCCGGGACACCGATGCCCCGGAGGAGGCCGTCACCCGGCTGCAATGGGCGTAGAGGGTGGAATAGCCGTTTTCGTGGGCAACCACGCAGTAGCGGCCATAGCTGCTGCTTTCCCCCACGGCGGTTACAGTCCCGGCGGCAAAACAGCCGATGGCCGTGCCGGTGTCCGCCGCCAGATCTACGCCGTAGTGGAACCGCTCCTCGCCCTGTACAGGATGTTCCCGGTAGCCGAAATTGGAGGTCAGCGTCCCAGAGAGGGGAGGGGCGTATGCAAAGCCCAGGATGGCCTGTTCCAGGCTCACATTGTCCGGCACATTCTGCTGGGAATAGAGGATGTAGGCCAGGTTTGACGCCTGTTCCCCGGATTCCGGCTGCTCGGAGGCGCCCGCTGCTTCCTGGCGGTAGGGGCGGAGGCTGTCCAGGGCCGCATCCGCCAGTTCCGGCGTTTCCAGAACCGCCGCCGTTTCCAGGGCTTCTCCCGTCCCCAGGGATCCGTTAGGCTCCTCCGGGTGGAATACCGCCTGATAGACCTCCTTGGCTGCGCCGGGAACGTCCTCCTCCCCGGCAAAGGCCCGGCCTACGGCGGAAAAAACCGCCTGCACGTCAATATTCTGCTCCATGGACGATACAAGGAACCGGTTGATTCCCTCCATTTTTCCCGGCAGGAGCAGTTTTGCGGCCACCAGCAGGACAAACACCAGCCCGCAGGCCACCACCTGCGCCAGATGCCGCCGTTCGCCGGAGGTCATGGGCTGGGATCGGGTGGAGGAGCGGACTGTGCGGCCCCGGGCGCTGGCGGAGACAGGCGGATTGCCGGAACGAACGGATCGCCGCCCCGCTGTCCGCCGTCCCGCCGCTCCGGCGCCGCGTCCTATTTGTTTTGAGAGCATAGCCGTCCCCTCCTGTTTGGATTGTCTCATGGAAAACAGTATGCGGAAGGGGGCGCGGATATGCCCGCGCCTATTTCTCCGGCGGATGGCGCAGATCCCCCGTGGCGGGGCCCTCCAGGAGGGCACCGGTCTCCGTGAACCAGGAGCCGTGGCAGGGGCAGTCCCAGGAGTGCTCCCGGCGGTTCCAGGTGAGGGCGCAGCCCATATGGGGGCAGCGGGGTGCGGTGGGTTTCAGCAGGCTGAGGGTGGCCTCCGCCGTGTTGGCAGCCAGCTGGGGGCGGAGCATGGAGCGGGAGGGGGAAAACAGCGCTGCATAGGGGTTCTCCCGGCCCAGGACTGCGTCCGCCAGTATCCCGGCGGCGGCCATGGCGGAGGTCATGCCCCACTTGTTGAAGCCCGTCGCCGTATACAGGCCCTCCGTGCCCTTGGCATAGGGCCCGATATAGGGGATCTGATCCAGGGTCATGCAGTCCTGGGCCGCCCAGCGGCAGAGGATTTTCGCCTGGGGATAGCTGCGTTTGGCGAAGTCCTCCAGGGCCGCCCAGCCGCCGCCCCGCCGTCCAGTGCGGTGCCCGCCGCCTCCCAGGAGCAGCAGGTTTTGGGCGTTCCGGAAGGAGAGGCCGTCCTCCGCTTCGTCCAGGTACATGCCATCCACATCCGGGGCGTTTTCCAGGGCCAGCACATAGGAACGCCGCTGGTACATCTTCAGGAAATAGGCCCCGTGCTTGTTGAGTATAGGGAAGTGGGTGGCGATGATGATGTTTTCCGCCCGGATCATCCCCTCCGCCGTCCTGGCGGTGTGGGGCCCCAGTTCCAGGACGGGGCTGTGCTCATAGATACGCAGATCTTTCGCCATGGCCGCCGCAAAGGGGAGAGGGTTGAACTGGGCCTGGTTTGGGAACCGCACCGCGCCCACGGCAGAAAGGGGCAGGGGAGGCCGTTCCGTCAGTTCCGCCGGAAACCCCAGGGACTCCAGGGCGCTTACCTCCTGCTCCAGCTTTTTCCGGTTGTCCAGGGAGTAGACGTAGGCGTCCTTTTCCTGGAAGCCGCAGTCGATGTCCCGGCACAGTGTCCGGTACTTTTCCAGCGCCGCCTGGTTAGCCGCCAGATACAGCCCTGCCTTCTCCGTGCCGAACCGCCGGATCAGCTTGTGGTAGAGGAGCCCGTGCTGGGAGGTGATTTTGGCGGTGGTGCCCTTGGTTGTGCCGCCGCAGATATGATCCGCCTCTACCAGCAGGACCTGTGCCCCTGCCTGGGCCAGTTCCCTGGCGCAGAGCAGGCCTGTCAGCCCGCCGCCGATTACCAGAACGTCTGCCCGCACTTCACCCCGCAGGCGGGGAAAGCGGGGCATGGGGCTTTGCTTTGTCCAAAGTGTTTCCATCCTGTCACCAACCTTTTGAAACGGCTTCCGCCGTTTTGCAGATGCGGAAACGAAGCGGTTTCCTGTTCACCTTGCGTATAGTATGGGGATTTTCCCGGGAATCGATTCCGCGTCTCCGGGAATAATAGAGTCTGTTTTAAAACCGTCAAAACGCTGTCTTAGGGTATCTTTTTCCATCAGGACTTCGTTGATTTGACTTGAAATCCGTCAGGATTCCCGCGTCAAATCGCCTTGCCTGACGAAAAAATCTGCCCTAATCCGGCATTCCGCCAGTTTTAAAACAGACTCTAGGGCAAAACCGGAGAAGAGCCTCTCCGGCAAAGGAGGAACCGACAATGCCCCATTTAAGCACCTACTTCACCCTGGAAGAAGCAGCCGGCGCCCACGGTGTGAAACGGCTGAAGGAGGGCCTGGACACCCTGCCCGGCGTCACCTCCGTCAGCGTCAGTGACAGCGGCTGTGTGGCGGTGGATTACGATACCACTGGCATCCGGCAGGAGCAGATCCGCCAGAAGGTGCAGGATCTGGGCTTCCTGCTGAAGGAACAGGAGTAAGAGCCGTATTCACCGGCGGGGGATGCCGGAAGGGCAGGGATTTTGCCGTCCTGCAAGGCGGAAAATCAGGAATACCGGGATGTATTTCAAGGTTTTTCGCAGGGCCAGGATCGCAAAAGGTCCGGCCTTCAGCGCCTGTGGATACCGGTTTCTGAAGGCGGGGAAGCCCCAAAAGGGGGGGGGGACGCCGCCTGACAGGCTGATCCGCCTGTCAAAAAGCCCGCTGCAAAAGTTTGCCGCCCCCAGGCGGCAAAGGGTTTCCGCCGCTTCCCCTGCGGCAGGCATGCGGGAAAAGCCCGCTGCGCCCCGGTTGCCCGCCAAAGGCGGACAACCGGGGCGCAGAGCGGGGCAGATCCTTTTTAAAACAGATGTATCCCATTTTTTTGACGCCAAAAGCCGCCGGAGGGGAGGGTATCCCGTCCGGCGGCTTTTTATGCAGCGATTCAAATCCCCAGTAGCACCACGGCAAAGCGGAAATAAATCAGCAGGGAAATAGCGTCCACAATGGTGGTGATAAAGGGGGAGGCCATGACCGCCGGGTCGAACCCGATCCGCTTGGCCAGAAGGGGCAGGGTGGAGCCCACCACCTTGGCGCACAGCACCGTGCACACCAGCGTGGCGCAGACCACCAGCGCCACTTGGGGCGTGACAGCGGGGTTGTGCAGCAGCCAGCAGTCCACCAGGAGCATTTTGCCGAAATTGACCACCGCCAGGCACAGCCCGCAGCAGAGGGACACCCGCAGTTCCTTCCACATGACCCGAAAGAGATCCCGGAATTGCACCTCCCCCAGGGACAGCGCCCGGATCACGGCGGTGGAGGCCTGGGTGCCGCTGTTGCCGCCGGTGCCGGAGAGCATGGGGATAAAGGAGGTCAGAATGGCGCAGGCCATAAGGGAGGACTCGAAATAGGTCAAAATAATGCCGGTGAAGGTGGCGGAGAGCATCAGCAGCATCAGCCAGGGGGTGCGGGCCTTCCAGGTTTCAAACACGCCGGTTTTCAGATAGGGCCGGTCGCCGGGCAGGATGGCGGCCATTTTCTCGATATCCTCCGTAACCTCCTCCTGCAAAACGTCAATGGCGTCGTCAACGGTGACGATGCCCACCAGCCGCGCCTCCGTGTCCACCACCGGCAGGGCCAGGAAGTCGTACTTGCTCAGGGAGCGGGCCACCGCCTCCTGGTCGTCCAGGGTCTGGACGGCAATGAAGTTCCGCTCCATGATGTCGCCGATGACGTCGTCCTCCTCCGCCAGCAGCAGCGTCCGGATGGAGAGGAGGCCGATGAGATGCCGGTTTTTGTCGGTGATATAGCAGATATTGATGGTCTCCTTGTCGGGACCGGTCCGGCGGATGTGCTTGAGGGCGTCCTCCACCGTCATCGTCTCCTTTAAGTCCACGAACTCCGTGGTCATGATGCTGCCTGCGGAGTCCTCCGGGTACTTGAGGATTTCGTTGATGCTCTTCCGAGTTTCCGGATCCGAGTGGCTGAGGATGCGCTTGACCACGTTGGCGGGCATTTCCTCCACAATATCCACTGTGTCGTCCAGATACAGTTCGTCCAGGACTTCTTTCAGTTCCGTGTTGGAGAAGCTTTGGATCAGAAGTTCCTGTTCCTCGCTGTCCAGTTCCACAAAGACCTCCGCCGCCAGTTCCTTAGGCAGGAGGCGGAACACCAGGGATACCTTCTCGTCTAAATAGCCGCAGAGCTGGGCGATGTCCGCCGCCTCCATAGGCAGGAGGAGGTCCCGCAGCTGGGGGTATCGTTTTCGGGCCACCAGATCCTCAATGGTCTCCGCCAATTCCGCCCGATCCTTTTCTTGTTCGAACATATGCCTCCTCCTTTCGTAGAGCGGCGCCGTATCTGCCCCGCGGCAAAGATAGGTATACCATGGAAGCCGGGGGATCCCGGAAACCCGAAAGGGCTCCGGGCTGCCCGGATGGCCCCTCCGTTTTGCGGAGGGCTTCCATAGTATGCGCAGAAAAAGAGCCCCAACCGCCCGTCCGGTACGATTGGAGCCTTGGTAGAGAACCGATTCCTCCGCCGTTTGAGCTTTAGCCTCGCAAGGCGGTGAAATCGCGTTGGATGATACCTTCCTGTTCGATATCACCTGTTCATACCCTCTCATGATGTTTCCATCACTCTGCGGCAGCGATCCATATCCTTGCGGCAGCCTTACCTACCGGACGCTATGCAGTTTTCCTCTTATTTCATCATATGCCATATTCCCCCGCTTGTCAACCCGCAGGGGATATTCCTCCGGGAAAAGTGCGCCAAAAAGCCGCGTCCCGGCTCATCCTGAGATGAACCGGGACACAGGGAATGTTGGGATAATGGGATGCGGGGATTCCGGCAGGACTTAGAACTCTCCGTCTTCTTCGTCCTCGTCCTCTTCGTCTTCCTCAAGGCTGTCCAGGTCAAATTCTAACTTCTCCCCGCAGTTGGGGCAGAGTACCTGCCCATCCTCCAGGATGGACTCGTCGAAATAGATGGTCTCCTCGCAGGTGGGGCAGGTGGTGGCGTAGCAGGCCTCGTCCTCATCCTCTTCGCCGCAGAGACACTCGCAGCCGTCTTCGCCGTCATCGTCGTACTCGTCGAAAACCACGTTCTCCACGTCCTCCAGATCATCGCTCACGGCATCCAGCCCGTCGGCCAGTTCCGCCTGCTGATCCCGGAGATCCTCCAGTTCCAGCGCGATGTCGTCCAGCGTGTCGATGACGGCCGCCAGCAGTTTGCCGATTTTTTTGTCGGTGTCCAGTTCCATGCCCTCGGCCAGGCCCTTCAGATAAGCGACTTTTTCGGTGATTTCCATACAATCATACTCCTTTCGTGAAAACGGCGGGAAGGGGCGGGGAAAGCGGAAACTTCCCCCGCTGCGGGATCACTCCTGGTTGGCGGCGTTGATGATGTCCACAAACTGCTCCGGCTTCAGGGCAGCGCCGCCGATAAGGCCGCCGTCGATGTCGGGCTGGGCCAGCAGTTCTGCGGCGTTCTTGGGATTCATGGAACCGCCGTACTGGATGGTGACGGAGCGGGCCACCCGGGCACCGTACAGGGAGCGGATGGTGGCGCGGATGTTGGTGCAGACCTCGCCGGCCTGCTCGGCGGTGGCGGTCTTGCCGGTGCCGATGGCCCAGATGGGCTCATAGGCGATGATGCAGCGGCGCAGCTTGTCGGCGGGCACGTCCCGCAGGGCGCTCTTCACCTGGAGGGCAATCCACTCGTTGGTGATGCCGATCTCCCGCTGCTCCAGGCTCTCGCCCACGCAGATGATGGGGTTCATACCGGCGTTCAGCACGGCATGGACCTTCTTGTTGACGGTGGCGTCGGTTTCGCAGAAGTACTGCCGCCGCTCACTGTGGCCCACGATGACGTACTTGACGGCCAGATCCTTCAGCATATCGGCGGAAATCTCGCCGGTGTAAGCGCCCTTTTCCTCAAAGTAGACGTTCTCAGCGCCCACAGAGATCCGCAGATCCTTGAAAGCCTTCACGGCGGCGGGGATGTTGCAGGCGGGGACGCAGATGACGGTTTCGCACCACTTGGCCCGGGGCATGATCTTCTTGATGTCCTCGGCAAACTTCTTCGTCTCGGTGGCGGTCATATTCATTTTCCAGTTTCCGGCAATCACGGTTTTGCGGTATCTGCGGTTCATGGTACATTTCTCCTTTGTTATTATAATGTCGTATTTTGAATGGTTGGATAGCCCGGGACGCTCTTCGCGGGGCGGGCGTGGCACGAATAAACTGTATCAGTTATACCCAAAAAAGGCGGAATTGTCAAGTATCCCAGGGCATCATGCCGCCCAAAAATGTGACGGCGGATTTGGAATCAGGCGTTTATCAGGCGTCCAGCAGGCAGGCTACGCCGGGCAACTCCTTACCCTCCAGGAATTCCAGGCTGGCGCCGCCGCCGGTGGAGATGTGGGTCATCTTGTCCGCATAGCCCAGCTGCTCCACGGCCGCTGCGCTGTCGCCGCCGCCGATGATGGTGATGGCGGAGGTGTGGCTGAGGGCTTCGGCCACGGCCTCGGTGCCTTTGGCGAAGGCGGGGAACTCAAACACGCCCATGGGCCCGTTCCAGACCACGGTTCCTGCCCCGGCCACAGCCTCGCAGTACAGCTTCACGGTCTCCGGCCCGATATCCAGGCCCTGCCAGCCGTCGGGAATCTCCCCGGCCTTCACCACCTTGCTGTTGGCGTCGGGAGCGAAAGCGTCGGCCACCACGGTGTCCACAGGCAGAAGGAACTTCACGCCCTTCTCCGCGGCCTTTTTCACCATGTCGTTGGAATAGTCCAGCCAGTCGGCCTCCAGCAGGCTGTCGCCCACGGAGCCGCCCCGGGCCTTGGAGAAGGTATAGGCCATGCCGCCGCCGATAATAATGGTGTCGGCCATCTCCAGCAGGTTGTTGATAACGCCGATCTTGGAACTGACCTTGCTGCCGCCCAGAATAGCTACCAGGGGCCGCTTGGGATTGCCGATAGCACCGCCCAGGAACTCCAGTTCCTTCTGGATCAGGAACCCGGAGACTGCCGGCAGGTACGCGGCCACACCTGCGGTGGAGGCGTGGGCCCGGTGCACCGCGCCGAAGGCGTCGGACACATATACCTCCGCCATGGAGGCCATGGCCTTGGCCAGATCCGGGTCGTTTTTGGTCTCGCCCTTTTCAAAGCGGGTGTTCTCCAGTAGGAGGATCTGCCCCGGCTGGAGGGCGGCGGCCTTGGCCTGGGCGTCGGGGCCGACCACGTCGGCAGCCATGATCACCTCTTTGCCCAGCAATTCGCTCAGGCGCTTTGCCACGGGGGCCAGGCTCAGCTTGGGATCGGGGCCGTTCTTGGGCTTGCCCAGATGGGAGCAGGCGATGACAGCGGCGTTATTCTCCAGCAGATACTGAATGGTGGGGAGGGCCGCCACGATGCGCTTATCGCTGGTAATCTCATTGGTTTCCTTGTCCTGGGGCACGTTGAAGTCGCAGCGAAGCAGGACCTTCTTTCCGGATACGTCTACATCTCGGACTGTCTTTTTGTTGTAGTTCATAGCAACCTCCGCATTTCTTGATTATAGTAAATTATAGTAAACAAAGGTGAAAAAACGCGTCCTGCACTTTTCCAACCGGCGGGCCGGAGGCCTGCCGCCGTGTGAGACGGGCTTTGTTTTTCATGGGTTCCAAACCAGGGCAGATTTTGCGGCCCTTGCCGCAGGGGGCCGGATTAGGGGCGCTCCGCCGCCATCTCCCCCGTCCCCGCAAGGCCCGGGAACCCGGCCTGCCGCAGGGCCTCGTAGGTGAGAATCGCCGCGGAGTTGCTGAGATTCAGGCTCCGTGCGCCGTCCACCATAGGCAGGCGGATGCAGCGGTCCCGGAAACGCTCCCGGAATGCCTGGGGCAGCCCGGCGGTCTCCTTGCCGAAGAACAGCCAGCTGTCCGCCGTGAAGCGGGCTTCGTCGTAGGAGCGGGGCGCTTTGGTGGTGGCCAGCCACAGATCTTCTGCGGCCTCCGGGCGGCGGCGGAACAGATCCTCCAGATCCCCGTAGTCGAAAACTTCTACCAGATGCCAGTAATCCAGCCCCGCCCGCTTCACCGCCCGATCCGAGATGTCGAACCCTAAGGGGCGGACCAGATGGAGCCTGCTGCCGGTGGCGGCACAGGTGCGGGCAATATTTCCACAGTTCTGGGGGATCTCCGGCTCTACCAGCACGATATTCAGCATGTAACCGATATTCCCTCCCCGCATGTTCGTAGAACGATTGTTATTGTACCCCTTTGCCGCGGTAAATTCAACTATTATGTGTAAAAAAATCCAATTTTTCAAAGAGAATCCGGCAAGTGAAGCAAAACCTCTCAAAGTGCGAAAAAATTCCCGGGATTTTTTGGCGGAAAAGGGGGGAAAATCGTGAGTTTTGATAAAAAATTGCGCCGCCCTGAAAAAACAGGATTATTTTTCACGGAACTACTGGATTTTCCGCCGGACTCTGTTATAATATACGCAGAGAAAAAGCCTCCCCGCCGGGAGCCCCCCGGCGGTCCCGGAGGTTCTGTTGTAGGATTCATGTTTTGACGTGTGAAAAAAGGAGGAAACCGCCGATGAATCGACCAAAGGGCGCCGTGCTGATTATGGAGGAGGACGCCTCGATCCCCGCCCACGCCAAACCGCTGATGCTGGAAGCCGTGTTATTCTGCCCAATCCTCTCCTGGATGAGCAAACGTTTGCTTGCCGACGGCGTCAGGCGGTTCTTTGTTGTCTGCGGCCCCCGGTTTGCCGCCCAGGCCCGGGCCTGCTTTCCGGAGGACACAGAGGTATCCGTTTCTGAGCAGGCCGCGGATTTGACGGCCTTCCTGGATACGGAGGATCCCATCCTGGTCTTCCCCCGGGCAGCCCTGCCTGTAGCGGAGGCGGGCGCGGGCTTTGTCTACCAGGCGGCGGGTACCCACCTGCGGGAATCCTGGCGGGAGCGGATGACCAACAACGTTTCCGGCGCGGAACTGGTTCCCGGCTGGCTGCCGGTGTTCGGGATGGACACCGTGGCGGAACTGGAGCCGGTCCTGCGGGAACGGATTATCAAAGGGCATCAGAAAAACGGTGTCCGTATACTGGATCCTGCCGCTGTCTACATCGACCCCAGGGCGGTCATCGGGCAGGGCACCCTGCTGCTGCCCGGGACCATGATCCGGGGCGAGACCGTAATCGGGGCGGGCTGCACCGTCGGCCCCCAGGCCGTGCTTGACAGCTGCACCCTGGCGGACGGCGTGTCCGTCAATGCCTCCCAACTCAGCGGCAGCACCTTTGCGGAGGGCTGCGCCGTCGGCCCCAATGCGGTGGTGGATCGCTGCGCCGTTGGGGAGCATGTGATCATCAACGCCTCACAGGTCTATGAGAGCGCCCTGGGCGCCGGCACGGACGTGGGGCCCTTCGCCCACATCCGGCCCGGCTGCACCGTAGGGCCCAAGTGCCACGTGGGCGCGTTCGTCCAGCTGAAAAACTGCGTCCTAGGGGAGGGCACCAAGATGTCCCACCTCACCTATGTGGGCGATGCCGACGTAGGCGCAGGCGTCAATTTCGGCTGCGGCACCATCACCTCCAACTATGACGGATTCCAGAAATTCCGCTGCACCATCGGCGACGGCGCTTTCATCGGCTGCAACACCAACCTCATCGCCCCGGTTACTGTGGGGGCGGGCTCCTATATCGCCGCAGGCAGCACCATCACCCAGGAAGTTCCGCCGGACGCCCTGGCGGTGGCCCGGAAGCGCCAGGAGAACCGGGAGGGCTGGGCAGCCCGCCGGAGACAGCTTCATGAAAATAAAAAATGACAAGTTAACATTTTTAAAATTTACACAGGAAAAGAGGTCGTAAGGGTATGATTTCTCACGGTAAGGATATTAAAGTTTTCTCCGGCAACTCCAATCCCAAGCTGGCGGACGCCATCTGCCGCCTGATGGGCATCAAACTGGGCGAGTCCGAGATTGGAAGCTTCTCAGACGGCGAAATTTTTGCGTCTCTGTACGAAACTGTTCGAGGCAGCGACGTATTCGTTGTCCAATCCACCTGTAACCCTGTCAACCGCCACCTGATGGAACTGCTCATTATGATTGACGCCCTCAAGCGGGCTTCGGCAGGCCGGATCACCGCCGTCATCCCCTATTTCGGCTATGCCCGGCAGGATCGGAAAGCCAAGGCTCGGGATCCCATCACTGCCAAGCTGGTGGCTAATATGATCACCGCCGCCGGGGCAGACCGGGTGCTGACCATGGATCTCCACGCCTCCCAGATCCAGGGTTTCTTTGATATCCCTGTGGACAATCTGGCAGGCAATCCCATTTTTGTGGACTACTATGCCAAGAAGTTCGGCTCTGCCTGCGAGGATATGATGGTGGTTTCTCCCGACGTGGGCAGCGTGGCCCGTGCCCGTGCCTTCGCCCAGAAACTCCATATGAATCTGGCCATTGTGGATAAGCGCCGCCAGAAGGCCAACCAGTGTGAGGTGATGAACGTCATCGGCGACGTCACCGGCAAGGACTGCATCCTCTTCGACGATTTGGTGGATACCGCCGGGTCCCTCTGCAACGCCGCCCAGGCGCTGATTGAGGTAGGCGGGGCCAAGAGCATCCATGCCTGCGCCTCCCACGGTGTGCTGTCCGGCCCCGCCCTGGAGCGGCTGGAGGCCAGCCCCATCCAGGAACTGGCCCTGCTGGACACCATCCCCGCCATCGACGCCGCCAAGTGCAGCAAGCTGAAGTACCTCTCTGTGGCGCCCATGTTTGCCGAGGCCATTGAGCGGATTTATCAGGAAGTGTCTATTTCCAAACTCTTCCGCTGAGAGGGGACGGCAGATCTTTGATAAGCAGAAGGCGGGAAAGAAATTTCCCGCCTTTGCGGGCGTTCCGCAGGCTGTTTCCTGCGGTTTTGGGCCTGCTGATTTTTTTGTTTAAGGAGCAACTATGCTGTTCGACAATAAATCCGCCGCCGTGGAATGGCTGGTGGCGGGGCTGGGAAATCCTGGCCAGAAGTATGCCAACACCCGCCACAACATGGGCTTCCTCACCGTGGATCTCCTGGCAGAGCGGGAGGGGGTGAAACTCAACAAGGTAAAATTCAAATCCGCCTACAACATGATCAACCTGGCGGGGGCTAAGTGCCTGGTGATGAAGCCCCAGACTTATATGAACCTCTCCGGCGAGGCCGTGGGTGAGGCTGCCCGGTTTTACAAAATCCCGCCGGAACGGGTGCTGATCATCTATGACGACGTGTCCCTTCCCGTGGGGAAGCTGCGGGTACGGCCTACCGGATCCGCCGGAGGGCACAACGGCATCAAAAGCATTATCTCCCACCTGGGCACCCAGGATTTTCCCCGGATTAAAATCGGCACCGGTGCGCCCGGCGGGGACGGGGACATGATCGGCTGGGTTATCGGCGTGCCCTCCCAGAAGGATCGGGAGGTATTGCTGGAAAGCTTCCGGCGGGCCATTGAGGCGGCGGAGTGCATCATCGGTCACGGCTGCCAAAAGGCCATGAACGATTTCAACGGGTAAGGACAGGCGGAAGGGACGGTGGACAGCCGCCCCTGATGCGCCCTCCGGGACAAGAGGCTCCGGAACCCGGGACGGATCTATGCTTGGAGGTGGATATGAAGCCTGTGATTTTAAGCGCGGACGGGGACAGTGTGGTATACACGGTTCCCGACGCAGTGGCGGATAACCTTGAGGCCTATTGTATGGAGTTCTGCTGCGAATGGCTCTGGCACAGTCCCGATGCCGGGAAATACCGGGTAAACGGGGTCGTCTGCTATAACGAACAGGATTTTATCAACTATCTGAACACGTATCGATTTCCGGAAGAGCCGTCCGCCTTGATCCGGAACCTGGGCTGGACCGGGCTGGGGGAGACGCTTCCTCCGGAGTACCGGGATCTTCCGTACTTTAACTTTTGAACAGCCCTCTCTGGTGTTTTCCCGGGGAGGCCGCAGCTTGGCATCAAAACCGGGCGGAAGCAATTTTTTGGCAAAACCGCCATATAATGCAGATAAATCCAAGCCTGGGGGCCAGCCGCGTCCGGGCCTTCCAAATTTTAGCAAAGGTAGAGGATTATGGAACCATTCCTGAAACAATTACAGGCGCTGCCGGAAGTTGCGGAACTGATCCGGCGGGTGGAGGAGGGGGGCTGTCCCGCCGCCGTGACGGGCCTCCAGCCGGTTCACCGGGCTTGCGTGGGGGCCGCCGTGGCCCGGGCCGCAGGCCGCCCGGCGGTGTTCGTCTGCGGCGACGAGCGGGAGGCCCGTCAGCTGGCGGGGGATCTGTCCGCCCTGACCGGCATTTCGCCGGTGACGCTGCTGGCCCGGGAGTGGCAGCTTCAGCCGGGGGCGGTGTCCTCCCGGGACTGGGAGCGGAGCCGCCTGGCAGCCCTGTATGCCCTGGCCAGGGGAGAAGCGTCCCTGACCGTGGCCACCGCCGACGCCCTCATGGCCCGGACCCTGCCGCCGTCCCTGCTGAAGAGCCTGGCGGTGACGCTGAAAGTCGGGGAGCGGGCAGACTTGCAGGGGCTGGCGGAGCGCCTCCTTGCCGCGGGTTACACCCGCTGCCAGCAGGTGGAGGGCGTGGGCCAGTTCGCCCTGCGGGGCGGTATCCTGGACGTGTTCTCCCCCCTGATGCGGGAGCCGGTCCGGTGCGAGTTTTTTGACGATGAAATCGACTCCATGGGTACCTTCGACCCCGCCACCCAGCGCCGGATCAACAACATCCCCCAGGCATTGCTGCTGCCTGCCGCTGAGGTGCTGCCCCACAGCACCAAGGGCGGGCTGGAGGGCCTGGGCCGGAAGATCTCCGCCCTGGCGGAGAAGCTTGCCAAAAAGCAGAAAACCGAAAAGACGGTGGATCGCCTCCGGGAGGACGCGGAGCGGCTGCTAAACGGCGCTGTCCCCGGCGGCATGGATCGCTATCTTGCCGCCGTCTACCCGGATGTGACGGCAGGCGTCCACTACCTGCCGCCGGACACGGTGGTGTTCCTCTGCGAGGGGGGACGGGTGGACGAGCGGGTGAAGGGCGTCCTTCTGCAAAACCGGCAGGATGTGGAGGTCCTGCTGGAGGCCGGGATCATGGCCGGGGATTACGCCCGGCTCCTGCTCTCCGCCGAGGAACTGTACGGCGCGCTGGAGGAATTCCCCGTCATCATGGCGGATGCCCTTCCCACCTCCCGCCATCCCTTGCGGCCCCGGGGCCTGCTGGGTATGGATGCCCGCCAGCTTTCCTCTTACGGCGGGAGCCTGGAGACAGCGGTGACAGATCTGGCCCACTACCGGGAAAACGGCAGTTCCGTCCTGGTGCTCTGCGGCGGCGAGGCCCGGGGCAGAAACCTCCAGCGGCTGCTGGAGGAGCGGGGCATCCCCTCTGTGCTGGATTTGAACGGCGGGGCTATGCCCGGGCCCGGGGAGGTCCGGATTACGCTGGGGGCGTTGTCCGCCGGCAGCGAGTGGCCCCAGCTGCGCCTTGCGGTGCTGACGGAGGGGCAGCTGACGTCCACCCCCACCAAGCGGCTGAAGCTGAAACAGGCCTCCAACCGCCAGAAAATCCAGTCCTATACCGATCTCTCCCCCGGCGATCTGGTGGTGCATGTCCACCACGGCGTGGGCCGGTTCGCGGGCATCCAGCGGATGCCGGTGGACGGCGTGGAGAAGGATTATATCAAGATTGACTACGCCGCAGGTGACTGCCTCTACGTTCCCGCCACCCAGCTGGATCTGGTGAGCAAATATATTGGCGGCGGTGAGGATCAGGACCGGCAGAAGCTGAACAAGCTGGGGGGCACTGAGTGGACCAAGCAGAAGACCAAGGCCAAGCGGGCAGCCAAAGATCTGGCCAAGGGCCTCACCGCCCTGTATGCCGAACGCCAGCGCCGCCCCGGCCACGCCTTTTCCCCGGACTCCCCCTGGCAGCGGGAATTCGAGGAGGCCTTTCCCTATGCCGAGACCGACGATCAGCTGCGGGCGGTGGAGGAGATCAAGGCGGATATGGAAAAGCCCCGGCCCATGGATCGCCTCCTCTGCGGCGACGTGGGCTACGGCAAGACGGAGGTGGCCCTCCGGGCGGTGATGAAGTGCGTGCTGGACGGGAAGCAGGCCGCCATCCTGGTGCCTACCACCGTCCTGGCCCAACAGCATTACGCCACCGCCAGCGGGCGGTTCAAGGATTTCCCTGTGAAAATAGAGGCCCTCTCCCGGTTTACCTCCGCCAAGGAGGCCAAGCGGATTCTGGAGGAGGCCCGCACCGGCAGCCTGGATCTTCTCATCGGCACCCACAAGCTGCTGCAGAAGGGGATGGAGTTCCGGGATCTGGGCCTCCTGATTATCGACGAGGAGCAGCGCTTCGGCGTGAGCCACAAGGAGCGGCTGAAGGAGATGAGCCGCCAGGTGGACGTGCTGACCCTCTCCGCCACCCCCATCCCCCGGACGCTGAACATGGCCCTCTCCGGCCTGCGGGACATGTCCTCCATTGAGGAGCCCCCGGTGGGCCGCCAGCCGGTGCAGACCTATGTCCTGGAGCACGACTGGGCCATCCTGGAGGACGCCATGCGGAAGGAACTGGCCCGGGGCGGCCAGATCTACTACCTCCACAACCGGGTGGAGACCATTGATCTCACCGCCTCCCGCATCCAGAAGATGCTGGGGCCGGAGGCCCATGTGGTCACCGGCCACGGGAAGATGACGGAGCAGGAACTTTCCGCCGTCATGCAGGCCATGGTGGAGGGTGAGGCAGACGTGCTGGTCTGCACCACCATCATTGAGACCGGTATCGACATCCCCAATGTGAATACCCTGATCATTGAGGACGCCGACAAGATGGGCTTGGCCCAGCTGCACCAGATCCGGGGCCGCATCGGCCGCAGTTCCCGCCGGGCCTACGCCTACCTGACCTTCCGGAAGGGGAAGATCCTCCAGGAGATCGCCGCCAAGCGGCTCTCCGCCATCCGGGAATACGTGGAATTCGGCTCCGGCTTCAAAATTGCGATGCGGGATTTGGAGATTCGGGGCGCGGGCAACCTGCTGGGCCCGGAGCAGTCCGGGTATCTCATGAGCGTGGGGTACGATATGTACCTGAAACTTTTGGAGGAGGCGGTCCTAGAGGAACGGGGGGAGGCGAAGCCGGTGGAGACGGAGTGCGCGGCGGATCTCACCGTCAGCGCCAACATCCCGGACTGGTACGTCCCCTCCCCGGAGCAACGGATGGATCTCTACCGCCGCATTGCCGCCATCCGCACAGACGACGATTCCTCCGACCTGCTGGATGAACTGCTGGATCGCTACGGCGAGACGCCCAAGTCTGTGCTGGCGCTGCTGGATGTGGCCCTCCTCCGGGCCGCCGCCGCCAGGGTCGGGGTATCGGACATCTCCCAGAAAGGGGATGTCCTGCGGCTCCAGCTGGCGGTTTTCCACCCGGAGGCGGTGGTGGCCGTGTGCGGGCAGGCGAAGTACAAGGGCCGCCTCAGCATCGCCGCCGGCGAGTCCCCGTCCATTCAATTGAAGCTGCGCCCCGGTGGGGATCCCCTGGAATCCGCCATGGAACTGGTGGAGGATCTCCGCCTGGCCCAGGCGCCCCAAGGGCAGGAATAACCGAATATCGGAACAGGGAGGCCGCCCCGCCAGGGGCGGTTTTTCCCTGCCTTCCCTGTCATGGATCCGCCCTGCCCCTCATATATTAGGGAGGGACGAGCCGGACGCCCGTCCGCCATGATGAGGGAGGAATCCGCCCATGAGAAACCGTTTGTTTGCCGCGCTTTTGCCGCTGTGCCTGCTGCTCTCCGCCTGCGGGGGAGAAAAGGATCCCTCCGGGGGCCTGCTGGAGAGCGCCTCCGGCTTGCCGGAGGAAACCGTTTTGGTGACTGTCGGCGGGCGGGAGGTGGCTGCGTGGCAGTACCTTTACTGGCTGGCCTTTACCTGCGACCAGCTTCAGGCCCGGTACGACGGCGCAGGGCTGGAACTGGACTGGGCCGCGCCCCTGGAGGGCGGCACCCTGGCGGACTACGCCAAGGATCAGGCCCTGGCGGACGCCGCCCTTTACGCCGTTGTGGAGAACTGGGCGGAGCAGTACGGCGCAGTACTGGGGGAGGCGGACAGCGGGGCCCTGGCGGAGGCCTGGACAGAGAAAACGGCCTCCTATGGCGGCGAGGAGCAGTATCTTGCCGCCCTGGGGAACCTGGGCCTGAACCGGGCCCGGGCTGAGGCTCTCTCCCGGGTGGGGCAGCTGTACGGCAAGCTGTATGAACTGTACGGCGCGGATGACGGCCCCCTAACCCCCGACCCGGCGGATCTGGCCGCGTTTGCCCGGGAGCAGGGCTGGCTGACCGTGGATCGGGCGCTGATCCCCATCGGGGCGGATCGGTCCGAGGCCCAGGCCAAGGCGGCGGAGATCTTCTCCCGGCTGAACCAGGCCCCAGACAAGGCGGAGGCCTTTCCCGCCCTGGCGGCGGAGGGGGACGACAGCGCTGGCCCCCGGACCTTCCTGGCAGGGGACGGGACCCTGCCTGCCGCCCTGGAGGAGGCCGCGGCGGCTCTGGAGCCGGGGCAGTGCTCCGGGATTCTGGAGTCCGGGGAGGGGTTTTCCATCCTTCTCCGCTGTGAGACCAATCCCCAGGATGTCCGGGAGGAGTACTTTGATTACATCCTCCAGGAGGCCGCCAAAAACGCGCAGGTGGAACTGACAGAGGCGTACAGGGCCCTGGATGCCGCCGCTTTTGCCGGAAATCTGGCCAAGGCCCGGGAGGCCCTGGGGGAAAATGGCTGAATCTGGGATCCTACCCATATCTTTCCGTCAGGTTGACGAAAAACGGCAGGATTTTGTCAAAGATTTAACGAAATTTGCGGCGGGGGACAGGTTACCATTGACGTGGGAGGAAAAAGTCTCTATAATAGGACAAGTGAAGAAGGAGCGGATCTGCTTGTTAAAATTTCGGCAATTCGTAGCTTCTCTTTCTTACCTGTACTAAACCGGCGGGCGGAACCGCCAAAAATTTTATCGTATGGAGGAACATCATGAAAGATCTCTATGTCGTGAACTGCTGCCGTACTGCCATTGGCTCTTTTGGCGGCTCTCTGAAGGACACCCCCGCCGCCGATCTGGGCGCCGTTGTGGTTAAGGAAGCCCTCAGCCGCGCCGGTGTGAAGCCGGAGCAGGTTGACGAGGTTATGTTCGGCTGCATCCTCACCGCCGCCCAGGGCCAGAACGTTGCCCGCCAGGTGGCTATCAAGGCCGGCATCCCCTTCGGTATCCCCGCCTACACCGTGGGCATGGTCTGCGGTTCCGGCATGAAGTCCGTCATTGAGGGCGCCCGGGCCATTCTGGCCGGCGACGCCAACGTGGTCGTCTGCGGCGGCACCGAGAACATGAGTTCCGCTCCCTATGCCCTCCCCGCCGAGCGCTGGGGCGCCCGCATGGGCGACAAGAAGGTCGTGGATACCATGATCAAGGACGGCCTGTGGGACGCTTACAATAACTATCACATGGGCACCACCGCCGAGAACATCTGCGACGTGTGGGGCATCACCCGGGAAGAACTGGACGCTTTTGGCGTGTCCTCCCAGCAGAAGACCGAGGCCGCCCAGAAGGCCGGCCGGTTTGACGACGAGATCGTCCCCGTGATGATCAAGAAGAAGAAGGAAATGGTGGAGTTCAAGGTGGACGAGTTCCCCCGGGCCGGCGCTTCCATGGAAGGCATGGCCAAGCTGCGGGGCGCGTTCCCTGTTGGCCCCGACGGCGTTGAGGACGAGATCGTCCACACCTTCGAACTGACCGGTGTCCATGAGGCCGATGCCAAGAAGCATGTCCAGCGTGTTACCGCCGGCCAGGCCTCCGGCATTAACGACGGCGCTGCCGCCATCATCCTGGCCTCCGGTGAGGCTGTTGAGAAGTACGGCCTGAAGCCCATGGCCAAGCTTATCGGCTGGGGCCAGGGCGGCGTGGATCCCAAGATCATGGGCGTGGGCCCCGTGCCCGCCTCCCGCCAGGCCATGGAGAAAGCCGGCGTGGCTATCGGCGACATCGATCTGGTGGAGGCCAATGAGGCCTTTGCCGCCCAGTCCATCGCCGTGGCCCGGGAACTGGGCTTCGATATGGAGAAGGTCAACGTCAACGGCGGCGCCATTGCCCTGGGCCACCCTGTGGGAGCCTCCGGCGCCCGGATCATCGTCACCCTGCTCCACGAGATGCAGAAGCGTCCCGAGGCCAAGAAGGGCCTGGCTACCCTTTGCATCGGCGGCGGCATGGGCACGGCTACCGTGTTCGAGAAGTGCTGAGGGAGATCCCCGGCTGAAACGGCAAAATAGACGGAAGGAACCCGGTTCCATGAACCGGGTTCCTTTTTCGTGTGCATGATAGCCGGCAACACAGGAGGAATACAAAATGGTTCATCTGCTTTTGGCTGTTATTTATCTGTCCTTTATCAGCCTTGGCCTGCCGGACTCCCTGCTGGGGGCGGCGTGGCCCTCCATGTATGGGGAATTCGGCGTCCCCGTGTCCTACGCAGGCGGGATCTCCATGATCATCGCTGCCGGGACCGTAGTCTCCAGCCTGCAAAGCGACCGGCTCACCCGGCGGTTCGGCGCAGGGAAGGTGACGGCAGTCAGCGTGGCCATGACGGCTTTGGCGCTGCTGGGCTTTTCCGTCAGCCGCTCCTTCTGGCCTCTCTGCCTGTGGGCCATACCCTACGGGCTGGGGGCGGGCAGCGTAGACGCGGCCCTGAACAACTATGTAGCCCTCCACTACTCCAGCCGCCACATGAGTTGGCTCCACTGCATGTGGGGCTTGGGCGCCTCCCTGGGTCCCTACATCATTGGCTGCGTCCTCTCCGGCGGCGGCACGTGGAACCGGGGGTATCGCTGTGTGTCCCTGATGCAGATGGGCCTGGCGCTTATCCTCTTCCTGAGCCTGCCCCTCTGGCGGGCCCCGGCGGCGGAGGCGGAGGAGCGGCAGGGCCGTCCCCTGACCCTGGGGGAGATCTTCCGGATTCCCGGCGTGAAGGCGGTGATGCTGGCCTTCTTTTGCTACTGCGCCCTGGAACAGACTGCCATGCTCTGGAGCGGCAGTTATCTTGCGCTCCACAAGGGCCTTCCGGCGGAGGACGCCGCCGGATACGCGGGCCTTTTCTGCGCCGGCATTATGGCGGGGCGGGGGTTAAGCGGGTTTTTGGCGGCCAAGCTGAACGACACGCAGATGATCCGCCTGGGCCAGGCCGTGACCGCCCTGGGGATCGCCGCCATGCTGCTGCCCCTGGGGAATGTTGGGGTTTTAGCGGGGCTGGCCCTCACCGGCCTGGGCTGCGCGCCTGTCTACCCCTGCGTCATCCACTCCACACCGGAGCGGTTCGGCGCGGACAGATCCCAGGCCATTATCGGCGTCCAGATGGCCTGCGCCTATGTGGGTACCTGCTTCATGCCGCCGCTGTTCGGCCTTATGGCCGCTCACATCCATGTGTCCCTGCTGCCTGTCTTCCTCCTGCTGCTTCTGCTTGTGATGACTGCCGCCCACGAGGCGCTTCTGCACCGCACGAAGAAAGAGGAGCCTGGATACAGGCCCTGACGGGGCCCTGTTCCGCAGCCGGTTTGACAGGGCGTAAGGCCTCTTGCCCGGAGAGGGAATCTATGGTATAATACGCTCCAGATGCTGGAATCCCTTGATTTTCCGGCGATAAAGGAGACGGGACGCATGAATATCGAATATTATAAGGAATACAGCCGCCATTTGGGCCGTGATATGGAGTTCAAGGTCTACGGCAGCGGCGGCAAGCCCGCACTGGTGTTCCCCTGCCAGAACGGCCGCTTTTTCGACTGGGAGGGTTTCGGGATGCTGGAGACCCTGGGGGACTACCTGGAAGGGGGGAAACTCCAGCTGTTCACCGTGGACTCCATCGACGCGGAAACCGTGTCTGACCGGGAGGGCAGGCATCCCTATGACCGGGTGCGCCTCCACGAGGCTTGGTTCCAGTATGTGATGGAGGAACTGCTGCCCCGGGTGCGGGAGATCAACGGCACCGGGCAGGATCTGCTGTCTACCGGTTTCTCCATGGGCGCGTACCACGCGGGGAACTTCTTCTTCCGCCGCCCCGATGTGTTTGACAGCCTCATCGCCCTATCCGGCGTATACGAGACCCAGGACATGTACGGCGGCTATATGGACGAGGTGGTCTATCTCAACGACCCCAAGGCCAGCATTGCCAACATGCCTGCGGATCACCCCTACATCCGGCTGTACAACCAGCGGAAAATCATGATCTGCGTGGGCCAGGGGGCCTGGGAAGATCAGCTTCTGGCGGCCACCCGCCGGTTTGACGCGGTGCTCCGGGAGAAGGGCGTCAACGCATGGGTGGATTACTGGGGCCTGGACGTGAACCACGACTGGCCCTGGTGGAAAAAGCAGATCCGCTATTTCCTGCCGAATATCATCGGGAATCCGTGAGGGATCCCTCTTCCTGTTGTCTGGAAAAAGCGCCGCCCCGCAAAAGGGGCGGTGTTTTTGCCTTTTTGGCGGTTTTGCCCACAAAACCGGCGGAGATCTCCGGATGCTTCATCAGATCATCCAGAAAAAAAGACGGGCCGTATTTTCCAGTTGCGCTTTTCCGGTGGAAAATGTATAATAACAAAACAAGACAGGCCTCTCCCGCTGGGAGGCGGCCGGATTTGGCGGTGGAACATGTACATGGCGGCCGTTCTGCATCATGCGCTGGTGATTGACATTATTCTGGTTCTGGTACTGGTACTGGCGGTACGGAAAGAGAATAGTGCGTTTGGTCATGCGCAGATTGGGGCTGGGTGCCCTGTCTGATTCCCGGGCGGCAGGCCGCCGGGGATCACCGGCAGACTTTTTCAAAGTCCGTGACCTGACCAGGGCCGCGGACTTTTTTCATTCCCCTTTCCAAACTTGAAAAGAAGGAGCGCGATGACCATGGAAATGACCGGGGCTGGCATTTTAATCGAGGGCCTTTTGCGGGAGGGCGTGGAGCAGATCTTCGGCTACGCCGGGGCTACCATCTGTCCCATTGCCGACGCGTTTTTGCAGACGCCCCGGCTGGGCTATACCCTGGTGCGGACAGAGCAGAACGCAGGGCATATGGCCTCCGGCTACGCCCGGGTCACCGGGAAGGTGGGTGTGTGCGTGGTTACTTCCGGGCCCGGCGCCACCAACCTGATCACCGGCGTGGCCACCGCCTATATGGACTCCATCCCCCTGGTGGCCGTTACCGGGCAGGTGCCCTCTGTCCAGCTAGGGCGGGACATCTTCCAGGAGGTGGATATCACCGGCGCGGTGCTGCCCTTCACCAAGCACAGCTACCTGGTGAAGGACGCCGCCGACCTGCCCCGGATTTTGAAGGAGGCCTTCTACATCGCCGCCGCCGGGCGGCCCGGCCCTGTCCTCATCGATATCCCTATCGACGTGCAGGAGCAGACGGTGGAAAATCCGGTCTTCCCGGAGTCTGTCTCCATCCGGGGCTACCACCCCAGTGTCCGGGGCAATGACAAGCAGATCGGCAACGTGGCGGAGGCCATTTCCTCTGCCCAGAGGCCGGTGATCTGCGCCGGGGGCGGCGTGTTCCTGGCGGGGGCGGAGGACGCCCTGCGCACCTTCGCGGAGTCCCTCCAGGTGCCGGTGGTTACCACCATGATGGGCCTTTCCCTCCTCCCCACGGCGCACCCGCTCAATATGGGCATGATCGGCACCCACGGCAGTGCCTGCGCCAACAAGGCACTGGCCAAGTCCGACCTGCTGATTATGATCGGCACCCGGGTGGCCGACCGGGCTATCTTCTCCCCCGGGGAGATCCAGCGGCGGATGCCTAACATTCACATCGACGTGGATCCGGCGGAGATTGGGAAAAATATGCAGTCCACCATCCCCCTGGTGGGCAACGCCCGGGTGATCCTGGGCCAGCTGATGGAGCGGGGGATCCGCGTGGACTGCCGGGAGTGGCTGGAGCAGTTCCAGGCCCTGCGGCGGGAGGAACTGGATCGGGACTATCCCGCCAGCCCCGGCTGCGTCTTTCCCGGACGGCTGCTGCGCCTTTTAGGCGAGCGGCTGGAAGAGGGCGCCGCCGTCTGCGCGGATGTGGGGCAAAACCAGATTTTTGCCTGCAAGCACCTGCGCCTCAAGGGCGGGAGGTTCCTCACCAGCGGAGGGCTGGGCACTATGGGCTACGCCCTGCCCTGCGCCGTAGGCGTGAAAACCGCACAGCCGGGCCGGCAGACGGTAGTGGTCTGCGGCGACGGTTCCTTCCAGATGTCCATGAACGAACTGGCCGCCGTAAAGGCCTGCGGGATGGATCTGAAAATCGTCCTGATGCGCAACGGCGTTCTGGGCCTGGTGCGTCAGTCCCAGGTGAAGGCCCCCTACCACGGCCCCTTCGGCGTGGATTTGCAGGGTGACCCGGATTTCGCCGCCGTGGCAGCGGCCTACGGCATCCCCAGCATTATCCTGCGGGAGGAGGCGGATGTGGAATCTGCCCTGGATCAGTTCCTGGGCCGGGAGGGCCCCTGCCTCCTGATCGCCGAGACCGGCTCCGGCTATATGACCACTGACTGACGGGAGGAACCGCTATGAAACAGACTATCTCCATCCTGGTGGAAAACCAGGCGGGCGTTTTGAACCGCATTACCAGCCTCTTTTCCCGCAGAGCGTTCAATATCGACTCCTTGGCGGTGGGCGTCACCGACGACCCCACCCTCTCCCGGATCACCATCATCGTGGACAACGGCAACAGCGTGGTGGAACAGGTGGAAAAGCAGCTGAACAAGCTGGTGGAGGTCATCAAGGTCCGGACGCTGGATCAGTCCGCCCTTACCGGCCGGGAACTGATGCTCATCAAGGTCAGCGCCAACAAGACCAACCGGGAGCATATCATGACCATCTGCAATATCTGCGGCGCAAAGGTGGCGGATATCTCCCCCACCTCCATGACCATGGAGATCTCCGACACACCGGACAGGGTCCGGACCTTTGAGGACATGATGCGGCCCTTCAACATTCTGGAGGTGGCCCGCACCGGCGTTATCGCCCTGCAGACCGGCGGCGGGAAAATTTGAGCCGCAGGCGGGCTGTATGATGAGAGAATACTGAAATCAGGAGAAATTATATGGATAAAGCACAGAAAAAAGCCCTTGTAGAGGAATGGAAAAACCGCCGCCCGGAGATGGGCGTCATTTCCCTCCGCTGCGAGGCGACAGGGGAGACCTTTTTGGGGGCCGCCAAGGATACAAAGGCCGGGTTCAACAGCCTCCGGGCCAAACTCTCCGGCGGCGTCCACCCCAACAAGAGCCTGACGGCCCTGTGGAAAGAGTACGGCGAGGCGGGATTTACGTTTTCCACCGCGGCAGTCCTGGAGTATGAGGATCCCCAGGAGGATCATACGGAGGAACTGGAAACCCTGCTGGAACTGTGCCTCACGGAGCAGCCGGAGGCCGTGAAAATCTGGAAATAAAATACCGGGCACGGCGGAAAGCCGCAGCCATCAACTGGAAAGAGGCGACAGAATGAAAATCAGAGCGACCGCGGCAATTATGGAATGTCTGCTGGAGCAGGAGGTGGACACCATCTTCGGCTATCCTGGCGGCACTATCCTGAACCTGTACGACGAACTCTACCGCTACCGGGACAGGTTCCGCCATATCCTGACGGCCCACGAGCAGGGGGCCTCCCACGCGGCGGACGGCTACGCCCGGGCTACTGGGAAGGTGGGCGTGTGCTTCGCCACCTCCGGCCCCGGGGCCACCAACCTCACCACCGGCATCGCCACCGCCTATCTGGACTCCTCCCCTGTGGTGTTCATCACCTGCAACGTGGGCGAAAGCTTTTTGGGGAAGGACGCCTTCCAGGAGGTGGATATCACCGGCATTGCCATGCCGATCACCAAGGCCACCTTCCTGGTGCGGGATCCCCAGGCCATCCCCGACGTGATGCGGCAGGCCTTCGCCGTGGCCGCCACGGGACGGCCCGGCCCGGTGCTGATTGACATCCTGAAAAACGTCACCGCCGCCGATCAGATGGTGGATTACGAGTTCGTCCCCTGGACGGAAAACCGGGGCTGCGGTAGCATCCGGGCCCTCAGCAGCGACCGGCTGAAAAAGCCGGAGCCGGATCACCAGGATGTGGATACCCTGCTGGAGATGATCGCGGCGGCGGAGCGGCCTTTCCTGCTCTGCGGCGGCGGCGTGGTCCGGGGCCGGGCCCACCGGGAGTTCCGGGAGTTCGCCGAAAAGATGGACGCCCCTGTGGCGATCACCGTCATGGGCGGCGGCGGGTTCCCCGGCAGTCACCCCCTTACCACCGGCATGATCGGGATGCACGGCTCCGAGGCCTCCAATGTGGCCTGCGACGAGTGCGACCTCCTTATCGCCGTGGGCTGCCGGTTCTCCGACCGGGTGGCCCTGAATCCCGCCAGCTTCGCCAGCCGCGCCAAAGTCGTGCAGATCGACGTGGATCGGGCGGAGATTGACAAAAACGTCCTGACGGATCACCACATCATCGGCTCCGCCCGGCGGGTGCTGCAAATGATCAACGAAAAGCTTCCCCAGTACAGCCACGGGGACTGGAAAAACTATATCCTGCCCAAGCGGGCCCCCTCCGTGGCCCCGGAGAGCCCCTACCTGACTCCCCAGCAGATTCTGGAGACCGTCCGCCTGCAAATGCCCAAGGACGCCGTGGTCTCCACCGACGTGGGGCAGCACCAGATGTGGGCCATTAAATACCTCCACTTTGACTACCCCGGCCAGCTGCTCACCTCCGGCGGCTTCGGCACCATGGGCTTCGGCCTGGGGGCTGCCATCGGCGCCCAGGCGGCCTTCCCCGATAAACGGGTTTTGCACATCACCGGCGACGGCTGCTTCCGCATGAACTGCCACGAACTTTGCACCGTGGAGCATTACCGTCTCCCCATTATCACCGTGGTGTTCAACAACGGCACGCTGGGCATGGTCCGCCAGTGGCAGAACCTGATCTACGGCCAGCGGTATTCGGAAACCACCCTGGACCGGGGCCCGGACTTTGTGAAGCTGGCGGAGGCCTACGGCCTGCGGGGCTACCGGGTCACCACCCGGCAGGAGATGGAGGAGGCCTTTGCCCAGGCCCTGGCCTCCGACTCCAGCGCGGTGCTGGACTGCAAGCTGAATATTGACGAGATGGTCCGGCCCATGGTAGCCGCCGGATCGCCCATCACCGACTTTTTGCTGAGCGAAGGAGGAGCCACATGAAAAAGCAGCAGGACGCGGCGCCCAAGCTCTATACCCTCTGCATCCTGGTGGAGGACACCCCCGGCGTTTTGAGCCAGGTGTCCCGCCTGTTCTCCCGGAAGGGCTACAACATCGAGTCCATTGTCTCCGGCGCAACGGACAAGCCGGGCATCACCCGGATTTCCATTGAACTGATTGCCGACGGGCTGACCATTGGCCAGATTGCCGCCCAGTGCCGCAAACTCCTGCCGGTGAAGGCGGTGAAGATCCTGGACGAGGACACCTGCATCCGCAGGGAGATCGCCTTCATCAAGGTGCGGGCCGCGGATCGGGAGGCCCGGGACGGCGTCATCCAGATTGTGAACATCTTCCGGGCCAAGGTCATCGACATGGACAAAGAGACCATGACCATCTGGGTGTTCGGGGCCCAGAGCAAAAACACGGCGCTTATCGGGATGCTGGAGGATTTCGGTATTCTGGAAATTGCGAAAACGGGGACCATCGCCATCGAAAGAGGGCGCAGTACCATATACGACGACAGTAAATTGAAGGAGGAATACACCTATGGCAAAAATGTACTATGAGAAGGACTGCGATATCGCAAAACTGGACGGGAAGAAGATCGGCATCATCGGCTACGGCTCCCAGGGCCACGCCCACGCCCTGAACCTGAAGGAATCCGGCTGCGACGTGTGCGTCGGCCTCCGGCAGGGCAGCAAAAACTGGGAGTCCGCCCAGGCGGCGGGCCTGAAGGTCATGACCGTGCCCGAGACCGCGAAATGGGCGGATATCGTCATGATCCTCATCAACGACGAGGTGCAGGCGGACGTCTACAAGCGGGACATCGCCCCCAACCTGGAGGCTGGGAACGCCCTCATGTTCGCCCACGGCTTCAACATCCACTTCAAGCAGATTGTGCCCCCCGCCGATGTGGACGTGCTGATGATCGCCCCCAAGGGCCCCGGCCACACCGTCCGCTCCACCTATGTCAACGGCAAGGGCGTGCCCTGCCTGCTGGCTGTGGAGCAGAACGCCACCGGCAAGGCCTATGACATCGGCCTCGCCTATGCCGCGGGCATTGGCGGCGCCCGGGGCGGCGTGATGGAGACCACCTTCCAGGATGAGACGGAGACCGACCTCTTCGGCGAGCAGGCCGTTCTCTGCGGCGGCGTTGTGGAACTGATGAAGCTGGGCTTCGAGACCCTGGTAGAGGCAGGCTACGCCCCCGAAAACGCCTATTTCGAGTGCATCCATGAGATGAAGCTGATCATCGACCTGATCAACAAGGGGGGCGTGGCCATGATGAACTACTCCATCTCCGACACCGCCGAGTACGGCGAATATGTCTCCGGCCCCCGGATCCTCCCCTATGAGGAGACCAAGAAGAACATGAAGGCCGTCCTCACTGACATCCAGAACGGCAGGTTTGCCGGCCAGTGGATTGCCGAGAACAAGAACGGCCGCACCTTCTTCAACGCCAGCCGGGCGATTCTGGCCAAGCACCAGATGGAGACCGTGGGCGCGGAACTGCGGAAGAATATGCTCTGGGGGAACGATACGGATCCCGACACTGCTTCCAACTGATTGCAGACAGGCTGAGGGCCCCGGCCATTAGGTTTCAAAAAAGACGCTTCGCGTCTTTTTTGAGGAGGTTCCGCTTCGCTCTGCGCCTCGGTTGTCCGCCTTTGGCGGCCAATTCGACGCCCGCTTTGCGCAAAGTGTTTTTCCCACGTACATGCCGTGGGAAAAACGATGGAACGGCTTTGCCGCCTGCGGGCGGCAAACTCCTGCGGAGGGCTTTTGACAGGCTGAGGGCCCCGGCCTCTGGCCGGAGCCCTCGCTTATATACCCGGAATCTGGGTGAGGCACATCTTGATTGCCTCGATTTTCTGGGCGTCTGACATCAGATCCCTGTCCTCATAGGCGATACACGCAATTTTGTTCAGCTGGCTGCTCAACTCCCGGTGCATGGCTTTCTCAAAGGCGTCCATGTCAAAACCGGTGATTTCCAGGTTGATGTGGCTTCCCCGCAGATATTGGGAAAGGCTTTTCTCCAAAATATTCATACTCTCTCCTCTCATACAAAGTGGCGCACAACTCGTAGTGCATAAATTCTATCGTATCTGCAACACAATGTAAAGTACAAAATGTGTTACAGGTGAGAGTATGGCCAGAAAATTCAAAATACCTGCGGTTCCCAAGACTACACCGAAAAATATCCGGTTTCCCAATGAAGTGATTGAGAAGGTGGAGGAGGCTATCCGCGGTACGGATACCACGTTCTCCGCTTTTGTGATCGCGGCCACCAAGTGGGCCCTGGAAAGCCTGGAGGAACAGGAAGACCCGGCGGACGGGTAGGCCTTGTTTCAGCATTGTCAACTAACCCAAACGGCGGATCTTTTTCCCTCATTCTGCGTTGATGTTCCTTGCCATATACAAAGTATGGCTGCGTTAAATTGCCTTGATTAACGGAAAAATCTCTCGCCGTTGGGCATTCCGCCAATTTTTAAACAAGGCCTAATCCGGGGCTGTTTGAAACATGCCGGAGCGCCCAAAACAGCAGGGGATTTTTCTGCCGTTTTCCAAACAGCCCCGGCTTCCTGCGGGGCAAAATAACTTTCAGGAGGTTTCTTCCCATGCGTTCTGACGTTGTGAAATCCGGCGTACCCGCCGCCCCCAACCGCTCCCTGCTTTACGCCCTGGGCCTTACCAGGGAGGAACTGGAGCGCCCCCTCATCGGCGTGGTGTGCTCCTATAACGAAATCGTCCCCGGCCACATGAACCTGGACAAAATCGCCGAGGCCGTGAAGGCTGGCGTCCGGGCCGCCGGGGGCACCCCCATCGAATTTCCCGCCATCGCCGTGTGCGACGGTATCGCCATGGGCCACGTGGGCATGAAGTACTCCCTGGTGACCCGGGATCTCATCGCCGACTCCACCGAGGCCATGGCCATGGCCCACCAGTTTGACGGCCTGGTCATGATCCCCAACTGCGACAAAAACGTCCCCGGCCTCCTGATGGCCGCCGCCCGGGTCAACGTGCCTACGATCTTTGTCTCCGGCGGCCCCATGCTGGCGGGCAGGCTCCGGGACGGCCAACGCACCTGCCTCTCCCACATGTTTGAGGCCGTCGGGGCCCACTACGCCGGGAAGCTGGACGATTCCGGCCTGGAGGACTACGAAAACAACGCCTGCCCCACTTGCGGCTCCTGCTCCGGCATGTACACCGCCAACTCCATGAACTGCCTGACGGAGGCTATCGGCATGGCCCTGCGGGGCAACGGCACTATTCCCGCCGTCTGGTCCGCCCGCCTGCGCCTTGCCAAGCACGCCGGCATGAAGATTATGGAACTGGTGGAGAAACATATCCGCCCCCGGGACGTCATGACCGCCGCCGCCTTCCACAATGCGGAGACCGTGGATATGGCCCTGGGCTGCTCCACCAACACCATGCTCCACCTGCCGGCCATTGCCCATGAGTGCGGCGTGGAACTGAGTTTCGACATGGCCAACGAGATCTCCGAAAAGACCCCCAACCTCTGCCACCTGGCCCCTGCCGGCGGCACTTACATGGAGGATCTGGAGCAGGCGGGCGGCGTCTATGCCGTCATGGCGGAGTTGACGAAGGCAAATCTCCTGGATACCTCTGTCCTCACCTGTACCGGAAAGACCCTGGCGGAAAATCTGGCGGGCGTGGTGAACCGGGATCCGGAGATTATCCGCCCCCTGGAGAACCCCTATTCCAAGACCGGCGGCATTGCCGTCCTCAAGGGCAACCTGGCCCCCGACGGCTGCGTCGTCAAGCAGTCCGCCGTGGCCCCGGAGATGATGGTCCATACCGGCCCTGCCCGGGTCTTTGACGCCGAGGAGGACGCCATCGCCGCCATCTACGCCGGGAAAATCACCGCCGGTGACGTGGTGGTCATCCGCTACGAGGGCCCCAAGGGCGGCCCCGGTATGCGGGAGATGCTGAACCCCACCTCCGCCATTGCGGGCATGGGCCTGGACAAGGACGTGGCCCTTATCACCGACGGCCGCTTCTCCGGCGCCACCCGGGGAGCCTCTATCGGCCACGTGTCCCCGGAGGCCGCCTCCGGCGGGGCCATCGGGCTGGTGGAGGAGGGCGATATCATCGCCATTGACATTCCGGCCAAGACCATTTCCCTTCAGGTTCCCGGCGAGGAACTGGCCCGGCGGAAGGCCGCCTGGGTCTGCCCGGAGCCGAAAATCAAAACCGGGTATCTGGCCCGTTACGCCAGGCATGTTTCCTCCGCCGACAAAGGCGCGATTCTGGACTGATCACAGCCGCCGCCCCCATCGGAGGCGGCGGCAGTTCTTACGGGAGGTATCTTCATGTATCAAGAGATTTCTCATCTTCTGCTGTACGGGGATCTGGGGGAGGACAGCATCCTGGTACAGCTGGCCGGGATTATCCAGGAATGTAAGGAAGGCGGCCAGAAGGACGCCCTTCTCCGGCGGGCCTACGCCCAGGTGAAGCGGATTCTGGATCTCAGCACCGTCTGCGGTTTTGATGAAAACCTGTGGCAGTGCTACCTGACCTGGATCCTCATGACCAATTCCAACTCCTTCACCCGCACCTGTGAGCGGGTGGGGGCCAGCGAGGGCAGCGTGAACCGGTTTGCCAAAAGTGATTTTGCCGTTTTCTGCCGCCTGTTTCACTATGATTTCACCTTTATCGAATCCTATCTGGATACCGACTGCTTCACGGTACTCACCCACTACAAGGCCATCCCCAAGCGGGAGCGTACCTACAACCACGACGTCAGCCGCCAGGTAGGCGGCCTCCGCCGGGCCCTGGCAGAGGCCGGGGACGAGGAGGAGATGTTCTCCCTGCTGACGGGCTATTACCGGCAGTACGGCTTCGGCGTGTTCGCCATGAACCGGGCCTTCCGCCTCCGGCGGGAAGGGAAGGGCCTGGAATTCCTGCCTATCAGCAACATTGATGGGGTGGTATTGGAGGATCTCATCGGCTGCGAGAAGCAGAAACGGGAATTGCGCCGGAACACGGAGGCCTTTCTGGAGGGCCGCCCTGCCAACAACGTCCTGCTCTACGGGGATGCGGGCACCGGGAAATCCACCAGCGTCAAGGCCTTGATCAACGAGTATTACGACCAGGGCCTGCGGATGATTGAGATCTACAAGCACCAGTTCGGGGAACTGTCCGCCCTGCTGGGGGAGATCAAGAACCGGAATTACCGCTTCTTGATTTTTATCGACGACCTTTCCTTTGAGGAAAACGAGGTGGAGTACAAGTTCCTGAAGGCGGTGATCGAAGGGGGCGTGGAGACCCGCCCGGAAAACGTGCTGATTTACGCCACCTCCAACCGCCGCCACCTTGTCCGGGAGACCTGGAAGGACAAGGCGGATATGGAGCATGACGGGGATGTCCACCGCTCGGACACCATGGAGGAGAAATTGTCTCTCGCCAGCCGGTTCGGCGTGGCTATCAACTACAACGCCCCCACGCCCAAGGAGTACCGGGAAATTGTTCTGGCCCTGGCGGAGCGGGCAGGGGTGGAGATGGAGGAATCCCGCCTGCTGACCATGGCCAACGCCTGGGAGGTCCGCCACGGCGGCTTCTCCGGCCGCACGGCCCAGCAGTTTATCCACTATCTGCAGGGCGGCGGGGAGGACGCGTGACGGCCTGCCCCGGGTCCGGATTGGCGGCGGGGGTATTTCCCCTGGGGCCTTGCTTTTTCCGGGAACTTCGGTATACTGTTAGGTGACAGGCCGGAAAAGGGCGGAGTACCGTATTGTTTTTAAGGAGGCAGCTGCATGGAGCGGTTTTCCATTCTCGTGGGGGACATCACCCTGTCGGACGCAGAGGCGATAGCCAACGCTGCGAACACTACCCTGCTGGGCGGCAGCGGCGTGGACGGGGCCATCCACCGGGCTGCGGGGCCGGAACTGCTGGAGGCATGCCGCCGCCTGGGGGGCTGTCCCACTGGGGAGGCCAGGATCACAAAGGGGTTCCGCCTGCGGGCGGGCCATGTCCTGCACACCCCCGGCCCCATCTGGCGGGGCGGCGGGGAAGGGGAGGCGGCCCTGCTGGCCTCCTGCTACCGCTCCTGCCTGGCCCTGGCGGCGGAGCATGGCCTGCGGACGGTGGATTTCCCCTCCATCTCCACGGGGGTCTACGGCTACCCGGTATCCCTGGCGGCGCCGGTGGCCCTGCGGGCCATTATGGGCTTCCTGGAGGACAATCCCCTGCCAGAGCGGGTGCGGATGATCTGCCACACGGAAGAAACGGCGGCAGCCTACCGGCAGGCCTGGAATATGTGGTTTGCCGGGGAGGCGTCAGAAAAGCTTTGAGGAGGACGCGGTGGAGACGATTTCCCGGGTAATTGCCCATGATGAGGAGGGCGTTACGGTCCGGCATATCCTGAAAGCCAAGCTGCACTTTTCCACCCATGCCGTTGCCCGGCTGACCCGGGCGGAGCGGGGGATCCTGCTGAACGGCGTCCGGGCCCGGACGGTGGATCAGGTCCATGCCGGGGATGTGCTGACAGTGGAGACCGGGGATCACCGGCCTCCGAAAACCGCCGTCGTCCCCGGGCCGTGGCCCCTGCCCATCGTCTATGAGGACGGGCACCTGCTGGCGGTTGACAAACCGGCGGGCATGACTGCCCACGCCTCCAACTTCCTGCCGGACACCCCCACTGTGGCGGGGGCCCTGGCCTGGGAACGGGGGACGGATTTCCTCTTCCACCCGGTGAACCGGCTGGACAAAGGCACTACGGGCCTAATGGTGGTGGCCAAAAGCGGCTATGTCCACGATCTGCTCCGCCGGAAACTCCATACGCCGGATTTCCGCCGGGAGTACCGGGCGGTGTGCATAGGCTGCCCCAGCCCGGAGGAGGGGGCGGTGGACGCCCCCATCGGCCGGGATGAGGATTCCACGGTGGCCCGCCGGGTCTGTCCCGGCGGCGCGGCGGCGGTGACCCATTACCGGGTGCTGTCCCAAAAGGGCGGCTTCTCTTTGGTGAAACTGACGCCGGAGACAGGCCGCACCCACCAGATCCGGGTACATATGGCCTACATCGGCTGTCCCCTGGCAGGGGACTGGCTCTATGGCAGGGAGGATCCGGCCCTGATTGGCCGTCCCGCCCTCCACTCCTGCGGCCTGACCATGGCGCACCCCGTTACGGGGGAAGTTCTGCGCCTGGCCGCCCCGATGCCGGAGGATATGGCGCGGCTGATTCGGGAGAAAGCCCTGTGACCGGGGCGGGCTGGCCGCCATGGCGGGTGGAAGGCCCGCCTTTATTTTGGTGAAGCCAAGCGCAGAGGGATTTTTTCAACTGTGCTGGCTATAGAAACAGGAGGAACAACACATGCTGACTTGGAATGTCACCTATCACTGCAAGCCCGCCCAGCGGACGGCCTTTTACGAGGCCCTCACCCATCTGGGCGTCCGGGAGAACTCCCTTGGGGAGGAGGGGAACGTGAAGTACGACTATTACTTCGACGCACAGAACCCCAACGATCTCCTGCTGGTGGAGACCTGGACGGAACCCTCCTTCCAGGAGGCCCATTGTAAAACGGATGTTTTCGCCCAGCTCCAGGCCCTGAAGGTCAAGTTTTGTACGGATGTGACCATTGACAAATTTACCTATTAAAGGACTGGCGCCGGCCGGAGATGGGAAACCGGGGAGTTTGAAGTTCCCGGTTTTCCGTTTCCGGCCGTCAGGACGCAGGACCCCCGGGAGGATTTGCTGATCCTCCCGGGGGTTTTTGTGTTTTCAGCTTTCGAAATACCGCTTCAAATCAAAGGGGGAGAAAATGCCCTTCTCCGTTACAACGCCGTCGCACAGTTTGGGAGGCGTCACGTCGAAGGCGGGATAGTACCCTTTCACCCCCTCCAGGGTGGTGCGGGTGCCCAGGGCGTCCATAGCGAGGGCCGGATCCCGCTCCTCAATCACCACGGAGGACATGTCCGGGTGGCTGGGGTTGGGGGAGCCGGTGACGAAATAGGGGATGCCCCAATACCGGGCCGCCAGGGCGATCTGAAAGGTACCCACTTTGTTGACAATGTGCCCGTCCAAGGTGATTACGTCGGCGGCGGAGGTGAAGAGATCCACGTGCTTTTTCTCCATCACATAGGCGGGCATGTTATCAGTGACCACCGTCACATCGAAGCCCATGTCCCGGGCCACGCTGGCGGTAAGGCGGGCCCCTTGGAAATAGGGCCGGGTCTCCGGGCAGATGACCTTCACGGCATTGCCCCGGTCCCGGCACTCCCGCAGCAGCGTCCCCACTACGGTTTCCGCGAAGCACTGGGTCATGATGGTGCCGTTTTGGGGGATTTTGTCCGCCAGCAGTTTGCCAACGGCAGTGTAGCGGATGTAGTTCTCGTTGATCTGCCGGAGGGCGTTTTCCCGCAGGGCCTCCACCAGGGAGGCCCCGCTTCTGCCCTCTGCCAGGGCCTGCCGGGCAGCGTCCATGGCCTGGGCCGTCACCCGTTCCATTTTGGCGGAGGTGGTGGGCCTGGCGTGGGACAGGGTATAGGCCGCCTTTTCCAGGTGGGACAGGATATCCGCCTCCGGTTTCTCCCGGACTTCCCAGGCTGCCAGGGCCATGCCCATGGCAGCCGCCAGGAAGGGCCCGCCGCTCTGGGTCACCATGTCCGCGATGGCCTGGGCCACCTCCTCGTGGCGGGTGCAGGTTACATATTCTACCCGGATGGGGTAAATGCGCCGATCCAGGATCTGGACGGCGCCGTCCTCATACCAGGCCACATTTTCGTAGCGCAGGAGAAAGCCTACGCCTTCGTCGGCTCGTACCATATGTCTTCTCCTCAGCCCCGCATGGCGTCTATCTGCTCCTGGCTGATGGCGACAATGGGGCCGTTGGACATGGCGATGGAGCAGATTTTCGCCGCATCCTCAATGTAGACGGCCCGCAGGTGGGCCTGTTCCAGATCCTTCCCCAGCGCCAGCACGCCGTGGTTGGCCAAAAGGCACCCGGTCCGGCCCGCCAGGGCCTTCACGGCTTCCGTGCCCACCTCCCGCGTGCCGGGGACGGCAAACTTCGCCAGGGGCACGTCGCCCCCCAGGAAGAAGGCCATTTCAATCAGGATGGCGGGGATGTTCCGGTTGTTGACGGCAAAGGCCGTGGCATAGGGGGAGTGGGTGTGGATAACCGCCCCCGCCTCCGGTTTTGCCTCGTAAACGGCGGCGTGCATCCGCCACTCGGAGGAGGGACGGTAGGGCCCCTCCAGGACTGTGCCGTCCAGGCGGATGACGGACATGTCCTCCGGCGTGATGGCCTCATAGGCCACCGACGTAGGGGTGATGGCCATGACACCCGCCTCTTTGTCATAAACGCTCAGGTTGCCGCTGGTGCCGGCGAAAAGTTTTTCTTCGTAGCACTGCCGGGCCCACCGGCAGACCGCTTCCTTCATCTGGGGAACCGTCATGAAAACAGCCTCTTTTCTTAGCGCCGGTTCAGCATCGCGGCCCGCCGGGACCGCGGGGGCTTTTGCCCTGGGGGGGCAAAAAATCCCCCGGCCAATCCTCGGGCTGCAATGCCGGACGGCTTTTTGTTTACAGGTTCTGCAAAACCCCGGTCTCCTGGTTGAAGGCCTCAATCAACTCGTCCAGAGCCTTAGCCTGGGCGTGGACGGCGTCCCAGGTTCCCTCGGTGTCGTACCAGAGGTCGTTCAGGTCGTGCATGTCCTTCCCCTGCTGCTCTACCCAGGTGTAATACTTGAGATGATGTACCCGCTTGCGATCCGCGTAGGTCAGTTCCATCATGCTGTCGGTCTTGAGGCCCAGTATGTGGAGATTGTGATCCAGTTCCGCCGCCTGGGCGGTGTAGGCCCCGAACTGCTGGTTCAGTTCGGCAATGCGGCTGCCGTACATGACGGCGGAGTCCGTCAGCACGGTGCCCACCACGTCCCGCTGGGTAAATTCGTAATACTTGGCCATCTTGATGCAGCAAAGGACGTTGGCGATGCCAGAGATGCCCAGCCAGGTGAGGCGCTCCACCAGCACCGGATCCAGCTTCAGGACGTTCAGCAGGTATGCCTGCCCCTCAGGAGTGTTGAACAGGCGCAGAAGCCGCTGGGAGTCCTCGTCGTCAATGGCAATGGCCATGTCCGTGTTTTTCACGTTGTGGATCCAGGGGATGTGCTTGTCGCCGATGCCCTCGATCCGGTGGCCGCCGAAGCCGTTGTTCAGGATTGTGGGGCACTGGAGGGCCTCGCCCACGCCCAGCTTCAGGTGGGGATACCGCTCTTTGAGGAGATCCCCGGCGGACATGGTGCCTGCGGAGCCGGAGGTGAAGCAGGCGCCTGCGAAGCGATCGCCTGGGCGCTTGACCGCCTCAAAGACATCCGCCAGGGCAAAGCCCGTCACATTGTAGTGCCAGAGGGGATTGCCCATCTCCTCAAACTGGTTGAAGATCATGTACTGGGGATCCTGTTTCAGTTCGTTGGTCTTGTCGAAAATCTCCTTCACGTTGGACTCGCAGCCGGGAGTGGCGATGACCTCCGCGCCGATCTCGTGGAGCCAGTCGAACCGCTCCTGGCTCATTTCCGCCGGGAGGATGGCCACACCCTGGGCCCCCAGAAGGCGGGAGTTGAAAGCGCCGCCCCGGCAGTAGTTGCCGGTGGAGGGCCAGACGGCCTTATGTACGTCCACGTCAAACTGCCCCGTCACAAGCCGGGGGGCCAGGCACCCGAAGGAGGCGCCCACCTTGTGGCAGCCGGTAGGGAACCATTTGCCCACCATGGCGATGATCCGGCAGGGTACGCCGGTGAGGGCGGGGGGCAGTTCGATGTAGTTGGGAACCGCCTGGAAGAGGCCGCCGGACTCCTTGGCCTCGTTCTTCCAGGTGATGCGGAAGAGGTTCAGGGGATTCACATCCCAGAGGCCCACGTCCTTCAGACGGGCCTGCACCTTTTCCGGAATAGTCTCCGGGTTCTGCATCTGGGCGATGGTGGGGATGAGGATGTTATGCTCTTTGGCCTTTTTGATGTTATTGGCCAGGCCCTGCCGGCTGACGGTTAAGTCGATCATGACGGTTTACCCTCCTGTTGTTTTGTGTCAATGTAAGAATATAAGGTATATTTGGATATCCCGAAGTATTTCGCCACCTTGTCTCCGGATTTTGTCACCAGGAACGCGCCGTTCTGGTTCAGGAACTGGATGGCTTTCACCTTGTCGTCCTTGTTCATCAGGGCCACCGGCTTGCCCACCAGGGCAACGGACCGTTGGATCAGTTCCTCCAAAAGGTCGTTGACGTTTACAATCCGCTCCGGCTCCGCCTGGGCTGGCTCCTCCGTGGAGATGAGATCGTGAAGGGCGCTCTCCACCATCAGGAGTTTGGAGATGTCGTAGTTGATGGACAGGATGGCGGAGACCTTCCCCCTGCCGTTGCGGATATAGACGGTGGAGGACTTGATAATCTTCCCGTCCGGCGTTTTCATCAGGTAGGAGAGATGGTCCCGGGGTTCCGGGGCGTTGGTTTTCATCTGTTCCAGAACCACGTTGGAGGCCCCGTCCCCTACCTTCCGGCCGGAGATGTGCCCATTGACAATGTGGACGATGCTGTGGTCGGGGTTTTTGCTGAGATCGTGGATCACAACCTCGCAGCTGGGGCCGAACTCGGCGGCGATGCCGGCGGCCACCTGCCGCAGCAGTTCCAGTTTTCCGCTTTCCGTACCCTATCCCCTCCTTCTGCTGCGTGTCTGCCTGAAAAACCGCCGGAAGCCCGGGCCGTCCTGCCCCGGCGTGTTCCCCTCCCGGCAGAGATGCCCGGACGGAAAGGCCGTTCCGGCGGAAGAGGCCTTCCAAACGCCGGAAATCCTGCGGTTTTTTCAAAACAATGCCTACACTTCTCTTTTATCATACCATAATTTTTGGATAAATCAACACTTTTTCAAAAAATTTTTTTGGTTTTCAAAAATTTTGTTTGACATTGCGCGTTCTTGTGTTATGATAGAGGCAGAGGAAAAGATCACCTGCGTTTTCCTGACATGTTAATATTGACGGATATGGAGGGCGGACTTATGGATTTTGAAGCGATCAAAGCGGCGGCGGAGGGCTGCCGGGCGGACATGTCCCGTTTCCTGCGGGAGATGATCTCCCATCCCAGCGAGAGCTGTGAGGAGCGGGAGGTGGTCCACTGCATCAAGGCCGAGATGGAAAAACTGGGCTATGACAAGGTGGAGATTGACGGCCTGGGCAACGTGATTGGCTGGATGGGCCAGGGGGACAAGATCATCGCCATCGACTCCCACATCGACACGGTGGGCGTAGGCAATATCGAGAACTGGGAACAGGATCCCTATCAGGGCTACGAAACGGAGGACATCATCTACGGCCGGGGCGGCAGCGACCAGGAGGGCGGCATGGCCAGCGCCGTATACGGTGTGAAGATCATGCGGGACCTGGGCCTCATCCCGGAGGGTTACAAAATTATGGTTGTGGGCTCCGTCCAGGAAGAGGACTGTGACGGCATGTGCTGGCAGTACATCGTCAACAAATATTTCAACGGCCCGGAGGACGCCCGGGAGAAGATTGAGTTCGTCATCTCCACGGAGCCTACCGACGGCGGCATCTATCGGGGACATCGGGGCCGGATGGAGATCCGCGTGGATGTGAAGGGCGTCTCCTGCCACGGCAGCGCCCCGGAGCGGGGGGACAACGCCATTTACAAAATGGCCGACATCCTCCAGGACGTGCGGGCCCTGAACGAAAACGGCGACGGCCCCTCCAACCGGGTGAAGGGCCTTGTCAAAATGCTGAACGAGGAGTTCAACCCCCGGCACGCCGAGGACGCCCGTTTCCTGGGACGGGGCACCTGCACCGTCAGCCAGATTTTCTACACCTCCCCCTCCCGCTGCGCCGTGGCGGACTCCTGCGCCATCTCCATTGACCGCCGCATGACGGCTGGGGAGACATGGGATTCCTGCCTGGAGGAGATCCGGCAGCTGCCCGGTGTGCAGAAATACGGGGACGATGTGAAGGTCTCCATGTACATGTACGACCGTCCCGCCTGGACCGGCACGGTTTATGAAACGGAGTGCTTCTTCCCCACCTGGATCAACAAGGAGAGCGCACCCCATGTCCAGGCGCTGATTGACGCCCACAAGGCCCTCTGGGGGGATGTGCGCATCGGCCACGCCGACGCCGACCCCAAGAAGGACGCCATGCATCTCCGGGAGGGGCGGCCCCTGACGGACAAGTGGACGTTCTCCACCAACTGCGTGTCCATCCAGGGCCGGTACGGGATCCCCTGCGTGGGATTTGGGCCCGGGGCGGAGTCCCAGGCCCACGCCCCTAACGAGATCACCTGGAAGCAGGATCTGGTCACCTGCGCCGCGCTGTACGCCGCCGTTCCCGGGCTTTACAAGCCGGAAAACAAGACCGGCGACGTGACGGAGTTCCGCCAGAGCCTGACGGATAACGATATCCGGTAAACGAACCAGGAAAAGGAGGCGATGGTATGAAAGGGATGCGGCTGTGGCTCCTCTTTTCCTGGGCGGCGGCCCTGTACGTCGGTGTGATGCTGTTCCTCAGCGGCGGCCTGTCCCCGGCGGATCTCAATTATGACCATTTTTTCGTGGAACGGCAGATAGCGCTGCTGTTTGTCATGCACGCCATATCATTAACAGTGGTGTTCAGCATCCTGAAAAAGCTGGTTAAAGACCCCCCTCTGCCGCCCCTTCCCCAGTTCCCGGAAGATTGGAACGGCCCGGAAATCTGAGCAAAAGAAGAAGCCGCCTCCTCCCCGCCCACAGTGGCGGGTATACCCCCCGGCTGGCATGCCGAGAACCCCCTCTCTGTTCAGGGATCCCCCGGTCGGCATTGACCGAACCAATAATAAGGCAAGGAGTGTTTCCGATGTCCAAGACAATTGAACTGGCGCAGCATCTGGAAAAGCTGCATATCAACAACATGTACAAATCCGACTTCTACTGGACCTGGGATAAAACCGACGAAGAACTGGACGCCATTTTCACCGTGGCCGACGCCCTCCGGGATCTCCGGGAGAGGAACAAGTCCACCCAGATTTTTGATTCCGGCCTGGGCATCTCCATCTTCCGGGACAATTCTACCCGCACCCGCTTCTCCTTTGCCTCCGCCTGCAACCTCTTGGGCCTGGCGGTTCAGGATCTGGACGAGAAGAAGAGCCAGATCGCCCACGGCGAGACCGTCCGGGAGACCGCCAA
>CAJUDW010000017.1 GCA_910584995.1 uncultured Oscillibacter sp. | reverse complement strand
CCGCCAACCCCACCGGCCCCATGCACATGGGCAACGCCCGGGGCGGCGTGCTGGGGGACACCCTGGCCTCCGTCCTCTCCGCCTGCGGCGCGGACGTAACCCGGGAGTTCTACGTCAACGATGCCGGACACCAGATTGACAAATTCGCCCATTCCATTGAGGCCCGGTATTTACAGCTGATCCGGGGGGAGGACGCTGTGCCCTTCCCGGAGGACGGCTACCAGGGGGACGATATCCGGGAACTGGCCAAGGCCTATTACGACGCCAACGGCGAACGCCTGCTGGAGGTCCCAGAGCAGGAACGGCAGGACACCCTGGCCCGGTTCGGCCTCTCCGTGAACCTGCCCAAGATGAAGGCAGATCTCCTGCGGTATAAAATCGAATACGACAACTGGTTCTACGAGTCCACCCTCCACGAGAGCGGGGCTGTGGCGGAAACTGTGAACCTGCTGGCGGAAAGGGGCTGGACCTACGAGAAGGGGGGCGCCCTCTGGCTGAAAACAGCGGAGATCCTTCGGGAAAACCTGCTGAAGGCCGGGAAGAAGGAGAAGGACATCGAAAAGCTGGATCTGAAGGACGACGTGCTCCGCCGGGCCAACGGGTTCTACACATACTTTGCCGCCGACATCGCCTATCACCGGAACAAATTCGCCGCCCGGGGTTTTAACCGGGTAATCAACATCTGGGGCGCGGATCACCACGGCCATGTGGCCCGCCTGAAAGGGGCCCTGGACGCCCTGGGGCTGGACGGCTCCGGCCGGCTGGATATCGTGCTGATGCAGCTGGTAAAACTCCTGCGGGACGGGGACGTGGTGCGGATGAGCAAGCGCACCGGAAAGGCCATCTCCCTCTCCGATCTGCTGGATGAGATCCCCGTGGATGCAGCCCGCTGGTTCTTCAACGCCAAGCCGGACACCCAGATGGAATTTGACCTGGGCCTTGCCGTCCGGGAGGACGCCGAAAACCCCATCTACTATGTGGAGTATGCCCACGCCCGCATCTGCTCCCTGCTGCGGACCCTGGCGGAGGAGGGAGCGGCGGTGCCGTCCCAGAAGGACGTAGACATGTCCCTGCTCTCCGGCGAGACAGAGCGGGCCCTCATCAAGCAGATTGCCGCCTGGCCGGACACCATCCGCCTGGCGGCCCGGGACTATGACCCCAGCTACCTCAACCGCTATCTCCAGGAACTGGCGGCCTGCTTCCACCGGTTCTATAACGCCTGCCGCATCAAGGGCGAGGAGGAGGCGGTGCTGTCCGCCCGGCTGAAGCTGGCGGACACCGCCCGGATTGTGCTGAAAAACGGCCTCCGCCTCATTGGCGTGGAGGCCCCGGAGAAGATGTAAAACCATCTCAAAAAGAGAGATTCCCCATGAAACACCTATCACGCAAAGCGCAAATCTATGTTTCCGCGGTTATCCTGGCGTGCTGTTTTATACTGGGTGGATAATAATCGGATCGCCTTTCCTGATCAATCCTGTATGGCCCAAAGCCGTGGATTGGCGAAACCATGACGAATTGAAAAAAGGCATATGTGTTGGCAGTGTGCCGGTGATCATCGTGTATGGATTTTTAATCCATGATGGCGTGTAAACCTCAATTCTCAGGCGCTTATCTATGATCATATTGTCGTCCTGCTATTTTCCGAAGAAGCAAACATTCCCTTTCCGTCAAGGCAGAATGTGAACGCAATTCCTGCCATCATCCCTCCGCCCTGTTTCTATCTTATATCTCAAAATGGTGCAAGCAGTTTTCCGGCGGAATACGCTGCCCGGCCAGAAACCAACAGCCCGGAGAGGCCCCAGGGGCCTCTCCGGACTGTTGATTTCTGCCGGAATAACTTTTTTATCCGAATAACCTGGGATCAGGTGTTGTCCCGGCTGATGGGCTCCCGGATCAGCAGTCGCCGGAGAGCCTTGCCGTTGAAGGGAACCAGCGGGTAGAGATAGCCCTTCCCCACCATGGGCTTCGTGGTGGCCAGCAGGAGGAAAATGCCCGCGACTCCCAGGACGAACCCCCAGATATCAAACAGCGCCGTTATGATCAGCAGCGCCACCCGCAGCAGCTTGAAGGTGTACCCCAATTCATAACTGGGCTGGGCAAAGCCCGCCACAGATACAAAGGCCATATACACCAGCACCTCCGGTCCCAGCCAGCCTGCCTGTACGGCGAAATCGCCCAAGATCAGCGCGCCTAGCATGGAGAAGGAACTGGACAGGGAGTCCGGCGTGTTCAAAGACGCCAGCTTCAAAACATCAATCAGGAACTCCACCACCAGAAGCTGCCACAGCAGGGACAGCGACGCCGGTTCCGGGGAAGAGAGGAACTCCAGCCCTCCCGGCAGCCGTCCCGGCTCGCTGACAAACAGGTACCAGGCGGGGGTAATCAGCAGGGAGATCAAAAAGACAATGATCCGCAGGAACCGCAGATATGTCCCGATCAGCGGTGGGAAGTAGAACTCATTGGCCTCCTGGCTGAAGTCGAAAAAGGTGGTGGGCAGCAGCATAACGGAGGGGGAGTTGTCCACCATCAGCACAATGCTGCCCTCCATAATGCTGGCGGCAGCGGTGTCGGGCCGCTCCGTGTAGCGGACCTTGGGGAAGGGATTGTACCACTGCTTGGGGCGGATGGCCTCCGCCACGCTCTCCTGGGACATAGACAGGGACTTGGCTGTAATGGAATTCAGCTTGTTCCGGATCTCCGACAAAAGCACCGGGTTCACCTTGTCATCCAGGTAGCATAAAACCGCGTCCGTGTGGGAGCGGGTGCCCACCTTGTGACCCTCCATGGTCAGATGGGGATCCCGGATGCGGCGGCGCAGCAGCGCCATGTTGGGCACCACCGCCTCTGTAAAACCATCGTGGGAGCCCCGGAGGACCTTGCCGCTGGTGGGCTCCTCCACACCCCGGCTGGGGTAGTTCTTGGCGTCGATCAGTGCGCCGCCGGAGAGGCCGTCCACCAGCAGGAGCGTTTTTCCCAGCAGGACTGAGGTGATGATATCCGCGGGATCCGTGCTGACGTTGGATTCGGAAAAGGTGATAAAACGATCCAGGAATTCCTGCATTTCCGTCAAATCCTTCACGTCCTCCGGCTTCAGGGACAGCCAGAAGGCCCCCATCCGCTCCAAAGTCTCGTCCTTGCCGTAGCCGTCGATGACCCAGAGCCGCGCCCTCCTCCCGCCGATGAGATAGTCCCGGCTGACCACATCGCAGCTGCGGTTCACGCCCAGATCCCGATCAAAGCGGATCACATTTTCTTTAAAGCTTTTTGAAATCTCTTCCATACCGTACCTCGAAACAAAGGGTTGGCCAGCGGCCGCGGCCGCCCGCAGGACACAGAAGCATCCAGGCTCTGGAATCTTTTGCGGTGCGTTGACGGTAGTATGTTCCAATACGATATGTTATATTCCATTGTAAAATAACAAATAGTTGTCGAATTTGCTGAGAATATGGGAAATTGCCAGGGGTTTTGTCAGAGGAGGCCAGCCCAATCCAACAGGAACAACACACCATATACCACCGGCTGGTGAAGGAGGTAGATCGGGAGGGAGTACAGGCCAAGCGTATGCAGCAGCGGCCAGGGCCGTCCTCCGGCAGGCAAGGGGGAAGGAAAAAGTTTATGGAGGAAATAACCTGCAAGGAACAGGAAAAACCAAGGAAGAAGAGAGAAATAGTCCGTGGAAAAGAAATCCGCAGGAGGGAAGCCGAAAAAAGCAGAGACAAGGCCGCTGTAAAGGCCCTCCGGCAGGGCGGCAGGCCGCCACGCCTCAAAGCCCAGGAAGCCGCCGTTCACATTCCGCAGCAGGAAAAACAGCCCGAAGGCCCCGGCAAGCCCCGCCTGGGGCGGGATTTTCCGCAGGAAGCCGTCCAAAGGGATCAGCAGGAGCATGGAGGCCCCCAACAGCGTCAGTACACCGAAGACCACGCGGTTTTCCGGCATGAACAGCAGCGTGGCCGCCGTCACCAGGGCGCCTCCGGCCGACACCTCCAGCCCCCGCCGGAGCGGCCTCCGGCCCAGGGACCAGCAGAAGCCGGAGAGCAAAAGGAATGTCCAGCAGATGCTCTGCTGCCAGAGATAGGCCCCGGCGGAGCGGTACCAATCCCAGTCTTTCCCAAAGATATACACCAGATCCCAGCAGGCATGGTAGGCGATCATGCTGATCAGGGTCAGGCCCCGGATGTTATCGGGAAGCGCCCAGCGGGCGCTGGAGTTTTTGTGAAGTTCCATAGCTTTACTGTTCTTTCTGTCCAAAAGATTTGGCGTTTTCTTTGTGACGCTCTTCAGGTGGAAATACCCCCCCGTTTTCTCTTTTTCTGGGCGCAGAAAAAGAGAAAACGGGCCGTGCACAGTCCAAAAGAGAAAAAGACGCCGGTCTCAAACGGCCCCGGCCGTTTGGGACATCATACGGGGGTTGTCCTTCGCGCAGTGCGGTGCAAGGCACTGCCTTGCGGCTCTACGCGAAGGAACCCTTTCCTTGCAAAACCTTTTTCCCGCGAAGCTGGTGCCTGCTGTTTCTATAGCGGGTATCGTATGGCCTCTGCTGCTCTTTCCGCTGGCGCAGGCCTTGTTTAAAAAATGGCAGGATGACCGGCGGCGAGGGATTTTTTCGCCGGACAGGGCAAAATTTGCAGGAATACAATTTCCCATTAACTCCCGATTGATTATTCCTATATTACAATATTTTCTTGCCCATTTCAAGGCATAAACCGCCCTCAGCATTTGTCCGGAGCGTCCGGTATCGTTTCGAACCAGCATCTCTTTCCCTTTTGGGCCCTGTATGGTCAATTTTCTCTTCCCTGCGCAGCCGAAAAGAGAACATGCGGGGTGCATTTACCCGGCCGGAACGGCCTGCCATCTCTTCCGCCCCCGGGAAAGGGCCATCTGGCATATCCCGTTAAAAAAGGCTGTTTCCCTCCCCCCTTCCCCCAAGGGAAAAGTCCTTCCGAAAAATGGTGCAATTTTCAAAAAAGTATGCTATACTTTTTATATCTGCGGTTTTTCCCGGGGATTTCTGCCTGGGCCCGTCCGGCACAGCCGGACACCAGAGACTTTCCGCCGCAAAAGGACGTGTGACGAGTATGAAAGAGAGCGGTAAAGAGACCCAAACCCCCGCCCCCGCCTGTTACGCCAACCGTGAGTTGTCCTGGCTGCAATTCAACCAGCGTGTCCTGGAGGAGGCCCAGGATCCCGCCAATCCCCTGCTGGAACGCCTGAGTTTCGCCTCCATCTTTCAAAGCAATCTGGACGAATTTTACATGGTCCGCGTAGGGCTCCTGCTGGACACCCCCCAGGCTGTGGACGACAAGACCGGCATGACCAGCGAGGAGCAGATCGCCGCCATCCTGGAGGGTACGCGGCCCCTGCTGGCGGAGAAGGACCGGGTGTATCAGGAACTGATGGGAGAACTGTCCGGCTATGGCGTGGAACTGTGCCGGGTGCGGAGCCTGCCGGACAAAACCCAATCCTTCCTGGAAAAATACTTCACTTCCAGCGTCCTGCCCCTGTTGTCCCCCCAGATCATCGGACGGAAACAGCCCTTCCCCTTCCTGAAAAATAAGGGCATCTACGCCGTTGCCCAGCTAACCACGAAAAACGGCGGGCAGCGGATGGGCATTGTCTCCTGCGGCGAGGGCACCCTCCGCCGCCTGGTGCCCCTGCCGGGGGAGGGGCTCCGGTTTGTGCTGACGGAGGATTTGATCCTCCACTTCCTGCCCAAGCTGTTTGTCCATTACAAGGTAGACGGCTCCGTGCTGATCCGCCTCCTCCGCAACGCCGATATCAACGTGGACGACAACGGTGCGGATGATATGCTGGCGGAGGAATACCGGGAAAGCATGGAGAAGCTGGTCCGCCGCCGGAAGCGCCTCAGCCCCGTCCGTCTGGAGTACAAGGGCAGGCTGACAGACGACGTGCGGGCAGGCCTTTGCCGGCATCTGGGCCTCTCCAAACGGTTCCTGTTCTCCAGCGAGGCGCCGCTGGATCTCTCCTTCACCGGCTTCCTCCGGGATGTGCTCCGGGACAAGGGCCAGCTGTTCTATCCCCGCCGGGTGCCGCAGAGTTCCCCTAACGTGGATCCTGCCGTCCCTATGGCGGAGCAGATCCGGAAACGGGATATCCTCCTGTCCTATCCCTATGAGAGCATCCGCCCCGTCCTGCGCCTTCTGCAGGAGGCGGGAGAGGATCCGTCAGTGGTATCTATCAAGATGACCCTCTACCGCGTGGCCCACAACAGCAAGATTGTGGAGGCCCTGGTGGACGCCGCGGAGAACGGCAAAGAGGTGGTCGTCCTGGTGGAACTGCGGGCCAGGTTCGATGAGGAGAACAACATCGGCTGGTCCCGCGTGCTGGAACAGGCAGGGTGCCGGGTCATCTACGGCCTGGACGGGCTGAAGGTACACTCCAAGCTTTTGCTGGTCACCCGGATCCGGGATGGGGAGCAGGTGGAATACATCACCCAGATCGGCACCGGCAACTATAATGAGGACACTGTCCGCGTCTACACCGATTACGCCCTGATGACCGCCGATCCCGCCATCGGCGCGGATGCCGCCAGCCTTTTCAATTGCCTCTCCATCGGCGAGGTTGTGGAAAATACCGCCCAGCTGCTGGCAGCCCCCCTCTGCCTCCGTTCCCGGATCCTGGATCTGATCGACCGGGAAATCGCCTGCGCCCGGGGCGGCGAACCGGCCTATCTGGGCTTCAAGCTGAACGGCCTCAATGACAAGGTCCTTATCGACAAGCTTCTGGAGGCCTCCCAGGCCGGGGTGCGGGTGGATCTGCTGGTGCGGGGCATCTGCTGCCTGGTAGGCGGCGTGCCGGGCCTTTCGGAAAATATCCGTGTAGGCAGTATCGTGGGCCGGTATCTGGAGCACGCCCGCGTCTATCTTTTCGGCCCGGAGGAACGGCGGGCGCTGTATATCTCCTCCGCCGACTTCATGACCCGGAACACCATGCACCGGGTGGAAGTGGCGGCCCCTGTCCGGGACCACGCCCTGAAACGGCAGGTGGAGGAGATGTTCTTCGACCAGCTGCGGGACACTGCCAAACTCCGCATCCAGGGCTCCGACGGCCTCTATGTCCACCAGGCCGGAGCGAATCCCCTCTTCAACGCCCAGGAGCACTTTTACGATCAGGCCTACAGCGGCGGCTGGGCTGTCCCTGTGGAAACCGAGGAGACGCCCGCCATCCCTGAAGGGCCCGTCCGGGAAGCGCCCGACGCTCCGGCGGCGGCTGCCGTCCCAGCGGAAACGCCGAATCCCTCTGCCGCCCCGCCAGGAATGCCGGAGGCTCCCCCGGAACCCCAGAAGGCGGCCCCTCCGCCTGTCCGGATAGAAAAGCCTCTTCAAACAGCGCCTGCCCCGGTCAAACGGGCCGGTTTCCTGGCCCGCCTCCGGAGGAAGGGATAACGCATTTCAAAAAGGCGGCACGGCCTCTTTTGGGAGGAAGCCGCCGTCCTCCCCTCATGGCTCCCGGTCTGGGCAGCCCAATCAGGGACAGCGCAAAAGGAAATCCAATCAGGAAAAAGAGCATGCAAAGAGGCGCAGCTTTTGCTGCGCCTCTTCCCTTTGCCAGCTATATCAGGCGGTCGTCTCCGGCTGTCCCTCCTCCGGGAGCGGCAGCCCTCTCGCCGCCTGGATGTCCTGGGCGGTGATTTCCATCAGTTCCTCCCGGGTGGCATTCTCCATCCCCGCCAGACGGTTGGCCTGCTGCACCAGAATCCGCTCAAACAGGTTCCGCACGCCACGCCCGTTACCAAAGGACACCGGGTCGGTGTTCTCCTCTTCCAGGAACTCCCGCACCAGTTTCTCCACCCCCTCCGCCAGCCGGTAGCACCCTTTTTCGCACCGGGAGCGGAAAATGTCCAGCATCTCATCCGCCGTATAATCGTCGAAGTGGAGAAAGCGGTTGAACCGGGACTCCAGGCCGGGATTGGAGTGGATGAACCGCTCCATCAGCCCGTCGTAGCCTGCGGCGATGACCACCAGATCCTCCCGGTGATCCTCCATGGCCTTCAGCAGCGTATCAATGGCCTCCTGGCCGAAATCGTTGTCCGATTTGCCGTTGAGGGCGTAGGCCTCGTCGATGAACAGCACGCCTCCCAGGGCGGACTCAACGGCTTTCCCGGTTTTGATGGCCGTCTGGCCCACGTACCCGGCTACCAGGCCGCTGCGATCCACCTCCACCAGATGCCCCTTGGACAGAATCCCAAGGGAGTGGTAGATCCGGGCCATAAGGCGGGCGATGGTGGTCTTGCCGGTGCCTGGATTCCCGGAAAACACCATGTGCAGGGAGAGATCGGCGGCAGGCAGCCCGTTCCGCTCCCGCATCTGGTGGACCGTAACCATATTGATGAGGTTCCGCACCTCTTTTTTCACCGCCGTCAGGCCGGTATAGCCGTCCAGTTCCTTTTGCAGATCCTCCATAGATTCCGGCGGCGGCGTTTCCGGCTTGGCAGGCGGCGCGGCTTCGCCGCCGGAAGAGGCCGCCGTGTTTTCGGATTTCTCCTGCCCTCCCGGCGCTTTTTCCACAGGCTCCGCCCCCTGCCCCGGCGATTTTTCCCCAGACGCCGCCGGTTCGCCCCAGAAATCCGCCCCCATACGGTTCAGGTTGTTTTCCGTCATGGTGCGGATGACCTCCAATTGCTGGAGGATGATCTCATCCTTTTTGCTGATATCCTTTTTCCGCATCTTGTCCCCATCCTCCCCTTTTGAACATGGAACGCAATTTTGAAAATAGCGCGCCGGAATGATTCACCGGAGCCCGGGCAGGCCGGTTTTGGACAGCGCCCGGAACAGGCACGCCGCCACCAGGCCCGTCAGCGCCCCGGTGAAAAGAGATACTCCCAGCAGCACCGGCAGATAATAGACCGGCGCGGCGCTGCCCAGCGTCAGCACAGCCGCCGCAATCTGGCCGCAGTTATGGGCCGCCGCGCCGCCTACAGACACCCCGTAAACAGACAGCTTCCGGAGGCGGCTCAGGGCAGCCATCACCAGCATGGAGGATATCCCTCCCAACAGGGAGAAAAACAGGGCGTTCAGATTCCCCGCAAACACCGAGCCCAGGAAACAGCGGGACAGCAAAATCAGCAGCGCCTGCCCCGGCCCCAGGGCGTAGAGGGCAAAAACGGTGACAATATTGGCAAGGCCCAGCTTCACGCCGGGAACGGGGACCGCCAGGGACAGGGGAAAGAAGTTCTCCAGGTATCCAAGCCCCAGGGCCATGGCCGTCAGGAGGGCGCAGAGGCTCAGCTGCCTTGTGGTCAGTCTCATGGGCCCCTCCTATCCTGTTACGGCATCCACAGCGGTTTCCGGCGGCGGCCCGCCCTCCAGCCGGATGATGATCCGGGCGGGAAGGCACACGATGCTTTGGCCGCCCCGGCTGATGACGCCGGTGTGTACGCAGTCCTGGGTGGGACAGTCCGCGGCCTCTACCCGCACGCCGTCCCCGCCGGAGGCCGGGGAGGCGGCAAGGCGCAGCGTATAGCCGTTATTCTCATAGATCCGGGGGCTGTCCGGCAGTTCCCCGGGAGGGAAGCGGTCAATCTCCTCCCCGTCTGCGGAAACCACTACGGCCAGCGCCCCGCCGTCCTCTTCCCTGCTCCAAGCGGAGGCAAGGATAACGGCAGCCAGCAGGATCACCCCCAGAACCACAAGCCCGTCCCAAAGGGTGGGGCGCAGTTCAGGAAACGGTAACATAGCGGTATCCCGTGTCCTCCCCGGCGGTAAAGCGGTCTGCCAGCCCCTCTGTCACCAGGACACGTCCGTCCTCTGTCACCAGGACCAATTCAAACTCGTACCCGCTGCTGCGCCAATACTCCAGGGCCTGTTCCTCCCCCATGACGAACAGGGCCGTGGAGAGGGCGTCGCACATGGCCCCCGCGCCCTCCACCGCATCCGCCTCCACGGTGACGGACACCAGGCCGTTCTCCGCCGGATATCCGGTGGCAGGGTCAATAATATGATGGTAGGTTTTCCCATCCTCCTCGAAATACCGCTGGTAGCCGCCGGAGGTGACGGTATAGGCATCGGTCAGATGGAGGATACCAACGAAAGCGTCTGCCGACAGGGGATCTGCCGGATCCTGGATGCCAATCCGCCAGGGGGAGCCGTCGGGCCGGTCCCCAATCACGCAGATGTTGCCGCCCAGTTCAATCCTGCCCCGAGGCACCTGGTTTTTCTGGAAAATTTTCAGGATCTCATCGGAGAGCCAGCCCTTGGCAATCCCCCCCAGATCCACCGCCGCCTCCGGGGCATGGGAGGCCGCAGTCCCGTTCAGGGTAATCTGATCAAAACCGGTGTGCTCCAGCAGCCCCGCCAGTTCCTCCTGTCCGGGAACGCAGAAGGTGTCCTCCGTAAAACCCCAAGCAGAGGATACCTGCGCCAGGGTGCAGTCAAAGGCCCCGTCCGTCCGTTCGCTCCAGGCCAATGCGGCCTCCAGGGCCGCCGCTGTCCGGCCGTCCAGTTCCACTGGCGTGTCTGCCGGGGCACTGTTCAGGCGGGAAACGTCGCTCTCCGGATCCGTGCGGGAGAGCAGCGCCTCCGTTTCATAGGCCAATTTCTCTGCGGCGTAGGCCGCCGCCGTGCTGTGCTGCCCGTAGGCGGTGAAGACCATCACCGTGTCCATGGCGATGGCCTGGATGCTTTCCTGGGCCGTGTCCGGATCCCCGCCGCAGGCCGCCAGCGTCAAAAGCATGGCCGCTGAAAGCAGGGCCGCTGCAAAATGTTTCATATCGTCCCTCACAAAATTATCTGTTCCCTGTAGTTTTTTCCGTTTTTCGGGCAACCTTATGATGAGAAGTATACCACGGTCTCCGCCATATCTCAACCGGGGATTTGGAAGAATTGAAAAAAATCAAAAAGCTTTACAGGTTGTTCTTGCAAACCGGAAAACAATCTGCTATACTATCATGGTATGTCAGCCATGGAGAATTTTCCCTATGGCTGCCGGTAGAAAGAAAACTCCTTGGAGGTCCTTATAAATGCCTAAAAATCCCAACCGGCGTCCTAAGATTTTAAAGAAGGACGAGCCCCTCACTGGCACAATGAAGTTCTTTCTGGCAGGCTGCGTAGCCGAACTGTACCTGCTGATCATCCGCCGCTGTTACGTCAACGGCGCGGCCCAAGCGCAGATCGACTGGTACGACAGCTATCTCCCTGCGCTGATGGGCGTGGGCACCGGCGTCCTGGTATTGGGCGCGGTGCTGAGTTATCTTTGGCGGGCCGACGGAAAGAAACGGGTTATCGGGTGGTATCTCACCGGGGGCGGCGCGTTCCTGGCTCTCTCCGCCTTGCTGATCTGGCGGCTGAACGCCCCCATGGTCACCTTCCTGACGATTGCCGTTTTCGCAGCCATGATTCTGGGGATCCTCTGGAGCCTCTATGACCGGGAGTGCGCCATTTCCTTGACGATCCTGGGTGTTTCCCTGATTTTCCTGTGGGTCTGCCGCCGGGGGATGTCCAATATCCACCGGGGCATGGCCATGCGGATGCTGGCTTTGGTTTTCCTTGTGGCCCTGGCCGGCATTGCGTACCTGGCCTGGAAAGCGGAGAAAAATGGCGGACGCCTGGGAGATTTCCGGATCCTCCCCAGCGGCGCGGATTTCCTGCCGGTGTACACCGCCTGTGCCCTTTCCGCTGTAGGCGTGGCGGCGGCGATCATCAGTTCTATGGTAGCTTATTACGCCATGTGGGGGCTGGCTATTGTGGTCTTTGCCCTGGCGGTTTATTACACCGTCAAGCAGCTTTAATCTACAGGACAACAGAAACAGGAGGCCGTTCAAACGGCCTCCTGTTTTTCTATTACTGCAGCCGCCGGAGCACTTCCAGCAAAAACACCCACACCCGGCGGACGGATGGCACGCTGAGCCGCTCCCGGGGGGTGTGAATCTCCAGGATGTCCGGCCCGGCGGAAACGCAGTCCAGCCCCGGCAGCTTCCCGCAGAAGAGGCCGCACTCCAGCCCCGCGTGGATGGCCTCAACCTTCGGCTCCCTGCCGTACTGCTCCCGGAACACCTCCGTCATCAACGTCCGCATCCGGGAATCCTTCCGGTACTCCCAGGCGGGATAGTCCCCGCTGATCTCCGTCCGGCCCCCCAGCCGTTCCGCCAGGCGGACAAGCCGGTCCCGGAGCATAGCCTTCTGGCTGGCGAGAGAACTGCGGACACAGAACACCGCCGCCAGATCCGTTTCGCCGGTTTCCAGAATCCCCAGGTTCAACGAGGTCTGCACCAAGCCGGGGATGTCCCGGCTCATGGCCTGCACACCGCCGGGGGCGCAGGTAAGCAGGCACAGCGTCCGATCCGTAGCGTCCTTATCCATGGGAAGGCCCTCCGCTTCTGCGGAAGATACCTCCACCGCCAGGCCCGGATCCGTATCCCCGTACTCCCGGCGGAGATCCGCCGCCAGGGCCTCTGCCGCCCTGCGGGCCGCCTGGGGATCCGCCGCCAGAAACGCAGCTTCCGCCGAAACCGGGATGGCGTTGTCCTTCAAGCCGCCCCGGACGGACAGCAGGCGCAGATCCGTTTCCCGGGATACGGCGCTCAAAAGGCGGCCCATCAACACGTTGGCATTGGCCCTCTCCTTGTGGATCTCCGCGCCGGAGTGCCCGCCGGTGAGGCCGCTGATCCGCAAGGCCAGCGCGGTCCCCGGAAAGGCTTCCCGCCGGAGCGGCAGGACGCACCGGGCCATGCATCCCCCGGCGCAGCTGACGGTGAACACCCCTTCCTCCTCAGAGTCCAGGTTGATCATCCGCCGCCCCTTCAGGGAGGAGGCGTCCAGGGCCTCCGCACCCAGCATCCCGATCTCCTCGTCAGCCGTCAGCACTGCCTCCAGCCGGGGATGAGGAATTTCATCGCTGTCCAAAAGGGCCAGGATCATGGCCACGGCGATGCCGTCATCCCCGCCCAGGGTAGTGTCCTTGGCGTACAGGTAATCGCCCTCCAGGGCCAGATCCAACCCCTCCCGATCCATATCCTTGGGACAGCCCGCCGCCTTTTCGCACACCATGTCCAGGTGCCCCTGGAGGATCACGGCCTCCGCCGCCTCATAGCCGGGAGAGGCCTCTTTGAAAATGATCACATTCCCCGCCTGATCCCGGCGGCAGTCAAGGCCCCGCTCCCGGGCAAAGGCCACGCACCAGTCCGCCGCCTTTTCCGTGCGGCGGGAGCCATGGGGTATGGCGCACAACTCCTCAAAAAAACGAAAAACCTCTTTGGGCTCTAATTGATCCAAAACTGCCATCTGTATCCGCTCCTTCTGCAAAAGTTTATGCCCTATCCGGATTACCGGATTACCGGTTTACCAGGGCCAGGCCCGCCAGGCACAGCACAACGCCGCCCAGCTTGGTCCAGGTAATCGGCTCGTGATAGAGGAAATAACCCAGGAAGATCAGGGCAATGGCCAGGATGGTGCCGTGAACCAGGTGCCCGGAATTCAGTGTCCACCCGGCCTTGTACATATAAATACTCCCAGCCTCCAGTCCCACTACCGCAAGGCCCAGTACAAAGGCGGGCCACCCCAGGTTCCGGTACTCTGCCAGCAGGCTCCCGCCCCGGTTCAGCAGGCAATACAGCGCGCCGGAGGCCACAGCCCCCACGCCGTATGTAACCGTGAGCGCCGCCAGAGGGTGCACGGTTTCAGGCATCTGCTTGGAGCAGATATGGTAAAAGACATTGGAAAGCACAATCAGCCCAATGGGCCAGTAATAGCTGAAATTCATCAAATATTCCCTCCTGGGATGGGGCGTCCGATCCTCCCCACCTGTTTCCGGCCTGAGGCCTCCAGCATCATATCCTATTTCGCTGGAAAAGGCAAGAGCAAAAGCAGCGGCCGGCCCGCCGGAAACAGCAGGCCGGCCGGAAATAGCAGCCGCCGGGTTACAGGGAGCACTTGCCCCGGGCAATGTAGCGCCCCTGGGGTGATTCCATCAAAATTTTCCCATCCTCCACAGCAAGGCTGCCCCGCAGCCACACCTGCCGGATGCCGCCGGCGGTGACAAAACCCTCGTAGGGGCTGTAATCCACGTTGGCGACGCAGTCCTCCCCACGAATCACATGGCTGGCGCCGGGGTCATAGACCACGATGTCCCCGTCCGCGCCGGGACGGAGAACGCCCTTTTTGGGAAACATACCGTAGAGCCGGGCGGGATTTTCGCAGAGGGCCGCACACATCCTGGCGGCGGAGATCCGTTTTTGGGCCACGCCGAAGGAGTACACCAGTTCCCCCCGGGTCTCCACGCCGGGAAGGCCGCCGGGGATTTTGGTAAAGTCCTCCCGGCCCATGTCCTTCTGGGCCAGGGTGAAGGAGCAGTGGTCTGTGGAGACCGTCTGGATCTCCCCCCGCCGGAGGGCTTTCCAAAGGGCCTCCTGCTCCCGCTTTTCCCGGAGGGGCGGGGCGCAGATATACCGGGCGGCGGCGGAATAGTCCTCATTGAAGTACAGGCTCTCGTCCAGCAGCAGGTACTGGGGGCAGGTCTCCACATAGACCCTCTGTCCCCTGCGGCGGGCGGCGGCCACCTCCTTCAAGGCCTCCTGGTTGGTGAGGTGGACAATAATCACCGGGCAATCCGCTGCCTGGGCGATGCGCAGCAGGCGGCCTACCGCCTCGGCCTCCAGGGCCGGGGGCCGGGTGAGGGTGTGGCTGGCAGGGGACAGTTCCCCGGCAGCCTTCCGCTCGGCGATCATGCCGTCAATAACCCCGGCGTTCTCGCAGTGGACGCCGCAGATACCTCCCAGGGCCCGCAGTTCCTTCAGGGCCCAGTACATATCCCGATCCCCGATCATCATGGCGGGATAAGTCATGTACATCTTAAAGGAGGAGACGCCTCCAGCGAACATGTCCGGCAGTTCCCTCCGGATGGACTCGTTCCAGTCGTCGATGGTCATATGGAACCCGTAGTCGCAGAAGGTGCGGCCGCCGGCCTTTTCGTGCCAGAGTTCCAGGCCATGGCGGAGGCTCTCCCCCTTGTTGGGGCAGGCGAAATCCACCACCGTGGTGGTGCCGCCCCGGAGGGCCGCCCGGCTGCCGGTATAGAAGTCGTCGGCCGTGGTGGTACCCGCCACATCCAGGTCGAAATGGGTGTGGGCATCCACAAAGCCGGGGAACAGGAGGCAGCCTTCCACATCCACCAGGGCGTCGGCCCCCTCCTTCAGATTCCGGCCCAGGGCCAGGATTTTTTCGCCCTCCAGCAGCACGTCCGCCCGGCGGACCCCGGCAGCGGAGACCACGGAACCGCCTTTCAGCAATGTACGCATCAAAATCCCTCCAATCCGTTTTGATGGTTCCCAGTATACCACATCCCGGCGGGGAATACCAGCGGCTTTTCCTTGACAGCGGCGGAGAGATCCCGTATCATAGGGACCAGCGGAGATAAAAACACGGCCCGGTTGGGTAGTCCGGGCGTATCCGCGGGAAAACGGATATCAGTAACCTTCCTCCTTGGTCGTCCCTTCTCCGGAGACTATGGTTAAAGGAGGAATCCGCGCATGGAAACCGGATATGTCAGGCTGGATGTGTATTTTGAGGATCCCTTTTGGGTTTGCCTCTGCCGGCGGGGCAGCGGTATCGCCTGGGAGGCCAGCAAAATTGTTTTCGGCGCCGAGCCGAAGGACTGCCAGGTGTACGATTTCCTGCTGGCAAACTACCACCGTCTGGAATTCAGCCCTTCCATGGAGGGCAGGGAACTGTCAGAACCGAAGGCCTCCAACCCCAAGCGCGAAAAGCGGCGGATCAAGCGCCGTCTGGCGGCGATGGGGACGGGAACCAAGGCCCAGCAGGCCCTGCGCTTGCAGCGGGAGCAGGGAAAGGCGGCCCGCAGGCAGGCGGCCCGGGAGAACCGGGACACGGAGCGGAACCGGCAATACGCCCTGCGGCGGGAAAAGCAAAAAGAAAAGCACAAGGGGCATTAGAGTCCGAAAGATGCCCCCTCCCGCAGGGGAAGGCCCCGGAGCCAGTGGCTCCGGGGCCTTCCCCTGTAAAAAGCTTGATGAAAAACCCAACAGCAGGGCCGCTTATTCGATCACCCGCACCCGGATGACGTTGGCCAGATGCTGCACATCCTCCACCACGGCGGGTTCCACCCGGGAGCCCAGATCCACCAGGGTATAGGCATAATCCCCCTTGGACTTATTGCTGAGATTCTCCACATTCACGCCGTCCTTGCTGAGGAGGGCGGTGATATTGGCCAGCATGGCCGGCACGTTCCGGTGGATAATGCAGAGCCGCATAACGCCGCTGCGCTCCAGGGACACATTGGGCAGGTTTACAGAATTGCGGATATTGCCGTTTTCCAGATAATCCGCCAGCTGATTCACCGCCATGACGGCACAGTTCTGCTCGCTCTCAGGGGTGGAGGCCCCCAGATGGGGCATGGCCACCACGTGGGGCGCCTGCACCAGGCGGTTGTTGGGGAAGTCGGTGATATAGGCGGAAACCCAGCCGGTGTCCAGCGCCGCCAGCATGGCCTCGTCGTCCACAATTTCGCCCCGGGCCAGATTGATGAACCGGACGCCCCGCTTCATGGCGGCAATGGCCTTGGCGTTGATCATCTTCTCCGTTTCTTTGGTGTAGTGGATATGGATGGTGATATAATCCGCCCGCTTGTAAAGTTCGTTGATATCCTTCACCACATGGATATGCCGGTCCAGCCGCAGGGCGGCGTCCACAGACAGGAAGGGGTCATAGCCGTATACGTCCATCCCCAGGGAGAGGGCAATATTGGCCACCAGCGCGCCGATGGCCCCCAGGCCGATGACACCCAGGGTCTTCTTGTAGAGTTCCGGCCCCACGAAAGCGGACTTGCCCTTTTCCACCACGGTGGTCACATCCACCCCGGCAGCCGCCTGATCCCGCACCCAGCGGATGGCGCCGTCCACATTCCGGGAGCCGATGAGCATGGCGCAGAGAACCAGTTCCTTCACGGCATTGGCGTTGGCGCCGGGGGTGGAGAACACGGCGATGCCCGCCTCGGAGCAGCGATCGATGGGGATATTGTTGACGCCCACGCCGGCCCTGGCGATAGCCAGAAGGCTTTGGGGGAACTGGTAGTCCAGAAGTTTTGCGGAACGGATCAGGATGCCGTCCTCATGGGCCTCGCTGTCGGATACGGCGTACCGCTCCGGATCCAGCTTCTGCAATCCGACAGGGGAGATTTTGTTGAGAGTCTTAATGTGATACATGGGAAAAACGCCTCCAGGGCGGCCCCAGCGGGCCGCGTTACTTGCGGCGGAACGTGCGGCGCCTGCGCCGCTTCCGTCACAGCCCTCTTATTATAAGCAGTTGGAAAAAGGGCGTCAATGGCCGGAGGGACGAAAAAGGGCGGCAGCCGGATGATTTCTTTGGGCTCTTTTTTCCCGTAAAACCTGCAAAGCTACATGGGTTTTAAATTTTTGTTGAGCCTGTCCACCATCCAGGCAATCCGTTTTTCCCGGCCGGCGTCTGTTTTTGCGTCAAAATATGCCCGGGTGTAGGTCTTCTTCACCGGCAGGGGCATGGCCTGAAAATTGGCAAAGGCAGGTTCATATCCCTCCAGAAGCGCGGAAAGCCGGGCAATCTGCCCCTCTGTAACCGCCGCGGGTCCCGGCGCGTACCACTGGCCGTTCCTTTTGGCCTCCTCGATTTTCTTCCGGCCAAACACAGTCATCAGCCCCCGCCCTTCCAGGCTTTCGGCCAGCGCCTTATTCTTCTCCGACCATTTGCTCTTCTCCCTGCGCATAGAAAAATATTTCTTGTAGGTTTTGCTGTCAATCCTCTGCATCTGCCCGTCAATCCACCCGAATCAAAGGGTCTCCTCCAAGGCTTCCCCCGCCGCCATTGTTTTGGGGCCTCTGGCTTTGCCGAACAAAATCCAGACGCCCGGGCTGGACAGGCAATGCCCCCCCCCCGCGGCTAATTTCGGAATACTTCCCGGTCTTCACATTCCAGAATATCGTCCATAACCCGTCACTCCTTCAGGTTTTCCGCAAAAAGCGCAGCATGTTCAGTCTACGATTTTGCGTTTATCACGGGATTTGCTTCCGCACAATCCGTCTTCGTGAAATTGCCGGGATTTTCAATATACGGCCTTCCTTTTCCATCCGGCAGCGGTTTATCTTGCGGCATCCCGGGCAGTGTGGTATAATTACCGCCCTTGCCGGAACGCCCGGCAGGCGGAATGCATACGCGTATATAACACATTCCCCGGAAGGATAAGGAAAAAAGGAGGGTATCTCCATCATGCGTGAAATCAATCCAAAGGAAACCGGCCGCGCCGCGGCCTTTGCACTGTGGATGCAGGCTCCCATGCCTATGGTGACCATCTTCAAAACCCTGGATGTTACCCGGCTTCTGCGAATCAGCCGCAGGCACGGCCTCAAATCCAACATGCTGCTCTGCTGGTGCATCGGCAGGGCTGCGGCCTCCATGGAGGAGTTCTATCTCCTGCCGGTTGGCGATAAACTGATACAATATGACAAAATAGCGGTCAATACGGTGGTTTCTGCCAAGGATGGCATTATCAGCACCTGCGATATCCCCTTCTCCGAAAGTCTCCGGGATTTTAACCGGGACTACCTCCGCCTGACGGGACAGGTACACAACACCTGCGCCCCCTTCGACCTGGGCGGGGACTATATGGTCATCGGCACTTCCGCCCTGCCCCAGACGGAAATCGACGGCGCGGTAAATATTTACGCAGGCTGCTACAACAACCCCTTCCTCATCTGGGGCCGGTACCGGAAGGGGCTTTTCAGGGCGTCTCTTCCCCTGTCCTTCCAGTTCCACCACACCCAGATGGACGGCGGCCATGCCGCGCAGTTCCTGGAAAACCTGCAAAAGGAAATCCGGGACCTGAATCCATAGCGCGCCGTGAAGCCGCCCCAAGGGCGGCCTCACGGCCATTTTTCCTTTGCGGGATTTGGCGGGGGCGGCGTTTTGACGGAGAATTTTCCGGAATTATCCGAAAAAATGTGGAGTTTTCTATTGAAATGCCGGGAGGGCAAGTCTATAATAATTATTTGTGTGTAAAAATAGGACTGTCGGAGTGCCTTTCAGCCTTCCCGCCTCCGTTTTTCCATAGGAAACTGCGGCCCTGCCCGCCGCCCCGCTTTCCGGGGGCCCGCGGCTTTGCCGTGCCATAAGGAGATATAGATGTATGCAGAACGAAACCTTGAGAAACATTGCGATTATTGCCCACGTTGACCACGGCAAAACCACCCTGGTGGACGAGATGCTGAAACAGGGCGGCGTCTACCGGGAAAACCAGGAAGTTGTGGACCGGGTCATGGACTCCGGCGACCTAGAGCGGGAGCGGGGCATCACCATCCTGGCCAAAAACACCGCTGTCCGCTACAAAGATACAAAAATCAACATTGTGGACACCCCGGGCCACGCTGACTTCGGCGGCGAGGTGGAGCGCATCTTAAAAATGGTCAACGGCGTCATCCTCCTGGTGGACGCCGCCGAGGGCCCCATGCCCCAGACCCGTTTCGTCCTCAGCCGTGCCCTGGAACTGGGCCACCGGGTCATCGTGGTAGTCAACAAAATCGACCGCCCCGACCAGCGTATCCACGATGTCATCGACGAGGTCCTGGAACTTTTGATGGATCTGGACGCTACTCCCGAACAGCTGGACTCCCCCATGCTGTTCTGCTCCGGCCGCAACGGCACCGCTTCCTACTCCCCGGACGTGACCGGAACCGACCTCACCCCCCTCTTCGAGACCATCCTTGAGTATATCCCTGCCCCTGAGGCGGATACGGAGCAGCCCTTCCAGATGCTGGTCTCCTCCATTGACTACAACGACTTTGTGGGCCGCATCGCCATCGGCCGCATTGAGCGGGGCACCATCAAGCAGAACCAGGAGATTGCCGTCTGCAACTACCACGACCCGGAGGCCATCCTCCGGAAGGCCAAAGCCACTGCCATTTACGAGTTCGACGGCCTCAGCCGGAAGCCTGTCCAGGAGTCCTCCGCCGGAAATATCATCGCCATGAGCGGCATCCCTGATATCACCATCGGCGACACCATCTGCACCCCCGGCACTGTGGAGGCCCTGCCCTTCGTGAAAATCTCCGCCCCCACCCTGGAGATGACCTTCTCCGTCAACGATTCCCCCTTCGCCGGGAAGGAGGGCAAGTTTGTAACTTCCCGCCAGATCCGGGACCGGCTCCAGCGGGAAACCCTCCGGGATGTGTCCCTTCGGGTAACGGATACCGACAAGGAGACCGCCTTCAATGTAGCGGGCCGGGGCGAAATGTCCCTCTCCATCCTCATTGAGACCATGCGCCGGGAGGGCTACGAGTTCCAAGTCTCCCCTGCCCGGGTGCTGTACCAGGAGATTGACGGCAAGCGGTGCGAGCCCATTGAGCGCCTGGTGGCGGACGTGCCCGCCGACTGTGTGGGCCCCGTCATTGAGAAGCTGGGCCAGCGGAAGGGCGATCTGGTGGAGATGACCCCCGTGGGCAACCGGATGAAGCTGGAATTCCTCATCCCCGCCCGGGGCCTCTTCGGCTACCGGAACGACTTCCTTACCGATACCAAGGGCGAGGGCATCATGGCCTCTGTCTTCGACTCCTACGCCCCCTACAAAGGCGAAATCTCCCGCCGGGGCAACGGTTCCATGATCTCCTTTGAGACAGGCGAGTCCATTACCTACGGCCTGTTCAACGCCCAGGAGCGGGGCACCCTCTTTATCGGCGCGGGCGTGCCGGTCTACGGCGGCATGGTCATCGGCGTCAGCCCCCGTAGCGAGGATATGACCGTCAATGTCTGCAAGAAAAAGCAGCTGACCAACACCCGTGCCAGCGGCTCCGACGAGGCCCTGCGGCTGGTGCCCCCCAAGCAGATGAGCCTGGAGCAGTGCCTGGAGTTCCTGGCAGACGACGAACTGCTGGAAGTCACTCCCAAAAGCCTCCGGATGCGTAAATCCATTTTGGATCATGAAAAGCGGATGAAGGCCCTTCACGGGAAGAAATAACAGCAGGAAGAAACAGCAAAAGAGGGAGAAGTTTTGCTCCTCCCCCGCATAAGGACGACATGCCGTCCGGATCATAGCTGAAGTGCAGCAATCAGAGTTGATTGCTGCACTTCAGTTTTTGTTCAGAAAAAGCGAGACCCGCTGTCCCACACTGTCCTCATGCCTCCGCTATCCGCGAAAAGCGGAACACCGTCTCGTGCTCCCACGCCTCGCCAGGCCGGAGGACGCACTGGGGAAACTCCGGGCGGTTCGGCGTATCCGGGAAAAACTGGGTCTCCAGGCACACCGCGTCCCGGCGGCCATAGCTTGCGCCGCCTTTCCCGGCGGGACAGCCCGCCATGTAGTTCCCCGCGTAAAACTGGATGCCGGGCAGAGTGGTCTCCACTTCCATGCGGACGCCGCTTTCCGTGCCCTCCAGCACGGCGGCGGGCCTCAGCGTGCCAGGTTCGCCGTCCACCACCCAGTTGTGGTCATAGCCGGAGCACAGTTCCAGCTGGCGGAAGGGGCGGCCGATCCGCGCGCCGATGGCAGTGGGGGATCGGAAATCCATAGGCGTCCCCTCCACCGGCGCAATTTCACCGGTGGGGATACTGCCCGGCCCCACAGGGGTGTAATGGCTCGCCCGCAGGGTGAGAAGCTGGGCCATTGCGTCCCCGGCGTCATGCCCATTCAAGTTAAAATAGGCGTGGTTTGTCAGACTGCAGATGGTGGCCTGATCCGTGACGGCCCGGTAGGACAGCCGCAGTGCCCCGCCCTCCAGGCGGTAGGTCACGAAAACCTTGAGGCGGCCCGGATAGCCCTCCTCCATGTCCCCGCTTTCACAGGAGAAGGTTACGCCGCATCCCCCGCAGGGCTCTGCCTCCCAGACCTTTGCGAAAAAGCCGCCGGGGCCTCCGTGGAGGTGGTTCTCCCCGTCGTTGCAGGCCAGTGTGTAACTCCGGCCGTCCAGCGTAAACCGCCCTCCGGCGATGCGGTTGGCGTAGCGGCCCACCACCGCGCCCATGAATTTGTCCTGCGCCTCATAATCCGCCATGCTATCAAAGCCCAGCACCGTGTCCACCGGCCCGTTCTTTCCCGGAGCCGACAGCCCCCGCAGGGCCGCGCCATAGGTAAGCAGGGAACAGCGGAGGATCCCGTTATCCAAAATAATCTCTTCCACGGCGCGGCCGTCACAGGTCATCCCAAAAGGTTTCCTTTCCATGCGCGTCCCTCCGTCAGCCCTGTCCATAGTAGGCCCCGGGGCCGTGCTTACGGAGATAGTGCTTATCCAAAAGTTCCTGCTGCATGGCTCCCAGGCCCGGCGTCAGGGCCATGGCGTGAAAGTCCATGAAGGCACATTCCTCCAGTACCACGGCGTTGTGAACGGCGTTGAAGGGATCCGTACCCCAGGCGAAGGGGCCGTGGCTGTGAACCAGCGCCGCCGGGATCCGGGCCGGATCCAGCCGTTTTTCCCGGAAGGTCTCAATGATGACGTTCCCCGTCTCCAACTCATAGTTCCCGGCGATTTCCTCAGGGGTCATCTTCCGGGTACAGGGAATCTCGCCATAAAAATAGTCCCCCTGGGTGGTGCCCTGCGCCGGGACCCCCTTCCCCGCCTGGGCGAAGGAGGTGGCCCAGCGGCTGTGGGTGTGGACGATGCCGCCCAGGGCCGGGAAGGCCTTGTACAGCGCCAGATGGGTATTCGTATCGCTGGAGGGCTTGTAGCGGCCCTCCACGCGCTCCCCGGACTCCAGGCTTACCACCACCATATCCTCAGGCTTTATATCTTCGTACTCGACGCCGGAGGGTTTGATGACCATCAGGCCCTGTCCCCGGTCAATGCCGGAGACGTTGCCCCAGGTGAAGGTGACCAAGCCGTATTTCGGCAGCAGCAGGTTTGCCTGGCAGACCTGTTTTTTCAGTTCTTCTAACATCAAAGTTTCCTCTTTCCCATGTGTGGGGGGCGGTTCCCGCCCCTCCGGTGTTTACATCCGCGGCCTGAAAACGGGGCGGCACAGAGGCCGCCCCTGCAGGCGTTTACTTCAGTTTCCAGGCGAGGTCCGAGAGGAACAGGTCGTGTTCCAGGCTCTCCACAGTGGTGTCTTTGGTGATGTGGACAAACTCAATGTCCATCATATTGGCCCAGTCCTTCATCTGCTCCGCCGTCACGTCGTAACTCAAAACGGTGTGGTGCGCCCCTCCGGCGGTAATCCAGCACTCCACACCGGTAGTCAGGCTGGGTTCCGCCTGCCACATGACCCTGGCCACAGGGAGGTTCGGCATAGGCAGGATGGGCTTCACACAGTGGATGTCCTGGCAGATCAGCCGGAGCCGCCCGCCCATGTCAATCAGGCTCACCACAATGGCGTCCCCGGGTTTGCCCTCAAACACCAGCCGGGCCGGATCCTCCCGATCCCCGATGCCTAAGGGATGCACCTCAATCCGGGGCCGGCCAGCCGCTACAGAGGGGCAGACCTCCAGCATGTGGGCCCCCAGGCTGTATTCCTGGCCCTTGACCAGATGGTAGGTGTAGTCCTCCATAAAGGCAGAGGCTCCGTTGCCGTTCTCGCCCATGGCTTTCAGGATGGCGGTCATGGCGGAGACCTTCCAGTCGCCCTCGCCGCCGTAGCCGTAGCCCTGGGCCATCAGATCCTGGCTGGCAAGGCCCGGAAGCTGCTTCATGCCGTGGAGATCCTGAAAGGTGTTGGAGAAGGCCAGGCAGCCCTCGGCGTCCATCATCTTCTTCATGGCCACCTCTTCCCGGGCCTGGTACAGCACCTGATCCGCCCGGTCGGTAGCCATGTCGTACTTCTCGGCGTAACGGGCCATCTGGGCGTTGACCTCCGCCTCGGTGACTTCCTCCATCACCTTCACCAGATCGCCTACGGCCCAGGTGTTTACCTGCCAGCCCAGCTTGGCCTGGACTTCCACCTTATCGCCCTCGGTAACGGCAACCTCCCGCATGTTGTCCCCAAAGCGCATGACCTTCATAGACTTGGAAACGGCCGCACCCACGGCGGCTTTCATCCAGCTGCCGATGCGGGCCTGGACGTCCTCGTCCTGCCAGAAGCCGGCAATAACTTTCCGGGGCTTTCTCAGGCGGGCCCCGATGAAGCCGTGCTCCCGGTCGCCGTGGGCGGCCTGGTTCAGGTTCATGAAGTCCATGTCGATTTCCTTATCGGGAATCTCCCGGTTATATTGGGTGGCAAAGTGGCACCAGGGCTTCTGGAGGCCTGCCAGGCCGTTGATCCACATTTTGGAGGGGCTGAAGGTGTGGCACCAGGTGATGATCCCGGCGCAGCGGTCGTCGTAGTTGGCTTCCTTGCAGACCTCGGCAATTTCCTGGTTGGTCTTGGCAGTGACCTTGTAGACCAGGGGATAGGGCAGGGCGGCGCTTAACTTCTCCGCCATCTCGGCAGCCCGGGCGGCGACGGTGTCCAGCACCTCGGGGCCGTAAAGGAATTGGCTGCCGACCACAAACCAAAATTGATATTCTTTCATAGATGTTCCTCCTTACAGATGTTCCACAGCGGCCCGCTCTACCTCAAGCAGAGCCTTGTACCGCCGGATATAGGTGTTGAAGCCCTCCGCTAAGGCGGCCTCCGGCTGGACGGTAGTCCCCGCCGCTCCGGCGAAGACCCGGTTTTTCAGGTAATCTTCCAGGCTCTCCCCTTCGGACTTTTGCCGCATATACGCGGCAAGCAGCGCCATGCCGTAGGGCCCGCCCTCCCCTGCTGTCTCCATGCAGGTAACAGGAGCGCCGCAAGCGGCGGCCAGGTAACTCTGGCCCACCACGGGAGTCTTGAACAAGCCGCCGTGGCCTGTCAGGGAATCGATGGCGACCCCTTCCGCCGCCAGGATGTCCATGCCGATTTTCAGGGTGGACATGGTGGAATAGAGTTGGGCCTTGAAGAAGTTTGCCAGGGTGAATTTTGTCTCCGGGGTGCGGCACACCAGCGGACGGCCTGCGTCCATGTGGGTGACGCCCTCCCCGGCCAAGTAGTTGCACACCAGCACGCCGCCGCAGTCCGCTTCCCCTTCCAGGCTCTTCTCATAGAGCCTGGTGTACAGTTCCCCGGGCGCCGGGTCCACGCCGAAGAGGCGGGCCGCCTCCCCCAGGACGTTTACCCAGGCGTTGGTGTCGTTGGTGCAGTTGTTGCAGTGAACCATAGCCACAGGGGCCCCGGCAGGCGTAGTCACCAGGTCGATTTCCTCGTAGACCTTTTGGAGCGGCTTCTCCAGGACCACCATGGAGAAGATGGACGTCCCGGCAGAGACGTTGCCTGTCCGGGGAGCCACGGCGTTGGTGGCGGCCATGCCGGTACCCGCGTCCCCCTCCGCCGGGGCAAAGGGAATTCCGGGGGCCAGCAGGCCGTCCAGCCGTGCCGAACCGGGCTCCGTAAGGGCCCCGGCGGGTTCTCCCGCAGCGAGGACCCTCGGGAGAAGGTCCTCCAGCTTCCAGGGCAGGCCCTGCACCTTCGGCAGGGCGCTGAATTTCGCCATCATGCCGGCGTCATAATCCAGGGTGGCGCTGTCGATGGGGAACATGCCGCTGGCTTCCCCCACGCCCACGGCGTTCACCCCTGTGAGCATGTAATGGACATAGCCCGCCAGGGTTGTGATGTGGGCGATGCCGGGAACGTGCTCTTCCCCGTTCAGCACCGCCTGATAGAGATGGGCGATTGACCAGCGTTGGGGGATATTAAAGCCAAAGAGTTCCGTCAGTTCCGCCGCTGCCGGGCCGGTGACGGTATTCTGCCAGGTGCGGAAGGGGGTCAGCAGGTTCCAGTCCTTATCAAAAGCCAGGTAGCCGTGCATCATGGCGGAAACGCCCATTGCAGCGACGTCCTCCCGGCCCTCCACCTGGGAGAGCGCGGCCTTCAGCCCTGTCCAGACCTCCTCCAGGGGGTAGGTCCAAACGCCGTTTTCATAGCAGGAGGCCCAGGTGTAGTCTCCGGAGGAAACAGGCCGGAAGCCGCCGTCAATGGTCATGGCCTTGATGCGGGTGGAACCCAGTTCAATGCCCAAACAGGTTTTCATCTCGTTTCCTCCTTACTGCTTGGCGGTGTTCTTCCGCAGCAGCACAATGCTTTGAATCACCAGGAACAGGCACAGCATGGCCGCCACGGTGATATTGGACCACCACGCCTCGTCAAAGCCCAGGGAGGAGACGATACGCTTGATGGTATTCAGGCTCATGACGCCAAAGAAGGTGCCCGCCACATTGCCTACGCCGCCGGTAAGCAGGGTCCCTCCGATGATGGAGGAGGCAATAGCGTTCATTTCGTCCCCCGCGCCGTTGGCCACGTCGCCGCTGCCCACGTGGAGGAAGTACAGGATGCCGCCCAGGCCCGCCAGAAGGCTGCACAGCACATGGGCCAGGAACTTGGTGCGGCGCACGTTGATGCCCAGCATATTGGCGCTCTGGTTGTTTCCGCCCACGGCGTAAAAGCTGCGGCCCAGCTTTGTCCAGCGCAGAAGGCAGAACAGGAGCACAACGGCCAGCAGGGCAATGACGACGCCCACTTCCACATAGGCCGGGATGTATTGGCCCAGCTTGTTGTTGGAGCCCAGGCCGGGAACGATGATGCGGGTATCCTTTACCGCCAGGAAACCCTCGTTGGTCACCCGCACGGGCTCCTTGCTGACAATCGTGGTCATGCCCTTTGCAAAGAACATGCCTGCCAGGGACACAATAAAGGGCTGGATTTCCAGATATGCCACCAGATAGCCCTGGACCAGCCCGAAAGCCAGGCCGATGCCCAGGCCGATGAGGAGAACCGTCAGCATGCCGCCGCCCTGCTGCTCCAGATTCACCGCGCTGGCCATGCACACCAGGCTGGTGACGGCTCCCACGCTGATGTCAATCCCCCCTGTGATCATGACGATGCTCATGCCGCAGGACAGGACAATCAGGGATGCGTTGTTATTGAGGATATTGAGGAAGTTCTGGGGCTTAGTGAAGCCGCCTCCCAGGAAGAAGATGGCGGACAGGTACAAAGCAAAGAAGACCAGGACCGTGATAGTCAGCAGCAGGTTCGTATCCGAAATCTCCCGATGGGCTTTGAGCCGGGGGGCTTTGCTTACGGTGGTCGTCATATTACTTCGCCTCCTTTGCCGTGCTGCCCGCCTTGGCCCGGAACCGCAGGTTGGCCATTTTGCTCCGCACCACCGGGGCGCTGAGCACCACCAGCAGGATGACCACCACCGCCTTGTAGGCGGGCAGGGCCGTGGAGGGCACTTCATACTTGTACAGCGTAGTGGTGAGGAACTGGATCACATAGGCCCCCAGAATGGAGCCGTAGATATTGAACTTGCCGCCGGAAAGGGCGTTGCCCCCCAGGGCCACCGCCAGGATGGCGTCCATCTCGATATTCTCCGCGATGCGGGAGTAATTGATGGAGCCACTGCGGCTGACGCGGATAAAGCCCGCCACCGCCACGCACACGCCCAGGATAACATAAGTAAGCAGCTTGATCTTCTGGGGATCCAGGCCGTTGAGGCGGGAGGAATTGGCGTTGATGCCCACCGACTGGGTGTAAAGCCCCAGGGTGGTGAATTTCAGTACCAGCCAGAACAGCAGAATCACGAAGGCCGTGATGAAAATAGGGGTGGGGACGGGAATTCCGGGCAGGAAAGTCCCTGCATATTTGAAGGATATGTCGTTCATAATGGGCAGCTGGTTGTTGTTGATCCAGGCCGCGATGGAACGCCCGGCGGTAAACATAATCAGGGTCGCCACCATGGGCTGGATTTTGAAATACGCCACTAAGGTGCCGTTAAAAGCACCGAAGAGGGCCGTTACCACGATGCCAACGAGGACTGCCAGGAACAGGGGCATCTGGAGGGTATCGGCAGTGACCTGCCCGCCGCAGACCATCCGCAGGATGACGCTTCCGGCAATGGCCATCGTCGCGCCTACGGAGATATCCTGTCCGCCGGAGGATGCGGTCACCAGGGTCATACCGATAGCCAGGATCACCAGTTCCGAGGCGTTGTCCAGCACAGAGATGATGTTTCCGCTGAGCACCGGGTTGCCCAGGCTGTTCTCCTTGATGGTAACTGCGAAGAAGGAGGGATCGGCAATCAGGTTAAAAATCACCAGCAGGGCCAACGCCGCAAAGGGGATGAACAGCTGCTGCCGGACGAGCCGCTTGAAGAAACTCTCGCCGGGCTGCTTCACTTTAATCTCAGGGTTTTTTACCGGCGTCATCATTCGTCACCTCCCGCAATGGTCGCCATAATCTTCGCTTGGGTCAGATCCTCCCCGGAAAGTTCGCCTACCGCTTTCCGGTCCCGCATCACAACCAGGCGGGAACAGGTGCGCAGCATCTCATCGATTTCCGAGGAGATGAAGGTGGCGCTTGTGCCCTTTTCCGCCAGCCGGAGGACCAGCTTTTGAATTTCAATTTTCGTACCGATGTCGATACCCCGGGTGGGTTCGTCCAGGATCAGGTACTTGGGGTCGGTCAGAAGCCACCGGGCCAGGATGCACTTTTGCTGGTTCCCGCCGGAGAGGGACTTGATGGGCGTATCCGCCGAGGCGGTTTTGATCTCCAGCAGCTTGATGTAGTCATCGGCGAAGGCCTCCGCCTGCGCCCGGGAAACGGGATGAAAGAATCCCTTCATCACCTGATAGGCAAGGATGATGTTCTCCCGGACGGAGAGGTCGCCTACGATGCCGTCGCCCTTCCGATCCTCGGGCAGGTAGCCGATGCCCTGCTTCATGGCGTCCAGGGGCTTTTTGATCCTGACCTCTTTCCCGTCCATCTTCACCTTGCCGCCGGTGACCCGGTCCGCGCCGAAAATAGCCCGGACGCACTCGCTCCGCCCGGAGCCCAGCAGGCCGGTGAAGCCGTTGACCTCCCCCTTGCGGATGGAGAAGTCAAAGGGCTTGATGCCCGCGTTGCTGCAAAGGTCATGGGCCTCCAGCACAGGGGCCCCTTCCCGGCTGATGGCAACGCCGCCGGACTCGCCTTTGATGTCGGCCATGTCGTCCAGTTCCTTGCCCAGCATCTTGCTGACCAGCTTCACCCGGGGCAGATCCTCAATGATATATTCGCCCACCAGCTGGCCGTCCCGGAGGACGGTAATCCGGTCGCAGACCTCGTAGACCTGCTCCAGGAAGTGGGTGACGAAAATGATGCCCACGCCCTTTTTCCGCAGGCTCCGCATGAGGCCGAAAAGCTTCTGAACCTCCTGTTCGTCCAGGGAGGAGGTGGGTTCGTCCAGAATCAGCACCTTGCACTCCATGTCCACCGCCCGGGCAATGGCCACCATCTGCTGCACGGCGATGGAACAGCTGCCCAGCTGCTGGGTGGGGCTGGCGGGGATGCCCAGATCCTGAAGGATCCTGCCTGCCCCCTGGTTCATCTTCTTCCAGCTGGTCAGGGCCCCCTCCGTGCGGCCGATATACATGTTCTCCGCCACGCTCAGGTTGGGGCAAAGGGTAATTTCCTGATAGACGGTACTGATACCCGCGTTCTGGGCATCCTGGGGTGAGCGGATGACGGCGGGCCCGTCCACGCCTTCAATATGGACCTCTCCCCCATCCTTAGCATACACGCCGGTGAGCACTTTGATCAGCGTGGATTTCCCGGCGCCGTTCTCCCCCATCAAGGCATGGATTTCCCCTTTCCGCAGGGTGAAATCCACATCCTGGAGGGCGCGCACACCCGGAAAATACTTACAGATGCCGTGCATTTCCAATACCGCATCTTTCCGCATAGGGATACGCCTCCATTCGTTCAGATTTAAAAACACGCGGCGCGGCTGACATGCCGCGCCGCGTGTCGGATCACGTGATACAATTCCCTGTATACGCTTTGGGATCAGGTGCCGTAGGTCGCCACATCCTCGGGGGTGATGGTCGCGGCATCGAAGCCCTGCTCGGGGGTGTAGATGATCTTCTGCGCAGGAGCCTTGCCGGCCACCAGGTCTTTGATGATGCTGTCAACGGTCTCAGCCTGCAGGGGGTTGCACAGGCCCATGTAGTTCCACTTGCCGTCCAGAACCGACTGCATCGCCCATGTGTCGCTGTCGAAGCCCATGATGATAACGTCGCCGTCCTTGCCGTGGGTGATTCCGGCGGCATCCAGGGCAGCCTCGGCGCCGCGGGCCATGCCGTTGTTTTCCGCATAGACGACGTTGAAGGGCTTGCCGGAGTCAATGACGGACTGGGTGATGGTGCGGGCAGTGGCCTCGTCCCAGTCAGCGGTCTGCTGGGTCACGTAGTTCCAGTTGGCCTCGGCGGCAACCTTGGCGTCCAGGGCGCCGGTGCGGCCCAGCTGGGCGTCAGAGCCCATGTGGCCCTGGATATGAATGATGTTGTACTCGCTGAGGCCCTGGTCGGCCAGCCAATCCACGGCGGTCTGGCCCTCGGCGGGCATGTCGGAAACGACGGCGGCTACGTACATGCTCTCATCCGCTTCCAGCATACGGTCGAAGAGGATGATCTGGGTGCCGGCAGCCTGGGCGTCCTGCAGCACGGTGTCCCAGCCGGTGGTGGAGGCAGGGGAGAGGAGCAGGAAGTCCACTTCGTCCTGGATCATCTGCTGGGCGGTAGCGATCTGCTGGGCCGCGTCGTTGTTGTTGTAGAACGTGGCTTTGTAGCCGTTTTCTTCGGTGAACATCGCCCGCATGGCCGCGTCATTGGCGGTCCGGTAACCGGATTCGTTGGGGTCGTTGTTGATGATACCGACAGAAATCAGTTCCCCGCCGGCGTCGGCGGGCTGCTGAACATCGGAGCCGCCGTCCGCGGGAGCGGAATTGCCGCCGCCGGCAGGCTCGGTGTCGCCTCCGGTTTTGCCGCCGCAGGCGGCCAGGGTCAGAACCATGCACAGGGTCAGTACGAGACAAAAGACTTTCTTCATGACCAATTCCTCACTTTCAGATTTTGGGTCCGCTGCCGGAGAACCATCCGGCTTCCATAGCTGCATTAAAAACGATTCCCTAGGCAAAGTCAATACATTTTTAGTCATAATATCCATTTTTGTATGTGTAAATAGAACAAATTTCGGTCATTATAACATACAATGATACAAATTCTGATCCGGCAAGCAGAGCAATCCCAAATTAAGTTGAAAATTTTACGATTTGTCTATTTAATCCGTTTGTTTTCTTCCGGTTTTCAACCGGGCAGGATAATTTTCCTTTTCCGGCAGATTGCCCAAATCCAAAAAATTGGTTGATTTTCTTTGGGGAAATGGTAAAAAATTACGCCCTGCCGGTAGGGGTTTTCCAGCCCCTTCCGGCGCAATTTGTATTTTCTTTTGAAGGATCAGACAAAGTTCTCAAACGTGTCAACCTTTATTTTAGGCAGATTACCACTCCCCCTTGGTATAATAAAAGCGTCAAAAAACGAAAGGGGGGCGCGGGCATGGCAATGAAATACCAGCTGTTGGCAAACCAACTCCGGGAGGAACTGGCCCGGAACAGCGGGCAGTCCGGGTACAAGCTGCCCACAGAGCAGGAACTGAGCCGCCAATACCGGCTAAGCCGGCAAACCGTCCGCCACGCCCTGTCCCTCTTGGAGGAGGAGGGGCTGATCCAGCGGCGGCAAGGCAGCGGATCCTACGCCACCGGGCTGCTGCCTGGGGCGGCTCCCCGTCAGATTGCGGTAGTGGCCTCCTTTATGGACGATTACATCTTCCCCGCCATCCTCCACGACGCCTCCGATGTTTTTTCCCGCCAGGGCTACTCCACAGCCGTGTACGCCACGGAAAACAGGGTCAGCACGGAGCGGGAAATCCTGCTCCGCCTGCTGGAGGAGCCGGTGGGCGGCCTTCTGGTGGAGGGCTCCAAGACCGCCCTGCCCACGCCTAACGCCGACCTTTACCAGCGCCTCCTCCAGACGGGCACGCCCATCGTCTTCCTCCACGGCGCCTATGCCGGATTGGACCGGGTCCCCTGCGTGGCGGACGACAACTACGGCGGCGGCTATCAGCTGGCCCGCTATCTGGCGGGCCGGGGGCACCGGGAAATTGCCGGGATTTTCAAAAGCGACGACGTGCAGGGCCCCCAGCGTTACCACGGGGCCGTTTCCGCCCTCCGGGACGCGGGGCTGTCCATCCGGGACGGGCGCTTCGCCTGGTATGACACGGAGGATCGCCGCCATCTCCTGGAGGATGGGGACGGGCGGCTGCTGGCGGGCTTCCTGCAAAAGCGGCTGGAGGATGCCACGGCGGTGATCTGCTATAACGACGAAATCGCTTACCGCCTGATTCAGGCCCTGCTGGAGGCAGGCCGCCGGGTGCCGGAGGATGTGGCGGTGGTCAGCTTTGACAACAGCTATTTAAGCCAGCTGGGCCCTGTACCCATCACCTCCCTCAGCCACCGCAGCCGCATGGGCCGGGTGGCGGCGGAGCAGATGATCGGCCTTCTCCAGGGGGAGGCCGCCCGCTCAAAGTCCCTGGAGTGGGAACTGGTAACCCGCAGCAGCGGATAGGCAAAGGCCGGGAACGGATGTATATATCCGTTCCCGGCCCCTTTTCAATAGTCCCGGCATGCAATCAAGGCTTCCGTCAGGTCTCCTTTGGTAAAGACCCGCTCCTCCACGTAGCGGTGTTTCTCCGGTATCCTCCCGGCCTCCATGGTTTGGATAACTTCCTCCACCAAAGACCCCAGCAGCGGGTTGCACTCCACTGCCAGGGAGATTTTCCCGTTCAGGCACTCCGTCAGGGCACCCCGGGTGGCGTCGAAGGTGATGATGCTCACGCCCTCCCGCCCGCAGCGGTATCCCTGCTCCTCCAGGGCCTGGAGGGCCCCGAACGCCATATTGTCATTCTCGCAGTAAACCACGTCAATATCCCCTTCTCCCGGGAGGGAGGAGAGGTATGCCGTCATCACCTCATAGGCCTTTGCCTGGGTGAAATCCCCATCCAGCTGGATCAGCAGTTCCCAGTTTTCCCGGGCCGCCACAGCCTCCTCCAGCGCCGCTGTCCGGCCCAGCTGGGCGGTGGAGCCCAGGGTGCCCTGGATATGGATGATCTTTACGGTGTCCCCGCTCTCCCGGAAACCGCTTTCCATCCAGTCCACGGCCAGCGTCCCTTCCTTTAAAAAGTCGGAACCGACGTGGGCGGCGTAGAGGCTCTCGTCCTCCACGTCCGCCATGCGGTCAACTAAAATTACGGGGATGCCCGCCTCCTTTGCCTCCTGGAGCACGGAGTCCCAGCCGCTTTCGCTGATGGGCATCAGGACGATATAGTCCACCTGCTGCTGAATGAACTTGCGGATGGCGGTAATCTGGTTTTCCTGCTTCTGCCGGGCGTCCTCAAACAGGAGGCGGTAGCCGTTTTCCTCCGTGAACACCATCTTCATGGACTCGGAGTTCGCCACCCGCCAATCGGATTCCGCCCCCACCTGGGACATGCCGATAACGGTCAGATCCTCGTTGGACAAATCCCCCGGAGGGTTTATCCTGGCTCCGCAGGCGGAGCCAAAGGCAAGGCTCAATGTCAGCAGAAAAAGTAAACAAGCCCGTTTCACGCCTCCCTCGCCTCCTTTCCCCGGCAGGGGACCCGTACCGTCACAGTGGTCCCCACGCCCTCCCGGCTGGAGAGGGCCAGGCCGTAAGGCGGGCCGAAGAGCAGACGCAGCCGCTCGTGAACGGTCACCAGGCCAAAGCCCACCCGTTCCCCGTTTTCAATGGCCCGGTTCAGTTCCTCCAGCCGCGCCGCGGCCATCCCCGCGCCGTCGTCCGTAATCTGGAGGAGTACGTCCGTCCCCTCCGCCTGGCTGGTGATGTAAATGCAACCCTTGCCCCGCTTGAGTTTGATGCCGTGGTACAGGGCGTTTTCCACCAGGGGCTGTAGGGTCAGCTTGGGGAGCCGGGTCTCCCGCAGGGCGGAGTTGATTTGGATGGTGTAATCCAGAATATCCTTGTACCTGGCCTGCTGGATCTGGAGGTAGCTGCGGACATGCTCCTCTTCCTCCCCCAGGGTAATAACATCCTCTCCCCGGCTGAGGGAGTGCCGGAAGAAGCTGGACAGGTTGGAGACCATCTCCACCGCCGCCTGGGGCCGGTCTGCCTCGATGAGCCAGATGATGGTGTCCATGGTGTTGTACAGGAAATGCGGATTGACCTGCGCCTGGAGCAGCGCCAGTTCCGCCTTGCGGAGGCTGGCCTGTTTCTGGGTGATCTCCTGGATCTGGGCGTTGAGCCGGGCGATCATCTGCTCCATGCCCTCGCTGAGGGTACGGATCTCATGGGTTTCCGAGCGGACCGGCTCCCGGACGGTCAGATCACCGCCGATAACGTCTTCTGCCCGGCGGCTCAGATCCACCAGCGGCTGGGCCACGGAGCGGCTCAGCCGGACGCTGTAGCGGACAAGAAGCAGGATCAGGACGGCGGACAGGGCCAGCACCAGCAGGATTTCCGCCGCGATCTGCCGGGAAATCTGCTGGCGCAGCAAACTCAGCTGGACGGACTCGTAGTAGAGGTAATTGTACATATACTCCTGAATCAGGGCGGTGAGGACGTAAACGTTGTTCTCCAACTGCATCTGCCGGCTGTCATAGCTTTGGGTCTTTTCAATCTGGTATATCTTCTCCTCCAGATTCTCGCAAAGATCCAGCACGCTGGTGACGGCCCGGAGGCTGTCCTTCTGGCTGGTGCTGTCCAGCAGATCCTTTGCCAGGGCCTGGGCCGCTTGGATCTCCTGAATAGGCAGCCCCTCGGAATACCGGCTTTCGATCACATAATAATACATCTTCAGGTCGATATTTTCCTTAAAGTCCTGGTTGAATTCCGATGCGGTGGTCACGTTGTAAAGAAGATTTTTATACTGGCTGTTGTGAACCAGCACCAGGGCCAGCATCACCGCCAGAATCGCCGCCATGAAGCCGCAAAAGATTACCACCAGGCGGCGCATCCGGCTCTGGATGGAATCCGGGCGGCTCATGAACGCTTCCCCCCTCCCCGGTAATCCCGGGGCGTGCAGCCCTGGGTCTTTTTGAACAGAAAGCTGAAGTAGTGGGGGTCTTTATAGCCTACCGCCGCCGCCACCTCGCCGGAGCGTTTGTCCGTGGTGCGGAGCAGTTCCTTTGCCCGCTCCATCCGCTTGTTGGTGACATACTCGGTAAAGGTGGCCCCCATTTCCTGGCTGAACACTGCCGAGAGGTAGTTGGCGGAGATGTTCACCTCCCGGGCCGCCTGGTTCAGGGAGAGGGATTCCTCGGTATAATGACGGTCAATATAGGCCACGGCCTGTTTGAGGAGGCTCCGGCACTGGCTGCTGGACGCCTGGTCCCGCAGTTCCGCCATCCGCAGCAAAATGGCGGAGAAGTAGCTTTTCAGATCCGCCGCCGTCACGTTCCGCCCCACGAGATCCAGGCAGGCCAGAGGCGCGAAGGCCTCCCGCTGCCCCACCCCCAGGGAGGCGGCAAATCGGGCCGCCGTGAAGCGGGCCGAAAGCATGAGATACTGGCAGAAAGGGGTGGAGCCCAGGGCTTCTTCCACACTGCGGACATATTCGTCCGCGAAGCTGGGGATCTCCTGGGCGCTGGCGCTCTGCATCACGCCAAGGAGGATGGCCGGATCCACTTTCCCTGCATCCAGCTGATCCAGGTGGCTGTTCCCGCTGCCGGTACCGGTGAGGAAGCTGACGGTATCCGCCGTCAGCACATGCTGCTGAGGCAGAATATGCCGGTAGGCCCAAAGACGGGAGACCTCCTCAAAGCAGGCAGGCAGGGTACTGAGACGCTGGGTAGGACGGCCCACCGCCACATACCAGCTTTGCTCCGGGGCGTAGGCCGCGTACTGTTCCCGCACCGTGTCTACGCAGCGGCGGGCCAGTTCCTCCATCCGGGCGGTTTCGCCCTTGAGCAGCACGGCGTAGGTGGTCAGGTTCCAACGGAGAAGGATGTACTCCGGGTATTTTAAAAAATGCTCCAGCAGGGCATCCCGCAGACGGGCTCCCGGCTCCGAGTAAGCCTCTGCCGAGGCGTAGGGCTCCGGCAGGACGGAGAAGAAGGCGATGGTGTAGCACTGGGCCCGGAGATCGATGTCCAGCTTCGCCGCGGACTCGTAAATCTCCTGGACCGAAAGCTGGCCTGCCACCACCCGCTCGAAAAACACCCTGCGGGTGTACTGCTCGTACTCCTCCGCCTCCTGGTGGAACTGGGCCAGGTAACTCCGGTTGGCCCGCTCACCCTCGATCTTCTCCTTGAGTTCCGCCAACACGTCCAGCAGGGCCTTTTTCGTGATGGGCTTTGAGAGGTAGCGATCCACGCCGATGCTGATAGCCTGCCGGGCGTATTCAAAGTCGTCATAGCCGGAGATGATGACGATTTTCATCTCCGGGAATTCCCGGCTGACCAACTCGCTGAGGGCCAGGCCGTCCATGAAGGGCATGCGGATATCGGTAATCAGTACGTCGGGCTTCACCTGGCGGATGAGGGGCAGGGCCATTTCCCCGTCCCCCGCCTCCCCGGCGAAGGAATAGCCGTATTGGGCCCAGGGAACCGTATCCCGCAGTGTCTCCCGGATGATGCTTTCGTCTTCTACCAAAAATACGCGCAGCATGATGGTTCCCCCTCCGTATCGCCGCTTTGTGCAGTTCCGGCGGTTTTATTCAGGATACCACAATTTCCAGAATAATTCCACAAAAGTTTTTCTACCGGCGCCATAGCGGAAGTATGCGCCCCGGGCCGGGCGGCGGGCTATGGGGAGAAACCGGAAGCCAGCGGCGGCAATTGGGCCATGGCCTGCCAGGGCAGTCCGTCTGCCGCCGGCCGGGATCCCCTATTTCCCAAGCGGCAGTACGCCTCCGTTACCGGCAGGGATCCGGGCGGCAGCGGCATCGCGCAGACGCCGCTGGCGGTTTAAAAGGGCCGGCGCAAACGCGCCGGCCCTTGCGGGGGCGGGCAGCCGTCAGCAGGCATAGGGAATATACCTGTGCAGTGCTTGCGCCGCCCCGCTATCTTCTTTAACGCTGCCTATATTAGCCCATATCTTGATTTAAGGGCATCCCCTGTCCTCCGCTGTGGCTTCAGGGGTATTGTCATAGTCCCATTGGTGGTCGGTATCGGCCATGTACTGGCTGGTGACGTTAAAGTACTCATAGAGCGGCATTAACTGCTCTATGGGATAGTCCTGATCAACATCGATATGATCCCAGGTTGGGTCTGCACAGTACCACTTCCCATTTAGCTTTACCATGTTCCATGCGTGGCTCTCCCTGTTCCGGAAGGCCGCCCCGGTGACGGTGATGCACTCGACGCCTGCCATATCCATCAGCAGCCGGAAGGTTTCCGCATAGCCCAAGCAGACGCCCTTTCCGTTGATGAGAGGGCCGTAGGGTTCATAGGAAGTCCGGGGAGCACCGCGCTTTTTATAGTGGGAGCGGTCATATGCTACATGGGTGGTCAGCCAGACGTAAAGGGCCCGTTCCTTTTCATAGCCGCTCATATCCAGGGCAGTCCACGCCGCAAGCACCGCCATGGCGGCATCCAGCACTTCCTTCTCCTCCCCGGAGAGCGGGGAATCATCCCCGCTCTCCCAAGCCGACAGAATCGCTGTGTGGTCAAAAAGCGTCATATCATCGGTTTGGGGGTCGATGTAGATCAGTCTCCCGTCAGGACGGTAATCCTCCGGGGCAGGGCTGAGCATGGCCGGGATACCCCTGGCGTTGATGCCATCACCGAAACAGGTTTCAAAATAAGTCCTGGCAGCCCCCGGGTCACTGCAGACCGCCAGCGCTACGCATTGGCCCCGGGTCAGGATCAGGCTATTGTCCACCAATCCTGCCTGGTCGGGAAAGTAACCGGTAAACGCGGCCCGCCGGTTGGTAAGGTACTCCTGCATAGCCTCCGTTACCGTGCCGGTATCCTCCTCGTTCACAAAAAGAACAGCCAGTTCAAAAGCCCGTGCGCCTTCCATACGGACAATTGTCCCATCAAGCCACGGGATGTCTTCCATTTGATAGATATCTGCCAGATAGCCACCGACTTCCTCTGGCTCCCGGTACCAAGTGAGGGTATCGGCCTCCTCATGTTCATCCAGGGAGGCCAGCATAACACGCGCAATGTTATACGTATTCTGGGCGGTGGTGTTGTCCTCTTGCTTGCCGCAGCCGGACAGTAACAAAACCAGCGCCAACAACAGGGAAATGATCTTCTTCATCGGCGTGTTTCCTCTCTTTTCAACTCCGTACCCGCAAATGCTCTACCGCTGTTTAATCGTAACATTATCGAGGGAGGAGCAAAACTCCTCCCTCACTTTTTTCTGATCTTCCCTTGCCGCCGCACCCGGATGGCGTTGACCGGGCAGCCGTTGGCGGCCCCGGCCGCCCGGGAGGCCTGGGCCTCGTCAGGATGGGGCAGCACAGTGGAAACGGCCCCCACAATGCGGAAAACGCCGGGAGCGGCATAGGCGCACATCCCGCAGCCGATACAGCGGGAGGCATCCACGGTGACAGTCATGGAAATCCCTCCTCCGGCGGCAGGGCCGCCGTTTTTTCGGGCAGCCGGCATCCCGGCTATCCCCGCTTTCCGTCAGGAGACAGGAACGCCCCTTTCGGCAAATGCCTCCAACAGCCGATCCATGTCGGAGGGGATGGTAATGGGCTCCCCGCAGGCCTTAATGGCGTTGGCCACATCCTTCAACCCGTTCCCGGTGACCACGGAGACCACGGTATCCTCCCGGCCCAAAAGTCCCTGTTCGCACAGCTTCTTCACCCCCGCCGTGCCGGTGACCCCCGCCGGTTCGCCGAAGACGCCGCAGGTACGGCCAAGGAGGCCCTGCGCCGCCATGATCTCCTGGTCGGAGACGTTCACCGTCAGGCCATTGGACTCCCGGATCGCGGCCAGCGCCTTGTGGGCGTTCCGGGGAACGCCTACGGCGATGGAATCTGCCAGGGTGTTTTCCTCCATAGGCTTCCAGGGCTCCCCGGTCTCAATAGCCCGGTTCAGGGGGCAGCAGCCCGCTGCCTGGGCGGAGATCAGCCGGGGCAGGCGATCGATAAAGCCGATGGCATGAAGATCCTTGAGGCCCTTCCAGAGCCCTGCAATGGTGCAGCCATCCCCTACGCTGATGGCGATATAGTCGGGAACCTGCCAGTCCAGCTGTTCCATAATCTCAAAGGCCACGGTCTTCTTGCCCTCAGAGAGGTAGGGGTTGATGGCAGCGTTCCGGTTATACCAGCCCCATTTCTCAATAGCGGCCTTGGAGAGGGCAAAGGTCTCCTCGTAGCTGCCCTGGACGGAGATCACCGTCGCGCCAAAAGTCATCAGCTGGGCCACCTTGCCCTTCGGGGCCCGGCTGGGGACGAAGATATAAGTTTCCAGCCCCGCGGCGGCGGCGTTGCCCGCCAGGGAACTGGCGGCGTTGCCGGTGGAGGAGCAGGCGATGACCTTTGCCCCCGCCTCCCGGGCCTTGACCACCGCCATGGCGGAGGCCCGATCCTTGAGCGAGGCGGTGGGGTTCTGGCCGTCGTCCTTCACCCAGAGACGTTTCAAGTCCAGCATATCCGCCAGACGGGGTTCTTCGTAAAGGGGGGACCAGCCTACCCGCAGGGGAGTGGGCGGCGTGTTTTCCTCAATGGGGAGGAGTTCCCGGTAACGCCACATGGAGCGGTCGGGACGCTCCCGCAGGGTATCTTTGGTAAAAGCCTTCCGGATGCCGTCATAGTCATATATGATGTCCAGGATTCCGCCGCACTGGCAGTTTGTGAGATCCGGGACGGCGGGGTATTCCCTGCCGCAGCAGGTGCATTTTCCGTATTTTACGTATTTCATGTGATCTCCTCTCCCGATTCGTTTTCCCGTACCGCATCTGGCCGGGAAGCGTTTACGATGTATTGAACCTATATTATATTATAAAATTGCGGCGCTTTTTGCAAGGGGATATCCAAAAATCTGTCCGGAGGGGACGGTTCCTGAAAAATTTCCCCTAGCCGCAGAGAAAGGAAAAAGCTACATGGATATAGCAGTCTAGCGAAATGAACATCAGATTTGATTTTCAACTTGAACAATATAAAAGAGGGCTGCCCGGCTTTCATCCGGGCAGCCCTCTTTTAAACCTGTTGATGGCGCCTGTTTTCACAGAAGCCGCTTACGCCGGGCAGACAATCTCCGTCCCTCCCTCGCCCCGCAGGGCCACAGAGAGGTTCGGCAGCGAAGTGATGAACGCCCGTTTGCCGGGGCGGCCCCGGACAAACTCCAGCGACGCCTCCACCTTGGGCAGCATACTGCCGGGGGCGAACTGCTTCTGGGCTATGTAGGTTTCCATCTGGGGCACATCCGCCCTGGCCAGCCACTTTTGATCCGGCCTGCCCCAGTTGATGGCCACCTGATCCACCCCCGTCAGAAGGAACATGGCGTCCGCATCCAGTTCCTTTGCCAGGACGGCACTGGCGTAGTCCTTATCCACTACCGCCGCCGTGCCTTCCAGCCGGTTTTCTTTCCGGACCACGGGAATACCGCCTCCGCCGCAGGCAATGACGGGATACCCCTCCTCAATCAGGCGCAGGATAATATCCTTTTCCACAATGTTGTGGGGATGGGGCGAAGGAACCATCCGCCGGTAGCCCCGGCCCGCGTCTTCCTTGAGCACGTAGCCCTTCTCCCGCTCCAGCTGCTCCTTTTCCCTCAGGGAATAGAAACTGCCCACCGGCTTGGCGGGATCGTCAAAGGCCGGATCCGCAGGATCCACCTCCACATGGGTCACCACCGTAACCGGCATACGCTCCATGCCCCGCCGCCGCAGTTCCTCCCCCAGGATGTTCTGCACATGGTATCCGATATATCCTTGGGTCATGGCCACACACTCCGGAAGCGGCATGGCCGGCACCGGCTGGCCCTGGTTATGGGCGTGCTCCATCGCCAGATGGATGGCCCCCACCTGGGGCCCGTTCCCGTGAACCAGGGCCACGGTATGCCCTGCGGCGATGAGATCCGCAATGGGCCGCACCGCCCCGTAAAGGGCGTCCATCTGCTCTTGGGGCGTCTCCCCCAGGGCATTCCCGCCGATTGAGACAACAACTTTCATGATCGAGCCTCCAAAGAAATTCAAACCCGGCCTGTCCGGGCCGTTAGGAAAATGCCAGCAGGGCCTTTTCAAAGCATGCCATAGGCGGATGCACAATGCCCGCGCCGATCTGGCCCACGCCCGCCTCCCGGTGGGCAATACCGGTGTTGATGACCGGCAGGATCCCCGCCTCCACCACTTTCCGCAGGTCAATCCCCGTGGCGCTGCCCCGGAAATCCAGGGGCGGGAGGAAAAAGGAGCCGCTCTCCGTCTCCGTGATTTCATACATCTGCCTGCTGTAGCGGAAGGCGTCCTCCACACAGCCGCCCACAAACTGGACGATGGCCGGGGCCGCCGCCATGGCGAAGCCGCCGATTCCGCAGGTCTCGGTAATGGCGCTGTCTCCCAGATCCAGGGCCGCGTCCTCCTCCTGGAAGCCAGGGAACAGCAGACCCTCCACCCGCTGGGCAGGGCCGGTGAACCAGCAGTCCACCGGCATCCCGCTGACGCGGATGCCGAACTCCACGCCGTTCCGGGCCATGGTGGTGACAATGGTGGAATTGGGTACGCCATGGGCAGCGTCCAGAGTGCACTTGCAGGCGGCCATGGACAGGTTCAGATAGTAGTGCTCATTGCCCCGCAGGAACAGCATGGCCTTGTTCCGAACCTCCGCAGGGAAATCCGCCTCCATGAAAAAGGGCAGCAGATCCCGCAGCAGCAGGGCGGTAGTGGCCTTATTACGGTTGTGGCACTCGTCGCCCATGGAGAGGCCCTGGGCGGTGAGGTTTTTCAAATCCACGCCCCCTGCCAGTTCCACCACGCTGCGCATCACAGGGAAAAACTCCTCCTTGATGTAGCGCAGGCGATCCAGGACCTCCTGGCTGTTGGCGCCGAAGCGCAGCACCTTGCCCAGGCCCTCGTTGACGGTGGAATAACTCCGGTTCCCAAAAGTGCGGTTTTCCACAATATGCACCGGCATGGAGGGGGAGACAATACCCGCCATAGGGCCTACACACCCGTGCTCATGGCAGGGGGAGAAGGTAATCTCCCCGGAACGGGCCAGCCGGTCCGCCCCGGCGGCGTCCTCCGCCAGGCCCTCATACAGCAGGGCGCCCTGCACCGCCCCCTGCATGGGGCCGCACATCTGCTCGTAGGCAATGGGGGGCCCGGCATGGAGGATGGTCTTGGGCGTCATGCCGGGAACGGCCCGGAGGGCCAGATCCATACCGATCCAGACGGCCTGGGAACGCTTTATCCGATCTGCGGCCTCCCGGTTCGCCGCCTCCACCTCCGGACGATCCGCCAGGCGGTCAAGGGCCTCAATCAGCCGGATATCCCCGCCCGCCGCCGGTTTCCAGTCCACATGGGCACAGGAAACACGCTGTTTTTCCAACTCGTCCCGGAACAGCGGCGTGCCGACGTTTAAAAATTTCAGTTCCTCAAACATGTCCTCCGGCTCCTTTCTCCGCCAGAATCCGCAGCGCCATGGATACGGCGTGCAGGTTGCTCTGCGCCGTAAGGACGCCGTTTTCCTCCAGCGTCCGGCGCTGTTTTTCGATGTCCTGGAAGTCTCCCTGGGTGCCCTGGATGTAGCCGATAAAAACCACGTCCCGGCCCTGGGCGGCGCTGCGCTGCCGGGCCTTTTGAACCGCTCCGATGGTGACGCCTGCCGGATCGGCGTTGGAGCCGTAGCCCAGTTCGAAATCCATCAGGATCACGGCGGTCTCCGGATCCTCCGCTTCCTGGATAATGCGGCCGCAGCGGAGTTCCGGTTCGATCATGGGATGGGGCCTTCCCACAGTGAATACGTCGTCCCCCAGGTCAATGACGCAGTTCCCACGGCTGCGCATGGGATCATCCAAGTGCTGCTCCGGCTTTTTGGAAACGTTGCTGAAAACCTCGGAAAGCGCCTTTCCGCACTCCGCCACGGCTTCCGCCGCCAGTGTGCCGCCGCAGTAAAGGCCCCGGATATACTTCTGCTCCGGCTTCAGCCCCGCGGCAGCGGCCGCCATAGCCTCCCCGTCGATGGGAAAGGCCGTCCCGGCAGCGGGCGCTGCGGTTTTCCCCTCCATGAGGGCCGCCGCCTGGAAAGCCGCGTCCTCAAGGCTGGCGGCATATACAGCCTTGGTGCCCTTCAGGAGATCCGGCGTTCCGGAAATAAAGCAGACTACCACGGGCTTGGTGCATGCGGACACCTTGGCGAGAATCTTCTCCGCCACCTCCCGCACCGGAGGCTTGGAGATCAGGACGATTACCCGGGTCTCCGGATCCTCCTCCAGCAGCCGCAGGCCGTCCAGCATCATGATGCCGCCGATTTCCGCGGACAAATCCCTGCCTCCCGTGCCGATGGCCTGGGATACCCCCTGGCCCAGCCGGTCTACCAGCACGCAGACCTCCTGGAGGCCGGTGCCGGAGGCGGCTACAAGGCCCACGCCGCCACGGCGTACCGCGTTGGCAAAGCACAGCCCCGCGCCCCCCAGAATGGCAGTGCCGCAGTCCGGGCCCATCACCAGCAGGCCCTTTTCGTGGGCCATGGACTTCAGTTCCAATTCCTGGGCAACCGTCACGTTATCGGAAAAGAGCATCACGTGCATATCCCGTTTCAAGGCCTCCCGGGCCTCCCGGGCCGCAAACTCCCCCTTGACGGAAATCACCGCCAGATTCAGATCCGGCAGGGCGTTTTTCGCCTCGGAGATGGTGCGGTACACGGCGGCCTGCTGTGTGCCGCCGCCCTTTTTCTCGCAGAGCAGCCGCTCCATCTCCTCATGTACGGCCCTGCACCGCTCCTCCGTCTCCGCCTCAATGGCGATCAGGAGATCGTTTGGCCCTGCCTCCTCCAGTTCTCCCTGGAGAAGGCCGATGTTTTGCAGCAGTTCCTTATTCATGGGCGTACCCATGGAGACCACCGCGTTGGAGACCCCCTCCAGCTTTTTCAGCTTGTTGGACAAGGTCATCAGCGTCACGGAGTCATAATATGCGTCCTTTTGACACAGCAGCAGTTCCGCCATATCGCATTTCTCCTTTATTCATTGATTTTGGCCTCCAGCAGGATCCGGCAGGCCTCCAGTGCTCCCCGGGCCATATCCCGGCCGGAGGACGCCCCTATGCCCAGCAGCGCCCGGAAAGTCGGGGCCGGATCGCCCTCCGAAAAAACGGCGGCAGCAAAGTTCCGCAGTCTGCCCCGGAACCGGCCCTGGGCGGCAAAGCGAAGCATCTGGCCGCTGATGAAAGCCGTCCGGTCCTGGAATTTCCCTATGGCCGCCCGGAGCCGCTCCCCCGGAAAACTCTGGCCGCCCCCACCATACAGGAGGGCGGCCAAACAGCCTGTGAGAAGGTCGTCCCCGGAGGGCGTCAGCCCCATACCCAAGCCCACCAGCCGCTCTACGGCAGGCTCCGCCAAGCGGGCAGGATCCGGCAGGACGGCCCGGAGGACCGCCGCCCGGGATTCCAGCGCCTCTTCCAACTCCGGAGCCCCGGCCGGCGGCGTTTCCGCCAACAGCTTTTCCAGACGGAGAAGGCCTCTTTCCACCGCTTCCGGCCCAGCGGGAGCAGCAGGGGGAACCAGGCGGCTGGAAAACGTCCCGGCGGAGGCAGTATCTACCCGGAACTTGCCAAGGGCCAGGCGGCCCCTCTCCGCCGTGACCGGGAGGCCCGGTCCCAGGGCTAAGCCGGGATGGGTGAAGCCCGCCGGTTCCCAGAGGAGGATCCCTCCGGGGCCGTCGTCCTCCACAGGTGAGAGAAGTGTACAGAAACAGCCGTTTTCCAAGATGATGTTAACGCTGGAGCGGTAAACGCTGTGGACGCGTCCCGGCCCGTGCAGCACCTCCGGCGTAAGATGGCAGTCCCTGCGGGAGGCAGAGCGGAAAACACACTGTCCCTGCGAAAGCCCCTCACGCCTCTCCAAGTTCCTGTGCCTCCTCCAAAGCCACTTCCGGATCCAGCACGTTGTCTTCCTTGCGGTATACCATCATCACCAGCAGAACCGCGCCTGCCAGCAGATAGCCAATGGTGACCGCCGGGGACACGTTGATCCCAAAGGAGCCGGAGTGGATGATGCCAAAGAAGGACAGGGCCGCACCGATGCCGCAGTACACCGCGGCCTTGGTATAATGGCGGTCGATGATGAAGTAGACGATGGTGGAGAGGATCATGGCGATGATGATATCCCCCTGGCTCAGGCGCTGCCAGCCCTCAAAGGGCACGCCGTTGCCGGAGAGGGTGGAGAAAGCCACGCCTACGGTATTCCCGGAGGTCACGCCTCCCAGGGCCACGCTCAGTCCGGATCCGGCAGCAGCCAGGGCCTCGTTGACAGCATTGATGGAGGAACTGATCTTCGAGGTGAGGAAACTGCCGATATAGGGCAGGAAGGCCAGCACCACGGCAGGCATATGCCGGGGCTTTGCGGTGGAGAAGGCCTGGGTGCCGATGATCATGCCGATATACATCAGGATGGGCAGCATGGCAACCAGGGGGATCACGGCGGTGGCCAGGGCCATAATACCGGTGAAGGACAGCACCAGGATAACGGTTCCGGTGAGGATAGAGTAGCCCACGCGGGCTCCGGCGGCCTTCCAGCCGGGGTGGCCGATATAGATGATGGTGGGGAACACGCCGCCCATGAAAGAACTGAGGATGGTCAGGATGGCGGGAATGGTCATGCACAGGGCCACAGGATAGTGCTCCCCGGCAGCATCCGCGCTCTCCAGGTTGTCCATGCTCTCCAGGAAGTCATAAATGCCCAGGGGGATAGCGGCAGGCAGGAAGGGGGCGATATAGGCGAAGCCCTTGGTAAAGAGGCCGAACATCAGGCTGGGGAAGGGGACATTGAAGTTCTCCACCACCTGGGAGACACCGGCGGGATCCATGTACCCGGTGACCCAGGCGAGGATTGTGCCCACAAGGATGGCGAAAGCGCCGGTGGGGATGTTGAAGGGCAGGCGCTTGTGGCCCAGCCAGCCCACCATGAGGATCACGAAGCAAACCAGGCCGATATAGGGGGTGGTGAAAACCTCGCCAATGGGGTTTCCGGCGATGAAGGTCAGGGCAAAACCGGCCAGGGCGCCCAGCATGGCGGAGCGGGGGATGTTCTTTTTGATAAAGGGCCCGGCGAAAGCGCCGATCAGCATGATGACGCCCTCCACGAAGTTCCAGACCATGCCGGTGGCCCAGGCCAGCATCCAGTCCCCGGTGGAAATATAGGTGGGGAGGATAACGGCCAGCGCCACCGCGTAATAGTGGGGCACGCTGATGCCGTAAGGCATGGCGGTTACGTCGGAGCGATCCTCCCGCACGGACATACGGCGGGCCAGGTACGCCAGGATGAAGTTACCCAAAGCGATCGCCAGCGCCGTGGCAGGAACAATTTTGCCGTACACAATGTCCGCAGGCATGGAGATGGCCACGGCCAGCAGGGCAATGGCAGTCAGGAAATTCGCCAGGGAGTTGGAGAACAGGCCGAAAAAGCCGTTCAAATCGCCGGCCACCCACAGCGGGGTGCCCCTGGCGGCGTTGTTCTTGTCAAACATAGTCAATTCCTCCTCAAGTGGTTTCAGGCCTTCAGTGCATCGATGACCTTATCGGACGTTGTGGCCCAGCCGAAGATGCCGCCCTGCTGGTGGATGCTGCGGACAGTGGCCTCGTGGTCGGCGGGGTCAAAGGCGGCGGAGCAGTCCCGCAGCAGCAGGCAGTCAAAGCCCCGGTCGTTGGCCTCCCGGATGGTGGTGCTGACGCAGACATGGGTGGTCACGCCGCAGACCAGAAGCTTTTGGATACCCCGGGTCCGGAGAATCAACTCCAGATCCGTGGAGTAGAAGGCGCCCTTACCGGGCTTGTCAAGGATGATCTCCCCGTCGATGGGCGTCAACTCGTCCACAATGCCGTGGCCGTATTCGCCCCGGACCAGGATGCGGCCCATGGGGCCCTGGTCGCCGATACCCGCGCCCTGTTTACGGCCCCGGTTCAGCTTGGCGGGGGGACAGTCGCTCAGGTCAGGCCGGTGGCCCTCCCGGGTATGGATGACCAGCATCCCCTTCTCCCGGGCCGCCTCCAGCATCCGGCGGACGATGGGGATGATGCCCCGGGTGAGGGCAATATCGTTGCCCAGTTTCTCGCCGAAGCCGCCGGGGGCACAGAAATCCCGCTGCATGTCGATAATGACCAGGGCGGTCTCCTCCAGGGAAAATTCGTAGGCGTAAGGCAGCGCGTCTACAGTATACAGTTTCATGATTGGTTCCTCCATTCTTTCTTCTCGGTTGACAGGTCAGGGCTCATGATCCGGCAGGACATCCCCCTCGTTCCTGCCGAACCGGAACATGACATAAATCATGGCTCCCACAAACAGATAGGCAAACACCGCACCCGGCAGCATACAGATGCCGACGCTGTCGGCGTGGATCATGCCGAAGAAGGTGAGCGCCGCGCCCGCGCCGCAGACCACCAGGGCGTTCCGGACTTTCTTCTCCAGCAGGAACACCAGCAGGGACGCCCAGAGCATCCCCGTGATGCTGGCGCCGTTCCCCAGGAAGGAAAATCCCTGGTAGTAGATGCCGGCCCCCTGAAAGACCTCCAGGGACACCGTGCCGCCCAGAGCGCTGACGGCGTTGTCAATCTGGGTCTGGGCCCAGTCCGCCAGCCAGGGGATCATGGCCAGGATCACCGCCGGGAAGTGGGACACCGGCACATGCTCAAAGGCCTGGCTGCCGATTTGGATGCCGATATAGATGAGGATCGGCAGCAGTGCCGCCAGGGGAATGGCGCTGATCAGCACGGAAGTCAGTCCCAGAAGGGAGATGACGAAGATGGCCACGCCGGTCAGCAGGCAGTAACCCAGCCGGGCCCCAACGCTCTTCCAGCCGGGATGCCCGATATAAACCGCCGTGGGGATAGGGCTGCCAAACAGGGCGCTGATGGTACTGGTAATGCCGTTGTAAGCCAGGATTTCCGCAGTATTGTAGCTGTCCCCTGCCGCGGCAGCGCTCTCCACGTTATCCACACCCTCAATGAAGTTGTAGATGCCCATGGGAATGGCGGAGGCCAGATAGGGCGCGGCAGCCTTCATACCGGAAACCATATACCCTCCGGCAAAAGACGGGGCATAAAACCCCACGGAAGAAAACGAATTTCGCAGCCCGCCGAAATCCATGGCCCCGGAGACCCAGCCCAGCAATGTTCCCAGCAGGATCGCGGTCAGACCGGCGGGAAGGCCGAAGGGCATCCGCTTTTTCGCCACAAAGCCCAGCAGGATCACACAGAAGCTGGCCAGGGCAATATAGGGTGCCTCAAAACTCTGCACAGCAGAGTTGGTCATGATGACCGTAATGGAAGCACCGGCCAGGGAGCCCAGCATAGCGGCCCGGGGCAGGATCCGCCGCATCCAGGGGCCGATGAACGCCCCGACGGTCTCCACAATCCCCTCCAGCAGGCACCAGGCGATTCCGGCATACCAGGCGAGATAGGGATCACCGGTGGTCAATTTTACCGGCAGGATGATCATATAGATCATCATGAACATGTGGGGTACGCTGATGCCGGACGGCATAGCCGTGACGGTATCCCGCCCTTCTTTTTTCGCCAGACGGAACCCCGTCCAAAAGTACAGGATCGAACAAAGCATCAATCCCAGGCCCACCGCCGGCAGGATCCTCCCATAGACCAGTTCCGGCGGCATCTGCACGGTATAGAGCAGCGCGCCTGCCAGGACCAGGATGTTGGTGATGTTGTTAGTGAACAGCCCGAAAAATCCATCCAGATCCGATTTCTGCCAAACCGTGATTCCTTTTACCTTCATAATGATTTTCCCTCCCCTTAATTTTTGTGGATTTCTTACAAAAGCAGGAAATCCGCCAACTTTTCAGGCAATTTTATTATGGCATAGCTTCAGGAAAAAGTCATTGTTATACAATGCTAAATAGATAGCTATTTTTTGTCTTTCGGCTATAGTTTTCTCATTTTCAAATGCAAGTCCACAAATTTTTTTGTATATTTTTTGTACAAAAAACACAATGCCGCCAGAGCCTCAGAAAAAACCGGGTTTTTGTTGTTTTTTCTCAAAAATGAACGTATAATAGGACATCATACCCATCCGCCCGCCCAGGGAATTCCGGCGGGCCCCTGACTGTGAGGTGCCTATGTTTCGCGTACAGGATCTGCTGGAACTTCCCAGCTTTTTAGACGCCGCAGTGGTTGCCGGCAGTTCCGGATTGGATCGGATCGTGGGGGATCTCTCTGTAATGGAAGTCCCGGATATCGAGAGTTACGTCCGCCCCGGCGGCTTTCTGCTGACCACCCTCTATCCCTTCTCGGGCCAGCCGGACAGCCTGGAGCACCTGATCCTCCGGCTGGACGCGGCCCGGCTCAGCGGCATCGGGGTCAAGCTGAACCGCTATGTCTGGGACATCCCCCCGGCCTGCCTGGAGCAGGCGGACCGGCTGGGCTTCCCTCTTGTGATCCTCCCGGCGGACAGCGACTTCTCCCTGCACATCAACGAGTATCTCAGCGCCTGTATCCGGGAGAACAACAAGGAACTGGAGCACCGGAATTACGTCCACGGCGAGATGATGGACATCCTCCTGCGGGGCGGAAACCTGGGGGATCTGGCCCGCATCCTCTCCGGCATTCTGCACCGGGCCATTCTCCTTATTGATCAGGACTTCTCCTGCATCGCCTCCCATCCTGCCCGCAAGGGGGAAGGGCCCCTGCTGGAGGCCCTGCGGCGCGTATGCCTGGAGAGCACGGCGGAGTTTCAAATTGCCCGCCTGCCGGACTGCTGCATCGCGGTGTACCCGGTACGGTACAGTTCCGAAAATATCGGCTATATCACCGTCTGGGAACCGGATCCCTTTGAACTGACCAGGCTGGAGCAGATCACCCTCCAGCAATTCGCTATTGTGTTCCGGGTCATTATCCAGCACAACATCATGGTGGAAAACCAGGAATACCGCAACCAGGAGTTGTTTTTCTGCGATCTCATATACAGCGCCGTATCGGAACAGGAGACAGCCGCCGCCCGGGCAAAAATGCTGAAATGGCGGTTGTCCTTCCCTTTGTCAATCCTGATTCTGCAAATCTCCAACAACGCCTCCGGCCTCCGGGAGCGGCAGAACCTGATCCGGCTTCTCCGGGAGAAAATCGAGTGGGAGTTCTTCCCCGGCGCGCCCCTCTCCAACACCTTCTGGGTGGAGATCCAGTCCTCCATTGCGGTGGCCCTGAACGACGAGGCCCTGGCGGTCTGCGACCGGGCGTCGGATCGGATCGCAGGCATCCTGCGGGAGTTGGGCATGGACGAATTCTACATGACCCTCTCCCGGGAGGCGTCCTCCCTCTCCGATATCCCGAAATGCTACCGGGAGGCCCGCTATACCCTGGAACTGGCCCAGCAGATGAAGCGGCACGGGCTGATAAAATTCCGGGATCTCGGCATTTACCGCATCATCAGCAGCATCCAGAACCAGCAGGATCTGTGGGACTTCTGCATGGACACCATCGGCCCTCTGGTAGAGCATGACCGCCGCCACAACTCCGACCTGGTGCGGACACTGGAAACCGTCATTGACCACGGCGGGAACCTGAAAGCCGCGGCCGCCGCCCTGTTCATCCATTACAACACCATCCGTTACCGTTTCCGGCTGATTGAGAAAATATTCAAAAAGGAGCTGAGCGATCCGGTGACATACCAGAATATCAGCCTGGCCCTGAAGGTCTACCGCTTCCTGTCTACGGAATAGGCCTCCATTCCGGCGCAGAAAAACCGCCCCCCTCCGGCATTTTCCTGCCGGAGAAGGGCGGTTTTCACTATTTGATGAACGGAAACAGGGGTTCACCCCCTCGGGAAAGGCCCGGCCAGACGCCGTTCAACGCCTTGAACACAGATCCCAAAGCCGTGTATCTCACGCCGTACCGGGAAACCGCCGTCACTCCGCCGCTTCCAGCAGCAGGAGCGTCACGTCCAGGGTCTCCCCATCCCGCCACAGGGTCAAAGCCAGCTTGTCACCCAGGTGGCACTGCCGCCTGGCCCGAAGAAGGTCCCGGCTGGACTCAACGGCCTCCCCTGCGGCGGACACGATATAGTCCCCCTGCCGGACGCCGGCCTGATCCGCAGCGGAGCCGCCGGTGACACTCTGCACCTGGATGCCCCAGAGCCCCGGGGCCACCTCCTCGCTGACGGTGGATACCGTAACCCCCAGCACCGGTTCCGGCTGAACTGCCCCGTAAGACAGCAAATCGTTCACCAGCCGGTCAATGGAGGCGGAGGGAATGGCAAATCCCAACCCCTCCACATTGGAGTAATCGGAGGTCATTTTGATGGTATTGATGCCCACCACCTGCCCGTACTGGTTAATGAGCGGCCCGCCGGAGTTGCCGGAGTTCAGGGCAGCGTTGGTCTGGATCAGGGTCATCACCCGGTTCTGAACCCGCACATCCCGGTTGATGGCAGAGACAATGCCGTCGGTAAAGGTGCCCCGCAGTTCCATGCCCAAGGGGTTGCCGATAGCATATACCTTATCCCCCACCGTCAGAAGGTCGCTGTCACCGAAGCCGGCGGCAGGCAGATCCTGGCTGCTGACCTTCAGCACCGCCAAATCGTTCTCTGCGTCCCCGGCCACGTACATGGCGTCATAACCCCGGCCGCTGTCCAGCAGCACCGTGCAGTCCGTACCTCCCGCCACCACGTGGTAATTGGTGAGGACGTAACCGTCGGGGGAGAAGATCACCCCGGTACCTACGGACATGGTATCCTCATCCAGCCCCGCCAGGACGCCAACTACCGACGGGTTGACCTGCCGGTAGATCTCCTGGGAGGTCAACTCCTCCCCATGGCGCCGTTCCACCGTCAGCCGCGCCCCCAGGCCCGTGGGCCACGTGGGGATGGTGATGGGCCGATCCTGATAATCGTCCTCGTCCTCGCTGTGGTAATAGGGGCCGTCCCAGCTGTCCCAGCCGGAGGGCGGGGCCCCATACCACTGGGTCAGAAAGGTGAGGGCCACCGCCAGGCAGGCCGTTACGGCCACGCAGGCCAGGAATATCCAAAATCCGGTTTTCGGCTTTTTCTTGGGTATTTCCGGCGGGGGCGGCGGAGCGGGCCGCCGCTTCCCTGCGGCTCCGGGCAAGGGGCGGGAGTAGATCTCCACCACCTCGCTGGGCCCCGGCTGGCGGTAGATCTCCACCACCTCGCCGGAAACGCTGGTGTTCTCTTCCATAGTTCCTCATTCCGCGGCCAGAGAGAAGGAAAACGTGGTGGAACCGTTCTCGCTGGTCACATTGATTTTTTCCCTGTGCTGTTCCAAAATGGTTTTTACGATATAGAGCCCCAAGCCCACGCCGTCCTTGTCCCGGCTGCGGGATTTGTCGCTCTTGTGGAACCGCTCGAAAAGGAGGGGCAGTTCCTCCGCCGGGATCTCGTCTCCCGCGTTCTGCACCGTTACCCGGGCTTTCCCGTCCAGCAGGGCCACGCCGAAATAGAGGGTGGAACCGGGGGTTGCAAACTTGGCGGCGTTCTCCAGCAGGTTGTAGAGTACCTGGGTGATGAGATCGTTGTCCCCCAGCACCAGGATAGGCCCCTCAGGGATATCCGCATCCACATCCAGGGAACGGTCGGTGATTTTCTTCTCCAGGGAGATCAGCACCCGGCGCATGCTCTCGCAGAGGTCGAAGTGATTGCCCGCCTTCAGGGGATCCAACACCCGCAGCTGGCTCACGTCCAGCATCCGCCGCACCAGGCGGGAGAGGCGGCGGCTTTCCCCGGCGATGATCTGCAAATACTGCCGCTCGTTTTCCGGTGGGATGGTGCCGTCCAGAATACCGTCGGTGTAACCGGCGATGGTGGTCATGGGGGTCTTTAACTCATGGGAGATATTAGCAATGAACTCCTGCCGCTGGCGCTCCGTCTCCTGGAGGGAGTCCGCCATGTTGTTGAAGGAGGCCGCCAGTTCCCCGATTTCGTCGCACCGGCCGTAGTCGTTCATGCGGACGTCAAAATCCCCCTCGGCGTACCGCCGGGTGGCCCGGACCATCTCCCGGATGGGCTGGATCTGCCGCATGGCGGTGACAGAGGAGGCCATGAAGGATACCATCAGCACCACAAAAGCGGTCATAAAAAAGAGGCCCACAAACCCCTGCCACATGGCGTTCAGGGACGCGCTGGTGGAAACGGCGAATACCACGCCCACCACAGTCCCGCCGGAGGCCACAGGCACTCCCGCCACAAACCGCTTGGCGTCATAAAGGCCGTTCAGGTCGGTGCGCTGGAATTCGCCCTCCCCCTCTATCGCGGCCTGGGTCAAATCCCAGGGCAGGTTGATGATCTTCCCCTCCATGGTTTCGTCCGTGGAGAGAAGGACATGGCCCTTCGTGTCGGAAATCAGGAAGTCCACATCGGTCATCGTGGCGGCCACCGTGGCCAGCTGGCGGAAGTTTTCCTGGTCATAGTCCGGGGAGTGGTTCAGATAACCTGCGGCCAGCTGGGCCACCATTCTGGCCCGCTCCTGCATCTCCCCGCTCTCCTGGTTCTTGGCGTAGTTGTAGCTGAGGGAGAAGAAAGACGCCCCCAGCAGAAACAGCGTCAGCATCACCATGCTGACAATCACCAGCAGCTGCCGCCAGTACAGGCCCTGAAATTGTTTCCGGAAACGCTTCATGCCTTTTCGGCAGCCTTGCCGCCGGTCATCTCGAATTTATAGCCCACACCCCACACGGTTTTCAACTCCCACTGGTCGGAAACACCCACAACCTTTTCCCGCAGGCGCTTGATGTGAACGTCCACCGTGCGGCTGTCTCCGAAGTAGTCGAAGCCCCACACCTCGTCCAAAAGCTGGTTGCGGGTATAGACCCGGTT
>CAJUDW010000016.1:39641-54827 GCA_910584995.1 uncultured Oscillibacter sp. | reverse complement strand
TCGCTCTCCGCAGTATGTAAGGGAAACAGATCGCGCCAGAGGGCTCCAGTGGGGCTTAAACTATTCTGAAGCCTTTATGCTGTTTCGAAAAACCGTCTGAGACCATCAGCAAAATTCACTCTGAACAGAAAGAAGAGACAGTAAATGGATATTGTAATACTAGCCAATTTCTGCGGGGATTTTTCTGAAAAGGATAACGGACGTTTTTTATATCTTGCAAAGTTGCTGGCGGAAAATCACAATGTCGAACTCATTACCAGTGATTTTTTTCACATTAAAAAAACACATCGGGATAGCTTTTTGCCGGGATACCCTTTTAAGATTACCTTAATTCATGAAAACGGCTATCCCAAGAACGTATGTCTGCGCCGGTTTGCCAGCCATTATAGTTTTGGAAAGCGCGTAGCCAAATATCTGCAAAACCGCAAAAAACCGGACGTTATTTACTGTGCGGTTCCTTCTCTTACCGCCCCGCTGGAGGCGGCGAAGTATGCCCGCAAAAACAATGTCCGCTTTGTGATTGACGTGCAGGATCTTTGGCCGGAAGGCTTTGAAATGATCTTCCAGATTCCGGTTATTAGTGCGCTGCTGTTTGCGCCGTTCCGCCGTATGGCTGATCGCATTTATCAGGCGGCGGATACCGTCTGCGCAGTATCGCAGACTTACATAGATCGTGCCCTCTCCGTAAATAAAAAGTGCGCAAGCGGAGCCTGCGTTTTCCTGGGAACACGTCTTGAAAATTTTGATTCCAACGTGCGGGCCAACCCTGTTTTGGACAAGCCGGAGGGAGAATTATGGCTTGGATACTGCGGGACGCTGGGCAGCAGTTATGACCTCATCTGTGTATTTGACGCCCTTGTGCTGCTTCGAGAGAAAGGCATTACGCCCCCCAAATTTATGATTATGGGCACTGGGCCCCGCGCGGAAGAATTTAAGCGGTATGCCAGGGAAAACGCAGTGGATGCCAAGTTCTGCGGCCAACTGTCCTATGACAAGATGTGTGGAGTACTCTCTTCCTGTGACATCGTGGTCAATCCCATTGTTCCTAACGCGGCACAGAGTATTATCAACAAACATGCTGATTACGCCGCATCGGGGCTTCCGGTAATCAGCACACAGGAATGTCCGGAATATCGTAATTTAGTGGAAACGTACAAGATGGGATTCAACTGCCGCTGTGGCGGCGCAGAAGATCTCGCAGAAAAGCTGGCTTTATTGATAAATGATCCTGAACTCCGTCGGGAAATGGGCCAAAATGCCCGGAAGTGCGCACAAGAACGGTTTGATCGGAAAATTACCTATCAGGTATTGACAAAAGCAATTGATTTGCCTGATACAAAGGAGTGAAATTTTTTCATGCGTTTGCATTTGATTAATTTCCTGAAAACCCATCCCTTTTTTGTGAATCTTGCCTGGGGACTTGTACGGCTTCTTTTGCGCATCTGGGGCCTCTTTGTTCCAATACGCCCAAAAACTATGCTGTTTTCTTCCTTCGGTGGCCGGAATATGGACGATAGTCCCGGAGCCATTTATCAGGAAATCTGCAAAAGACCAGAATTTTCTGATTGGACATTGATTTGGGCGCTTGTAGATCCGGACAAATTTAAACTGCCGCGCGGTGAGAAAGTTAGGATTGATACGCCCGCCTTTTTTCATGCCCTGTTATTCAGCCGGGTCTGGGTCAGCAACTCCGGCATGGACAGGGGGATTGGGCTGCGGCGGAGAGGGACGCTCTATGTAGAAACTTGGCATGGATCATCGCTGAAGAAAGCCTGTGGGGAGGAAAACCAGAATGCAATTGGCGGCAAATGGCATGCACGGCATAAAGGCGCTTTAGACGACAGAACAATTCGATGCGCACAGAGCGAACTAGACCGTGATAACTATCAGCGGGTTTTTCACACCACAAAGGAATCCATTCTTCTGTGCGGCGCTCCGAGAAATGATTCCCTGTTCCGTTACACAGACAGCGAAATTAAAGCCATCCGGCGGCGGCTCCGGATTCCGGAAAACAAGCAGGTTATCCTTTATGCCCCTACTTACCGGGAATATCTATTTGACGAACATAAGGAGATGTGCCTTGCTCCGCCGATGGATCTGACAAAATGGGAGCGTTTACTGGGTGATCAATATGTCTTGCTGATCCGTGCCCATTACGGAGTTTCGGCGGCGCTCAAACTAAAGGAAAATGAATTTGTCAGGGATGTTTCCAAATATGCGTGCCTAAATGATTTGTATATTATCACCGACGTTCTGATCTCAGACTATTCTAGCACATACATTGATTATTCTATTCTGGATCGTCCCATATTCTGCTTTGCGTATGATTTTGAGGAGTTTTCAGAAAAGCGCGGGTTTTATTGGGATCTGGAAAAAAAGCTTCCGTGTCCTTTAGATCGTAATGAGGATGCACTGCTGGAACATATTCTGACGATGGATCGTGAGAAATGCGTTCAGGCAACCAGAGCCTTCCATCAGGAGTTCGCTCCATATGCCGGTCATGCCAGCGAAGTGATTGTAGATGAGATCTGCAACCGGTTATGACAATAAACCTCTGGATATTTAAATTTTGAAGGATGGTATGATGAAAAAAACAGATAAAAATATTATCATGATTACCTGCGGAGGAACCGGGCAGCGTTTTGGGGCAGACACTCCGAAGCAATATCAGCTGCTCATGGGAAAACCAGTGGTTGCTTATGTCATTGAAGCATGCAAACGCTCCCGCAAAGCTGATGCTATCCTTGTGGTAGCAGCTCCTGCCTACCATGATTTACTTCGCCAGTACGGGGTAGATGTCACAGCGGGCGGCGAAGTCCTGAACCAGTCCAAAAGGAATGGGTTTGATTATATACGGGATCATTCCTCCTGTGAAAAACTGGTCGTCGTGGAGGCGGTCCGCCCGTTTCTGATGGAAAGCGTTGTGGATGACGTTTTCGATCTGCTGGATGAATATGAGGCGATCAGCTGCGCAAAAAAAATGATTGACACCATAGCAAAACACGGTACATGGGTGCTGGACCGGGAGCAGTATTACACGATGAATCCCCCCCAAGGATTCCGGTTCCCCCTGATCGACCGGCACTTTCGAAGTGACTCCGTGTTCACCGAGTCCATCCAGCAGCTTCCAGAAACAACCAAGGTCTTTTTAAAGTTTGACGTTCCCTATTTTGAAAAAATTACTTACCCTGAAGATTTTGAAAAAGCGCAGGCTTTGCTGGAATACCGCGGGAAGCATACCCTAAATTAGATATAGCCGCTGCTTTGAAATAGCGGCTGGATGGAGGTATCCGAGTATGAAACTTTCGCACCGTTTTTCACAACTGCTGGATGATATCTGGGAAAGCCCGCACAAGGATTTTTTGCTGCCAATTAGCCTGCTGTTTGGCCCTCTTTTGAATTTTGGGCTCTTTTATGTCGGCTGTGCCTACCAGGAAAACGCTGTCCGTACTTACGGATTTATTCTGGGACAATTGATCTTCCTGGCGCTTTGCGGCCTGGCCTTCCTCTCAGCAGTAAAGCATACCAGGCTGTCCAAACGGTTCTGGATCTGCCTTGGTATTATCGTGCTGTTTTACGGGTGCTATTTTGCCATCGGGCTTGCCAGATTTGGGCTTGACGATATTTTGAAAGACTACTGTACATATTTTGCCTGCATTATATCCCCCTTTTTGGCGGGAGTATACGGAGCCGTTTCCCGGTCGGATCAAAAATTTTTTCCCCTGATGGAGAAAATCAGTTTTTTCGTCTTTCCTGCCGGTCTGATTTATTTTAACGGCCTTATTTTTAATTGCAACCCTTTCCGGGTTCCATACACCATTGCGCCTTATTTGGGCATGTTTGGTTATGCTACGATTGCCTATACGACGATGCCCCTCCTTTTTGCCCATATTGTACAGTTTTCTGTCAGGGGGACCCTGGAACTTCCAATCACCCATAAAAATGCCTCTCATCCTCAGCTGCTCCGCGCAATTTTTATCGCTATATATTGGGTCGCAATCATCGGTTCCGGCACCCGAGGCGCTTATGTCGGTATCGCTGGTTTCTGCATATTGTTTGTATTATCACAGCTGATTCACCGGGAGCCTGTGGGCCGTGCCTTTATCCTTTCCTCCGTTCTGGCGGCAGTACTGCTGTTTAATATTTTTGTCTACGCACCTCCGGCCATGAGCGCCGTACACCGGATGGATATGGTCTTTGAGGGCTTAAAACAGGGACAGCTGATTACCGCACGCGGTGAAACAGAGGGAATCCAGGATAAGCTGGATGAATTGGTTGACGCCGGAATAGACCAGCAAGTCACCAGTTCGCACCCAGAACAGCAGCCTGCAAATCAGGATGAGCCGGGAACCGGATCCTCGTCAGAAATGTTGAAAATCGGCAACCGCGGGACACTGTTGAAGTTAGGGCAAAAGGAATTCCTCAATTCTCCCCTGACAGGTATGGGTCCCGGACGGTTCGAATTTAAATATGGACTCTATCCGCACAACATCCTATTGGAATTGTTTGCTGACACCGGGCTTTCCGGCACCGTCCCAATGCTGTTATTGGTCTTTTTCATCTTTTTCAAATTACTAAAGGCGGGATGGAAAGACCGAGCGGTTCGGTATTATTTCTTGTTTTTGCTGGCTTTTGCCATAAGGACGATGACCGTCGACAGACTGTGCGATTCAGTGGTATTCCTCGGCGGCCTGGGTTACGGCATTGCCTTTCAGGAATTTTCAGACCCTTTGAAAAAAACAGAGAAACTGGCAGCTGTGCCGGAAGACAGCAAAACAGATGAAAAAAAGTAACTCCCTCTTGGGCGCGACCCTCAGCGTATCCCTTCTGGCGGTTTTTGTAAAACTTTTAGGGTTTGTGCGGGAAGCTTTAATCGCTGCATACTATGGCGCCACAGCGGAAACCGACGCATTCTTCTTTGCGGAAGGAATGCCGAACACCTTTTTCCCCGCAGTGGGCAGCAGCCTTGCTCTGGCTTTCACTTCTCTGTATATTCAGAAACGGGAAACTAAAGGGGAGGAGATAAGCGAGCGTTATGCCTCCAGGATGATCTGTATGTCGGCCCTGTTAGGTGTCGTTTTAGGTGTACTTGGGGTAGCCGCCTCCCCTCTATTAGTCCCGTTGTTTGCTCCGGGATTTTCTGGCAAGCAGCAGGAACTTGCCATTGTATTGACCCGGCTGATTATGGGTACAGTCGTTTTGACAGTGCTGCAATATATGCTGAGTGCGGTTCTGAATGCCAAAAAACATTTCATGCCCGCTCAGATTGCTGCATTGTCCCACAATATGGCAATTATCGCCATCATCGTCCTATTTACCCACGGTCACGATATGGTTTTTTTGATGATAGCTGTAATAGCGGGAATGGCTGTACAGGTTGCCGTTTTGCTTTTATGTTGCTGCAGGCATTTTACCTATATTCGTGGCTTGAGTCCTTTTCACCGGGATACCTGGCATCTTTTTCGCATGGCGTTTCCGGTTTTACTAGGAAACAGTATTATACAGATAAACAATATTGTAGATAAGGCCCTGGGTTCTACCCTTCCGGAGGGCTCTTTATCCGCTTTAAACTATGCCAATAATTTGACGGCATTTGTAATCAGCGTTTTTATTACATCTCTTGCCACAACATTGTACCCGACACTTGCAGCTAAAGCCGCAGAGGAATCTGATGGATTTGGAAAAGCGCTTTTGCAGAGTATTGGCGGCCTTTCTCTTGTGCTGATTCCTATTTCTTGTATCACTGTCATCGACGCAAAGGATATCGTAAGTGTAGTTTATGCCCGGGGCAGTTTTGATCAAACGGCTGTTTTCTATACGGCTTTGGCATTATCCTGGTATGCGCCCATGTTCCCATGGGCTGGAATCCGCGATATTTTAACAAGAGCATTTTATGCCGTTCAAAATACAAAAATACCCATGCGGAACAGCGCCGTTGGCGTCGGATGCAATATCATGTTCAGCCTGCTGTTTGTCCGATGGCTGGGTTTAGTAGGAATTGCTTTAGGGACCGCCATTTCCTCTGTTATTACTGCGGTGCTGCTATTATGGAACGCACACAAATATTTGCCATCGCTGCGGCTACGGCCTTTATTTTGGGAACTTGGTAAACAGTTTCTGGCAGGAATATTTTTGCTGACAGCCCTGTTGATATTTCGCCGCTTTTTACACTTTCCGCATCCTGCCGTCCAGTTCACAGCAGATACCATATGGGGTTTTATCTGTTATTTCCTGGCGCTTAGACTTTTAGGTAGTGAGGAATTGAGAATTGCAGCGCAGCTGGTACAGTCTAAACTCAGAAGAAGCTGAAAAAGAAAGGCCATCGTTATGAATGATAGAACGCAAAATCCTCAAGAGTTAATCGTGAAATTTGAAAAGCAGCTTCAACGATTTAGTATGATGAACCCTGAAGAAGCGCAGGCCTGGTATGCGGAATTGAACGAAGATTTGGATCTTCTCTTTTCCCACTGGTCAATTAGCCGATTTTCCATCAATCCGGACGCCTATATGGGCCTGGTACTGGAATGCCATTCTGCAAAGTACGGCAGCGTTGTCATCAAATTGTATCCTCCTTTTTTACAGGAGCGGTATTATAAAGAATCCTATGTTTTCCGAACGCTGCAAAACTACTGCCAATGTACACTATTGGACGAATTTCCCGGAAAATATGCCATGCTTTTAGAAAAAGTAACTCCCGGTACGTATATCTCCTATCCTCGCGATGCCGGCGCAATTGAAGGACTTTTCCGCCAGATGAAGAAGTATAGACAACCTATCTCTATTCTGGACAATCTTGAACCGGCAATTCTCGGCGTACTGGAGCAGGCAGAGTGGGAGTATCCGCTTTCTAAAAAATATGGCTATCATCCTGAACTAATCTCTTATTTGCTGGAAACAGCCAAGGCGGTCTACAATGAGCATTTTTCTGAAGAGGAAGTATATCTGCTTCACGGTGATGTCTATTTCAAAAACGCCCTTTTGGATACCAACGGAGTCCGAATCATAGATCCTTTTGGATACCGAGATTCATACATTTTTGAGTATATGCCCTTTTTTACCTATGAATTGCTGCTACATTCAGAACCCCAAAATTACCAGCGCGATTTTCTGCAGCTAAAAACATTTTTTTCCGGTTTTACAGACACATCCAAATTCTATGCAGCAGCGTTTGTCTTCCTGGTCAGACAGTTGATCCCATCAATCCATGAAGGAAATGACCATTTTCAGCGCGCAGATCGGTATCTCAGCCTAATTCGGAGCCTATACTTGAACGAACATGACATCTTGGAATGGAAAGTGAAGATTGTTTAAGGAAGCGCTGATTAAATCGACGTATACAGATTTACGTCAGAAATTTCTACTGGCAAGGAAGAAAACCGCAGGAATCCTAAGGGCCACCCCGCATAAGGACAACAACCAAATGACCGTTCAGATCACTACTAAAGTGCGGCAATTAAAGCTGATTGCCGCACTTTAACTATCTCAAAGCTTGATGAGGTGTCGTACAAATTTATCATACGACGATCTTGAAAACTCCGCCACTGCAAGGTTTTCAAGACAGAGAAACTCCCGCTTTTCAGATTTCTAATCGAAAAGCGGGAGCCATTCATATTTTAAACGCTTGGGGCCTAACGGTTTGCGTCATTGTGTAATTTGATGTGGATCTGATTCAACTCTTGAAGCCGGATGCTGACAAGCCCCTGAAACCATCTAAACATGCAACACCCCTCCTTTTCACTTATGACTGTGCCTGTTAGGATACCACGTCTTCGAAAAAAGTCCAGAGGAAATTTAAATGACTTACATGAAAATAGGCCCCCATTTTTGTTGATTATAACAATAGGGGCGTCACCATTTATAAAAAACGACCACAGTCTTTCATTGACCCTCAAGATTTTCCATACAGAGGATATTGATCTGCCCTTGGAATTGCCCGGATTCCAGGGGCCTTTTTTTCGCAGATGATCCCACAATAGCAGCAAGGGGGCAGCTCTGGCGAGTCAGATCCTGGGGTATCGTAAAGTCTGCCGCGCCGGAGTGGATGAGTTTCCGGACGGTCTCGTTTATATCATGGCAAACCACATGAACTTTGCCGGTCCTCCCAGCCCGCTGGATAGCGGCGCAGCAGCCGGAAACGCTGAGGTTCGCCATGTAGACTCCCCGCAGGTCCGGCCAGTTCTCCAGGGATTCCGAAACCACTCGGAGGGTCGTCTCATAGTCGTTATAGGTTTCCCGGACAACAATCTGCTCCGCCGGAAAGCCCAGTTCCGCCAGCCGTTCCCGAAAGCCGTCCAGCCGCTGGCGGTGGCCGTCGAACTTCAGGTTTCCGGCGGTGGCCAGGATGGGACCTTGACGGTCAATGCACTTGAACAGCAGCCCGGCCGCTACCCGGCCCGCCTGGCGGATGTTCTGGCCCACAAAGCACAGCCGCCCGCTTTCCGGCAGGTCCGAGTTGAAGGTGACACAGGGGGTTCCTTTTTCCACGCTGGCCGCGATCCAGCCTTGAATGGCCGGGTCGTTAACAGCGCATACCGCAAAGCCCTCCGCCTTCATAGCCTCCAGCAGTTCCACAGCCTCCTGGGGAAGATCCGTCTCGCAGCGGCGGACCAGCACCCGCACCTTAGATTCCTCCAGTTCTTCGCATGCCTGACGGACGCCCTCCGTCACCTTTATGCGGAACTGGCCCTCCCAGTTGGGCAGCAGAACGCCCAGGGTCCGCAGACGGAGGGCGGCGTCTGCCTGCCGCCGGTAGACCTCCCGCGGGGAGATGTAGCCCAACTCCCGCATGGCCTCCAAAACCCGCCGCCGGACCTCCTCATTTACATGGGGCCGGTCATTCAGGACCCGGTCCACCGTTCCCCAGGATACCCCCGCCAACTCTGCCACCATCTGAATCGTCGGCCTGTTCCCCATCATCATCGCCTCCAATTGTGTGTTTGCACAACACTGAGCCTAACAGCATATACGGAAATGTATTCTTTGTCAATCCGTAAAAAAACGCGTTTCTCTTTTGTGTAATTATCTAATTTTTAAAATGTTTTTCTATTTCTTGTTGACAAAAGCACTGGAAGTGCTATTGTGTGTTTAACGCTAATATGTGCATAGCACAAAGCAAAAAGCATAAAGAGGATGAAACATGGTTTTGCAAAAAATCGGCCTGCATCGAGCCCATGTACAGCTAACTCCCCTTCCTGGAGCGGTTTCAGGCGGCGAAGGACAACGGCTTCGAGTTCGTTGAGTTCTGGAACTGGACGGACAAGGACCTGGACGCCGTGAAGGCCGCGGCGGAAAAGGCCGGAATCGGCATATCTGGCTTCAATGGCGACGCGGACCTCTCCCTCATTGACCCGGAGCACAAGGAGTCGTACCTGGCTTTTTTCCGCCGGTCCGTGGAGGCGGCGAAGAAGGTGGGGCTCAGTCCGTCACCATCCACTCCAACGGCCTGGAGAACGGCGGAATCGTCATCAACCACTACGACAAACTCAGCGACACGGTAAAACTCTGCGCCATGTTCGACACTTTAAAAGAGTACGCCAAACTCGCCGAGGAGTCCGGCGTCCTGATGAACCTGGAGCCCTTGAATGTCACCACGGACCACGTGGGGAACTTCCTCCAGACCACCCGCATGGCGGCGGAGACGACCCGGCTCATCGGCTTCCCAAACTCAAGGTCCTCTACGATGTATACCATATGCAGCTGAATGAGGGCAGCCTCTGCGACAACATCCGGGCTTATGGAGACCAGTTCGGCCACATCCATGTGGCGGACGCCCCCGGCCCGGCACCGGGGAGATCAACTACGCCAATGTGTTTGCCTGTCTGGAGGAAACCGGATACACCGGCCTGATTGGGTTTGAACTCATGCCGAAGACTTCCACCGCTGAGGCGGTAAAAGCAATCATGAAACTTTCATTTTCCGACTCCCTTTCTGGGCGTTTTTTTGCCCTGCTGGGAGTCTGTCTTTTTTCCTCTTTATTCGCCGCTAAACCACATTTTTTCTTAGGGTTTTTTTCATTTTATCTCTGACGCCAATACAAAGGCTTAAAAATCCCACGATTGTCATCTGTCCGTAACTTTTACATTCTCTCTGTTCAACAGTTTTCCGACTCTTAGAGCAATTCCCAAAAATACTAAGAACCTGTAGGGGATGCTGGGTGGGCGAGGGATTTTGCTGCCCTGCAAGGCAAAAATCGCAGGAATACTTTGACATATTCCAAGATTTTTTAACGCGGAAGGCCGGCGAAAGGCCCGCCCAAACGGCGTTCAACCCCTGTGAATACAAGGAAAAGTTCGGCGGTCCAGGAACCGCATAGCCGCGTTGTCGTCCTTAGCGAGCGCCAGCCCGCCTGCGTCCTCCGCCTTGCTCTGCCCCCTGTCCTCGCCTCCTTTTTTCTCATTATTTCTGGGAACTGCTCTAGTTTTTGTGTTGTACTGTTTTAACCGTCAAATTTCTTCATTTGGAGGCTTGACTTTTAGCCTACAACATGTTATCTTAACTATTAGCCTACAACCTGTAGGCTAATAGCCGAAAGGAGGATCTCCCATGCCAAATCCGCAGGTTTCTGATTCCGAACTGGAACTCCTGAAAATCATCTGGGCCAGCGGCGGAACCGCCCTTTATGCCCAAGTCATGGAAAAACTTACCCAAAGCGGCCACACATGGCAGAAAAACACCGTCATTACCTTACTGTCCCGCCTGGTGGAAAAGGGCTTTCTCAAAACCGGCAAAATCGGCCGGCGGAACGAATATACCGCCGTGGTGTCCGAAGCCGACTACCAGGCCGCCCAGACCCAGGCCCTGGTCAATAAGCTGTACGAAGGCAGCGCCCGGGACCTAGTCGCCGCCCTCATCCGCCGGGAGGCCCTCTCCGCCCAAGACTTCCAGGAACTGAAGCGGTTTTGGGAGGGGGAGGGCAAATGAATGAACTGCTGAAAACCGCGGTTTCCCTGTCCATTTCCGGCTCCCTGCTGATCCTGCTCCTGTTCCTCTGCAGGCCCCTTTTGAAAAACAGGTTCAGCAGACGATGGCAGTATTATATCTGGCTGGCGGTTATCGCCCGGCTGCTTCTGCCGGTTTCGCCAGAGGTTAGCCCCGTAGGGGCCCTTTTCCGGACGGGGCCCCCGGCGGCCCCGTCCGCCGTCACGGTGCCGCAGGATCCGGCTCCCGTCCCTCCGTCATGGCTCCCGGAAGGGGAAGACGGCGGCTTTACCGCCCTCCCGCAGCCTGCCCCGGCAGCGCCGGGCACATCGCCGGATGCGCCGGAAATCCGTCTCACGGAATATACAGGGATACTATGGCTGGGAATTGCCTGCCTGCTCTTGGTGCGGAAAATCACCGCTTATCAGGCCTTTTCCCGTTATATCATACGGGGAAGCAGGGCCGTTTCCGATCCGGGGATCCTGGACAGGCTGGCCCGGGCAGGGGAGGAGGCGGGCCAGCGCCGCCCGGTGGAACTGTATGTAAACCCCATGGCCGCATCGCCTATGCTGCTTGGCTTTTTCCGGCCCTGCATCGTCCTGCCCTCCGCGGATCTGCCGGAAAGCGATCTCCGCTGCACCCTCCTCCACGAACTGACCCACTGCCGCCGCTGGGATCTTCCCTATAAATGGCTGGTGCAGCTAACGCTCTGCCTCCACTGGTTCAACCCCCTGGTATGGCTCATGGGCCGGGAAACCAGCCGGGCCTGCGAGTTGTCCTGTGATGAGGCAGTTTTGTCCCTTCTGCGCCCCCAGGAGCGGCGCGCCTACGGCGACACCCTCCTCCGGGCTATGGAGGCATATGGCGGCTATGAAAAATCCCCTGCGCCCGTTATGCTGAACGAGGGCGGGGCACTCCTGAAAGAGAGGCTTGATGCAATTATGCAGTTTAAGCAGAAATCCAAATGGATCACCGCCCTGTCCCTGGCCCTGGCAGTAGCCCTTACGGCAGGGGCGGGCCTGGCGGGGGCCTACACCGGCCCGGCAGGGGAGGGGACGCCGGAAATCCCTGAGGCGCCGGAAAATCAGCCCTTTGAAGGCTACTCCTATGCGGGAACCCTTTTCACCTATAACGGGCAGGCCCACGATTTGGCCGATCGGGGCGTCACGTCCATCCTGTCCTGCGTGCCTGCGGGAAAATATCTGGTCATTGAGGGACACTGCAACCCGGATCACGGCCTGTACGCTGTTTTTAACCGGGAAACCGGGGTGATCGAACGGGAAATCTACGGCGCGAACCTCATCTGGCGGGACAGCGACATCACCACGGCGGTCTATTCTTTCTGGTCGGATATTTACGATTACAACGGGAACCATCTTGGAACCTGCGAAATGGGGGAGTACGATTATATTTACCGGCTATCCTTTGCGGGAGATCAGGTGTCCGCCCTGGTCATAACGCCGGAAATGGAGGAGAAAACCTTCTTTTTCCCGGTTTCCTCCCGGTGGAGCGGCTCTGCCGATTCTGAAACCGCCCGCTTCCGCTATACCCAGGACGGATACTATGCGCCGCCGTATCTCTTCGAAATCGGTTACAATTTACAGGATACGGCTCCCTACAAAGATACGCCCCTCACCTTGGCGGACGGCAGCGTCATGACCGTATTCCTGACGGAGGACTATGCCAACACCCTGCGCTCCAGCAGGCAGCCGGGCCTTTACGCACCCTCCGTAACGGAAGCCTTAGCGGCCCTGCTTTCCCGGCTGGCGGAGGAGGCGGAAAACACGGCGTTCCCCCTGACGCATCCGCTGATCGCCAGCGTCCGGTACGTGGGGAATACCGCCCCAGCGGCTTTGGCAGAGCAGTTTTACCGGGAAGCCGCCCTTCCGCAGTTCGGCGCGGTGTTCGGCCTGCTGGAAGAGGGGGAGCAGAGGGCCCTTTTGAACAAGATTTATGACAGTGCAAACACCGCCTTTTTTGCCACGGCCCTGGAAAAACTGCCGGAAAAAAGTCCGCTTTTTTCCGAATTTGCAGAAAGAGCCTATCAAAACGGGCCCGTCAGTTTCTTTGCCATCCTGGCCAATGGCCATATGAGCCGGAACACGCTGGAATCCTGGCTGGCCAGAACCCAGGCGGACGGGCAAACCAGTTTCCACTCCGTGGCGCTGTCCGCCCTGAAGAGCACGGAACGGGGGGACGCAATGGCAGAAGAACTGCGCGTCCAGGAGTATCAGGCCTGGGGCATCACAAACAGCAGAGGAAGGTATTATTATCGGAACCAGACGGTACGGGTCTTCCTGGATGTCCGGCAGGACGGCTCCTTCCAGGCCCTGGAGGTGAATCCCCAGGGGACGGCGGACGTGAAAGTCACCCGGGACAGCGGCGGTTTTATCCAAAAAGTTGAATATTTATCCACTGCTGAGGCAGAATCCCTGCTGGCGGACATGGCGGACGGCAGCCCGGACAACGGGGATTTGGATGAGATCCCGGGCGGAGATCCAGCGGAAAGGCCGAAGGAGGCGCAGGACAAATCCAGCGTCTTTCTCTACGATGAAAACAACAATACCCTGTCTTTCCGGTATCCCCGGATCCAGGGGGGCGCCGTGATCCGTCTGGGGGAATTTGACCTCTCCTATGGCGATCTGATCCAATATGACATCTCCGCAGAGGCGGGGAAATCCCTACAGGTAGGTTTTTCCAAGCCGGGGGACGAAACACTGGATCCCGTCTATTTTTCCGTGTGGGACAGGGGGCAGGAGGGCCCACCCCGCTGCACGGCGGATTTTCCCTTCGACAGTTCGTCCCCGGTGCGGCCCGGACGCTACAGCCTGTTCATCCGGGCCCCGGAGGGGGATTTGGAGAATGTGACCGGCAGGATTTCTCTTGGGCCCGGCGGAGCCGTCGGCGTCGTCCGGCTTGACCGGGAAAACCTTCCCCAGGCGGTAAACGCGGCCATGGGAGACTGTTCTATCAGAACCTGGTATCTGATCCGGCAGGGCGGGCGGCAATATGTCTGGTACAACGGCTTTGCCTCGGAATACAGCTTCCGGCCCGTCCGGACAGAGGGCGGCTGGAAGATTGACATTTTCAAATTTAAGAAAACCGGCGCAGGGTATCTGCTGCTGGAGGTTCCGGACGAAAGCCCGGTGACGGTCGTCTGCGACGGGGAACCGGCGGCGCTGACCGTCCTGGAATGACCTGGCGGCCGGGAAAATCCGGTGGAACACGCCGCCTTTGCGCATCCGAAAAAACCGTGCCTGCGGCTTTACCGCAGGCACGGTTTCCGGCAGGGGAGGGGGCTTACTCCAAAACCACGTCCAAGGCCAGCATCAGGGTGAAGCCCAGGGCAAACAGCAGCGTCCCCAGGTTGGAATGTTCCCCGGCGGAGGCCTCCGGAATCAGTTCCTCCACCACCACATATATCATGGCCCCCGCCGCAAAGCCCAGCAGATACGGCAGGGCAGGGAGCGTCAGGCCCGCCGCCAAAAAAGCGGCCCCGGCCGCCAGGGGCTCCGCCGCGCCGGAGAGGACGCCGTACCAGAAGGCCCGTCCCCGGCCCATGCCCGACGCCCGGAGGGGCAGGGAAATCACGGCCCCCTCCGGAAAATTCTGGAGGGCAATACCCAGGGCCAGCGCCAGCGCCCCGGCGGCAGAGACTGTCCCGTCCCCGGCCATCCGGCCTGCCAGCGTCACGCCTACAGCCAGCCCCTCCGGGATGTTGTGGAGTGTCACGGCCAGCGCCAGCATGGTGGTCCTCTCCAGCCGGGAGCGGGGCCCCTCCGGCTGGCCGCTGTCCTGGTGGAGGTGGGGGACAGTCCTGTCCAGCAGCAGCAGGAAGAAAATGCCCAGCCAGAAGCCCCCTACAGCCGGGACAACGCTCCACCGGCCCATGGCCGCAGCCTGCTCCAGCGCAGGAAGCAGCAGGCTCCAGACGGCAGCCGCCGTCATGACGCCTGCCGCGAAGCCCTCCAGGCTCCGCCGGATCAGGGGCCGCAGTTCCTGCCGGGTGAGAAAGACACAAGCCGCGCCGCCCAGGGTCCCCAGGAAGGGGAGCAGAAGCCCCCGGATGAGTTCCATATTTTCCACGTCCTTTCAGGGCCCCGTTTCAGCAAATGGCCTCTGTGATTCAGTCTTCCAGTTTTTCGGGGCAATATGTTTGGATCAGGTGGCGGTTTTTGTTGCCTTTCCCGGTATTTTATGGTATCCTGTCTTCGGCGCTGCCAGTCATACGGCAGGCGGTTGGCCCTTCCATTCCGGGAGGGGCTTCTT
>CAJUDW010000016.1:0-39541 GCA_910584995.1 uncultured Oscillibacter sp. | reverse complement strand
TGTGATCATCGGTATCATTAGCTTGTTTCTGCAGGCAAAAAAGAAGTAACCGCCCCAGGCTCCAACCAAGGCGGTTACTCTTTTTGAGTTAACTTCTGAGGGGCCAGCCGTCTGCCGGCAGCACCCTTCTTATATTCAGTATATCCGCCTTTGCCGGATTTGTCAAGTTTTCCTTCCGGCGGTTTTTGTTGCCTTTCCCGGTATTTTATGGTATCCTGTCTTCAGCGCTGCCAGTCATACGGCAGGCGGTTGGCCCTTCCATTCCGGGAGGGGCTTCTTTCCCCTCCTTTGGGAGGGGGTGATAGCATGCTTACATACTCGGAACTCTTCCAGTTCTGCCTTGTGATCATCGGTATCATTAGCTTGTTTCTGCAGGCAAAAAAGAAGTAACCGCCCATCCCCCACAGATAGCGGTTACTTCTTAACCAAATCTTGAGGGCCAGCCGTCTGCCGGCAGCGCCCTTCTTGTATTCAGTATATCCATCGCCGCCGGATTTGTCAAGCCTGGCTTTCCCCCTCTGGCAGGGGATGCCCCTCCGTCTGGGCCTTTTTTTCATCCAAATCCCCAGCCTCTTCCGCCTCCCACGCCGGGAAGCTTCTTTCATCAAGCGCGTCCCCGAGGCCCCACATGGCCCCCGCCAGAACCGCCCCCAGCAGGGCTATGCCCCAGCAGCCGTAAAAGCCCGCCCGGCCTGTGGAGATGGACATCATCCCCGCCAGGGCTGCGGCCAGCGCCGCTGCTCCGGCGGCTGCCCGGAACCGCGCCCCCGCCAGCAGCACCGCCAGAGGCACCAGCGCCCCCAATACCCCGCAGGCGGCCAGGAATACCGCGTCCTGCAAAGCCGGGGCCACCGCCCCCCAGGGGGCCAAAACGCCCTCCACCACCGCCAGGGCCGGGAGGAACCTCTCCCCCAGGGCCAGCGTCAGGCAAAGGGGCAGGATCGCCAAAAGCCCCACCAGACCGGCGGCCGCCGCTGCAATCCGCCGCTTCCGGCACCAGGCCCCCAGCGCAGGCAATGCCAGCAGCGCCAGGGCAATAGCCGCGCCGCCTAAATCTACCAGCACATCCCGCACCTCACCGCTGCGGCCGGGCACCATGGTCTGGTGCAGTTCGTCCAGGGCCGCCAGCATAGCGCAGATCCCCAGGCTCCCCGCCGTCCGTACCGCCGTCCAGCCCAGGCGCACGGCGCCATACACCAGCAGGGCCAGGACAAAATACAAAAACATATGGGCGCATTTCCGCTCAAAAAAAGAGAGCGTTTCCACCGCCAACACCTGCGCATCCGGCGATGCGGCGGCAAAGGCAGGGGAGAGGGCCTCCAGCACCTGATGCAGCAGCCGCCCGGAGAGCCCCCCGGAGACGGTGGCCGTCTGGGCGGAAAACCTCCAGATAATCCCATACCAAACCAAGGCAGGCAGCCAGCGCAGGCCCCGCCTGACGGATTGATTCAAAATCCAATTCCTCCCAACTCATCCGGCGGGCCTTGTCCGCCGGTCTTTCCTTTATTTGTTACTGCGGCGGCATTTTCCGCCGTTTTCCAGCATTTCCCGCAATTGATTATGCCATGGATTACCTCCCCTGTCAAGGGCAGGGGAGAGGGGGCGTCCGGCCAGCCGGACGCCCCCCTTGGTGTTTGACTGTCTCGCGCATACCTCCGGCCCGCGGGACCGGCGGGGAAGCAGGGGGGATTAGGCAATCCCCACAGTCTGGCAGAACCTGTGCAGGAACGCCGCGAAATGGGCCCGGGTGGCCACGCCGCCGGGGTTCAGACGCCCATCGGCGGTGCCCTGGACAATGCCGTTCGCCACGGCCCAGCCCATGGCCTCCCGGGCGTACCCGGCGACGCTGCCGCCGTCAGGACAGTCCGCCAGATTGGCAGAGCCGGAGACCTTGTAGCCCCTCTGCTGGGCGTAGCGGTAGAGCATGGTCACCATCTGCTGGCGGGTCATGCCGCTGCCGCCGTTGGTGCCGTCGGACACGCCGGCCTGTAGGGCCCAGGATCGGGCGGCGGCCATATCGGCGGGGGAGGCCCCGGCCATGCGGCCCAGGACCATCCACAAGGCCTGGCGGGTGGTGTTGGCGGTGGGCCGGAAGGTCCCGTCGCCGTAGCCCGCCATATAGCCCCGGGAGGCAACCCAGGTAATGTCACCGTAGAACGTGTATCCCACCGGCACATCCGGGAAGGAGGGGGCCGCGGGGGCCTCCGTCTTGATCCGGAAGGTGGCCTCGATGATCACATTTCCGGCAGGCATGGTAAATGTGTACTCCGTGTCGCTGACCTTGGTGGTGGCAATCGCGCCGCCGCCGCTGCGGCGGACGGTCAGGGTGGCCAACTCATAGCCGCTGTCGGGCCGCACAGTGATGGTCACGGTATCGCCCTTCTTGGGGTCGGAGGGCGAGGCGGTGACGGTGCCGTGGGAGGGCCGCTTCACGGTGACGGGGCTGGAGGTGTCCTTATCGTCCCGGTCATCCCGGCCGCCGGAACTGCCGCCGCTGGGGCGGGAGGGGGCAACGGGCTTGTCCGGTCCCACGGGCTTATCCGGCGTCCGGATTTTCTCCCAGTGGGCGTAAACGGTGGCGTCGCTTTCGAAAACTGTCTTGGCGAAATCCACCTTCCCGCCGCCGTCCTTGCTGTCAAACCAGCCCAGGAACTTGCAGCCGCTCCGCTTAGGGGTGGGCACGTTGGCCAGCTTGCCGCCGGTGGTTGTCAGGGTGTCGGCGGGCTTGCCGTTGACGGTGCCTCCGTTGGCATCCAGGGTGACGGTATACTCCACCGGCTTCTCCTCGCCGACAGCCTGCTCAAAGAACATGCCGATATCGGCCATGTTCAGCCGCAGGATATCGCCGTCCCGGAGTTCCTCCAGGTTCCTGACGGTCTTTTTCCAATAGCCGCTGCCGTCCTCCAGCGCACCGGCCTTGGGGTTGTAAAGGGTAATCGGGGTAGGGGCCCCGTCCCGGATGAGCATCAGGGACCAGCCGTAATAGGCGCGTCCGGCGGTCAAACCCTCGATATAGATGACGGCCTCAGTGCCGCCCGGTTCGGCGGTAATCTCCGCCTTGCCGTCATACTCCGCAGGTTCAAACGCTTCCTCCGACGCGAAGGCCGTTCCAACCAGGGAAAGGCACAGGACAAAGCCCAGCAGTAACGCTGTCAGTCTTTTTTTCATATGTCCGTTCCTTTCGCGTTACTTTTCGGTGTCATCCGGAGAGCCATAAGAGGCAATCAGGTTGGCGGGGTTGAAGGAAAAACCCTTCTCGGCATCCCACTCGAAATCACCAGTACCGGCAAAGACGGTCTTGACCGCAATTTTGCCGCCGGCGGGGGCAGACATGTGGCCCGCAAACACCGTCAGGCCGGTATCCGGGTCAACGGCATTTCCGCCATAGGTGGCGCCTGTGGTACCCACGGAACCATCTTTATACGTGAAATTGTAGCCGGTAAGGACATGCTCGTCCGCTTCTGCCTTAACCAACGCCCCGGCCATGGCGGTGCCGTCGCCGTGAGGCGTAACGTCAAGCGCATCCGCCTCCGCATCCTTAGCGTCAACCACGGCAAACTCGGTCAGATGGCGGGTCCTGAAGGTCACCTGGGCGCCGCTAAGGCTTCCGCGGGTGCGGATATATTTGGCCCCATTCCAGAAGGCCAGGACGGATCCGTCTTTGGGGGCGGCATCCAGCTTCACGGAGAAGGTGATAGGCACGGCCAGATCCTTGACCGTTTTCTCCGCCGGTTTCCCGTCCTTCACCTCATAAAGGGTGAAGCTGATGCAGGCGGCGGCTTTCGGTGCGCCCGCAGGGGCCTTGGCGTCCTTCGCATTGAAGGAGACCTTCAGGCTCGCGTTGGCGCTGACCGCAGCGGCAGCGGTGGGGATGCTGACCGTGGCAGACTCGGTTACGGCCACAACAATCGTATCAACCGCGTCCAAAACAGCCTTCTCCACAACCAGATCCGCCTTCGCCTCCGTGTTCTCCTGGAGTTCCAGAACCACTTGGTTCGTGCCGTCCTTCAGGTTTTTTACATCGGCCGCTTCCACCTTGTACGCGCCGTCGCCGCCCTTGGAAACCTCAATCTTTTCCGTGCCGGCGGCCATATCCCACTGGGCATAGACGACGGTTTCCTGGGTAATCGGGCCTTCGAAGTTGAACACCGTACTGCCGTTCGCCTCCGTAAACCAGCCCTTAAAGGTATAGCCGCTCTTGGTGGGATTGGCGGCGGGCTTTACGGCGGTCCCGCCGCTCTTAACCGTCTGTGTCTCAAGGACGGTATCGCCGTCCATGAATTTGACGGTGAACGTACCGGCGGCCACCCATTTGGCATACACGGTGGTATCCGCCGTGACGGCCTTCTGGAAGTCGAAAGCCGTCACGCACGTTTCGTCGGCATACCAGCCGCCGAAGGTGAACCCTTCCTTGGTGGGATCGGCGGGCTTTGCGGCCGTCTTGCCGCTTTCCACCGTCTGCGCCTGGACGGCGGAGCCGCCCTTCACGTCAAAGGTCACGGTAACGGTGCCAGGGGCGGTTTCCGTCCACTGGGCGTAAATGGCCGCGGCCTTGTCAAAGGTGGTTTCGGCGGTCACTTCTTCGCCGCCCTGGGCAGCCGTAAACCAGCCATTAAAGGTAAACCCTTCCCTGGTGGGGGTGGGCAGCCGGCCGATGGCCGCGCCTGCCTCAATCTCCACGGAGGCCGGATCAACGGACGCGCCCTCACCGGCGGTGAAGGTGATGGTGATCTTTGCGGCGGCCTTCGGCGTCAGGGCCAGTTCACCGGTTGCGCCGGTGGACTTTTCGTAATACGTGACCTTGTCGGCATCGCTGCCGCTGCCGGCCACAAAGGTGAAGGTATAGTATTGGTTCAAATCCGCATCGCTGACCGTCACCTTGTTATCGGCATCCGTTGTCACCGCAATCTCTTTACCGTTCATTGTGGCGGTGTACTCAGCAGCCAGAACAGACAGGGGCAGTGTTCCCAGCGCCAGGCACAGCACCAGCAGCACCGCGAGTAATCTTTTTTTCATGTGCGTTGTAATCCTCCTATTTGAATTTGCTGTTTGGAATCTCCTCGGTGGAATCAAAAAAATAAAGTCCTCCCTTCCCCTTCCGGCGGCGGCAGGTGCACCGGCCTGCCGCCGCCAAAAAGTATACCATTTGACAGTTTCAGGAAGTCCGCCCAACAAGGACAATCATGCCCAATTGGGTGACAGATTATTACAATTTTGATACAAAATCGGAAATACCTCTTGCGTATTCAGATGTATTCGGCTATAATTGACTCTGGTGATTTGGCTGTCAAAAGGTATACCTTTTGATAGCTTTTTTCTGTATGGCCGTCAGAACGGTCTTTTTTTGTCCATTTTTCCTGTTTCAGCCGCCGGGAATTCCAAATTTCCCGCCGCTTTTCCCGCCGGGCCCGGCTCCTCCCCCATCTTCCGGCGGCAGGGGAGGGGCGTTTCCCGCCCGGTACTCCCGCAGGCGGCGGTAAAATGTGGCCTCAGTGAGCCCGCTCCGCCCCAGGGCCTCCGGGAAGGAGAGGCGTTTTGCCTCCCAGGCCGCCACGATATCCGGGAAATCCTCCGGCGCCGCCAGGGGAGGGCGGCCAAACCGTACGCCCCTGACCTTCGCCGCCGCAATGCCCTCCTCCTGCCGCCTGCGGATGGACTCCCGCTCGTTCTGGGCCACAAAGGAGAGGATTTGCAGGACCAAGTCCGCAATGAAAGTCCCCATCAGGTCTTTGCCGTTCCGCGTGTCCAACAGGGGCATATCAATGACCCGGATGTCCGCGCCAATCTCCTTGGTGAGAATCCGCCACTGATCCTGGATCTCCTGGTAGTTCCGCCCCAAGCGGTCGATGCTCAGCACATAGAGCAGATCCCCGGCCCGGAGCCGCCGCACCAGCTGCTGGTAGCGGGGCCGGAGGAAATTTTTTCCGGACTGTCGATCAAGGTAAATGTGACCAACAGGAACTGCCTGCTCCCGCAGGGCCAGCATTTGCCGGTCCTCGTTCTGCTCGGCACTGGAAACCCGGGCATAGCCGTAAATTCGTTTCAATATCCATACCTCCTTGTTTCTTTCACCTAGTAAAACCTGGAAAGGGCCATAAGCCGCCCCTTTTGGCCAGGAAAACTGCCGGATCATCCTGTGCCACCGCGGCACAAAACGGCGGCGGGGACATCCGGCCCGGAACCGCCAGTATCCGGCGGCCCTCCGGGTTCCTCTTGCGCATATATAGCCAACAAACTTGAACCGCACATTTGGCGCCGTCCGGCAGCGGAAACCGCTGTGGCCAGGCGGCCAGTTTGCATGACTCCATCCTCCGGCAAATGCGCGCCCTGCACAGGGCCAGGCCTTGTTGGAAAAACGGCAGAATGACCAATGGGGGGAGATTTTTCTGCCAACCAAGGCGATTTGACGCAGCCATACTCTGTATATGGCAGGGAAAACCAACGCAGGGCAGCGGAAAACGATCCGCCCTTTGGGCGTTTTGGCCTTTTTCCAACCAGGCCATTGAACACTATCCGTCAGGCGTTTTCCCTTTTGCTGACTATATTATATAAGGTATATGGCGGAAAATGCGGCGGCGGGCCCCGCCGGAAGGATGAAAATTTTCCCGGGAAACGGCGGAATCCGGCAGGCGGCGTAGGCATGCTTGGCATACGGCAGGGAAAATCAACGCAGAACGGCGGAAAAAGGCCCGCCCTTTGGGCGTTCCGGCAGTGTGCAAACAACCGCGTACCCCAACAAATCAGAAATTGTATTTGGCGGGGGATTTTTGCAGGACAAGGCGGAGGACGCCGGTGGGCTGGCGCCTGCCAAGGGCGGCAGCGGCGTTATGGGGAGATCCGGCCCGGAGGCAAATGCAATTTTCCGGCTTGGCGGAATACTGGGCGGCGCCGCGGACAGGCGGTGAAAAACCGGAGGTACAGTAACCAGGCGGCAAAGCGGAAAAGCCGCAGGCATGCGGCAGATGAAAAGCCGGAGAAATCGCAGTGGCCCGGCTGTGGGCTGGCCGCCGGGAACCTTCTTAGGCTCCCCTGTATTGAACAAAAATTTTATTTTGTTCAATTATGGTCCTACAAAAATTCCACCCCCCCCCTGTCGCCGGGTATGGCAAAATCCCGCCTGGAGGCATACGCCTCCAGGCGGGACAATCTGTCAAAAAAGTCTCGCATCCTTCGCACCCCTGAGGGGCGAAACGCTAAAATTGTTTTCCGGCAGTAGGTACACCGGAAAAAGCCTTTGCCGGCCGGCAAAGGCGGGGCTTGCCCGCTTTCTGCGGGCAGATCCCGTTGGCCCTGCCGGGCTGCATCCCTCCTGCAAAAGCGGCAAGCCGCTTTTGCAGCACAAACCCCCGCCTGAAAGCACAGCCTTCAGGCGGGGGTTATCCTGTCAATGCAATTCCTGCCGGGTGCAGGCGCGGCCCGCCCATCCGGAAACGGGGCCTGTCCCCTCAGTGGTTCGTCAGAAAAGACTGCTCCAGCCCCATCCGCCGGACGTTATCCAGATACTGGTAGATGGAGTCCCGGGTATATTTGGGCCGCCCCTCCCCGTCCTTGGCCCGCTCCAGGCAGGAGGCCAAAATTGCATACTCGTTTTCCAGGGTGGTGTCAAACACCCCCAAATCGTCGGTATTCACGGACACCGACAGCTGGGGCGTGGCGGCGCCGCCTCCCCCGGACTCCACAAGACGGGCGTTGTTGAAACGGAAAATCGGATGGTTGTCGTACCGGCGGAAGGTGCCGATCAGGTAGTTGGACGTGGGGTTGCACTCAATCATAATCCCCTGCCGGGCGCAGTCCCAGGCCAGGGCGTCCTGCATCTGCCGCATCAGGCAGACATAGTCCTCCGTAATCTCATATTCCACTAACGCCCGCCCCCTGGCCCGGCACTGGGGGTCAAAGTGGTAACTCTGCATCAGCCGGAGGATGGCCTCCGAGGTGCGGTATGCCTCCAGCTTGCCGGAGAGGCGGACCCGGTAGGCTTCCCAGCGGTTCCGGGTGGAGCCGGTAATCCGCTCCCGGGGATTGTATGGCAGGGTGTAATAGAGTTCCGGGGCGTCCCCCCGCAGCTGCATAGCGCAGTAATATTGATAGCGGTTCAGGGAATTTCCGCCGTCGTAAATCTCGAAAAACAGCCGGTCTGCCCAGGCCTCCAGCTGGGAGCGCAGCTGAGGCCGGATCTCCAGGTTCAATTCCCCGGAGCGGAACAGCAGCCAGATAATATTATCCAAAAAATCCTGCTTCGGCAGCAGCACCCGCCGCAGCTTGTACCTGTAGTGGATTTCCGGATCTACCCCCAGGGCCAGGGCATGGGCGATGCGGTCTCCCCGCCGCATTTCAAAAAAGCGGATTGCCTCGTCGATGGCCCGGAGGCCGTCGGCAATGTCCAAAAAATCCTCCCCCGCGTGGTAGGTGGCCTTGATGTGGGGAACGGCGTACCGCTCCAGGATGGAGTCCCGCTGCCGGGCCGGAGCGATGCCCCGCAGGAACCGGAACTCCACAGCAAAGGTCTCCGGCCTGCATCCGATCTCCAGGTTGGCCGCGTCAATGCCGTATACCAGTTCGCAGAACTTCCCCGGCCGGAGCAGGGCGCTGGCCATGGCCTTTGCCTGGCGGCGGCAGTCCCGGCGTACCTTGCTGTTCCGGGGGCGGCCAATGGGATCGTCCCTATCCGGATCCGGGAATTTGATAAAGTGGTAGACGTAGAAATGACGGCCCTCCTGACGGCCTGTTTTGCTGTCCCGCCAGGCGTAGTTAATCAGCCGTTCATTTTCCTCCAGCCGGCTGCACAACTCCCGGGGGGTCTTTTTGGGCGCCACCCGCAGTTCAAAGCTGGTAATATGCTGCCCCTGCTGGTTGGCGTTCACCGCCAGCCGCAGGGCCTCCGGCCAGTAGCCGGAAACACCGTCGTAAACGGTGTCCTTCCGGTCCTGGTATTTCATGAAGTTGTAAAAGCCCGTCTGGCTGTTGGTCTGGACGATCTCCCCCCGGAAATTCTCCTTAATTAAAAGGTAGAGGTAGAACCAATCCTGCTCGTCCTGGGTAAACCGGCCCTCAAAGCAGGCCCGGAAGCAACGGTACAGGAAATTCCGCTCCCCGGAGAGGAGGCGGTTGTGGTTTTTCAGCAGCCCGCCGCCGCAGTCCTGCTGCCGGAGGGCATAGTCCAGCACCAGGGGCGGGCCCTTGGGCTGGGGGATCCGGGCCCCATAGGAAAACCGGACGGCTCTCAGCCGGTTCCGGACGCTGCGGCCCCAGTAAAAGTCCTCTTCCAAATCCATCCTGCCGTCCCGCTGCCCCTCCAGGCGGCGGAACAGTTCCAGCCGCAGGTGCTGGGCCCACAGCAGCCGTTTCCGCCAGGGCCAGACGTTGCTGCCGGGGCCCCGGCTCAGCTGGGGGTTAAGGTTGGCGTCCAGCATCTGTTCCGCCGGGGCGTGGGAGCCGGGGAAATTCATCAGGCAAGCCCAGGACAGGGGGAAAGCCTGGGTCGTGCCGCCCAGGTGGCAGTGGTTTTCCGCCAGCCCCTCCCAGAGGAGGCCGTGGAGGCGGTGGTTGTCGGTGCGGATAGCGGCCCCCCAGGCCAGTTCCCGCCGGGGCGGCAGCCCCTGCACCATATCCTCATAGGCCAGAAATGCAGTGGTAAACAGATCCTGCCCCAGAGCCAGGGACACGTTCCGCCAAGCCATGGTCTCGGAGAAGTCGCAGGCCACGCCCTCCCCAACCTGCCGCAGGAGCCGCCGTCCCATATGTACCAGTAAATAGAACACGGAGGGGCCGGCTCCTTCCCGATCCGGAGGGGCCTGCATTTTCTCCGCCATCAGGCGGTGGATATTGGCGATCTCCTCGTGGGAATAGGAGGGATACTGGGTCCGGGCCACCTGCTGGAACACAGCGGGCCCCACCCGGGAGGAGGAGATCTCCGGCCCCTGCGTCCCCCAGGCCTCGGCCCGGCGGATGCTTTCGAAGAGGGTTTCCGGCTGGATTTCCCGGAAAATCATTTTCAGGTTCCGCTGTTGGATACCCACAATATCCCCCCTGTCTTTTGTGAAATGTCAAGCCCTGTGTTTACTCCTTGGGCACTCCGGGCTCCCCTCCGTCCTGGTCTTTATCAACAGGTTCATTCCCGATATCCTCATCTATGGAATCCGGACTGTCCCCCAGGCAGGCGGCTTCACCGGCGGTTACCCCATCGGAGGCCGTAATTCCCACAGCGGTATTCTCGGATACCTCTCCGGAACCGTCTGCGCCGGGCTGCTCTCCGTCGGGATCCTCATCGACAAATTCTTTCCCGATATCCTCATCCAAGCAATCCAATCCCGGCCCCGGCCGGCAGTTGTAAAAATCACGGGTCATTTGAATCCAAGCCATCTGCTGCCGTTCATACTGCTCCTTGCCTGGTTTTTCCCATGCCTTATAGTCCTCTCGAATCAAGGAAAACATCCAATCAGAAAAATTCGTATTGGCAACGCAGGCTATTGGGAACCGGGATGTCTCCGATCGGGCGCTCTCCTCATCCAGTCCACGATAGAAACCTTGTAAGCATACCAGAAGATCTTCCGACTCAATTTTGGACTTGTTTTTCAAATCCTCCTGCGGCAGGCCTTCTTTATAATACCTGGGTATTTCAACATTTTTAAACAAATATTTACCCAATTTATTCTGGAGATCCCAATTCAGCACAACCATCAGCGAACAGTCCTGCACACGGGGCCAGCGCACCCAATCAATGGAACTCCGGCCTGCGCTATAGTCCAGCACCCGTTCCGCAAGAGGGGTTGTATATTGGCTCTGGCTGAGATATAGGGAATTGATAATCGGCGTACTGAAATCTCCCCAAATCTCCTTTTCATTTTCGGATTGGCGGTATGGGCAGAGCATTGCATAGAGGAATTTAGGATTCCGGTCCTTTGTGGGCATGAAACCGAATCTTTGTGTCCTTTCCATCTCCGGAATCCGCCAGCGGATACGGAACGGTTTTTCCTCTTCCATCATAATATGAATATTTGTCTGAATATCCGTCCGAATCTCGATTTTTTCCGCCTCGTTCTCTTCTGTCCTCTTTTTCCATTCCTCTTCATTTTCTTCATGAGTATCCTCAAAATAGAGATCCTCTAAGTTGGAAAAATCCGAAGATGTAAGATAGGAGAAAATCCGGGAACCGAAAACAGGGTACAGCCGCATGAACACACAGCCGTTTTGTGCGGAAATCGGCTGATGATAATAGGAGATCAATTCCTCCAGGGCAATGCTGTGGGCCAGCAGGGAAAAATACATGTGGATACCGAAAATAAACTTCCTCTCCTGTTCCTCTATGGCCTCCCTTTCCCGATCCCGCAGGATACGGATCATATCTGCATAAGAGGAGTCCTCCGTCCAATCCATTTTTGCGCAGACCATCCGGGTCTTGTTGGAGAGGTTCGCCTCGGAAAGCCCCCGCAGGAACCGGGCGTCGTCCTCCGCCAAATTGTTGTTGGCCCAGATGCTGAAGAAATAATCCCGGAAACGTTGGATATTGTGAAGCCGTTTTTGAATGGTAGACAGGTGCCTTTCTACAACCTTTTCAGCCAGTTCGCGGGATGTCGTGCGGATATCCGGCGCAAAGAACCCAGCTGTTTTCCTGTCCGGATCCGCTACGTCCGGCATCTGCACCAGCATGGCCAGGAAATAACTCAAAAGCCGCATATTGTCGGGGATAATGTAATGGAGCCGGTTCTCCTGCAGGAGGAAAATCATGCCGGTTTTCCGGTAAATCAACCGGAAAATCTGCTCCTGGCTGTCCTGGAACTCCTTCTTTTTATCAGGAAGCACCTCGGCTTCCCCTGCCATATACCGGATCTCCGTCTCCGGATGCTCCTTTAAGTACACCCCAACTTCCGGCAGGCAGATCCGCCGGGACAGCGGAATCAGCTTGCTGATATACTGGGCGGTGATGGCGCGGATGTACTCGTCCATGTTGGGCAGTTCTTTCCCATAACTGCGGAGGAAGCTGCCCTTCACCACCTGGGTCAGGTGGTTGAGATCCGCGGCCATGACAATGATCAGCCGGGGGATTACCAGATACCGCCGCAAATCCTCCAGGATGCTGTAGGCGTGCTGGATATTCATATCCGTATCATCAATTTGCAGCACTAAATAGGCGTTTTTCCCACCTTTCGGGCAGCAAAACCGCAGAAGTTGTTCCACCAGTTCCGCCAGCTGCTTTTTCAGCCGGGAACTGTCCCCCAGCCGCTCCAGCAGATCCAGACCGTCAAATTCTTCCCGCCGGATATCCTTGTTCCGGAGGGCCGTCACGCTCTCATAGCAGGCGGCAAACTGGCGCATCAGCTGATCCTTCTGGTTCAGATCCGGCTGGCCCTCATGGGCCTGGATGTTCCAGGCATCCCGGATCCGGGCGTCCCAGGCGTCCCGCATACGGCTGTCCGCCCCGTCCCGGAAGCGGCTGTCCCAGGCCTCCTGGGCTTTCTGGAACATCCGGGCCAGGATGTTGATGAGGATCTGGCCGTCCTCCTCCAGGGTGGTGGGGTCGATGGGGGATAAGGGCAGGAACACGGTCTCCCGCAGGAGATCGTACACGGCGGAAACAGCCTGCTCCTCCGCCGACGCCACCATGCCGGGCAGTTCATAGCGCACCATGTCCTCCACAAACTCCCGGGAGAACAGCTGGGATTCCTTCTTCCCCAAACTGTCCACAAACGTCAGCATGGCGCTGCTTTTTCCGGTGCCCCGCCCTCCCGTGAACACCAAAAGGTTGCTGGGGAAATTATAAAAATCCTTGTCCCCGCCGCAGAAGCTGCCGTTTTCCACCGTCTGGCTGTAATAGGGCGTCCGGAGGGCTTTGTCCCCCCGCCGGGACAGATCGTCCCAGTCCCGGACGTAGCCGCTGCTGGCCCGGACGATCTCAATGACGCCTGCCAGAGCCTGCCGGTAGCCCTCGTAAAACAGGGAATCGCTGTGCCCGGCAGTGGAAATCTTGATCTGCTTTTCCGCACCCAGATGGAACGTAATCTTTTTCATACGGCCTGTCCCTCTCTTAATTTACAGTTTCTCTCTTTTTTCTCACTATTTTCCAGCCAAATATCGAAAAAATAAGGCTGAATGATGATTCAGCCTTATTTTCGCAGGAAAAATCGGTAAAACCTCTTTTTCCTGCATTTCGTTTTTTCGATTATGGGAACACTTCCCGCCAGTCCATCATGGAACTGACCATCTTCCGGTTCTCGCAGATAATGTTGGCAAAGGTTACCGCACTCTTGATTTGCTCCTGGGCCTCCGGGCTCAAATTCCCGGAGTCACCGGATTCCATGGAGAACAGCATGGTAAAATACGCCTCTGCCCGCTGGGGGAAATCATTGTCCCTCCAGAAAAACTGGGCCAAGCGGAAAAACTCCCGGAAATGACCGGAAACCTTCCTGGGCATAATCGCCAAAGACATTTCCGTGTTGCGGATGGATGAATAGCAGCAGAACTGCCCGTCCTTCTGTTCCTCCGCCCGGGCCTTCAGGGAAACGTCGCCCCTGTCCATCATCTGGGTCAGGACGGCAATGATCAGCCGGACAGTCTCATCATTCCCTGCCGAAACGCCCAAGGCATTCAATATCTGAGTCAGGAATCCCGCAAACCGGATTTCCCCTGTCCGTTTGATCTCCTCTTCCTGCCCGGCAGCAAACGCCTGTTCCAGCTGCTTGGCATATGTCTCATGGCGGACAGCCTGCCGGTAGATCATCTCCTCCACGGTACTGCGCACGAGGACGGCAGGCACCTGCTTCCGGGACGCATCCGCCTCCACCGGGGCAAGGCCCAGCGCCTGGGGCAGGCCCATCAGCGCCTCCTCCGGCCATTGGACGGTGCAAAGTGCGTCTAAAATCGGTTTGATCTCCTGAGAAATTCCAAAATTATAAGCAATTTTGCCAGTATCCAAGTCAAAATCCGCCATGGATGCGCCGCCGTCAGCCACAAACCGGGCAAGAGTCATCTGCCCCAGCAGCAGATTCAGCAGCTGGAAATAGACATTCCGCCTGCGGGAGAACTCCGCAGCCCGCTCCAAAAGGGCAAACGCCCCCTCCCAGCCGGCGCTGCTGCCCCGCTCCAAAACACCTTTCAAATAACCGGTCAGGGCTGCCGCCTGCTCCTGGCTCAAATCGCCGCTGAAAACATAGGGCGTATAGAACCGGCGATCGCCGCAGACATAGCTACGAACCGTGGCATACACCCCATAGGCAGATAGATCCCGATAGATATAGAGCCGCTGCTGGGTGCCGCGGTAAGGGATCACATCCTCCCCCACTGTATCCCAGCCGTTCAGGATTTCCTGCAGCCGCGAGGTCCCCCCCTTCGGGATGCTGGCGGAAATCACATAAGAGGTGTTGGCGATTTCAGATTTCCAAATATACTCTGAAATATCCCAGGAGAACTTTCTCCACTCGCTCTCCCGTCCAATATATTGGAAATGCATCCCCCGCTGGTACTCCTGCTTCAGCAGTACCGGCGCATCGTTTACGAAATAGACGTAAATCGTAAGGTTCCCGCAGAATTCCCGCCATAAAGCCTCATAATCGAAGGCAGCCTCTTTCCGACGGAGGCACTCCGCCACCAGTTCCAGCCAGAAGAGGAGGAATTCGTTCAGGCTGCGCCCGTGGACCAGTACATCGTCCAGCAAGGCGATCTTCATGAATCTGCCCGTTTCGGCATAGTAGTCCGCCAGCTTCTCCGATTCCATCAGCAAGGCGTTCTCTGTGATCATATTCACAAATTGTCCCCGGAATTCCGGCGCTTGCAGCAAAAACGCCTCCATCCAGTTGGGGCAGCGGCGGGTCATGGCCACAACATAATCGTAGCCGCCGTTCCTGACAGCGTTCAAATACCAGGATACTCCCTCTTCCAGAAGCCGGGCGCTGTCTCTGCCCTCTATGTTATTCAACAATGACTTCCCCAAAAAGGTATCCCCTTTCCTTGTCCGCACAGCGCCGGCCCCACCGGCCGGCAAAACCAAGGCATTAGCCTCAATCCGTCACAAAAGCGGGACGCTGCACGCGTCCGCCGAAAACCGCAAACCTCCTGCCTCCATCAGCGGGAGCCAGGCTGCGGCAAAAAAGAATGGAACAATTGTATTACACGCCGCATCAAAATGCAAGCAAATTCACCAAAATTTTAAAACTTTTTTGTAAATACCGCTACCCTTTTATTCTATGCGGGAATGCTTGTCCAAAAGACTGTCCTAAAAAAATTATACGCCTGCACAAGAACACCTATTATTATACACAATTTTTAGGGAATTACAACAAAATTCTTGGCGCAGTGCAGCAAAATATTCACGCAAATTTTATGCAAAAATGACAAAATTTACAGTTTTTCGCCATATGCAGCTCCTGAACTGTGACACGGTGACATATTTCTTGCTTTTTGTCCTCTGCTCGCGTACATACGCCCCTACTCCGAACACTAATACGAGTTTAACCGCCTCTAAATCGCCTCCCGGAGCGGCCAACAGAGGCTTGAGGCCCCGGCATCGATGCAGCGCAAAACCCCTGTAAAGGGCGTTCCCTTCCGGGAAAACCAACTCCGGAACAGGACGCCTGCCTGAAAGACTCCCTGCCGCAAATCCGGCGTCATCCCTGTCAGGCGTATCCCCTTCTCACCCGTTGTGCCCCAGGATGTCCCGCGCCGATTCTCAGCGGCGGTTCTTGGGATTTGCCGCCATATCCCCTATTGTCTCATCCGCCCGGGTCTGGGCGGCGTCGGAGAGGCGGCGGTAATTCTCCAGCAGTTCCCTCTCCCTGCCGGACAGCTGCAGCGGCTTCCGGTAGCCCTCCAGCCCTAAGAAGATAGTCAAATCTTCGTCAAAATAGTCCGCCAGAATCTTCAGTGTCGGCAGCGAGGTCCGCTGGGAGTTCCGGGTCCGGATATTATATAAGGTCTGGTACGGCAGGCCGCACCCATTGGCAATCTCATTCAGATTTTTCCCGGACCGCTCAATCAAATGCTCCAAAACGTCCCTGATTTCCGACCGCTCTTGTGGTGCTCTCCCTGCCATTGATGCCTCCTCCCGGGCTTACCCCCGTTTCCTTCCCCATTTTACAACATCTGCGGCGGGAAGTCAATCAAAATTTTCCCAATCGCCAACTGAATATTAAATCTCCCGGTTCCGTCTTTCCTGATTGCCAATTGGGGAAATTTAGGCAAGCAGTTCCCTCCCGGACAGGTTCCCCGTTTTGCAAATGGGGAACCTGTCCGGGAAAAATACCGCCCTTCCGGCTCTTAAGGCCGTAAAGGGCGGTTTTACGCGTTGTCAGCTTGTCCCAATCCCCCGGCTGCCGCTTGGTTGTACAGGGCCAGGAGGCCGTAGGCCTTAGGGTTCCGGATGGGAGATATCAGGGCGGCGTCCTCTATCCGCTGCCGGACAGCGGCAATATCCTCCCTCGTCAGGGACAGCAGCCGGCCCAGCATCTCTTCCCTGCCGACCCGGAGGCCCCCGCCGGTAAAGGGTTTCCGCTCCAGGATGAAATCTGCCATGAAGGAAACCAGCGCTTGATCCCCGGCAATTTCTCCGGGATCTGTCAGCCTGTCATAGAACGCAGGGGCCACCTGGAACCATTGGGACAAAAATTCTTGTAATTCTTCTCGTTTTAAACTATCTATCTCATCTATCTTCTCCCGGAGGAATACGGATCTGGCAATAGGGCCGGATAGATAGGATTGATTACTAGAAAATGTGATATTTTTTCGTGTGTTACTAGGAACGCTGTTATTATTTATACCCGGATTTTCCATACACGGTTTTTCCGTATCCGGATCTTCCGTACACGGATTCCCCGTCAACGGTTTTGCCGGACACGGTTTCTCCATACACGGTTCTTCCGTACCCGGATTTTTGATACACGGAGCATCCGCTCCCCCCTGCCGGAACCGCTTGGGGATTTTGGAGACGTTCTTCCCTTGGGCCAGTTCCGGTGCGGGGTTGTCGTTCAGGATAAACGTATTTCCGCCAAACCGGCCCTGCTGGCTCTGGGCCACGGTGATATAGTTGAGGGCCTGAAGCTGGCGGAGGTACTTGTAATATGTATTGTTGGCAATATCCAGATCCCGGAGGATCCGGTCCCGTTCCGGGAAAGCGGAGCGTCCGGCGCCGGTGAAGGCGGCCAGATAGGCGTAGAGGCCTTTGGCCTTGCAGTCCAGGCGTGGGTCGAACATCACTGCCCGGGGGATCATGCCGTACCCGGCGGAAAGGATGCCGCTAATGGAGGATCCCTCCTCCTGCCGGAACCGCTTGGGCTGGCGGGCGATGGTATAGAGGTTGTGGGCGAACCGGGCGTTTGCCTCCCGCCGTTTCTCCCGGAGGATATAACCGGCGTCCAGCAGTTCCTTCAGGCGGGCGGAGTAGGCGCTTTCACCGATGCCCAGATAGGATTTGATGGTTTCCACAGACGGGTATGTGGTCTCCCCGTTTCCGGCGAGGCTGCACAAAAAGGCGTAGATAGTCTTTGCAGTCAGGGAGAGATCCCGATCCAGCATAACATATTTCGGCAGTACGCCGTAGCCCTTGGCCAAAATGCCTTCGTGGCGCAGTACGTCGGCCCAATCCACATGGATGACATCTGCCACCGGTATCTCCCCCCTTCCTGTTTGCTTTGCCGCCGCCCCGGCCCGGATACCCTCCGGCTTCCGGAGCCAACGGAAAGTTCTTTTTACGCCCCTTTTCCTGACGAAAAAGGGGTTACGCGTTCCGCAAAGCGGTGGTAATGAGCATGGCCCGTTTCTTTCCGATATGGCGGAGGAGTTTTGGGGAAATCTGGTCCCGTTTTCCCTCCTCGAACATAAGGTTTGGGCAGTTGGCCTGCCATGCGGTGAGCCATTCCACCAATTCCTCCTCCTGGATTTCCTTTGCGGTATACCGATCCACCAAAGAGACAATATCCCTCCCCAGGGATGTGCGGGTGGTGTGATACAACAAATAATCAGCCATAAGACAAGGCCCTCCCCAACAACTTACAGATACACCATTGTACCTGCATACCACATCCCCTGTCAAGGGATTTTCCAAATTTTCAGCAGAAATTCAGCGGAAATTTCCCGCAATTTTTTGAAAAGTCAGCAGGAACGGTAAAAACAACGTGAAAATATAGCGAAAAAACGGGGGAAAAATGGAGGAAAATCGTAAAAATTTTGCGGGAGCGTTGCCGTGGAGAAACGCACAATATGGAAAGTAAAACAACTTTACAGTATATCCGGCCCAGGTCCGTCTGGCAGAAAAATTTTCCGGTAATCCTGTAAAGCGTTTTACCATTACGGCAATTTGGGCAGGCCTTAGGCCTTTCGGGATGGCTGCCGAGCCGCCGGAGGGGCCCTCTCCCCTGTCCCTTCGGAAAAAGCCCCTTTATATAGGGGGCTCTGTTTGGGCAAAGTTGCACGCCGGTATGCAGCGGAGGGGGAAATTTTTTTTGGGAATTTTCCGGGCGGCAGGCAGGGGGGACAGAGCGGATGCAGTCCCCTTGCCCCCGGGTACGGCAGGAAGCCTGCGGGTTTGCCGGCCCCGCCCTGCGGGCTGGCAGGGGCGCGGCGGCCTCCCTCTGGGGGGATGGGGTACGCCTCGCAGCCTGTCCGGACCCCTCTCCACAGGCCGGGATTCCGATGTCGTCTCCGGAGCCGTCTGCCTGAAGAATCGTATAATAAATCGGCTAAATCGGCCAATATAAAAGAAAAAAACCCTCTCCCGCCCTTGACGGAGAAGGTGTGACCGTGTATGATCTTCTTAAAAACCGCCTTTCCCCTCCCTCTTTGGCCAAGGGGCGGAAGAAAGACGATTTCCTGGAGGTAGTTTTATGCGGAGGAACCGCGTGACAGAGCACAATTTCCCCATTCAGGATCAGTCCCAGCGCTGCCGTTGGCTGCTTGACTTCCTTATCCGGGAGGAGCCCCGCTACAGCGGCTTTCGGATCCCCAATGACCAAACCGGGCAGGAGCGGCTTTTGCATGACCTGCTGGCGGTGCGCCCGGCGGGGGATCCCGGGGAAGAGTTCCTGCGGGTGCAGGACGCATACCTCCAAAACCGTTTTGCGGAGATTGGCACCCCGGCGTTGGAGCCGGTCTCCCAGGGGCCTATGATCTGCCTCCGGCGGGGGGATATTGCTTCCTTTCCCTGCGGCGCCGTGGTCAATTCCTCCAACGGGGATCTCACAGGCTGCCGGAGCCTGCGGGCCCTCTCTGTGGATACGGCCCTCCAGACCGGCGCGGGGGTAGGGCTGCGGCTTGCATGCAGGGACGCGGTAGAGCGGCATGGCGGCCAGGTGCCCCCAGGGGAGGCGGTTATCACGGAGGCCTATAACCTCCCCTGCCGGTATGTGATCCACACGGTGGCCCCTGCCGTCCGGGGTGGTGTGCCCTCGGAGGAGGAGCGGGAGGACTTGGCCCGGTGCTACCGCGCCTGCCTGGAGTTGGCGGCGTCTTACGGCCTTTCCAGCGTGGCCTTCCCCTGCCTCTCCACCGGGCATAAACGGTTCCCCCATGTGGAGGCCGGGGAGATTGCCGTGTCCGCAGTGCTGGAGTTCCTGCGCTCCCCCGGCCTCCTGCGGCAGGTGGTGTTTAATGTCTATCAGGAATACGATTTTGAGATTTACCGGGAACTGCTTCTGACGCCGGGGCTCCGGGCCCGGATAGCGGAGGATTAAGGGGTTCCCTGCCGGATAAGATAGGGGATACGGTGTGGCGTTTGCCGCACCGCATTTTTCTGTCAGACAGTCCCCGTGCTGTCCCGGAGGAAATCGGCCACCACATCCGGAAGATGGATAGGATCCAGTTTCTGTTCTGTGCAGAGATTTGCCAGGTGCTCAACTTTGCGTTTGTCGTGGGAAAGCGGGGAGATGTTGGCAATGGTCATCCAGTGTTCCCCCTGCCGCTCCTTGACCAGGATACCGTATGCGCATGTTTTGCGGAAGGTGTCCCGCATTTCATACAGGCAGTACCGGTAGGCAAAGGTATGGCGGGTGGACCTGGAGGAGGCTGTTTTGGGATAGGTAATAAACAGGGAGTCGGAGGACTGCATCATTTTCTGGAATACGTTGATCAGATCTGAGGCCATCGGCTGGATCTGGGGATGCATAGCCTGCACTTCACTGGCGAGAAGTTCCATAATTGAATAATTTGACGGTGGGGCGGAAGTTTTCCCGGACACCAGGTATTCTACAGGGACGTTAAGCCTGTGGGCCAGCAGTTCCAGGGTATCGATCCCCATACTGCGGCGGCCCTTGAGGTATTCCTGAACCGAGGATTTGGAAATGTACATTGTGTCCGCAAGTTCCTTTACGGTCATGTGGTTTTCTTCCATCATACATTTCATTGTGGTTGCGATTCTATCTCTTATTCTCAAGTCAACCACCTCCTTACTATTAAGAATAAGGAGGGATGGATTTCCTGTAAATACCAACATGTTGAAAAACGTACCGAAATATTGGTCAATAAGAAAAAAGTTTCATACCCGACTGAAGGTGTGCATGATTTGTGCGCAAAAAGCTAACGGTTTTGATGGATAATCAAAAGGCCCCTTGAAAAAAATGCTGCTTCTGTTTTGCGGCAGAATAAGTGAGTGATGCGGAGCCCGGAAAGGATGCAGTCAGCAAAATGGTATTCTTTTCGGGAGTATCCTCTTTTGGCGGGATAACAAAAGTATCCCTCGAGGTAAAACAAGGGAATCAAAAAGCAGATGACCGGCTGTCCCACGCCGGGCATCTGCTTCCTTTTACACACCTCCTGTCTCCCTCCTGTACGCTGTACCGGCTTGATTGGCTTTCAAAAGCGCCTCAAAAACCATCTGCGGCGTAACCGGAAAAGGCATGTTGTGAATACTGGAATTTTCTGCGCAGGCCTTTTCCGCAGCTAAATGCAGTAAAACCTCCTGGGGAGCCTGCCACCCGAAATCCCGGAAATATACCGGAAGCCCCACTTCCCCGCAAAAATCCAGCACGCGGCGGATTTCTGCCCCTCCGGCCTGCTCCAGGGCCAGTTGGACAAGCGTGCAAAACGCAACTTTATAGCCGTGATAAGCCTGGTGAAGTTCCGGAATATAGGTAAACCCCTTCTGGATCGCATGGGCTGCCGCCAGCCCCCCGCTTTCAAACTCCGCGCCGGAAAGGTATGTATTTGCCTCCACAATATGTTCAAAAGCGGGCGTACAGCGTCCCTGCCTGGCGTCCAGGAGCGTGTTTTCCCGTCCCTTTGCAGGATATCCCAGCAGAGATGCGCCAAAGCGGACGCTGCTTTGGTCGGAAGCCCGCCAGCCTGATTTTTTTTGCCGGAGGCGCGGCAGGCGTGGGCCTCAAACCAGGTGGCCATCGCGTCCCCCATTCCCGCAGCCAGCAGTGCGGGCGGGGCCTTGCAGATCCACTGCGTATCCACAAGCACCGTATCCGGGCAGCGATCCAGAAAGAGGTAGCGGTCGAAGGTCCCGTCTTCGTGATATACAACGCTGAGAGAACTGCAAGGGGAATCCGTGGCGGCTGAAGTCGGCATAATCCCCACCGGGAGCCTTGCCAGAAACGCCGCGCCCTTTGCCGTATCCAGGACTTTTCCGCCCCCAATGCCAAAGGTTCTGGAGGCATTCCCCTCCTTCCCGCAGGAAACGACACGTTGAAGTTCTGTCCAGGAACACTCCCCGCCAAAGAGGACGGGAAGAAGGCCGGCAGAGGTTCCGGCGCATGATGTTTCTATAGCCGGCCAGAAGCGCCGGAATCCTCCCTCGCTCATCAGGATCAATATCCGGCTCCCCATGCCGGACAGATGGTTTCCAAGCCCACGGGAAACGCCCGGGCCCTGGATATACTGGGATGGGCTTTTTAATCTTGTATACATTGCGCTGTTCTCCGTCCCGGCAGGTCTGCCTGTTTTTCAGCAGGGCTGCAAAATCCTGCAGGAAACCTGATATTTTTCTGCCAATACCCGGAATTCCTCCAGGACCGCGCCGCTGATTTCGATCCCGCGCTTTTCGTTTTCCCGCATCAGGCGGTATTCAATCTCCCCGGGGAGCATGATCTCCTGGAAACCAGGGGCGGTCCGCCCATTTTTCAGTTCATCATACATGGTGTCTGTGCGGGCTTTGAATAGGGCAATATCGCAGAATTTGCTGATATCTATTGCCCCCATAAAATACCCAACGCCGGATGGTTCCGTGGGGTTTTCAAACATCCTGGGGATTTTCCGGCTGTCATTCCCCCCGGCTGCGCAGGAGCAGATCACGTCGATGATCAGCGCCAGCGCGTAACCCTTTGCGCCGCCCAGCGGCGTCAGCGTACCGGCGTTTGCTGCCGCCGGATCCGTGGTTGGGTTCCCCTCCCGATCCAGGGCCCATGTGGGCGGGATCTGCTTCCCCTCCTTTATGGCATGGGCAATTTTCCCCTTAGCCACGGTGCTGGCCGCCATGTCCAACACCAAATCGGGGTACTTCCCGGAGGGAATCGCGATAGAGAGGGGGTTTGTCCCCAGCATGGCCTCCGCGCCGCCAAAAGGCGCCACCGGCGCCGGCGAATTGCAGATATTGAAGCCGATCATATCCTCTTTGGCGGCCATCATTGCGTAAAACCCGCCAAAGCCGTAGTGGGAGGCGTGGTTGACTGCGGCAACTGCCCGCCGGACTGCCGGGCCCGGCGGATACATTCCGCCATGACAGCCATTCCGATGGTGGATCCCATGCCGCTGTTTCCGTCCACGGAGAAAACAGGGCCGTGATCCGTGGTAATGGAAGGCTGCGCGGTGGGAGACGTGACGCCCCGTTCAATCCGGTCCATGTAGCCGCCCAGGCGGGTGACACCATGGGAGCGGATGCCGCGCAGATCGCTTGCCAGCAGATTTTCCAGCAGGGTTTCCGCGTCTGTCACCTGCCTGCATGCCTGCGTCAGCCTCCCGGCAATCCCGGCGGGGATGACAATCGCCCCATGCTGATCCGCGTGCAGCAGATCGCCGGGATTTACCGCCATCCCGCATACCTGTACCGCCGTCCCTGCCTCCGCCATATGGACATAAGCGTGGGAAATCAAAATTTCCTGGGAAAACATGTAGAAACCGGCCTTCTGTACTGCGGGGATATCGCGGACGCCGCCGTTGGTGATCACCTCAATACAGCCCAGCGCCTGATGTACGGCTGCCTGCACGTCCCCCCAAAAGGAGCCTACCGGGAGGCTGTCCAAATCCTGGATGACTGCCACTGCCGGCAGGTTCCCTCCCTCGTACTGGCGGTAATATGACTCCAGGACCGCCTGATGGGCCGGGACAGCCGGCTGCCTGGGGCCGTCCGGAGACGCAGATCCGGACAGGTAAAGCCCTCTGTGCGGTGCCGGACACCGAAGCTTTCTATGGCGTTGCAGATAGTGGGCGTATCAAACAGGGCCAGGGCTCCACTTCCTCCGGGGATAACCGTACCGCCGCCATATCAATAGGCCCTTCCCATAGCGTCCAGCATATTGCGGGTACTGCCGATAACGTTTTTTGCGCCGTTGGAAATATAGTGGAAGTCAAAATTCATCGCCATATAGTTGCCGCCCCGGGCCACCCAATCGCTGACAAACCTTTCGCTGTATACGCCGGATACGCCGAACAGCTTGCTGCTGCCTGACAGTGCCGCACCGATTTTATCAAACTGCTCCTGCACCTCGAGGATGCTGACCGAATATGTACGTTCCGGCGTATTCATACTCATGCAGAAATCGTTAGGGCCTACCACAAATCCGCTGATCCCCGGCAGTTTTGCGATCTCAGGCAAATCGTCAACCACATCAATTGTTCGATTTGCAGGATTGTCAAAACATACCGGTCCATATTGGCGACATAATCCGTTTTATCCCACAGCCCATAGTTGATGGCGCGGCGGGTCCCCATCCCGCGGATGCCCCGGGGAGGATAGTGCGTTGCGGCGGCGGCCTGCTCCGCCTCTTTCAGGGAACAGATCATGGGAACCACAATACCGTCTGTCCCTATATCCAGGATTGCTTTGATCATCACCGGATCATTCCAGGGAACCCGGACAATACCGGCGGCTCCCGCCGCCCGGCATGCCAGCAGATGCGTTTGAATATCCTTGCGGTCAATGGCGCAGTGTTCCCCGTCAATCCAGATAAAATCGAAACCGCATCCGGCAATCATCTCTGTAAAAAAGGGGCTGTCAAATCCCACGTGGGAACCCAGCGCCAGTTTGCCGGCGGCGACTTTATCGGTTATTTTACATGCGTTATACATAGCTGCCTCCCAAATTTTCCTTCATTTTGCCGCGAACCGTTTTCCTCTGCCGTCTGCGGCCCGGCCGCAAAAGGCGGGGCGCGGCCAATCGCGGCGTCCCCCGCGTTGCCGGGCTTTGCTGTTACCGGCGGTTACTGAAAGTAGTCGGAATAAACCGACATTTTTTCATACTCCGCCTGGATAAACGATTCCGCCTCCTCCCGCTCCAGGAAGTGGACCGTCTGGTTGTAGCCGTCCTTGATGTACTGTGCGTATTCGGGCATTTCGGAAATCTGCTTCATTGCGCTGCAAAGCTTATCGCAGATCTCGCCGGGAGTCTCCTTCGGCGCCAGCACATAATAGGTCAGGTCATAGACCAGGGCGTCCATCCCCTGTTCCACGCAGGTGGGGACGTCCGGCAAAAAGGGAAGGCGTTCGGTGGCGGTTGTTGCGAGATACTTAAATTCGCCGGTGACGACGTAATCCTGCACCGTGCCGACAAAGACCTCGCCGGCAGAAACACCGGCGCAGCAGACCACCTCAAAGGCATCGACGCCGTAATCCGTGATGCCGGTTACCTGGTTCAGCGTGAAGCAGGTGTGGCCGAACAGGAACCGGTAGCCGTCGGGATCGGCGTTCTTGGCCTCCTCGGAGCCAAGGGCGCCGCCGCTGCCGGCAATGTTGGTAACAATCACGTCTTTGCCCAGAATATCCGGCAGGTATTGGGTATAGGCGCGGGCGTTGAAGTCCGTATCGCCGCCGGCCCCCATAAACACCACAAATTCCACTGTCTTTTCCGGCCCTTTCAATTCCTCGGCCTGCTGTTTGGGCGGTCCTTCCGGTGTCGTGGATGTGGGAGTTTCCGTTTTGCCGCCGCAGCCGGCCAAAAGGGCGGACAGCATCAGCGCGGCCGGGATCGGGGTAAACAGCTTTTTCATTTTTCTTCCTCCTTGTTTTTTGCCTTCCGGGATTTCGTATTCCTCTACACCATCAATACGATGGAAATCATGGACGCCGTCAGGAAAATTGCGGCCACAGGGCTTTTGAAAAAGGCCGGAAAAGATCCGTGGGTGTACATCAGGCCCCGGCGCAGGTACAGTTCGGTGTTCTCGCCCAGGACAAACCCGAGGATCAGCGGCGGGAGCGGCATTTCCAGCTTCACCAGGATATACCCGGCGGCGCCGAAAATCAGGACGCGCCATACGTCGAAGGTGCGGTTGTTCAAGCTGTATGCACCCACCAGGCAGAGCACCACCAGAACCGGCAGGAGATAATTTTTCGGCACCTTCAGTACATTGGCAAACAGCCGCAGGCCAACCATTTGGACGATCAGCATCACCACCGCCGGGATAAACATAGCGCCGAAAATCGTATAGACCAGATCGGCGTGGGTGGTAGACAGCAGCGGGCCCGGCTGAAGGCCGTGTACCATGAAACTGCCCAGCAGCATGGCGGTGGCGGCGTCTCCGGGCATGTTCAGCAGGATTGCGGAGATTAACCCGCCGGACACCGCGCCGATGTACAGCGCGCACAGAAGGGTGATGCCGTTTGCGGCGGCCAGTCCGCCAAAAAACAGTTGCAGCATGAAAATCCCCCCTTAAAAATCTAAAATGCCAGGCGGAAGATTCAGCTTGAAGCCGGAGACGAACAGGAAGTAAACCGCAATGGGAATTCCCGCGGACAATCCGGAAATCCAGAACCAGTTCCTTTTTTCCTTCGGGGTCAGGAAGGTAATGCTTCCCAGCAGGAACAGGACGCTGGAGAGGATGAATCCCAGCGCTTTGAACGCCGCCACGTAAAAAGCCAGCATTGCCGCAATGATGAAGACAGAGCGCATATTTGCGCCTTTTATATAGCCTTCTTCGTCAAAATGTTCCTTCGCGTCCTCCGGATTTGCGGCAGTGACGGCGTTTTCCGCCTGGCCTGCCAAAGGCCCTGGGGATACTTGCGTGGCTTTACGCCTTAGGGCTCCCGCAATTTGTATGATGCTGAGAAGCATCATACAAATCCCCAGGACCTGGGGCATGAACTTGGAAATCCACCGTTTGCGTGCCATATCCGCCGTAGCTGGAAATCGTGAAGGAGCCGATAAAATACGCGGCCCCCAACAGCAGGAAGACAATGCCGATCCAGAGTTCTCATTTTTTGTGTTTCATGATCCACCCTTTCTTACAGCCGGCGCCTGTGCCCTTCCCCGGCCGGCGCGCCGCAGGCGCGTGGGCTGGAAGCGCCTGGTTACTTTAACTTTGCCGGCCGTATCAATCATCTGTATCGCAGGGGCGGCGGCCCGACGGGATAACGACGGGCCATGAGGGCCGGATACCGGAGAGGACCTCGTCGATCCCGATTGCCGCGTGCAGCCCCATGCGATCCGTTGTTTCCGCGGTCAGTGCCGCGCTGTGAGGTGTCGCAACTACATTAGATAACTGGAAAATCGGATTGCCCGGTTCAGGCGGTTCCTGGGCGAAGACATCCAGCCCCGCGCCTGCAATCCGGTTGGTTTGCAGTGCCTCCAACGGATCCGGTTCATCAATCAGATCCCCCCGGGCGGCGTTGACGTATGCCGCCGGCTTCATGAGGCCTAACATCCGTTTGTTTACCGAGCCGCGGGTTTCTGGGGTGGACGGCATGTGCAGGGAAATGACGTCGCCCTCCTGGAAGACCTCCTCCATTGCGGCGCAGCGGCGGATATCGGGATTCCAGCGTTCCGGCGGCAGGAACGGATCGTAGCCAATCACCTGCATACCGAAGCCCAGGGCTGCTTTTTTTGCCACTAGGCTGCCGATTTTCCCCAAGCCGAACAGGCCCAGGGTCTTCCTCTCCAAATCCATCCCCTTTACCCGGTTTCGGATATCATAATCCCCCGAACGGACGGCGGCGTCAAAAAGCACCAGACGTTTGGCGCAGGCAAGGATCAGCAGCATAGTATGTTCCGCCACTGCCGCTGTATTGGAAAGAGGGCCGTTTGTCACCCAGATATTGAGTTCCTTTGCTGCTTCCAGATCAATTTTCTCCAAGCCGGCGCCGTGTTTGCTGATTACTTTCAGGCGGCTGCCTGCCTCCATTACGCTGCGGGTGATATACTCATTCCTCGCCAGCAAAGCATCACAGCCTGCGATATCCTCCATGATGGTTTTTTTATCTGTCCCGCGTCCCCGTTTGATGGTATAGCCCTTGTCCCTTAAATAGTCTTTCCCCAGCTGCGAGATATCCGAGGGAATCAACACCATTCTCTCCAATGAACATGCACCTCCTGATTTTCTTGGCAGCTTGTGCCTAATTTATAAGCAAGAAATGTGCCATTATTGGCAATCCGACGGTGCTGCCACAATTTTTGCCAATCTCCACAAAGGCGATCGCAGATTTTGCACATTTAGGACAGGGGTTGGGGCGGGGAATCCATATGTTATTTTGAGATGTATTGTGTAAAGGGTGGTTTTACCATCCAAATACACATTGGCTGACGGTTCATTTGTGGCAAAATGGCACAGACCAGAAAGATGGTGATCGACCAGCAGGAAGGAACCGAAGCGGGAGCGTCCAGGGATGACCTGGGCGCTCCGTTTTTATAGGCCCTATGCTAAGAGCGCACTGAACCACCAACTGGCAGGGCGCGATGGTGGTACTGCCTGACGGCAGCCGTGCGCCCTCTGGGGGCAGCTCCGCCAAGGGGTGTCCTTCCCTGCCAGTATATACCAGCAGACGCCAACGGCGGCTTTTGCATCGGGCAGAACTTCGCCGATGCACTAGGGGCTTGGGGACCATCGGCCACCAACAAGCTGCGCCGGGTATATACCTGGGCATTGCTTGCTACTACTCCGCTTCTATAAAAGAGGATTGAAAAGTGCTTACACTGATGGTATACTAGGCTAGTGCCAATTCGAAAAATCGGAATCTGTATTTTGAAACTATGATTAATAATAGGAGGAAATAAATCATGTACACTTACAAAACAGAAATTTTGATGGTCGGAACCAAGTGGTTTTCCGACAAAGCAGACGCAAACGATATAGCAGTATTAGACCAGTTAATCAACGAAAGGGCTGCTGATGGATGGGAACTTGTGACATACGATTACATGGCGACATCCGTACAGATTAAAGGGGGATTTGTAATTACATTCAGAAAGCAGCAGTAACTCTAACAGATGTATAAGACAGCTTCCAGTTTATCGGGGGGATTTCATCTTTTGGGTGAAATCCCCCTTGACAAATGTTCTCCTTATACCCTTTGCTGTTTTGTTTGGCTTTTGCAAAAGACGTTTCAGCGATGGCGTTTCGTTAGCGAATAACTGAAATAAGAAACGCTTCTAATGAAACGATTGTAAAAAATCCCGGTATATTGACGTTTCATGTTGCTTTTGATATGATATTTGAAACAGCGGAGGGAAAAGAGGATATGCCATGATTAGAATTGCCATTGTGATCCCCTACTCTGGCATGGCGGATTTGGCGAGGCAGATTTTTGAAGAGCATACGCTGTACATGCGGACACATTTTCACGATTTGACCGAATATTCCTTGGAAATTTTGGTGGCTGCTACTACAGAGGATGCCCTGAAAACGCCGACTGACTGCGACGCAATGATTGCCCGCGGCGGAACCTATCAGGATCTTTGCCAAAGCGGATCTTCCGTCCCTCTTGTTGAGTTGATTATCAACGGCAGCGATATTGTGGATATCCTGCTGAAACTCCGGAGGGAATTCGGAACAGCGCCTGCCGCCATTCTCGGTTCCAAAATATGATCCTTGGGATTGAGAAACTTGCCCGGCAATTAGAGGTTGACGTGACCCCTTATTTCCTTCAGGCAAATACCCGGCAGGAGATTTTACAAAATGTCGGGAAAGCCCTTGCGGACGGGAAAAAAGTGGTTATCGGCGGCATGACCGGATGCCGGCTGGCGGCTGGCGGAAGAAAACGGTTTAGTCTCCCTGCTGATTGCCTCCGGCCGGGACGCCTTTTGGAACGCCATCTCCGAAGCGAAGCAGCTGGCGAAAATCACTTGGAAGCCAGGGAAAAAGCGCTGGCGCTGCAAACGCTTCTGGATAATGCCTATGAAGGGCTGGCGGCCATTGATCGGAATAATTGTATTTTTTTTCATCAATGCCTCCGCTATCCGGATTTTACAGCTTTCGTCCAGAGAACTGTATCTGGGAAAGAAATTTTCAGAGGCATTTCTCTCTCCCCATTTGAACCGGATTATTTCTGTGTCCGAGGAATATATTGACGAAATCATTGAATACAAGAACACGCATCTTTCCGTCAAAAAAGTCAACCTTTTTATGCACAGCAGCCGGATCGGCAGCGTTTTGACCATTTTAAACGCGTCCCAAATTCAAGCGACCGAGGACAGACTCCGTAGGAAGCTTTACCATAAAGGGCATGTGTCCAAATACCGCTTTTCGGACCTTGTGACGGCAAGCCCTTGTATGCTGTCCTGTATCCAGGAGGCGAAGGCCTATACAAAAACGGACGCCAATATGATGATTGTTGGGGAATCCGGTACTGGGAAAGAGTTGATGGGCCAGAGCGTACACAATGAAAGCGCCCGCGCTAAGTATAATTGTGTGGCGGTGAACTGCGCCGCGCTGCTGGAAAATCTGCTGGAGAGCGAGTTGTTCGGCTACGCATAGGGGGCTTTTACAGGCGCGTCCAAAGGCGGCAAGGCCGGCCTTTCGAGATTGCCCACAACGGGACGATTTTTTTGGATGAAATTTCGGAAATACCTTTGGGCTTGCAGGGCAGGCTGCTTCGTGTCCTTCAGGAGCGGGAAATTATGCGCCTGGGCGGCAGTAAGGTGATCCCTGTCAATATCCTTATCATCGCGGCCACTAACCGGAATCTGGAGGAATTGATTCAAGCCGGGAAATTCCGCTTGGATCTCTATTACCAGCTTTATGTTTTACAGATCAATCTCCCGCCGCTGCGGGAACGATCAGAGGATATCCCCTTTCTGGTAGACGCCTTTATCCAGCAATTCCGCAGGCGGGAGGGCTTCCGCGCAGGCCTTGAACTCAGCCGCGAGGACTATGGGCTTTTGCAGTCACAGCCTTGGTATGGGAATATCCGGGAACTGCGTAATTTCTGTGAGCGTCTGGCCGTCCTCTACCAGCCGGGAACGCCTGTTTCCAATTTGCTGGCGCACCTGTTGAAAAACCAGCGTCCCGCCCTGCAAATACCTCCGCGCCTTAGGCAGAAAAAGAAAACAAAGGCCTCCGCCAATCTTTATGCAGAAGCCATTACGGTATTGGCGGATTGCCAAGGGAATAAAACCCTGGCGGCGGACAAGCTTGGTATCAGCAGGGTGACGCTGTGGCGTCTGCTGAAGCAGCACGAGGAGGCGGAGGAGCATATTTTGAAAAAGCAGGCCTGCTAATCGTTTCTGCGGCAGAAGGCGGCGCAGGGCCGCGGCACTTCGATTGATAAAGCTTTCGGCCGCCTTTTGCCGCTGGCGGTGTATCTCTGTTTATCGCACGGACAGGCAGGCAGGAGAGATACCGCAAACCTTTAGGGCGGCTTTCCTGGGCCGGCATAGTCGAAATGTCCCATTTACGTAATAAGACGCACGCGGAAAGTTTCCGCGTGCGTCTTATTGCCTTTACATTCTATCCAAGGCTCCGGCAAGGGTCAGAACTGCCTCCCTGCCGGGTGCTGGCTGTAATACAGTTCCAGCGCCGCCTGGATGATCTCCGGCGCCCGGTCGTAATCCTCCGTCCGAAGGGATTTATGGGCGACGGCCATGATATGGAGCCGCATCCGGTTCAGCCGCGGCGGGATGACCGCCCGTTCCACCAGGATCGGCGTATCATCGCCGGACAGGCTCTCCCGTTTGATGATCCGTTGTACGTTTTCCTGCGTCCAACCATAAGGGGCGCCGTATTCGTCCCGCAGTGTCCCTTTGCTGAGTTCCAGCAGCTTCTTAGCCTCTGCCTCCCCGATATTCCGGGCATAGGGCAAAAGTTCCTCCTGGTGGGGGCCGGGCAGTCCCGCAATCCGCTCCCCTACCCGGAGGATTACCGCCGGTTTGCCGGTATCCGGATTGGGCTCCAGGAGATCTTGCCAGGCGGGGATCAAATCGTGCATCCGCACATACCGCATAATCTGCCGGAAGGATACCCGCTCCCCAGGGCCCGCCATTTCGTTCAAGGACTCGTCCTCCGCGTCTTCCCGGAGGGCGTTCAGCTGGCCCGCCGCCTTGGCGGCCTGGTGATAGTGCCACCAGCCGTTGATCCGGTCCCGCATGGACAGATCCCGCCGCAGGAGGTTCGTCCAGGCGTAAATTTTGCGGGCTTTGGTGTCGTCCGCCTGGACAATATGGGCGGGGATTTTTTGCAGGCCCGCATCCTTGGCGGCAGTCCAGCGGCTTTCCCCTGCCAGCAGTTCATAGCGGCCGTCGGGCTTGCCCCGAACCGTCACTGCCTCCAGGATGCCCGCCTCTTTAACGGAATCCACCAACCGTTCATAAAACTGGCCGGTGGGGCGGCTGAAATCGCTGCCGTCCTTCTTGGAAAAGGGATCGATCATCTCCACCGGCAGGCTCATATAATCTGCCAGGGGCTCCTTCCCCCCTTTGATATCCACAGGCAGCTTGTCCGCCGAAGCGGCGGCGTTGAACCCGCCCATGCCCTGTTCGAAATCAAAATCGTCGTCTGTAAACTTTTTTTTGGCCATGGTCAGGCCCTCCCTTCCAACGTGTCAATGCGCCGGATAAATTCATCTACAAAGGCCAGATAATCCAGAGAGGATTTGCCGGTGGGATCGTATCGGAGAAGATCCTCCTGGCTGGTGGAGTACTCCGCCACGGAAATGCTCTGACGGATTTTCTGCTGAAACAGGATTGTCCCCATACTTTTTGCCATTTTCTCATAGCCTTCGGCATATTTCCGGGCAGTGAGGTTCCGGGAGGCAAATTTTGTGATCAAAATCCCGGCGATTTGCAGCCGCATTTCCGGGTTAAAGGCCTTCAGGCCCCGGATGGTATCCCACAGTTCCCGGATGGCGTCCCGGGAAGCGGCCTCGGCAAAGGCGGGGATCAGGACATAATCGGCGGCAAAAAGGCTGTTGATGGTCAGAAGGGTCAGGGATGGGTTGGTATCCATCAATATGTAATCGTAGTTGTTCCGGACGGAAGCCAGTTCCCCTCGCAGCACTTTGTGATCCCCTTCCCCCCAGCCGTTTTTGTACCGCTGATCCATGAGGGCCAGAATCTCCCCCTGGGGCATGGAGGCGTATTCATCCCGGGTGATGAGGTGCCGCCCGGTCCACTGGGAAAGGCGGCTGGAGGCCCGGACCAGGTCTCCCAAGTTGCTTTGTACTATGGCGTCCGCCATGGAACAGTCGCCTTTCAGCACGTCCAGCACACTTTTTGTGGCGGTATCCTCTACCGGGATTGCCATTCCCCTGCCGGCCACCATATCCAGGTTCCGCTGGGGATCCAGATCCACAGCCAGGACGCGGAATCCCCGGCTGGTCAGTGCGGAGGCCAAGGTGGAAACAGTGACGGTCTTCCCCACGCCGCCTTTTTGGTTGGTAACGGAAATCACGACACTCATAGCGCCTGCCCTCCGATTCGGAAAAATGTTTGAAATCGCCGGTAAAGCCGGAAATGTTTTTGAGGTGTTCGAAGCTTGTTGACCATAACAGTATAGCAAAAAATATGTGGGATGTAAATCGTTTTATGGAGGATTTTGTCTGCCGTCAAAAATTTTTAAAGCCGGTTGTGCCACCGTGGCACAGACGGGCCTGTCTATGGGGGAAAAGGTTTTGCCCGCATCATCAGGCTATTTTTGAACCGTCAGCCTTTTATGGAGAGGAAAGAAATTTTGTGCCACCGTGGCACAAAATAGAACATATGTTCTCTACTCTGCTCCTGCATAGATGCCAGGTATCGTTACTTTGCCTGCGCCAGTTTTTCGAGGGCTACTTCCCTTGTGGCAACAAAAAAGAAGTCCTTGCCCTGGTTGGACTCATAGATGAAGTCCCGCAGGGGCTTGCTGGTGTAGCGGGAATAATCGCCGTAGATTGCCATTTTCACATGGTAGTTGATATATTTCTGGAGGATCTCCCCTGCCACGCCGGAACTGAGAATAAAAAATTCCCCGCATACCAAATCCTTGCTGATAGCAATCCTGGAGGCACAGGTTTCGTATTTAACACTCATCGCCAGATCCAAGGCGGACTGTGTGTCGGTGATAACCAGCTCCTGGGCGGTAATGTGGGCAATGCCAATGCCGTTGTTTTGGATGTGTTCAATCTGCATATGGTTTCTCTTTTCATTAAGAGCGAAGCTTTCAGGGCTAATAAAATTGTAACATGAACATGTCGCCTTGTCAAACTGCGGCCGCAGTTCCCGGCAGTCCGTCCGCTTTATTCCGTCTGGTTTGGCGGTTGAATATACCACAGGACAGGAACGGGAGGATAGAAAAATCTGCTGAAAGCAAGCTGGTTTGTATGAGGTAAAGGCGGGTTTTTTTGATGTGCCACCGTGACACATACGAATTACTGAGCCAGCGGCAGGACAACATAGAGAAAATGGCAGCAGGATGAACTTTGCCGGTACGTGGGTCAGGACAGTTGCAAGGGGCCTTTTTGCCTTAAAACCTGTATTACAGGTATTGGACGCCGCTTGACGGGATCTTTTGCTGCCCTGCCGCAGTAAAGAACCAAGGCTACCCGTTATACGAATGGCCTGCGCCAATCTAATGAGGGGCTTTGTATTGGTAAGGCCTAGTGGCTTCAAAATTTTATTTCTGCGGTATCCGTGCTTCACCAAGGATAAAATCGGCGGTGGTGCACAGCCTTTTGCCTCGTCAAGGCTTTTCCCCCCATAGGCTCAGCCTGATTGCTGCCATTAGCTATGCCGGTGGTTCCAAAACGCTTTAGCATACCCAGAATAAAACATACGAGCGAAGGAAGGAACCACTACAAAACCGGCAGAAGGGAATCTAATGGTTTAAAGAGTTTGGAAAAGGAGCCCCCGCCGCTATTGCAATAGCAGCAGAGGGCCCTATGTAAGCAAAAACATTTCCGTGAACCTATAGGCCATGCCCGGGACAATCTTCTTTGGAAACTGTCCATGCCACTGGCTATACCGGTAATGATGATAGACAATTTGAGCGGGCTTGTGCCACGGTGGCACAGGCCCGCTTTGTGAACAGGCAAAACGGCTGCAGAATCTGTCATATCCTGTGCCACAGTGTCACAAAAAAGGGGGACAGGACAGCGGTTTTTATTTGTGCCACGGTGGCACAGGAAAATGGGCGCTCCGAGGTCTTGGCTGTGCCACCGTGGCACAACCGGCCATGGGGACAGCTGCAGGGCCTATCAGGAAATCCCGGACAAATACTGCTCCGCTTCTTCCCGAGATTTTAGGACAAACACATCCCGGGAAGAGCGATATTGCGCCAGCAAAGTATAGATCTGGGGCAGCTGTTTTTTAGGAAACTCCAGGATTTCCTGGCGGAATTCTTCGTCAAGGACGGACTCCACCCAAGGCAAATCCTCCCGCCGGACGCCAATCCTGGACGCTGCCCCTGCCAGACAGACCGCAGGCGGGAAGTCCAGCAGAAACACCGTATCGCAGGATTGCAGGCGGGTTTCCATGGTGCGGAGGTAATTGCCGTCGATAATCCAGCGATCCCGCCGGAGGATTTTGCCCAACTGCAAGTCAAATTCTTCCCGGGAGATATTCGTCTGATCTGGTTTGTGCCACAGCATATCCAAATAGTACAGGGGGAGGCCTGACGCGTCCCGGAGCCCCCGGGCAAAGACGCTTTTTCCCGCGCCGGGACAGCCGATAACCATCACCTTCTGCATGCAAGTACCCTCCCATAGAGGAATGTTTCCGCCCTATAGGATACCACAGAGAGGGAGGAGGATCAAGGGCGTCCGGCCCGCCGGAAGCGGCAAAAAAAGGCGGAGGACAGTTTGTCCTCCGCCTGGAGCCGCCAAAAGCTTAATAAAACCCGCGCCCACAGGCGCAAACCATACGGGCCTGGATCCATAACCGCCGGACGCCGCCTGGGCGGTTTTTGCCGCCCTGCTTCTTTAGGGCGTGCCCACAATAAGGCCGAAGGCAGGCCGTTTCGGCAAAACCTGCCCGGCAATTTACATAGCCGTCTAACATAAACATACCCTGAAAAACCGGAACGATCAATCAGGATTCCGCAGTTTTTATGCGCTGTAGGACAGGAAAACTCCTCGCTTATCCGATACCCCATGGCCACCGGCAGAGGCGCCAAAACCCGTTTTTCCATGCGGCATATGCGCAGGAGAGGCCCGTTCTTGGCCCGCCGGTATGGGCTTCCCGGTGTCAACCGGCAATCCCTCAGGCACAGCCTGGCAGCCTTTTTGACAATTCACCGCAGAAACAGCCGCAGAAGGCCTCCGTACCTTTGCCGCCGGTAGGGCTGGTAACGCATGGGCAGATCCAGCCAGGTTTTCTTGTCTACAATGCTTCGCTCGTGGGAGAAGGCCGCAAACCCGGCCTGCCCATGATAGGCGCCCATGCCGCTTTCGCCTACGCCCCCAAAGCCCATTTCGCTGGTGGCCAAGTGGATAACCACGTCATTGATGCACCCGCCGCCGAATTGTAGGCGGCCCAGGGCGTCCCGGACGCGGGCGCGATCCTGGGAAAAGAGATAGAGGGCCAGGGGCTTTGGGCGATCCGACAGGAACTCGCAGACCTCCCGGAAATCGTCAAAAGGCAGGATAGGGAGGATGGGGCCAAAAATCTCCTCCTGCATGACGGGGCTCTCCGGCATTACATCCGTCAGTACGGTGGGGGCAATCTGCCGGGTCTCCCGGCGGGACTGGCCGCCAATCACCGCCCTGCCGGAACTCAAAAGGCCCAAAAGCCGGTCAAAATGCTTGTCATTTACAATCTTGCCGTAATCGGGATTTTCCAGGGGATTTTCCCCGAACTGCGTCTGAATCTGGCGGCAGATAGCCGCAACCAGGCGATCCATGATCTTCCTGTGGCAGAGAAGGTAATCCGGAGCCACGCAGGTCTGGCCGCAGTTGAGGAATTTCCCAAACACAATCCGCCTGGCGGCCAGTTCAATCTTGGCGGTATCATCCACGATGCAGGGGCTCTTTCCGCCCAGTTCCAGCACCGCCGGGGTCAGGTGCTCCGCCGCGCAGCGGAGCACCTCCCGGCCTACCGCCTGGCTGCCGGTAAAGAAAATCATGTCAAATTTCTGCCGCAGCAGGGCGGCGTTTTCCTGCCTGCCGCCGGTGACGGCAGCGATGTACTCCGGCGGGAAGCACTCCGCCAGCAGTTTGGCCAGCAGCGCGCTGGAAGCGGGGGAATAGGCACTGGGCTTGACGATAGCCGTATTCCCGGCGGCGATGGCGTCCGCCAGGGGATCCAGGGTCAGCAGGACCGGGTAATTCCACGGGCTGAGAATCAGGGTATTGCCATAAGGGGCAGGGGAGCGGAAGCTGTGGGAGGCAAATTGAGCCAAGGGGGTGTGTACCGTCCGGCCACGGGCCAGCCGGGGGGTGTGGCGGATCATCCAGCTGAGTTCCGACAGTACCAGGCCTGTTTCACAGAAAAACCCCTCGTAATCGCTCTTGCCCAAATCTTCCGCCAGGGCCGCGGCAATATCCGCCTCATAACGGGAGACTGCCCCTCGGAGCCGCTTCAGCATTTCCAGACGGAAGGGCACCGGCAGAGTGGCCCCGGATTGGAAAAACTTCCGCTGGGCCTGTAAAGTTTCTTCAATTGTCATTCTTTCTTAACCTCAAAATGTGGTTTCAAATGGGAAAAACGCTTAGGCCGACAGTCTGCCGGCAGAGCCGTGGCCGTCCCGGATAGACGGCAAATCCTGGCTTTTCCCCACCTGGGCAGCAGAATCCGAAACTTTTAAATAGAATTTTGCCAACTCTCCGGCGTCCATAAGACGGGGCACCGGGTAAAGGGGATTCGCCTCACGGGAGGCGTGGCGGGCCATGGCGGGGATATCCTCGGCGAGGATCCCCGGCAACGTCTCCGGAATCCCCATCCGGCGGTTCATGGCCCGGATAGCGGCAATAAAGGCCTCTGCCGCCTGCCGGGGAGAATCAGCCCCGGAGGAAACGCCTGCCGCCACAGCCAGTTCCCGCAGCTTTTTCCATGCGCTGGGGCCATAAGCTTCCAGCACAATGGGCAGCAGGACGGAGTTGGCAAGGCCATGGGGAATGTTGTACTGCCCACCCAGGGAATGGGCCACCGCATGGACATACCCGACGTAAGACTTGGAAAACGCCAGCCCTGCCAGGTGGGCGGCCCGGAGCATTTCCCGGCGGGCCTGGTCGTCATTGCCGTCCCTGTAGGCCCGCTCCAGATAGGTGAACACCAGCCGGACGGTTTCCAAGGAAAGCTGCCGGGTTTCCCGGGTGGTGGATTGGCCGATATAGGCCTCCACAGCGTGGGTCAGGGCGTCCATGCCGGTGGAGGCGGTGAGGGAAGGGGGGAGGGAGTGGGTGACGGCAGGATCCAGCACGGCATAGCGGGGGATCATCGTGAAATTATTCATGGTATATTTGTGCTTCGCCTGGCTGTCAGTGATAACGGCGGTAATGGTGACTTCACTGCCGGTCCCGGCGGTGGTGGGAATAGCAATCAAGGTGGGAATCCGCCGCAGCACCCGGAGGAGACCCCGCATCTGGTTTACAGAGCGGCGGGGATAGGCGATCCTGGCGCCTACAGCCTTGGCGCAGTCCATGGAGGAGCCGCCGCCGAAAGCAATCAGGGCCTGGCAGCCCTCCCGCAGGTACAGCTGTCGGGCCTCCTCTACGTTGTCCACAGTGGGGTTGGGGCATGTGCCGTCAAATACCGGGCAGCGGACGCCCGACTCCTGCAAAATGATTTCAAGGGTCCGGGTAATGCCCGCTTCCCGAAGACTTTTGTCCGTAATAAGAAGAACGGCAGAAATGTCCAGACCCTTCAGCAGAGCGGGCAGGGCCTGGACAGAATCAAAAATTTCCGGCTTGCGATAGGGAAGAAAAGGCATTGCCGCCCGGAATCCCAACTGGACGGCGCGGCAGCAACATATTGAAATCGGATGCATAGGGACGAAAATCCCTCCTTATTAAGTTTACGTCCGGAAACAGGTCCCGGAAAAGGTTGAGCAATCAACATTCGCATGATAGACTATCGGGAGGGAAATGTCAATACAGAACGAGGGAATGTTTTGAAACTATATAATTAGGTATCGCGCCAAAACCCCGGGGCGGAAAAGGAAAGAAAAAAAGTGCTGTTTCCGGGACAGGCATCCCAAAAACAGCAGCAGGCCCAAAGGGCGATATGAATGAGGGGGCCGGATGAGAAGAGGCCGGCCCCCATCCTGTTCCGCCGCAAAGTCCCCGAAACAGGTCAGGTCTTATTTTAGCGCAAAGCGTCGAAAATGGCAAGAGGGAAATTGCGCCAGGGGGAATTTTATGGGCGGCGGAAGGGATTTCCATACAGCCCAGCCCGCTGCAAAAACCATTTTGGGAGAAGTGGATTTCCATGGATGACCACGAAATAAGTGGTCAATTTGACAGGATTCTTTGCTCATTTTTTCAGAAAAATTGAAAAAAAGCTTGAATGAATAGAAATGATATGCTAAGATGACATCACAATTTTAGCATAATCCCGATAGCTTGACCATGAATTGACCATGAAAAGGAGCGCCATGCGGACAGGGAACAACGTCAGGCAACGGGCGGACGGACGGTTTGAGGCCCGATATGCCAAAGGCCGGGACGGCCGCGGCCGGGTAATTTATGGCTGCTGCTACGGCAGGACTTATGAAGAAGCTGTCCGGAAAAGGGAAGAGGCAATCCGGCGATCCGCGTCCGTGCGGGAGGTGAACCTCCTGATTCTGGGGGCGGGGAGCCACGGCCAGGAAGTGCAGGAAATAGCCCGGGCGTTGCGGATTTTCCGCAAAACAGCCTTTTTAGATGACGCAAAACCGAATGCCCTGGGCCCCTGGCGGGATTTGGAGCGATACAGGGAGGAATATCCCATAGCCATTCCGGCGGTGGGGGATCAGGCCCTGCGGATGCACTGGCTGGGGGAGTTGGCCCGGGCGGGATTTGTGCTGCCGGTGCTGATCCATCCGGGAGCGGTGGTATCGCCCAGCGCGGAAATTGGGTATGGTACGGTAATCTGCGCCCAGGCGGTTGTAGGGAACGGCGCGGTCATTGGGAAGGGCTGCATCATTTCCAGCAGCGCCACCATTGACCGGGATGCGGTCCTGCCGGACGGGACACATGTCATTTGCGGCGCTGTGATTACATCCGGAGGTTAAAAGGAATAAAAAAGGAGGAAAATTTTCCATGGGAAACCGGATCTTTTTATCCTCACCCACCATGCACGGGGAGGAGCAAAAAT
>CAJUDW010000015.1 GCA_910584995.1 uncultured Oscillibacter sp. | reverse complement strand
GCTGTTTGGCAAAGCAGTCTTTAATCTGCTCATATTGTTCTATTGTTAGCTTCATTCTTTTACTATATCACAATCCCCTTTATGTGAACAGCCCCTAGTAGAGGCCATGTCCATTGGCTGGACGCGGAGCGTGGTTATCCTGGAAGGTTGCAAAACCGCTGAAGAACAGTTCTGGTACATCAAGGCTGTGCGGCAATTTGGCTGGTCAAAGCTGGAACTCCAACAAGAGATTCAGGAAAAGACTCATCAGCATACCGCCCTCGACTTCTCAAACGCGGTGTGCTATACTGAGAAAAACGCCAGTGAGGAGGGAAACTGCTATGCCCAAGCCGGTTATTCACAACGCTATGGAACCGGAAAGCCTGGTGCAGAAAATCAGCTTTCTCCCCCTTCTTTGCCCATGCTATTCCGCAGTTCTCCATCGAGGAGTTCACGCCAAGCCAATACTGGTTTGTAGGCGACGTAGAGGGTTGCTGGGAGTGGCGGATGGGACTGGCCCACCGGGGCATGGTGGCCTACGGCAAGTTCTTCGCCAAAAAAACAGGGCTGGTCAGCCGGGAGCAGTATCCGGATCTTGCCAACTACCGCCGGAACGGTTGCGACTTTGAGGCCCGCTACGAGGACGGCCTCGCCAGCCACAAGGAAAAGCGCGTCATAGACGTACTGCTCCGGGAGGAACCAACGCCGTTCAAGGATTTGAAACGATTGGTGGGCTTTGCCAAGGATGGTCTAAAGGGTTTCGACACGGTGATCGCGAATTTGCAGATGCGAACCTACATCACTGTCCACAGTTTCGAGCACGCCCGAGACAAATTCGGCCGCCCCTACGGCTGGGGCGTCGCCCGCTATGCGGTAACAGAGGATGTGCTTGGCGTGGATGTGACCCCGACCGCCTGTTCCCGCAGCCCGGAGAAGTCCAAGACACGAATCCTCCACCACCTGGGCCTCCTTTGTCCGGAGGCGTTTGATGATGAACTGGAGCGGTTGATTCGATAAACCGATAAGGAGTAACGGCTATAGTAGGAACTCAAGACAAACCCGACTGTAATATCCGCTGAATTGAAATACGGTTCCGTTCCATCTTATTGCTTACCCAAATTTAGAGAGAAAAGGCTGATGCAGTAATGCGAAAGAAAATCCGTACGACAAAGAAAATCATGCTGGCTACGTTTGTTTTGCCCATTATCCTCTGTACTATTATTATTTTAGGATTTTGCGGCGATTTCCTCCGTTTTTCTAGTGCTCAAGCGATTACAGATACCCCGGAAAAGGTCATCATCAAAAATATATACAATCATGAATCCCTCACGCTTTCGCTGATTGGTATCGCCATATCGGTATGGATTGGCCTGAATATTTACAATATCCTTTCCAAGGAAGAACTGTTGACGCTGCTAGACAGCGCGCAAAAGGCGGCGGAGGTCACCGAACGGGTATATACGGAAATGCTCAAATCCAAGTTTCGTATGTCTTCTTCCAGTACAGCTTCCGAATATTTTGCCATACACTTGGATCAAATTGACCCCTTTCCTGCCGAACTTTCGGAGCAAATCCTTGAGCTGGAGGATTTATTCCAAATTTCCTACCGCCTGTATGGAGAAGGTATTTCCTCAATAGACAACTTTGAGGGTGAAAGCCAAGCAAAACAATTGAAAAAGGCGGCAAAGGAATACAAAAAAGATCAAATCCTTACCCGAAGCCAATACAGTTTTCTGGCTGGATACGCCTGTTGGCGATGGGCGGATTTTCTATACTATCAGGCGAAATATGATAAGAATTGCAAAGACAAAATAGAAACCGCTAAATCTGCTATTAAGCAATACAAAAAGGCTGGCTATCATCTGTTTTCCATCATCAATGTGAAAAACCTTGATGAGCTAACCTCTTTTAGCCGAAAGGAACAAAGTTTTTTGGCATATCTAGCTAATGATATTGGATCGGCCTATATTGATGTCATCAGGGAACTATCTGATGAAGAACTGAGCGAGGCCATTTTTATTGAAAGGGCCGCCGTAAAGTTGTCTAGCGATCTTCCAAGCAAGGTTCGGGAAAAATTCCTTCGCAATTTGGGAAGCGCCTATGAACAGCAAAAGGATATGGATAATGCTTTTCTACAATACAAAGAGGCATATCAGATTGATCACGGCAATTGGCGAACTGCTCATTGTATCGCCTCGTGGTATAGAAAACAAGCTATGCGATATTTCTATCCTAAGCTTTCGCCCCAAGAACATGCCTCAAAAAAATTTTCTAAGATTACTGACGCACAAATTAAATCACTGTCATCCGATGCACAGCAGGGTTTGATAGCGCAGCTTGAACGAGCCGTGTATTGGTATAGTGTTAAGCAGGTTAATTTTCATGGGCAGACAGAACCTCGATTAATTGAGCTTAATGGTTTCCTGTACCGGCTGACAAAAGATAAACTATATTGTGAAAAGGAAGATTTCGCCAAGAAACACGAAATCTTTGCCAATGAAATTCTCAAAGAGCCTACAGAAAAAGTATGGCTTATGAGAGAAGTGTCTTCCGTTTCAGAAAGACATGCCGCAACGACCCTTCCGGAAAACAGATCCAGCACAACGCATAGGTAGAACTTGCCGGAATCCGTTTAGACTGCCGTGATATCGCTGAGCCAAGCCATATTTGGCCTTGACTGGGAAAATCGTCTGGCGAGTATGTTCTTACAATCGCATGGCCAAACATCGCTTGACAATAGTAAACACACCATTGACTAAGGCGCTGGGGTAAGAAATCAGATTTTCCACTCGAAGGAAACGCGCTCGGCGGTGGCTTGGACCTGGGAGAGAATGATGTCGGCCACCTGCCGCCGATCGTCAAAGTCAAGGAACGCCAGTACATCCTGGAGGCCCAGGCAACCATGATGGAGCGCCGGGCCTATGAGGTACGCAGCGCGGAGGAAAAGCTGGCCATTGAGCGCCACGACCTGCGCTACCGACTCCAATCCGTGGCTGCCCTGGTCCAGCAGGACGACAAGGCCGCCGTGCTGGAGTACATTGGCGCGTCCCAGAAGGCCCTGGACGAAACCTGCCGCCAGCGGTTCTGCCGGAACGTGATCCTGGACGCCATCCTCTCCATCTTTTTCGACCAGGCCAGGGAGTGGGAGATCACCATGGAACCCCGCCTGGTCATTCCCGACACGCTGCCGGTGGACGCCACCGAACTGTCCACCGTGTTTGCCAACGCCCTGGAAAACGCCATCCAGGCCTGCGAAAAACTGCCGCCGGAGGAGTGCCGCACCATCTTTACCAGCATTGCAGAGCCCCGGCTCATGTTCGAAATCTCCGCCTCCTACAGCGGCACGGTGAAATTCGGCCCCGACGGCCTACCGGCCTCGGAGCAGGCCGGCCACGGCATCGGCGTCCGCTCCATTATGACCTTTGCCGAAAAGCACAACGCCGTCTGCCGCTTCTATCCAGGGGGCGGCTGGTTCAACATGCAGCTGGCGCTGTAAACACGGAGGATCCCATGGAAATTGAAAAAGTGGAAACAGAGAAAAAGGATTACCTCCCCCTCCTCCTGCTGGCTGACGAGCAGGAGGACATGATTGACCGCTACCTGGGTCGGGGGACCATGTACGTGCTGAAAGACAGCGGCGTAAAGGCGGAATGTGTGGTTACGGACGAGGGGGACGGGATCCTGGAGATCAAGAACGTTGCCGTCCTCCCCGCCTGGCAAGGCAAGGGCTACGGGCGGGCGCTGATCGGCTTCCTGGCGGAAACCTACGGCGGGGCGTATACCGCCCTCCGGTCGGGCACCGGGAACAGCCCCGCCACCGTGCCTTTTTACGAAAAATGCGGGTTCGTCCGGGACGGCGCCGTCAAGGATTTCTTCCTGGAGCACTATGACCACCCCATATATGAATCCGGCGTGCGCCTGACAGACATGGTATATTTCCGTCTTCCGCTGCAAAGCCGTTGAGCAGGCTCCGTATTCGGGCATAACGAAAAAATTATCTTCTAAATCTTGTAAAATTAGAAAAATTATGGTATTGTAAAAATATAACATGGGTGTATGATAAAATGCGAAAGATTCGAGGAATTGATATGCATGGCAGACGAGTCACGCGTCTTACTAGAGGACATTCCGGCCATGTATATTCTATTCTTCAATTCTGGAAAGGAGGAATGAAAACCATAGGCATATGCCCACATTTTTGTCAGCTTTTTGGATAATTTATTGAGGAAGGTACTTATGATGAAAAAAAGGCTACTTGCTTTTATCTCAATTATCCTTTTGCTCGTCTCTTTTTTCCCATCATCGGTCTTTGCTGTAGAAGCAAGATCCAGCATCTCCGCACATGACTTCACAACTTCTTTAGAGCCTCTTGAGAGTATCTCTTTGGAAAAATACAATACACTCTTAATGGCATGGAGCACTATACCACATATTCCCAGCGACCGATATGCTAACTTCCCTTCTTTCTTTGGCGGTGCTTATATTGATGAAAACAAAGAACTTGTAATTCAAGTCACGGACAATAATAGCGATATTATGGAGTACTTCGCTGAACTCATTGACCTAGAAAATGTTCGTTTCCAAACCGCAGAGAACTCTCTTGCAGAACTGCTCGAAATAAAATACGAATTAAATAAACGCATTTCTTCCAATACAAGTGATCCTTTGCGTTTAAGCGCCCAAGATTCTCTCATTGATGGAACAGGAATTTCTATTCCCAATAATTCTGTTAATCTATATGATGCAAGTAGTGGTCAATCCAACCGAATCCCTTTGGAAGAAGCAGTTTTGACTACTTGTTATGCAGAAAGCGGCGATAGTGGCGGGCTCGTCGCCAGTCATGGAAACACTTCGCGCGGATATGTCGTGGGAATTGTCTCCGGAGGAATTATTCCTAGAAATGGTAATAACCAGATGTACTACGCGAAAGTCTCCCCTATTTTGTACAAGCTTGACTTAAACGTATGGTAATGTTGCGTCCGCGCCGTTATGCCTGCTTTTTCTCTGTGGTCCTCTTGGTTTTTACTGCCATATTAGTTTTAAACAAACCCTTGTTCAAAATGCTTGTTTTCCAATTGACTTTACCCACAGAAGCTGCAGATGATGTTTTTATTTCTATAGAAATTGACAATGGCGAAACAAACTTATGCATTGATAATCAGTCTGAATACTATTTCAGGACAGGGCTTCCAGATTTTTCCGACATAGAAGTATACAATAATGGAAAATGGATTCCTATAGCAACTGACAAGATTTCTCTGCTGATGGCAGGAGTTGTGCCCCCAAACACAACCAGCTGCGAAACGCCTTATTGGTCTGAAGCGGGAAATCTCCTTGAAAGCGGTTTCTATCGTGTTAAATTCTCAGGAATATGGGTACAAACCGATCTGTCTAAAGAAAGCACTTTTAAAACTATGCCCGATACTTTTGTCCATTTCTCTATCCCATAATGTTAAGAAAAGATGCTGGGAAAAGATTTCCCAGCATCTTCTCTCTTTTGGGCAGAAAGAACCACCAAGCTCTGCTGGTGGGCTTTCCTTGTATACTTTAGCAAAAAGTTGCGAGCGAAGCGGGTAGTATTTCGAAAAAATGGCTGAATTGTCGCAAACTACGGCTCCTTCCTGATATGGGGATATTCCAGACTTTTCCCCAAAGGGCGCAGGTTTGTCTTGCGATTCCCGGCAGGGACGGGTATAATAAAGAAGAATAAAGCCCTTTCCCGGCACAGCGGCTGCCGGAGGCCCATTAGGAGGAAAATTATGCCAAAACCCATTATCGCCATCGTGGGCAGGCCCAATGTGGGCAAATCCATGCTGTTCAATAAACTCATCGGCCGCCGTGTCTCCATTGTAGAGGACACCCCCGGCGTCACCCGGGACCGGATCTATGGGGAAGCCGACTGGAACGGCCGCGCCTTCACCCTCATTGACACCGGCGGCATCGAGCCCCGGGCCGACAGCCAGATCCTGGAGTTCATGCGGGAGCAGGCCCAGATCGCCATTGAAAACGCCACAGTCATCGTATTCCTGACGGACATCCGCTCCGGGCTCACAGCCTCGGATCACGAGGTGGCCAGCCTGTTGCTCCGCAGCGGCAAGCCCATTGTCCTGGCCGTCAACAAGATGGACTCCACCGGCACCCTGGATCCGGATTTCTACGAGTTCTACAACCTGGGCCTGGGGGATCCCATTGCCCTTTCCGCCGTCCACGGCCACGGCACCGGCGACCTGCTGGACGCCTGCGTCCGGCTCTTCCCGCCGGAGGAGGAAGAGGAGGAAGAGGACGACGCCATCCATGTGGCCGTTATCGGCAAGCCCAACGCCGGGAAATCCTCCCTCATCAACCGGATCCTGGGGGAGGAACGAGTCATCGTCTCCGACGTGGCCGGCACCACCCGGGACGCCATCGACTCCCGGTTTGAAAACCAGCAGGGCACCTTTGTCTTTATCGACACCGCCGGTATCCGCCGCAAGTCCAAGGTGGAGGACAGTATTGAAAAGTACAGCGTCCTCCGGGCCACCATGGCCATTGAGCGGGCGGACGTATGCCTCATCCTCATCGACGCCGCGGAGGGCGTCACGGAGCAGGACACCAAGGTGGCCGGCCTCGCCCATGAGGCGGGCAAGGCCAGCATCATCGTGGTGAACAAATGGGATCTCATCGAAAAGGACGGGAAAACCATGGATCACATGCGGGAGAAGGTCCGCCAGGACCTGGCCTTCATGCCCTACGCCCCCATCCTCTTCATTTCCGCCAAAACCGGCCAGCGGGTAGACCGGCTCTTTGCCCTGATCGACTACGTTTCCAACCAGGCCGCCGTCCGCATCACCACCGGGATGCTGAACAACGTCCTGGAGGACGCCCAGACCCGGGTCCAGCCTCCCACCGACAAGGGCCGGCGGCTGAAAATCTACTATATGACCCAGGTAGGCATCAAACCTCCCCATTTCGTCATTTTCTGCAACGATGCCAAGTTGTTCCACTTTTCCTACCGGCGCTATCTGGAAAACTGTATTCGGAATACCTTCGGCCTGGAGGGGACCCCTGTGCGGATCTCCATCCGGCAGAAAGGCGACAAGGAGGGCTGAACACCATGGACGACGCTGTTGTCATGCGCTGCTCCCCCACGTTTTGGGATGAATTCTGTTACGAGCCCCTCCCCATCCTGGGGGCGGCCTTGCTGATCGCCGCGATCGCCTATTTCCTGGGCTGCTTCAACGGCGCGGTCATCGTCTCCAAGTATATCCTCCGGGACGACGTGCGTAACCACGGCAGCGGCAACGCGGGGCTCACCAATTTCCACCGCACCTTTGGCGGTGGGCTGACCTTCGTGGTCATCCTCTGCGACGTGCTGAAGGCGGTGGCGGCCCTGCTTCTGGGGGTTTTCCTGTCGGACCTGCTGCTGGCAGGAACCGGCTACAACGCTATCCCGGAGGTTACCCTGTATGCCAAGTACTGGGCGGCCCTCTTCTGCCTCCTGGGCCATATGTTCCCCTGCATGTTCCACTTCAAGGGCGGGAAGGGCATCCTCTCCGGCGGGACCATCGCCATCATGCTGGACTGGCGGATTGCCCTGGTAGTCTGGGGAGGCTTCCTGATCCTGGCCATCCTCACCCGGTATGTGTCCCTGGGATCCGTCTGGGCCGGGGCCAGCTTCCCCTTCGCCACCTGGTTCTGCTATCCGGGGGAAATCCCCGCCATTGTCCTGGGCTTCCTGCTGGGGGGCCTTGTGGTCTGGCAGCACCGGGCTAACATCAAGCGGCTGCTGGCGGGGAATGAGAACAAATTCACCCTGCATAAGAAAAAGGAGGGCGGCGTATGAAAGCGGTGGTATTAGGCAGCGGCGGCTGGGGCACAGCCTTGGCGCTGACCCTGCTGGACAACGGGCACGACGTGACCTTGTGGTCCCACAGCCCCGAGAAGGCCGAACGCCTCTCCAAAACACGGGAAAACCCCCTGCTGAAAGGCGTCCCCCTGCCGGAACCCCTCCATATCACCGGGGATCTTTCCTGCCTGGAAGGGGCCGCCCTGGTGGTTTCCGCCCCTCCCTCCTTCGCCGTCCGGGAGACAGGGCATCAGGCCGCCCCCTATCTGGGGCCGGATACGGTGCTGGTCTCCGTCTCCAAGGGCATTGAGCGGGACACCAACCTCCGCATGAGCCAGGTGCTCCAGGAGGCCACCGGGAACCGCTGCAAGGTGGCGGCTTTGTCCGGCCCCTCCCACGCGGAGGAGGTGGGCCTCCGGCTGCCCACCGGCTGCGTCTCCGCCTGCTGGGACCGCGCCGCATCCCGGTTTGTCCAGGACGCTTTTATGAACGACTATTTCCGGGTCTATACCAGCTACGACATTGTGGGCGTGGAACTGGCGGCGGCCCTGAAAAACGTGGTGGCCCTCAGCTGCGGCGTCTGTACCGGCCTGGGCCTCCAGGACAACACCAAGGCCCTGCTGATGACCCGGGCCATGGCGGAAATCACCCGCCTGGGGGAGTACATGGGCGGCACCCGGCGGACCTTCGGCGGCCTGGCCGGCATGGGGGATCTGATTGTCACCTGCACCTCCCTCCACTCCCGGAACTACCGGGCGGGTATCCTTATCGGCCAGGGGAAAAGCGCCCGGGAGGCCATGGCGGAGATCGGCGCCGTAGTGGAGGGCTACTATGCCGCCGAAAGCGTCTGCCAGCTGGCGGAGCGGGAGCAGGTGGACATGCCCATCTGCCGCTGCGCCTATGAAGTCCTCTACCGGGACAAGCACCCCAGGGACGTGGTAGCGGAACTGATGGGCCGGGCCAAGAAGGACGAACTCCTGGAGCGGACATGGCTGTGACGCCGGAAGAGAGGCCCGCCGCAGTGCGGTATGATTTCGCCCCTTTGGACGGCATCACCAAGGCGGTGTTCCGCCGGGTCTGGAGCCGGTATTTTGGCGGGGCGGACCGGCTGTTCATCCCCTTTTTCTCCCCCACGGATCAGCATATCCTCACCCCCCGGGACCGCCGGGAACTGGATCCCGAAAATAACCCGGACTGCGTCCTGGTGCCGCAGATCATGACCTGCCGGGCGGCGGACTTCCTCTGGGCCGCGGATATTGCGGCGGAGATGGGCTACCGGGAAGTAAACCTCAACCTGGGCTGCCCCTCCGGCACGGTGACGGCCAAGGGGAAAGGGGCGGGCTTCCTGGCCCGCCCCCGGGAACTGGACGCCTTTTTTGCAGAAGTCTTTTCAAAAATTACCCTGCCGGTCTCTGTGAAAACCCGCCTGGGGATGACGGAGCCGGAGGAGTTCCCTAAATTGCTGGAGATCTACAACCGCTATCCCCTGTCCTGCCTGACCATCCACCCCCGGGTGCGGCAGGAGAAATACCGGGGGGCCATCCACCTGGAGGAATTCTCCGCCGCCCTGGCAGAGAGCCGGAACCCCGTCTGCTACAACGGGGATATCCGGACGGTGGAGGAGGCCGCCGCCCTGGAGGCCCGGTTCCCCGCCCTGGAGGCGGTGATGATCGGCCGGGGCGGCGTGGCGGATCCGGCCCTGTTCCGGAAACTCCGGGGCGGCGCTCCCGCCGGACGGGAGGAACTGCAATCCTTTACCGCCGCGTTATATGAGGCCTACCGGGCATTTTACGGCCAGACGGCCCCGGCGGCCCAGCGGATGAAAGAGGTCTGGTTCTACCTGATCCACCTCTTTGAGGGCGGGGAACGGCTGGACAAAAAACTCCGCCGCTCCCGGGGCCCCGCCGCCTACGAGGCCATTGAGGCGGAGATCTTCCGGGATCTCCCCCTCCGCGGCCACTCCCAGGGAGACCTTGTCTGAACGAAATGCCGGGAATCCCCGGCGTCCTCCGCCCGCTTGTTGGCTGCATGTTTTCAGTTTTGACGAAATCCACGAAGGAAGGAAACCATGTCTAGGGATATACCGTTTTTTGAAATGTTCGCGGAACTCCAGGCGTCGCCGGAACTCCGTCTGAAGTTGGCGGGAGCGGCGGTGCTGGCCGCCGCCATCGGCCAAAGCGACCGATCCATCAGCCTGCGGCTCTCCGTGAAAAGCCAACTCCAGCCGGAGGATACGGAGGCCCTGCAAAAAGCCCTCCAGGAGGCTTACGGCTTCGCCGCGGCCAAGGTGGAGACGGTTTTCGCAGAACCGTCCTTCTCCGCCGCCCCCCCGAAGCCCGCCGGGACGGCGGGAAAGCCCAAATCCGGAAAAGTCCTCATGGGGAGCCCCATCAAAACCCGTCCGGGGCCTATGCGGGATCTGAACCTGAAAATGGGGAACGCCACCGTGGCCGGAAAGGTCTTCGCCTTTGAGTGCCGGGAGACCCGCCGCCCCGGCATGTGGCGGATGAGTTTTGATATGACGGACTACACCAACTCCGTCACCATCCAGAAAAACCTCACCGCCAAGGAGGCCCAGGGCCTGGAGACGGCTATCCACCCCGGCATGTGGCTGGCCGTCCAGGGGAAGATGGAGCCCACCTGGGACGGGAAGGATATCCAGCTGAACCCCTACCACATCTGCCTCTGGGATCACCAGGAGCGGCAGGACACCGCCCCGGAAAAGCGCGTGGAACTCCACCTCCACACGAAAATGAGCAACATGGACGCCCTGACCGACACCAAGGAGGCGGTCAAGACCGCCATCCGCTGGGGCCACCCCGCCATCGCCATTACGGATCACGGCGTGGCCCACTCCTTCCCCGATGCTTGGAAGGCCGCTGGGGACAAGATCAAGATTCTCTACGGCGTGGAGGGCTATTTCATCAACAATGTGGACGACCGCCTGGCGGTTCACGGCTCTCTGGACTGCCCCCTGGACGGGGAGTTCGTCTGCTTTGATATTGAGACCACCGGCCTGCGGGTGGATCGGGAGGCCATTACGGAAATCGGCGCTGTGGTACTGCGGGACGGTGAAGTGGCGGAGCGGTTCCAGACCTTCGTGAACCCCCAGCGGAACCTGACGCCGGAGATTGTGGGCCTCACCGGCATCACCGACGAGATGCTGAAGGACGCCCCCTCCCTCCGGGAGGCCCTGACGGCCTTCCTGGAATTTGCCAACGGCCGCCCCCTGGCGGCCCACAACGCGGAATTTGACATCGGTTTCATCCGGAAGGGCTGCCAGGAAACGGGGCTGGACTTCTCCCCCACCTATGTAGACTCCCTGATCCTGGCCCAGAACCTGCTGCCGGAACTGGGGAAATACAAGCTGGACATTGTGGCCGAACACCTGGATCTCCCCGCCTTCAATCATCACCGGGCCAGCGACGACGCCGCCACCGTGGGCTATATGCTGATCCCCTTCTGGAAAACCCTCCACGAGCGGGGCATCCACACCCTCCAGGCTGTCAACGGTGAAATGGCCAAGCTGCGGCCCCTGGGAAACAAGTCCAACCGCTTCCCCAAGCACATTATCCTCCTGGCCAAAAACAAAGCTGGCCTGAAAAACCTCTACCGGATGATCTCCGCCTCCAACCTGAAACACTTCAGGCGGGTACCCATTATCCCCAAAAGCCTCCTGACAGAGTTCCGGGAGGGGATTATCGTAGGCTCCGCCTGCGAGGCCGGGGAACTGTTCCGGGCCGTGGCGGATCACAAGGACTGGGAGGAACTCAAGCGCATTGCCTCCTTCTATGACTATCTGGAGATCCAGCCCCTCTGCAACAACGCCTTCATGCTGCGCAATGGCGACGTCCAATCGGAAGAGGACCTGCGGGAGTTCAACCGCACCATTGTCCGGCTGGGGGAGGAACTGGGAAAGCCCGTCTGCGCCACCGGCGACGTCCACTTCCTGGAGCCGGAGGACGAGGTATACCGGCATATCCTGCTGGCCTCCAAAAAATTCCCCGACGCCAACGAACCCCTGCCCATCTATTTCAAAACCACCGATGAGATGCTGGAGGAATTCAGCTATCTGGGAAAGGAAAAGGCCTATGAGGTGGTGGTGGCCAATACCCAGGCCATCGCCGATCAGGTGGAGGTCTTCCCCCTCCTGCCGAAAGACCTCTTCCCGCCCCGGCTGCAAAACTCCGAAGAGGAACTGAACACCCTGGTGTGGGACAAGGTCCACCGGCTCTACGGGGAAGATCCCCCCCAGCTGATTGTGGACCGGCTGAATGTGGAACTGGGGGGTATCCTGGGGAAATATGATGTGGTGTACATGTCCGCCCAAAAGCTGGTGCAGCGCTCCCTGGAGCACGGCTACCTGGTGGGCTCCAGAGGCTCCGTAGGTTCGTCCCTGGCGGCCTACATGGCCGGCATCACGGAGGTAAACTCCCTGCCCCCCCACTACCGCTGCCCCCAGTGCAAAAACAGCGAATTTATCCAGGACGGCGCCTACGGCTGCGGCGCCGACATGCCGGACAAGGTATGCCCCGTCTGCGGGACGCAGTATGAGAAGGATGGCTTTGACATCCCCTTTGAAACCTTCCTGGGCTTCGGCGGCGGCAAGGTTCCGGATATCGACTTGAATTTCTCCGGCGAGTACCAGGCCCAGGCCCACCGCCACGCCATTGAGATGTTTGGGGAAACCCAGGTGTTCCGTGCCGGCACCATCGGCACCCTGGCGGAAAAAACCGCCTACGGATACGTGAAAAAATATCTGGAGGAAAACGGCATGACCGCCGGGCGGGCGGAGGAAAACCGCCTGACTCTGGGATGCGTAGGCGTGCGGCGCACTACCGGGCAGCACCCCGGGGGGCTGGTAGTGGTGCCGGACGATTTGGATATGGAGGATTTCTGCCCCGTCCAGCACCCGGCGGACGACAACGGATCTGACATCATCACCACCCATTTTGAATACCACTCCATGGAGGCAAACCTGCTGAAGCTGGACATGCTGGGCCATGATGACCCCACCATGGTGCGGATGATGCAGGACCTCACCGGCGTCAACCCCCAGAAAATCCCCCTGGACGACCCGGACACCATGTCCATCTTTATCTCCAGCAAGATCTTAGGCTATGAGAACGACCCCATCCTGGGCCCCACCGGGGCGGTGGCCATCCCGGAGTTCAACACCCGCTTCACCCGCCAGATGCTGATAGACACCCAGCCCAAGGACTTCAACACCCTGGTCCGCCTCTCCGGCTTCTCCCACGGCACCGACGTGTGGCTGGGGAACGCCCGGGAACTGATTGTCAGCGGCACCGCCTCGGTCCTGGAGACCGTAGGCTGCCGGGACGACATCATGCTTTACCTCATCTCCAAGGGCGTGGACGCCAAGATGAGTTTCAAGATCATGGAGTCCGTCCGGAAGGGCAAGGTGAAAAAAGGCGGCTTTGAGGAGGGCTGGGTGGAGGCCATGCGGGAGCACGCGGTGCCGGAGTGGTACATCGACTCCCTGGCGAAAATCGGCTACCTCTTCCCTAAGGCCCACGCGGTGGCCTACGTGATGATGGCTTTCCGCATCGCCTGGTTCAAGGTCCACGAGCCCCTGGCCTTCTACGCCACCTTCTTCTCCGTCCGGGCCAAAGCCTTTGACGCGGAGTTTTGCTGCGCCGGCATGGACGCGGTGAAAAAGAAGATCCGGGAAATCGAGAACAACAAGGACGCCACGGCAGTGGAACAGAACCTGCTGACCACCCTGGAGGTCTGCTACGAGTTCTATCTCCGGGGCTTCCACTTCGACCCCATCAACATCTACCGATCCGACGCCACGAAATTCCTCATCACGGACAAGGGCCTCCTCCCCCCCTTCATCACTGTCCACGGCCTGGGGGAGGCGGCGGCTATTGACACGGTGGAAAAACGGGCGGGCAAGCAATTCATCTCCATTGAGGAGTTTTCCCTGTGCTGCGGCAAGCTGTCAAAAACCCACATTGAGCAGCTAAAAGCCCTGGGGGCCTTTGCCGGTATGGCGGAGACCAGCCAGATGACGCTGTTCTGATCGTCCCCGGCCAAAGAGCCCGTCCTATATTCCGCTATTGCTTGAAAACACCTATGGAACGACTGTCATCTTAGAAAGGAGCCCATTCCCATGCTGAACGAAACTGTCGCCTGCCTGCTGAACGAGCAGATCAACAAGGAGTTTTACTCCGCCTACCTGTATCTGGACTTCTCCAACTACTTTGCGGCAAAGGGCCTTAACGGCTTTGCCAACTGGTACAAGATCCAGGCCCAGGAGGAGCGGGATCACGCCATGCTGTTCTACCAGTATCTCCACAACAACGGCGCCAAGGTAACCCTGGACGCCATCGCCAAGCCTGACGGCGGGGAGCCGGACAGTGACATGGCCGTTTTGAAGGCCGGGCTGGATCACGAACTGTATGTCACCGGCCTCATCAACGGCATCTACGCCGCCGCCTATGAAAACAAGGATTTCCGCACCATGCAGTTCCTGGATTGGTTCGTAAAGGAACAGGGGGAGGAGGAGGCCAACGCCACTGACCTCATCGCCAAGATGGAACTCTTCGGCTCCGACCCCAAGGGCCTCTACATGCTCAACAGCGAACTGGCCGCCCGGGCCTATTCCGCCCCCTCCCTGGTACTTTAACGGCTCATCCCCTTCGGCACAACAGAAACGGCCTGCCCCAAGGGCAGGCCGTTTTAGCGTGTCAGGAAAGATGGTCCGCATCTTTTCTGATAAAGCTTCACTCTGCGCCTGGGCTGCCCGCCTTTGGCGGGCAATCCGACGCTTACTTTGCACAAAGTGTTTTTCCCTCCCACATGCCATGGGAAAAAACATCAACATCCTTTTCCGTCTCCGGAGGGCAAACTCTTTGAGAGGGCCTTTTCGACAGGCTGAACCGGCCTGCCCGTGTCCGGGCAGGCCGGTTTTCTGATGGATGTTTACAGCAGCGTGACCCCCGCCCGCTCACAGGCCTCCTGGGTCTCCGCGTCCCACAGGCTGGCCTGAACCTCGCCGATGTGGCAGGCCCCCAGCAGCAGCATGCAGAGCCGGGACTGGCCGATGCCGCCCCCGATGGACTGGGGCAGCTGTCCCTCCAGCAGCATCCGGTGGAAGGGAAGGCTCCGCCGGTGGTCGCACCCGGCGGCGGTAAGCTGGCGGTCCAGGGCAGCGGCATCCACCCGGATGCCCATGGAGGACACCTCAAACTGGCTCCCCAGGACCGGGTTCCACATGAGGATGTCACCGTTCAGTTCCCAGTCGTCATAGTCCGGGGCGCGGCCATCGTGCCTGATGCCGGAGCGGAGGGTTTTCCCGATCTGCATGAGGAACACCGTGTGGTGCTCCCGGCAGACAGCGGCCTCCCGCTCGGTGGGGGTGAGATCAGGGTATTGATCTTCCAGTTCCTGGGTGGTAAGGAAAAACACCTTCCGCTCCGGCTTAAAGGTGAGGACAGGGAAGGTATTCCGCAGGGCGGTGGCAGTGTCGCACATGCAGCCCACAATATCCCGGACGGTATCCTTCAGATAGGCCTCGTTGCGGTCCTGGGGATCGATGTGCTTCTCCCAGTCCCACTGGTCCACGTAGACGGAGTGGATGTTGTCCAGGCCCTCGTCCCGGCGGATGGCGTTCATATCGGTATAGAGGCCCATCCCCTTGGGGAACTCGTACCGCTTCAGGGCCAGCCGCTTCCACTTGGCCAGGGAGTGGACCACCTGCCCCTCCGCGCCGGTGGCGGGAATGTCAAAGGCCACAGGCCGCTCCACGCCGTTCAAATCGTCGTTAAGGCCGGTGGAACCATCCACAAAGAGGGGCGCGGAAACCCGGTGGAGGTTCAGCCGGACCGTCAGATTGTGCTGGAAATCCGCGTGAATCAGTTCAATGGCCCTCTGGAGTTCGTTGTTGGTGAGGGGCATCCGGTAGCCAGAGGGGATGGTCACATGGTTCATGAAAAATCAGTCCTTTTATGAAAGATCGCGGCAAATTCGCCGGTTTTGGCAGGAGACACCGGGTCACACCACCGGGGTACCGGTCAGCAGGGAAGCAATGACCGGGGAGATATGGGCCTCGATAAAGGCGGCCGCCGCCAGCAGGGGCGCCTGCACCAGCAGAAAAGCCCGGGAAATCAGGGACACACAGTCCCACAGGGAGCCGGCGCCCTCCCGGCGCTTCACCATGGCGGTAGTCTGCCCGCAGACATACAGCCCCACAGCGAAGGCGAAGATCAAGGAGGGGATTTCAAAAATCCCGTGGGGGATCAGGGCGGCGAAATAGACCGCAATAGGAATCCCCTCGGCAATATACCACGCCGCCAGGACCCCCAGTATCATGGCGTTCATCCCCAGGGACAGGGCCGGCAGGAGGACGAAGGGGATCAGGCCGTAGAGCATGATAAAGGCGCAGGCCCGCAGGTTGTTGGAAAACAGGGCCAGGGCGGAGAGCCTGCCTGCGGAGTCGGTGACCGCCATGGAATCGATGGTGCCCACCACCATGGATATGAGCCGCTCCCGGAGGCTGGGGATTCCCGCGCAGAGGCCCAGGGCCAGCAGGTAGAGGATCAGGAAAGCGATAGCGGAACGCTTGGCCTCCTGCTTGAGGCCGTCCTCCCAGGCAGACGCCAGTTCGCCGTACTGCCGTTTCAGCGCGTCCATCATGCCCCCAGCTTCTCCAGGCCGGCCCGCAGGCGGCGCAGGGCCTCTTCCCTGCCCAGGATGTGGCAGATCTCCACGGCCCCGCCGGGGGTCACCAGTTTTCCGGCCAGGGCGATCCGTACCGGCCAGAGGAGGGTGGCGTTTTTCACCCCCAGCGTTTCCGCAAGACCGATGAGGGCGTCGTGAACGCCCTCCAAGGTCCAGGCCGGCAGGGCCTCCAGGACGGGGATGGCGGCCTCCAGCATGGTGCGGGAAACCTGGCTGTCGGTTTTGGACTTTTTGTTGGTGAAGAAGGATACGTCATAGCCCGGCAGGGCGTCAAAGAAGTCTACCTTCTCCGGGATATCCGTCAGCTTTTCACAGCGGGCCTGGAGCAGGGCGGCCACTGCCGCCGGATCGATGGCGGGATTCTTCACCGCCTGCCGGATATAGGGTTCCGCAGCCTTGGCAAAGCCCGCCGGAGGAAGGGCCCGGAGGTAGGTTGCGTTGAAATAATCCAGCTTGGCGATGTCAAAAATAGCTGGGGACTTGGAGATGCCCGCAATATCAAAGGCGTCCACCAGTTCCGCCAGGGAGAAGATCTCCTTCTCCCCCAGTTCCCCCTTGGGGGCCCAGCCCAGAAGGGCCACGTAATTCAACACCGCGTCGGTCAGATAGCCCTGGGCCACGAGATCCTCATAGGAGGGATCCCCGTGGCGCTTGGACATCTTATTGTGCTGATCCCGCATGACGGGGGAACAGTGGACATAGGTGGGAATCTCCCAGCCGAAAGCCTCGTACAGGAGATTATATTTTGGGGCGGAGGAGAGATATTCGCTGCCCCGGACCACGTGGGTAATGCCCATCAGGTGATCGTCCACCACGTTGGCAAAGTTATAGGTGGGCAGGCCATCCCGCTTCAGGAGGACCTGGTCGTCCAGCGTCTTGTTCTCCACGGTAATGTCCCCGAAGGAAACGTCGTGGAAGGTGGTGGTCCCCTCCTGGGGAATCTTCTGCCGGATGACATAGGGCATCCCCGCCATGAGGTTGACGTCAATCTCCTCCTGGGAGAGGTTCCGGCAGGGATCCGCCTCCCGATCCCAGCCGCTGCTTTCCTCCTCAGCCTTCTCGCAGAAGCAGTAGTAGGCCGCGCCCTTTTCCACCAGCAGCTGGGCGTACTTGCTATACAGGCTCCGCCGCTCCGACTGGATATAGGGCCCTACGGGGCCGCCCACATCGGGGCCCTCGTCGTGGGTGAGGCCGCACTCTGCCATGGTTTTATAGATGACATCCACGGCCCCCTCCACCAGGCGGCCCTGGTCAGTGTCCTCAATGCGGAGGATGAAGGTGCCGCCTGCGTGACGGGCGATGAGCCAGGTATACAGGGCTGTCCGCAGGTTGCCCACGTGCATGTAGCCGGTGGGGGAAGGGGCGAACCGGGTACGGACCTTCCCCTTGGGAATCCGCTCTTCCATCTCCCGGAAGAATTTCATATCCAAATCCATAAAAGCTGCCTCCTGTTGGAAATTCACATAAATTCACAACTGACATTATGGCTGTTTACAGGAGGATTGTCAAGGCTTGGATTGCCCCTCAGGCGGTATTTCCCCATTTCAGCATCAAATCCGGGGGAAATACCGCTGCCTCCCGGGGCGCCGGGCGCTTTCCCCCTTCCCTTTGACCGTGCTGGCGGGAAAGGGCGCGCCCCCGGGCCGGGAGAGGAAATGAAAAAGCCCCGCATCCTTACGGATGCGGGACCCTTCTCTGGAGGTGACACCCGGATTTGAACCGGGGAATCAGGGTTTTGCAGACCCTTGCCTTACCACTTGGCTATGTCACCGCTGGAACTTTTCCTATTATATGCGAAGTTTTCAGAAAAGTCCATAGTTTTTTAAAAAAATTTTGAAAAATTTTTCCCAAGCCGGGAATCCCCGCTTTTTATACAAAAAGAGCCGGCTTTGGCCTGGCTGTTTTGGAAGAATTCACCGCCTCCTCTTACTTTTTCCTGCAATTTGGCCGAAGAAATCAATAAGGGGCATTACATGCCCCCAGAGTTCCCGGACAGGGGCTCCGGCCTGCCGCAGGCAGCCGGCCGCTCCGTGGGGAAGCGGCCGCATCTGGGACCCTATGGTTTCACCGCTGCACGGAACCAAGGGACAGGGCGCGCCGTCCTCAGGGATGGCTGCCGGACGGGCCCAAAAGCGCATGGATGCGCAGTACTTTCATAAAGGAGGGACCCTATGAAAATTGACAGCAGCACCATTTCCATGGCCTCCACCCGCAGCTATGAGGCGGAGACCCGGGAGACCCAGACCAGCATCACCCGCGGCTACAACGGCGGCAAGCTGGCAAGCGTCCGCGCCAGTTCGGTGGACGTGCGGACCAGGCAGTACACAGTGGAGGCGGGGGCCTCCCGCTTCCAGCAGAACGGCTCCGCCCCGCTGGAACTGGAAGAAGGCCAGAACACAAACACCAGTACCAGCAGTTCTTCCAACTCCCAGCAGCCTGCCGGGGACGCCCAGAGCACGCCTTTGTCCATCGCCGTGCCGGACGACAACTGGGTCAACAAGTTTGACTTCAAAGCGGAGGAGGATCCCAAGGTACAGATGCTCCGGAAGATGCTGGATCTGCTGGACCGGATCACCGGCAGGAAATCCAACCGCAACTTCCTGGATCTCCCCGGGAAGCTGGAGCAGGCCGCAAAAGGCGCCTACCGGATCAACGCCGCCTCCGCCGGCTACCAGCAGACCGTGGCCATGTTCTCGGGACTGGGAGGCCAGGAGATCCCGAACACCTCCGGCCCGGTCAATGGGCATTGGACCCGGCAGGTGGTGCGCTCCGGCTTTGCCGCGGGGGAAGAACACACCGCCTTCGTCTCCTCCGGCACGGTAAAGACCGCCGACGGCAGATCCCTGAACTTTGATATCTCCCTGGAGATGTCCCGAAGCTTTGAAACCGCCTATGAGATCGTGGGCCAGGAGGAGGTTTTCACGGATCCCCTGGTGATCAACCTGGACACGGACGCGGCTGCACTGTCCGATGTGTCGTTCTACTTTGATCTGGACTGCGACGGCGAAAAGGAGGAGATCTCCGGCCTGGATTCTGCCAGCGGGTTCCTGGCCCTGGACAAAAACGGCGACGGGAAGATCAACGACGGCTCCGAACTCTTCGGCGCCAAAACCGGCGACGGCTTCGCCGAACTGGCCCGGTACGACCAGGACGGCAACGGCTGGATTGACGAGAACGACGAAATTTTCTCCAAACTCCGGGTCTGGGTCCAATGCGGGGACGGGGAGGGGAAACTGCTCTCCCTGGCCGAGGCGGACGTAGGGGCCATCTTCCTGGGGAAGCAGGCCACCCAGTTTACACTGGCAAATTCCAAGGGCGACGAAAACGCCATGGTCCGCAGCACCGGCGTCTACCTGAAGGAGAGCACCGGTTTGGCGGGCACCGTCCAGCACGTGGACTTCAAGGCATAGCCCCGCTTTAACCGGGAAACGCTCGGAAAAATCACGAACCGCGCCTTCCACAGCACCCCATTTGCCGGGCAGCAGCTGGCAAATGGGGTGTTTTTTGATCCCGGGCAATATCCAGCAGGCAGCGCGCTCCCGCCGCAAAGCCACCTGCGCCGGCAGTCCCGGAAATCCCCCTCCCCTGCCGCGCCCCGGCTTCTAGAATGTGAGAGCCCCAGGGGGCCCGGTTCTGCTCCGGAAATTTAGCAGTTGAATTCAGGTCATTTTATGATATGATAAGATAGAATAAGGACTTATATGCATAGGCTGGAGATGCCGGATGGAGGAGGGGTTTTGCTGTTCTGCCAGGCAAAAAACCGCAGGAATACTTTTTGTATTGCAGGAATTTTTAACGCGGCAGGGCGGCAACAGGCCCCGCCGGGCGGCGTCCAACGCCTGTGCATACAGGTCCTAAAACGTGTAAGGGATCTCCGTGGAACAGAGGCATTCAGGAAGGGATAAGATGACGGAACAGAACAATACCCCGCGGCGGCACAACGAAATCGACGGAGCCGCCCTGCTGAAAATGCTGGAATCCTCCTATGACGGCATCTGGATAACCGACGGACAGGGGCGGGTGCTCTTCGCCAATTCCGCCAACGCCACGCTTCTGGGCATGACCCCGGCGGAACTGATCGGCAAAAGTACGGAACAGCTCCTCTCTGAAAAGGTGTTTTCGGATTCCGTCATCCTGGAGGCCATTGAAAAGCGGGGCCAGATCTCCAAGGAACTGTTTAACTACAACACAAATTTAAAGGTCCTGGCCACGGCCACCCCGATCTTTGACCATGAGGGCCGGATCCAATATGTCTTCAACAATGTGCGGGACATTACCAGGCTGAATAAGCTGCAAAACCAGGTGCGGGACAAGGATGAAATCATCAACCGCCAGCACCAGCAGATGGAAACCCTGCGCATCAAGCTGGGCATGGGCACCATTATCGCCAACAGCAAGGGGTTTTATGAGGTGGTGGAACTGGCTCAGAGGGTCGCCCGGTTTGACGGCGCCACCACGTTGATCCTGGGGGAATCCGGCACCGGAAAAGAGATCATTTCGGAGTTAATCGTCAGCAACAGCCCCCGGGCAGGCAAGCCCTATCTCCAGATCAACTGCGGGGCCATTCCGGAGAGCCTGATGGAATCCGAACTGTTCGGCTACGAGAAGGGCGCCTTTACCGGCGCAGACAGCCGGGGCCGCAAGGGCCTCTTTGAATCCGCCAACGGCGGCACGGTTTTCCTGGATGAAATCGGCGACCTGCCCCTCCATATGCAGGTGAAGCTGCTGCGGGTCTTGCAGCAAAAGAAGGTCACGCGGGTGGGCGGCGTGGAATCCGTGGATCTGGACGTGCGGGTCATCGCCGCCACCAACAAGGATCTGGAGCAGATGGTGCGGGAGGGCCGGTTCCGGGAGGATCTCTATTACCGGCTCAACGTGGTTTCCATCGCCGTACCACCCCTCCGGGAGCGGAAAGAGGATATCCTGCCGCTGACCAACCACTTCCTGACCGTTATCAACCAGAAGTATCAGACCAGCAAGTATGTGGTCTCCGATACGATTGACGCCTTCGAGTCCTACGACTGGCCCGGCAATGTGCGGGAACTGGAAAACCTGCTGGAGAACCTGGTCATCACCGTCCCGGGGGATATGATCAAACGGGACTACCTGCCCCGGAAGTTCCAGAAATCCGGAGAGACAGAGACGCCGGGAGAGGACGACGGCGTGATCCTCCCGCTGAAGGAATACGTGGAGCGGGCGGAATCCGCCGCCATCAGCCGCGCCATCCAGAAATGCGGATCCGTCCGCAAGGCGGCAGCGGCGCTCAGCGTAAACCCCTCCACCCTGGTGCGTAAAATGCAGGGCCAGCGGGAAAAGTAAGCCCCCTTCCCAGTTCCGCCGGAAAGGCGGCCTTGCCCAAAACCTGATACGCGGCTTCCGGCTCAACGCAATCTCCCCATTACTGTGAGCGCAGGCTTTTTTGCCTCACAGCAGTGGGGAGATTTCTTATGCAGACGGCGGATCGCATCCCACTGCAGGCGCCGCGTCTGCGGCAATGCACCGCCTGCCTGTATGCGGAATTGCATCATATGCGGTTCTGCATACAGTTTTCCGGGAAAAATTTGTTGGAACCGGACGGGCCCGGAGGCATACGGCCCAGGATCGTTGTGCATACCTCACAAATCCAGTCCAAGATTTTATCTAATCGATCAAAAATCAACCCTGTTGGCCAATGCCGGATATTTTGGCACAAATATTGCTCTATTAACAGGTCAAACAGCGGGAAAGAAGGAAAGCTATGCGCGAAAATCGTTTAAAGGCCATGCTTGCCCAAGGGCAAAGCGTCATTGGCACCTTTGTCAAATTAACCGATCCGGCGGTTCCGGAAATCCTGGCCCTGGCGGGATTTGACTTCTTTGTGCTGGACACGGAGCACGTGGCGGTGGACCGGGAGCAGCTGACCAATATCGTCCGGGCCGCCGACGCCGCCGGGATCACACCCCTCGTCCGCGTCCGTGAAAACCAGCAGGTGGAGATCCTGCAAAACCTGGATCTGGGCTATGCCGGCGTGCAGGTGCCCAATGTGGACATGCCCCAACAGGCCCGGGATCTGGCCTCCTATGTAAAATACACGCCCGACGGCGTCCGTGGGCTCTCCCCCAGCGTCCGCGCCTGCGATTACGGCACCTGCGGCGTAAAGGCGTACATTGCCGCAGCCAATGCCAACACTATGATTGTCTCCCACTGCGAGACGAAAACCTGTGTGGAAAACCTGGACGGGATCCTGGAAGTCCCGGGGATTGATGTGATCTTTATCGGCCCGATGGATCTCTCCCAATCCTACGGGGTACCCGGCGATACGGCGGATCCGGCGGTGCAGGCAGCCATCGCGGACGTGACCCGGAAGGCGCTGGCCGCCGGGAAAACCGTCGGAACCGTGGCCGGGACGCCGGAGGCGGCCCGGGAACTCATCCAAAAAGGCGTGCGGTACATCCTGCTGGCCTCCGACCAAGGCATGATCTACAAGTGGGGCCGGACCGCTGTCGATGCCATCAAGGGCTGAGAGGGGGGGCAAGAATTTATGCAGAAGGTATTGTTAACAGAGCAGATCCACCCGGAGGCATCGGCTTTCCTCCGCCAGCATTTTGAAGTCGTCCAGGGGACCTCCACAACGGCGGAGGACATCATACGCCAGGCCCAAGGCTGCGCCGGCATCCTGATCCGCTCCGCCAAAATCACGGCGGGGATCATGGACGCCCTGCCGGATCTCCGGGTCATCGCCAAGCACGGTATGGGCGTGGACAACATCGACGTGGCCTGCGCCTCCAGGAAAGGGATTCTGGTGGTCAACGCCCCCTATTCCAATCTGAACGCCGTGGCGGAGCACATTGCCATGCTGGTCCTGGCCCTTAGCAAGCGGGCTGTGCGGATGGACAAACTCACCAGGGCCGGGGCCTTTTCCCAGCGGAATACCTACCGGACCATGGAATTGAAGGACGCCGTCATCGGCTTCATCGGCATGGGGAAAATCTCCAGGCTGGCGGTGAAAAAACTCTCCGGGTTCGAGGCCCGCATCCTGGCCAGCGATCCCTTCGTATCCCAGGAGGAGGCGGACGGCCTGGGGGTGGCTATGGTCCCCCCGGAGACAGTTTACCGGGAGTCCGATTTTGTGATTGTCCACACCTCCCTGACGCCGGCCACCTTCCATCTGGTGGGAGCCGAACAGCTTCGGATGATGAAAAAAACCGCCTATCTCGTCAACGCCGCCCGGGGGGCTGTGGTGGACGAGGCAGCCCTAATCAGGGCTCTGGAAGAAGGGGAAATCGCCGGGGCCGGCCTGGATGTCTTTGAGGAGGAACCCCCCGCGGCGGACAATCCCCTGTTCCGGATGGATCAGGTCATCCTCTCCCCCCACAACGCGGCGCTGACCGACACGGCCCTGCGGGCCATGGCCATGGACAGCGCCCTGGGGGTGACGGAATACCTGCTGGGAAAACCGGTCACCTATCCGGTGAATGAAAAAGAACTGAAGAAATCATGAGAGGAGTATTTGTATATGTCGTTTACAACCGTATACCGTTTTCAAAATCTCAAAGGATATGAGCACGTGATCTCCAAGGGCAATTCCCACATGGCCTATATGGGCTTCGGCCGGATCCTCCTCCAGGCCGGGGAGGCCCTGGAATACACCGTACAGGGCGAAGAGCAGGCCATCGTCCTCCAGCAGGGGGACATGATCTGCCGTGTGGAGTACGGCGGGGCCGCCGTTATCGACGGCGCCGTAGGCCGCCGGAAGAACGTGTATGAGGATCTGCCCTCCGCGCTGTACGCACCTCCCGGAGCCAAGGTGCAGATCCGCAGCGAGGGCGGCATGGAGGCCCGGGTATTCACCGCCTATTGCCAGGAGGGCAACGCCCCCTATTTCTGCCCGCCGGAGAACGTGGCGGAAGGGGAGCCTGGCGAATATATCTACAAACGCCGCTACCGGCACATTTTCGGCCAGCCCGGCAAGCACAACGATCACATCACAAAACTCCTGATCGTGGGGGAAACGGTATCCGTCCCCGGCGGGTGGATCGGCTTCCCTGCCCACCGCCACGACTACGAGACGGAAAAGGAGTGCGTATTGGAGGAGATCTTCTCCTTCCAGATGACCTCCGAGGGCACCGGGAAGGGCGGCGTCATGCAGTACGGCTACGATCTGGCCCCGGACGGCCAGACCCGGCTGTGGGACGAGGTAAACGTCATCGAGGAAAACAACGCCGCCATTGCGCTGCCCAAGGGCTTCCACACCACCGTCGCCCTGCCCGGCACCCAGGCCTACCTGCTCTGGGGGCTGGCAGGGGAGACAAAGCGGTATCAGGTGCAGTTTGACGAGCGCTACTCCTGGCTGAAAGGCTGCCTGTACTAAGATAAAGGAGCGACGAGATGAGCCTTGCGGAAAACATACGGCGCACCGGCGTACTGCCGGGGGAACTTGCCGTCTGCTGGCTGGGACAGGCTGGTTTCCTGCTGAAGGACTGCCAGGGGAAGGTGCTGGTCATCGATCCCTATCTCAGCAACTGCGGCGAGCAGATGCGGGGGTTCAAGCGGCTGTCGCCCATCCTCTTGGCCCCCGAGGAACTGACGCCGGATTACTACCTGATCACACACCTGCATTTCGACCATTTTGACTACGAGACCGTCCCCAAAATCCTGGAGAGGGGAACAAGCCCCCTCTTTCTGGGGCCCTCCAGCTGCCGGGAAAAGCTGCTGGAACTGGGTGCGCCGTCGGGGCAATGCGTCCGTCTGGACCGGGGGGAATCCTATCGGGACACGGCGGTCAGTATCCGTGCGGTGACGGCGGATCACGGGATCATGGCGCCGGACGCCATCGGCGTCCTTCTGGAGATGGGTGGATACCGCCTCTATTTCTCCGGGGATACCGCCTACCGGGAGGATATCTTCCAAGCGGCGGCAGCCTTCAGGCCCGATATGGCCATGCTGTCCGTCAACGGCCGTTTTGGCAATATGAACGCCCAGGAGGGGGCCCGGGCGGCGGCGCTGTGCGGGGCAAAATACGCCGTGCCCTGCCACTTCTGGACCTTTGCGGAGCACGGCGGCGATCCCGGGGATTTCTGCCGCCATGTCCAGAGCGGCGGCAGGGCTGTCCCCCTGTGCTTCTGCCAGGGAGAAATCCGGATTTTGTCCAAGGAGAAACTGATGCAGCGGGGAAAGGAGCCTGCCTGATGAAAGCAATACGTTTCATGAAACCGGAAACCATCGAGTATTCCGAGGTGCCCATGCCGGCCCTGGGGGACGGCGAGGTACTGGCGGAGATTGCCTACGCCGGCTTCTGCGCCACGGATATCGAACTGCTGACCGGGGAAATGGTCCACATCAAAAACGGCAACACCACGTATCCCATCATCCCGGGCCACGAGTGGAGCGGGACCATTGTGCAGACAGGGAAAGACGTGCGGGGCTTCCGCCCGGGGGATCGGATCACCTCCGACGTAAGCCTTGGCTGCGGGAAATGCGATTTCTGCCGCAGGGGACACTACAACCTGTGCCCCAACCGGGAGGTGGTGGGATCCTACCGCAACCGCCAGGGCGTGTTTGCCCAGTATGTGGCCGTGCCGGAACGGCACGTTTACCGGATTCCGGAGGGCCTCTCCCTGGAGGAAGCGGCCCTGGCGGAGCCCGCTGCCACCGCGGCCTACGCGGTGGCCAAGGCCCGGATCCCGGCGGGGGCGCAGGTGCTGGTGATCGGCGACGGGCCCATCGGCCAGCTGGCGGCCCAGCTGGCAGGGATCGGCGGGGCCGGACAGGTGATCCTGGCGGGCAGCTGGGACGAAAAACTGGACATCGCCCGTTCCTGCGGCATTTCGCAGACCATCAATTACCACCGGGAGGATGTGGCGGAGCGGGCCAGGGCCCTCACAGGCGGCGAAGGGCCGGATATCATTATTGAGACCTCCGGCAGCAACGGGGCGCTGCACACGGCCGTGCAGGCCCTGCGGCCCACCGGGCGGATTGTCGCCGTCAGCTGGTATAACGGCCCTGCGGTGGAGGTAGCCATGAACACCCTGATTGTCAAGGACGCGGAACTGATCGGTTCCCTTGCCAGCCCCAATTCCTTTGGCCCGGTGCTCACCTACATGGCCTCCGGCAAGCTGAAGGTCAAACCACTGATCACCCACACAAGGCCCCTGGCAGAACTGGAGGACGTGGTGAAGATGGTGCGGGAGAAGAAGGAGATGCGCATCAAGATCCTGCTGAAGCCCTGATTCCGGTAGTTCCGGCCCTACAGGCCGCAATTATAACTACGATATGAAGAAAGAAAGGAACAAACATCATGGTTAAGAAACAGACTGAATTCAAACTGAACAAGAGAGACTCTGTCCACTTCGAGGAAAATACCGCCCCTGTGAACATTGCCTACGCCAAAGAGGTCAACGACGTCGCCATTCTGCCCCTGGGCGCCATCGAGCAGCACGGCCCCCACTGCCCCAACGGCCTGGACAGCTTCAACGCCATCTATCTTGCCGAAAAAGTGGCCCAGCGGTCCGGCGCCACGGTCCTGCCCTGCCCCATGTACGGCGGCCATCCCTATATGCATATGGGCATGCCGGCCACCATTGCCCTGAACTATGAGACCAACATGGCGCTGATCCACGACATCATCGCCGGAGCCGCCAATGTGGGTTACAACAAGTTTGTCCTGCTGGTAGCCCACGGCGCGGACAGCAGCTTCATCCCTGCCGTCCACAAGCTGGGCATGGAAGGCTATTTCACCGTAGCCTCCACCTGGTACGACTTCCTGGGCGACAACAAGAACGTCCTGGAGGACTTCATGTGGCACGCGGACGAGGCGGAGACCTCCATGGCCCTGTCCCTGTACGGCGATCTGGTCCATATGGATCTGGTCATTGACGGCGGCGGCACCCCCCTGGTAGACGGCAAGTGGAAGAAGGCCCCCGGCGAGACCTCCCACAAGTGGCAGATGTACCACTTCGACGGCACCTTCGCCCTGCTGGAGAAGGACGATCTGGACTATGGCGTCATCGGCAACCCCACTAAGGCCAGCAAGGAGAAGGGCGACGCCCTGGTGGAACAGGTTGTGGAAGGCTACTCCCAGTTCATCCAGGAACTGCTGGAAAAGCATCCTGTGGGCATCAATCCCCTGGGCTTCCGGAATCCCCTGGGCTTCAACGGCTTCAACGGCGGCAGCTACATCCGCTACGACAAGGATCACGACGAGAAGGGCCGCCCCACCTACTACAAGAAATAACACCGGACCAATCAAATGATAGATTTGGAGGACATTATGAAAAAAAGAATTCTCTCTTTTGCCCTGGCCCTGGTGATGGCGCTGTCCCTGGCAGCCTGCGGCGGCAATTCCGGGCAGCCTGATCAGCCCTCCACCGGCGGTTCCGGCGGCTCCGCATCCCCCGACGCCTCCGGCGGCAGCGGCTCCGGCATCACCGAAACCTATAACTGGACGGTTTCCAGCGGCCTTGCGGTAGGCAGTTCCTGGGATCTGGGCCTTCTGCGGTTCGCAGAACTGCTGCATGAGCGCAGCGGCGGCAAGATCACCCTGACCGTCCACTCCGGCGGCACCCTGGGCTCCGCCAAGGAAACCCTGGAGGGCGTGCAGATGGGCTCCATTGACTTCATCGTAGAGAGTTCCGCCTCCCTCTCCAACTTTACCGACGCCATGTCGGTCTTCGACCTGCCCTACCTCTTTAAAAGCAACGAAGAGGCCCGGAAGGGCCTTGGCGGCGACGCGGCCCGCGGGCAGCTGGAGGCTCTGGAGGCCAACGGTTTCAAGGGCATCAACTACTGGGAGAACGGCATCTACGCCATCGGCTCCGTGAAGGAGGTCCGCACGCTTGCGGATCTGGCCGGTATGCGGGTCCGCTCCATCGACAGCCCCCTCCAGGCGGATGTCTACAACGCGCTGGGCGCCCAGCCGGTGGTGCTGTCCTGGGGCGACATCTACACCTCCCTGCAGCAGGGCGTCATTGAGGCGGTCAGTTCCACCACCGTCCCCAATATGTACACCACCAATTTCTACGAGGTTGCCCCCTATATCGTCCTGAGCAACCACGGCTACAGCCCCGCGCCCCTGCTGTGCAATCTGGACATGTGGAACGCTCTGCCCGCCAACGTGCAGGAACTGGTAACAGCCTGCGCCGACGAGGCCCGGGAGTACCACTATGAGGTCTGCGATCAGCAGATGGGCGAGTTCCGGGCCAATATGGAGGCCAACGGCGCCACCTTCATCGACATCGACACGAACGAATGGTCCAATGCCGTTCAGCCAGTGTATGACAAGTATGTGGGCGGCAGCGGCATCGATCCGGCCCTGGTGGACGCCATCCGGGCGGACATCGCCGGCTGACAGGCCCTGTGCCTTGGGCGGGGAAACCCGCCCAAGGCTGTCCTGCCGTCAGCACAGCTGAAAGGAGGTATTCCTTTCGGTGTGCGGCAGGCACTGCGGGCCGCGTATGCGGCCTTCTGCATCCGGTTTCTTGGGAGGCTTTCCCCGGCAGCAGGCCTGCTGCCGGGAAAGGCACTGCCGCGTCTTTTCAGCCGCAATGACGATAAGGAAGGAGATTGTATCGGCGGAACCGCGCGATGCAAGGAAAATTGATGATGTTGAAAAAGATTGATGATGCCGTCAACAAATTTGAGGGGACGGTCAGCGTGGTCCTCTTCCTGATTATGGTGCTGGTGGTCTGCTGGAGCGTGATATGCCGCCGGGTCCTGAAAATTACCTTTTTGCAGGGTGAGGAACTGGCCCGGTATTTAATGATCTACGTGGTCTATCTGGGCACCAGCGTGGGCGTGAAAAACAAGTCCCATATCGGCGTGGAGGTCTTTATGGATCTGCTGCCGGAGAAGGCCAGGAAATATGTAAAAATCGCCACCGAAACCCTGTGTATGCTGATTTTCCTGCTGCTGTTTGTCCTGGCAATCCAATATATGATGCATCTTGTCAAAACCATGCAGATGACCACGACCACCCAGCTCCCCATGTTCTGCATCTTTGTCTGCGTCCCGGTCTCCATGTTCCTGGGGATCCTCCACTATATTGCGGAGATCTCCGATATGATTCGGAACGTACTGCCGCAAAAAGGAGAAGAAGTATGATTACCGCCGTATTGTTTATCGTCTTCGCAATCATTACCATCCTCGGTATGCCCATCGCCCTGGCTCTGGTGGGCGGCGGTATGGCGGCCATCGCCGCCAGCGGCACCATGCCCCTGTATACTGCGGTGCAGAAAATGTTCTCCGCAGTGGACAGCTTCACCCTGGCGGCAATCCCCCTGTTCATGCTGGCCGGTGCGCTGATGAGCAGCGGCGGCATTTCCCGCCGCCTGGTGAAATTCTGCAACGCGGCCGTGGGATGGATGCCCGGCGGCCTGGGCGTTGTAACCATCTTCGCCTGTATGCTCTTCGGCTGCCTGTGCGGCTCCCCCACCGCCACCGTGGCGGCTATCGGCTCCATGATGGTCCCCGCCTTGCTGGAGGCCGGGTACAGCGAGGGGTACGCCCTCTCCACCATCGGCGCAGCGGGTATGCTGGGCACCATTATCCCGCCCAGTACGGTGATGATCACCTACAGTTCCGCCACCGGCGCCTCCGTTGGCAGCCTGTTCATGGGCGGCATCACGCCCGGCGTCATCCTGGGCACCCTGATGATCCTGGTGACGATTTTCTATGGCATTAAAAACAAGATCCCCAGGACAAAATTCAGCCTGCGGGACTTCCTCTCCGCCTCCTACCATGCCATCGGCGCCATTTTCATGCCGGTGATCATTCTGGGCGGTATTTACAGCGGCATTTTTACCCCCACCGAATCCGCCGCCGTGGCCTGCTTCTACGGCCTTGTGGTGGGCATTTTCTTCTACCGGGAGATGAAATTCAAGGACCTGGTGTTAACGGTCCGCCAGGCTGCCGCCTCCTCCGGCATGATTATGTTTATTGTGGCCTGCGCAGGCGTGTTCGGCCTGATGATGACCCGCCAGCAGGTGCCCGCCCATGCTGCGGAGTTCATCATGAGCATCTGCTCCAATAAGTACACCTTCCTGCTGCTGGTGAACGTTATGCTGCTGATTGTGGGCTGCTTTATGGACACGACGCCCGCCATCCTGATCATCGCCCCCATCCTGATGCCTGCCCTCAGCACATACGGCATCGATCTGGTTCACTTCGGCATTGTGATGCTGCTGAATATGTGCGTCGGCATGATCACGCCGCCCCTGGGTATCAACCTGTACGTTGCCACCACCCTCAGCGAAAAGGCCAAGGTCAGCGATCTGGTCAACAGGCACTTGGCAAAATACATGGTTTGCTGTATCATAAACCTGCTGCTGATCACTTATGTGCCCGACATCTGCATGTGGCTGCCGAAGCTGATGAAATAGCCGCCTGCAGGGGGGAATACGGAGGTTTGGAATACGATGAGTCAACGGGAAAAAACGGCGGTTTTCGGGACAGGCACCATCGGCGCCGGCCAGGCGGTCCTGCTTTCCGGGAACAGCTATCCGGCGGTTGTAATGGGCCATTCCCCGGCGGGGCTGGAGCGGTGCCGGAAAGCGGTCCTCCAGTGCTGGGATGATTTGATCCGGGAGGGGCTGGCGTCGGAGGCCAACAAAACTGCCGCCATGGGATTGCTGCGCTTCACCAATGATCCGGCGGAACTTGCAGGCTGTACGTTCGTGTTTGAGGCAGTATCCGAGGATCGGGAGGTGAAAGCGGCGGTTTACCGGCAGATTGCGGATCACTGCGGGCCGGACGCGGTCATTGCCTCCTGCACCTCCTCTATTGACGCGGAGATCCTGGCAGAACTGGCGCCTGCGCCGGAACGGCTGCTGATCGCCCACCCCTTCCAGCCGGTCCACATGCTGCCCCTGGTGGAAGTGGTGCGGCACGGGGCCACGGCAGAGGGCACTTTCCGGCGGGCTGTGGAACTGCTGGAGGATCTACACCGCCAGGTAGTGGTGCTGCAGCGGAGCGTCCCGGGATTCCTGGTGAACCGGCTGGCCCAGGCGCTGTTCCGGGAGTCCATCTACCTGATTGAGCAGGGTGTTGCCACCGCCGCAGACATTGACAAGGCCGTCAAATATGCCGTGGGGATGCGGTATGCGTCCATCGGCCTCCTGGAATATTTTGACGCCGTAGGCTACCAACTGGAGAGTGCGATTGCGGAAAATGTGTATCCCAGCCTATGCCGGGAAACGGGGATCCAGTCCCTGGTAAAAGAGGGCCTGGCCTCCGGAAAAACCGGGCAGGCCGCCGGGCAGGGCCTGTATGACTGGTCTGCCATCGATCCGGACGGTTTCCGGCTGCGGAAGCAAAGCCCATACTTTTCGGAAGTCAAAAAGTGGAACATGCCGGGATAAGAACCTGTATGCACCGGCGGGATGCGGGATGAAGAGGGATTTTGCCGTCCCGCAAGGAAAAAACCAGGGATACCGGATGTATGTCCAGATTCTTTCATGCCCCAGGGCCGTAAAAGTCCCTGCCTGACGGCCTTCAATGCCTGTGAACAGGATCTAGGGGCGGCTCCCCGGATATGTCCCGCATCCGGCAGGGCGGCCGGGGAAGTACCTTTTCCCCCTCCCCGGTCACCCTGCTGTTTCCTGATTCCCACTGCCAACAAGAGCCTGATGATGCTTTGGCATCATCAGGCTCTTGCTTTATTATTGGGGAAAGCGGCAGCCCTCCCGGCCTGCATATCTCACATGCCCGCCGACAGGCGGGCAGAAATCGTATCTGCAATGTGCCGGAGTTTTTCCGCCGTGAGGCCGTATTGATCCGGGGGGATCTCCGTAATAATCGCGCCAATGCTGATTGCCGCCACAGCGTTCCCCTTCCTGTCCAGGATAGGGACGCCGATTCCCATGGCCCCCTGGGCGCCTTCGCAGTTGTCAATCGCGTACCCGCGCCTTTTGGATTCCAGCAGTTCCTGCCGGAACGCATCCGGAGAGGTGATCGTCGTGTCCGTATATTTGATGTACGTCACATGCTCCAGATAATGGGCAAGCTGCTCCTTGTCCATCCAGGCCAGCAGGACCTTTGCGCTGGCGGAGGTGTGCAGGGTCAGATCCCGTCCCACGGCGGTATTCCGGATGGTAAAGTTCGCGCCGTCAATTTTATAGAGGCAGATAGCCCGGTAGGAATCCGCCAGGGAGCAGAGATGCACCGTCAGGCCTGTCTCTTTCGCCAGCTGCGTCAGGGCTTCCCGGGAAGATTCAATCAGGTTGTTCTGCTGTGCAATCCCGTGCACCAGCGGCAGGATGCCTACGTCCAGCCGGTATTTCTTTTCCTTGGTCCGGACAACATACTGGTAGGCCTCCAGCGTAAACAGGGTCTGGTACGTCGTGGATTTCGAGAGGCCCAGCGCGGTAAAAATATCCGTAAAAGTAGAATCTGGATGCGCCGCCAGGAAATTCAGGATATGGATTGCCTTTTCCACTGCAGCTACACAGTATTTGGGAGACATTGGAACCACCTCTTCGTGTTGGAAAGCCCGCCGCACCCCCGGTTCTGCCACCAGAACCCGGCCCTGGCGTAATGGCACATGATTAAACGGGGACGGCTCCGCTTTCCTTCGTTTCAGGATACCATAGAATTTTGGAAGCCGTCAAGCCCAGGATCCGGCATCGGAGAAAAAAACCGGAATGATGCCCACTTAACCGGTAAAACTTCCGGTTCCATTGGAAAGATAGCCAATTTGGCTGCGTCAATTTTGTGGAAAACACGGGCGAAGCTACGGTTGCATTGCCCATATGCCTATGCTATAATTATTGATATCAGAACTAAGTTCTGAATACAGAACCCACGGTGCCGGTTGGGGCCAGGTGGGAAACTAAGGAAGAAGAGGAGATACAACGATGAAAAAGATGCTGACAGCGATCCTGGTGCTGGCAATGCTGTTCTCTCTGGCAGCCTGCGGAGGGGCACCTCAAAACCAGCCGGCCAATAGCGGCGGCAGCGGGGAAACCAACGGCGATAAATCCGGCTCCCCCGTCTACACCATTACCGCTGGGACCGAGTCCACGGAAGAGAACCTGTACTACAAAACGCTGGCGTTCTTCAAGGAATACGTAGAGGAGGCCACCGGCGGGGCGATTGCCGTAAAGATCTACCCCAACTCCGAACTGGGTGATGAACTGAGTATGCTGGAGCAAGCCAGAAGCGGCAACCTGGACGCCGTTGTGGTCGGCGGCGGCAACCTGGCCTCCCTGGTCCCCGAACTCCAGCTGCTTTCCGTCCCCTACCTGTGGAACAGCTTTGAGGATTTCCAGAACGCCATGAACCGGGACAGCGAGGTCTGGAAGCTGCTGGTGGATACCGTCGCCTCGAAAAACGCAGGGGTCTCCCTGGTGGCCCCCACCACCATCGGCTCCCGCTGGGTGGCCAATACCAAGGGCGAGATCAACACCCCCGAGGAGATGAAGAGCCTGGGTATCACCATGCGGATCCAGTCCAACCCCACCGAGGCCGCCGTTTGGAGCGCCTTTGGGGCCAACGTCACCAACATGCCCATGACCGACGTGTTTACCGCCATGCAGCAGGGCGTTGTGGACTCTGTAGAGAACTCCCCCGAGATTATGTACAACTATAAGATCCACGAAAACGCCAAGTACTTCAGCGCCACGGAGCACAACTGGTATTTCGCCACCGTAATGGCCGGCGATTCCATGTGGGAGCGGATCCCGGAGGAGTACCACGAGGCCGTGAAAAAGGCGTTCCTGGATGCCGGCCAGAAGATCATCGAAATCACCCCGGAGACCCAGCAGGTTGCCATCGACAAGCTGGCGGAGGAAGGCGCCATCATCACGTATGACGTGGACAAAGAGGCCTTCAAGGCCATGATTGCCGACCTGTATGGCTCCGTGGCGGCGGAAAACGGCGCAGAGGCGCTGCTGGAAGCCTGCAACGCCTCCCAGGCAGGCTGATTGGAACCAAACGAAAAACGGGATGGGCAGGCGGGGATTTCCCCGCCTGCCGGAAAAGAGGTGACTCCTTTTGAACGCTTTTTGTCTTCTTCAGCGCGGGCTAAAGCGGGTGAACGATCTATGGGAGTGGATCGTCACCAAGCTTTTGGTGGTCATGACGGTGGTCATGGTGCTCTCTGTTTTTATCCAGGTAGTAAGCCGGGCCATTCATTACACGGTAATCTGGACCAGCGACGTGGCGACTTTCCTGTTTGTCTGGCTGGCATTCCTCGGCGCGGCCGTAGCCGTGCGGGATGACGACCACTTCATTGTGGACGTGTTCCCCGCAAAGATGAAAACTTTTTCTTTCAACCTGGCCCTGAACCTGCTGGCCCTGGCCACGGAACTGGCGATTGGATTCGTCATGCTGCGCTACGGCGTGGACTTTGTCAAATCCATGTCCCTGCGGCTGTCCTACTCCCTGGGCGTGCAGATGTCCTATATTGTGGCCGTAGTCCCCATCTCCGGCGGGCTGATTATCCTGGGCGGACTGGAACGGTTGCTGAAAATCGGTAAAATCTCCAGAGAACAGGAGGCGGAAGAGTAATGTCCAACGAAATACTTTTGATTTTCCTGATAGGCGGTTTCCTGCTCCTGACCATCTTGAAAGTGCCGGTGGCTTTCAGCCTTGCCGTCTCCTCCCTGCTGACGCTGCTGCTGATTGACAAGGGCCCCATCCTGCTGGTGCAGCGGATGTACGCCTCCCTGGAGTATTATCCTCTGCTGGCAATTCCGTTTTTCACCCTGGTGGGCGTCCTGATGTCCAGCGGGACATCCATGGATCGGATCCTGGAGATATCCCGGGCCTTTATCGGCCACATGAAGGGCTCCCTGGCCCAGATCAACATCCTGGTCAGTATGCTCTTCGCCGGCGTTTCCGGCACCTCCACCTCGGATACTGCGGGAATCGGCGGTATCCTGATCCCCGCCATGAAGCGCAGCGGCTATCCCGCGCCCTTTACGGTGGCGGTTACAGCGGCATCCTCCACCATCGGCACGATTATCCCCCCAAGCGTATTGATGATCGTCTTTGGCTCCACCGCCAACGTCTCGGTTTCCAAACTCTTTCTGGGCGGCGCAATCCCGGGAATCCTGGTGGGGGTCATCCAGATGATCTACTCCTATGTGCTGGCCAAAAAATACAATTGGCCCTCCAACGACCGGGTGTCCTGGCGGGAAAAACTACTGGCGCTGCTGCGGGGCATCCCGCCGATGCTGGTCCCGATCATCATTATTGCAGGCATCCTTCTGGGCCTCTTCACGGCCACAGAGGCAGGATGCATCGCGGCGGTCTACGCAGTGCTGCTGGGGATTTTCTACCGGGAAATCAACCTGCGGAACTTCACTGAAATCCTCACCAAGGCGGCGAAAACCCTGGCCCTGCCCCTGTTCTGCATTTCCACCTCCACGGTGTTCGGCTGGCTGCTGGCCTATCTGGACGCCCCTTCCATGATCAGCGGCTGGGTGCTGAGTTTCACCTCCTCCCGGGCAGTCGGCCTCATCTGCATTTTCGCCATGTTCTTCGTGGTGGGCATGTTCATTGACGGCGTACCGGCCATTATCATCTTCGCGCCTGTGGCGGTGGCCATTGCCGAAGCACTGGGCATCCCCCTGATCCAGATGGGAATTGTCTGCTGCATGACAGCCTCCCTGGGGCTGATTACGCCCCCCTTCGGCCTCTGCCTCCTGATGGCCGCAAAGCTGGGGGATGTGGAAATCATTCCGTCAATCAAGGCGGCTATCCCCTTTGTGGCCCTCTTTGGCCTGACGATCCTGCTGGTCATCCTGATTCCCCCCCTGTGCACGCTGCTGCCGCAGCTGGTGGCATAAAAGTGCCGGATTGAATAATAAGGAAGTGGACACCTTGAGCAAATATTTGGACGAATATACTGTAGGGGAAACCTACGTTACAAGCGGGAGAACCGTGACGGAAACGGATGTCGTCATTTTCGGGACGGCTACCGGCGATATGCACCCGAACCATTTCAACGCCCAACAGATGGAAAAAAGCGCCTTCGGGCAGCGGATTGTACACGGGATGCTGGGCATCAGCTGGGCCCACGGTTTTTTGGACCGCACGGATTTAATTACGGAGAGCGCCATCGCGTTCATGAAGATTGAGGACTGGAATTTCCACGGGCCGGTCTTTTTTGGGGACACCCTCCACGCTGAAATTACGGTGAAGGAAATCGTCCCCAGCCGGAGCAAACCGGACAGAGGGATTTTAAAACTTTTCTTCCGGCTGATCAAGCAGGACGGGACCGTGTGCCAGTCCGGCACAAAGTGGATCATGATGAAGCGTCGGCGTCCGGAAATCATAAGTTAAATTAAAGAGGGAACAACCATGGAGACAAAAAAAATTGTTTCGGCAAAGGAGGCCGCCGCCGCGATTGAAGACGGCAGCACCGTAGTCGTGTGCGGCTGCGAAAATATCCTTCTGCCGGATTACCTGCTGCGCCATCTGGAGGAACGCTTTCTGGAGACCGGCCACCCCTGCGGCCTGACGGAACTGCACACCGTCATCCACGGCATGGGGCCTGGGCTTGGCCTGGAGCATTTTGCCCATCCGGGCATGATCAAACGGGTTATCGGCAGCGGATACAGCTTTTTGAAAACCTCCCGCATGTCGGCGCTGATCCGGGAAAACCAGATCCCCGCGTACATCATGCCTATGGGCACGGTATTCCAAATGCTGGACAACATCGCAGCCGGCGAGACCTACACATACAGCAAGGTCGGCATCGGCACCTTTGTAGACAGCGCGGTGGAGGGCGGCTGTATGAACGCCTGCGCGGAAAACACCCTCTGCCGCCACGAAACCGTCTGCGGCGAGGACGTGCTCTGCTACAAAAACGAGAAAATCGACGCGGCAATCCTCCGGGGGACTACCGCCGACGAGTTCGGCAATGTCAGCCTGGAAAAGGAGCCCATGACCCTGGGCGTGAAAAGCGCCGCCATGGCGGCAAAGGCCTGCGGCGGCAAGGTCATTGTGCAGGTGGAGCGGATTGTCAAGCGGGGCACCATTGACCCCCAGAAGGTCCTGATCCCCGGGATTATGGTGGATATGGTGGTCCTGGACGAAAGCCAACCTGCCAGCGGCGGCGGGATGAACCCGGCCCTCACCGGCGAAATCCGCATCCCGGTATCCGCCCTGGAGCCGCTGCCGCTGGACGCGGCAAAGGTCATCAGCCGCCGGGCTGCCCGGGAGATCACCCGGCAAAACGCGGTTGTGAACCTGGGCGTGGGCATCCCTGTCAACATCCCCATGATCCAGGTAGAGGAGCAGTCGGACCGGGAGACCATTTTCTTCCCGGAGCACGGCGCCATTGGCGGCGTGCCGGCAGGAAGGGCGATTTTCGGGACCAACATCAACCCGGAGGCCATTATCGATTCCACGGAAGTCTTCCGCTATTACCGGGGCGGCGGCCTTACCCAGTCCTTCCTGGGATTTGGCGAGATTGACCAGTACGGCAACGTCAACGTCAGCAAATTTAATGGCATTATCCCCGGCTGCGGCGGCTTTATCGACATTGCCCACCGGACGCCGAAGCTGGTGTTCTGCGGCTCCTTCACCGCCGGAGGCGCGGACATTGCGGTGGGCGGCGGCCGCCTGGCCATCCGGCAGGAGGGGAAATACCGGAAGCTGGTGGAACATGTGGAGCAGATCACGCTCAACGGCCAGGAAGCCCTCCGCAAGGGCCAGGACGTCACCTATGTGACGGAGCGGGCCGTATTCAAGCTGACGCCTCAGGGGCTGGAACTGACGGAGGCCGCCCCCGGCGTGGACATCCAGAAGGACATTGTGGATCTGATCCCCTTCCCGATTGTGGTAAACTCCCCCGTGGAGATGGATCCGGAACTGTTCCGGTAAGGCAGGGAGGCATATGACGAAACAGGAATTATGGTTTGACGTTGTTGTCATCGGCGGCGGCGGGGCCGCGCTGCGGGCGGCCCTCAGCGCCTGCGGGAGCGGGGCATCCACCGCGCTGGTCTCCAAGGGCGAGGCCGGGCGCAGCGGCGCAACCTATTACAGTGTGGCGGAAATCGGCGCCTTCAACGTGCCGGACGGGGCCATGGATCCCACCGACAGCCCGGAGGCCTTTTATGAGGATATGAAGGACGCGGCCCTTGGGACGGCCAGCCTCCCGCTTTGCGAAATCCTCGCCCGGCAGGCGGAGGACGCCCTCCGGTATCTGGAGGACATCAGCGGCGGGCAGGTTTTCAGCAAGACGGACGGGAACTTCCGGGTCTATCAGGCCTGCTTCTCCAAAAAGCCCCGCTCCCATGTGGTGGAAAACCACTTCAAGCCCATCCTGCGGGCACTGCGGGAGGAAGTGAAGAAAAAGGGCATTACGGTTCTGAACGGCCTCCAGGCAGTGGATCTGCTTCTGGCAGACGGGGAAACCGGCGGCGTGCTGGCGGTAGATCGTGACGGCGAAGCCCTTGTGATCCACGCCAAAAGCGTGGTGCTGGCCACCGGCGGCGCAAGCCGGCTGTTCCGGCAGAACATGTATCCGGCGGATATCACCGGCGACGGCTACGCTATGGCCTTCCGGGCAGGCGCACAGCTGAGCAATCTGGAGTTCATCCAGGCAGGGATCGGCGCGGCCTACCCCTTCATCAATCTCTTTGGGAACTACCTCTGGAAAGCGTATCCCGTCATCCGGAACGCAGAGGGTACCCGCATCCTGCGGGCATGGGGCGAATCCGCGGAGCGGCAGGCCATCACGGAAAAAACCCACTTCCCCTTCAGCACCAGGGACGCTTCCAAGCTGATTGAAATCGCCGTGCAGACGGAAATCAACCAGGGCCGGGGCACGGAACACTGCAATATGCTCCTGGACTTCCTGGAGACGGATTTCCCGAAACTCTTCCAGGAGGATCCGGCTTTCCACGACATGTGGAAGATCACTTACCAGTGGCACGCAGAAAAGGGGATCGATCTCTACCGCCAGCCTATGGAGATCTCCTGCTTCGCCCACGCCATCAACGGCGGCGTGCTGATCGACAGCCAGGGCTGCTCCAGCGTGCCAGGCCTGTATGCGGCGGGGGAAACCGCCGCCGGGCCCCACGGCGCGGATCGCCTGGGGGGGAACATGTCTGTCACCTGCCAGGTATTCGGCAAAATTGCCGGGAACCGCGCCGCGGAGCGGGCAAAGGGCATGGGCCAGTTCCCGGATATCCATCCGGCGGAGACAGCGGCCCGGGAAGGGCTGCGGATGCACCTGACCGGCTATGAGGCGGATTGGGAAGGCCTGCTGGCATCCCTCCAGCAAAAGTCCGACGGGGCCTTGCTGATCGTCCGCGACGAAAAGGGCCTTCTCTCCTACCAGGCGTTCCTGCGGGATCTCTGGGGGCAGCTGGAAAAGGGCTGCGCGCCGGAATCCCTGCAAAAATGGCTGCAAATCAGGAATCTGGCCCAGACCGGCCAGATGATCGCAGCTGCCGCACTGGAACGGAAGGAGAGCCGCGGCAGCCATTACCGCGCCGATTATCCGGATCTGGATCCCAGCCTGGGGCAAATGCTGCTGATCCAAAAAAAGGACGGGCAGGAAACATCCTGCCATTGGGCTTCTGCCGGTTGACGGCGCAGCATGGTTTCCAGGCATGAACAGCCCCGCCGTACTTTTGTACGGCGGGGCTGTTGGTATTGTCCGGCATGAATCATCCACCCTTACCGTATCTCCGGCACGGCCCCGCCATTCCAGCGAAGTCCCGCTGCCCCACCATGCGCAAATGCCGCAGATCCGGCATTACAGAAGCTGCGGGGTACAGTCGCCTATCCCGGTTCTAATCCATCTTCAGCAGGAACAGCCGCAGGGTTATCTCTCCTTATCCACCTGCCGGAGGATTTGATCCGCGGCCAGGCGCCCTGTCCAGCGGCAGGTTCTCGCGCTGAACGGATTTTCCCAGGGAAGAACAAGGCCTAATCCCGCCTGCAAAAACACGGAAAACCCGGGCTGACCCAAAGGGGCAGCCCGGGTTTTCCAACATATCAAACCACCGGAATTACGCTTTCAGCCGGAACTTGGCCACCATCTCCCTGAGCATAGCCGCCTGGCTGGAAAGTTCCTCGCTGGCGGCGGCGCTGGCTTCCGCCGCTGCCACATTGCTCTGCACAACGCTGGCAATCTCCCCGATTCCGTGCGTGATCTCCTCTGCATTTGCAGTCTGCTGTTTGGTATACTCCGCGATGCCACTGATCAGGCTGCTCATCTCGTCAGCCTGGGTCACCACCGCCAGCATGGAATCCGAGGTGTCTTGGGCCGCCTGTACGCCCTCATCCATGGACTCCACCGTCTGGCTCAAAAGCGCAGTGGTTTCCTTGGCGGCCTCGGAGGACTTTCCGGCCAAACTCCGCACCTCGTCCGCCACCACGGCAAACCCCTTTCCGGCGGTTCCCGCCCGGGCGGCCTCCACGGCGGCATTCAGCGCCAGGATATTGGTCTGGAAGGCGATATCCTCAATCGTCTTGACAATCTTGTTGATCTCCGCGGACTTGTCGCTGATCTTCTGGATGGCCTCAGTAAGGTTCCGCATTTTGCTGTTGCTCTCCAAAAGGCCGTCCTTCACCGTATGGGCGATGCGGTCCGCCTCCAGGGCTCCCTGGGCAACTTTGTGAACACTGTCGGATACAGCGTCAATATGGCCGGCCAGGGTCTCCACCGCGGCAGACTGCTCGCTGGCTCCCTGGGAGAGGATGACAGAACCGCCGGAGACCTGCTCCGCCCCCGCCGCCACATCCCTGGAGGCAACCCGCAGCTGCCCCATGGTGCCGTTCAAAGACCGGGAAATCTCCTCCAGGGAGTCTCTGATCTTTGCAAATTCCCCGGTATATTCGTTTTCCAGGGAAAACGTCAGGTTCCCCTCCGCGATCTCGTACAGCGTCCGGGAAATCTCGTCAATATACCGCACATACTCCCGGAGCCGGAGGGTAACCCGGTTGAAATCGTCTGCCAGCACACCCAGTTCATCCCTGGACTGGTAGCGGATTTCCTGGTTCAGTTCCCCTTCCGCAATCTGCGTGGCCACGCGGCTCAGTTCTGCCACCGGCCGTCCGATGACACGCCGGACCTGGAGGATGATCAGGATCAGCATGGCCGCAATGGCCAGCAGAGACAGCGCCACTATCAAAAAGGCCAGATGGTAGAGATCCTGCAAAACCTCGGACCGGGACACGTAGGCCACGGCTTTCCAGTCGCTGTCCGGTACGCTCTCCACCTGTACATATGTATTCTCCCAAATGGACAGGCCGTTCCGCCCCGTGCGGATCTGGCCGGCGGCATAGCCGTACATCCCGGAGCCGACTTCACTGAGTTTTTCACCTGTCATGGCAGGATCCCGGTGCCCGATAATGGTATCCGTGCGGGTGTCCACCAGGAAAATGCCGCCGGTCTCCTCCAGCCGGACTTCACTGACGATTTTGGAGATGGAGTCCAGATAGACGTCCGCCGCCGCTACGCCCCGCACAACACCGTTTTTGGTTCGCAGGATACCGGAGGCGCCTACCACATAGGACTGGCTGTCCTCGTCAAAATAGACATCGCCCAGGATGAATTTCTCCGACTGGAGGCCATTCAGGTACCAGGACTTTGTCAAAGCGTCAAAGTCCGGCCCCGGCACAAAGGAGGCGTGATACAGGGATCCGTCCGCCAGGGCCACATACAGCCCGGCGGGATAGGCGCTGTCCGGATCCACCGTGTGCTTGATATACTCCTTCAGGGTAGGGATGTCCATATCCTCATACTGGATGGTATCCCGTTCCATTTCCAGTGCGGTCAGGGTCCGGTTCATCCAGGCGCAGGTCTCCTGAAGAGTTCTTTCTGTGGTTGCCTGAATCATGTCCTCACTTTTCTCCAGCAGCGCACGGGACATCTGGACGTAGACCACCGCCAGCAGGACTGCCACCGCAATAATAACGCTGCCGATAATCGCGGCCACAAGTTTCCCGGTAATGCCCCATCTTCCGCGGGCAGCGGCAGGCGCTTTCGTTTTTTTCTCTTTTTCCCTCTTCATACGCTCGTTTCCCTTCACAGCTTACATTTTACCTCTGTCCGGCCTTGTCTGAGAAGCAGCGGGCACGCCCATCCTGTTTCCGCCGCTTGCCGCGCAAGGCGCAGGCCCGTTCTCCCGGAGGCCGACAGGGGTGAATCAGAGTACCAGGATAATTATAGCAAGCAGATTTAGAAAAGGCAAGCCATTCCAGCAGAATTTTCGCACCCAGCATGTTAAAACGCCAGAATCTTGTAAATCTTCTCTTCAATCCAAGTTATCATAAGAAATGCCAATACAGCGTGGTATATATAAAGTAAAAATTGCATATATCGAAAATTTCTACACACGAACAATGATGTCGTTATGTGAAAATCCGCATTTGCAGGGCCCATTTGGCAAACCGCGCCCGTTTTCTTCCAGGCGGCCATTGTCCGTTTCAAGCGGACAGCCGCCCTGCCTGCCGCTCCACCTTCCGGGAAATGCGGCGGAGCAGCGCCAGCACCAGCTTCACATCATCGCCCTCAAGCTTCCGCAGGATCTGCGCGGCCTCCAGCACCAAGGGCGAATCCTGTTTTCCCACATCAAAAAACGCTGATACCGTCAGGGGAAAATCATCCGCAATATGAAAAAGCTGTTTCACCGGTGGCAGGCACTTTCCGTAGGCAATCCCCCGGGCGCAGCCTTTGCTCTGGCCCAGCCCCAGCGACGTCTGATATTCGGAAATGTTCCCGGCAAGCCGCAGTCCCGTTATCCGCTCCGCGATAAAAGTTTCCTCCATACCCAAATCACCCCTGTTATGGATGATACCCGATTTTCCTCCCCTGTCTCTGTTTTCAGAAGTATCATTGATACTACTTTCACTTTTTTTAACCGCTATCAGTTCCTTTCAGCGGTATAAATCCGCATAATTTGACTTCTAAAAATATCAACCCCAGTCTTTTTGGATGCGGGCCCTGTGGATTTTCCAAATCATTTTCATAAAATAACCTGGATCTTCTGTATGTTTACAGAAGGATTTACGCAGATTCCCGCATCTTTCCCGAAAACAGAGGACCTTCTGTATCATCCCAATTCATCCAGGCGCGGTCATCCTCCGGCATGATAGACAGCTTTTTCCAAACATGGTACTATATAAAATCATACAACAGCGTCCGGTCTTTTTCGCGCCCACTATGGCCAGTTCCCCGGCCTACCCCCAGCGCCGGTATGGCCGGCAGCCAAAGGAGGTCTGTTCCATGGCGCCTCAATTTTACCCGTTCTCCAAAAACCGGTATTTCCCCCGCAAGCGTATGCGTTCTGCGGATTTCATCCGGGAGCAGGCATATGTGGAACAAAAGCTGTCATTTCTCAGCCAGTGGAACTTTGGCGCAGGCGCGGCACTGGGGCTGGATGTGCAGCGCATAGACGGAGACTCCCTGCTGGTATCTCCCGGCTTCGCCATAGACGGATGCGGCCGCTGGCTGATCGTGGATGAACCCGCCATCTGCCGTATCCGGACGCTCCAAGGCTTTGATACCCTGCATGGGGAAACCGCGCTCCTCTGGCTGGCCTACTGCGAGGAAGGGATCGATCCCATGTTTGTCCCCGGCGATCAAGGGGAGACACAGGAGTACGCAGCGGCACAGGAGCGGTTTTTCTGTTATCTGACGGATATGGGCCCCCTGCCCCGGGCCGCTGGCGATCCCATCCTTTTTTCCGATGTGACTTTGTTTGCAGATGATGACCTGCGTATCCGGCAGGTGATTCCGAGGGTTTTGCCCGCCCGGGGGCCGGTCCAGGTCCGCCTGATGATAGAAAGCTTCCGCACGGAACCCCTGGACATTTCCCTGCACTACTACCCCAATTTACCCGGTATCCAGCCGGCAGCCAAGGGCCGGCCCCTCTATTTTGATCAGGCGGTGCGGCTGGGAACCGGTGAAACCGCCCTCACCTTAACCGGCAGGCTCGACACAACGGCCCAAGCTATCCTGCTGTCCTTGCCTGAACAGGGATTCCTACTGGAAAAACGTGGGCTTCAGCTGCGGGCGCAATGCGGTTTCCAGGAAGAATTTGCCGTCGCTGCCGGAGATCCGCTGGCTGCACTGGAACAGCGCCTTTTGTCCCAAGATCCCCAGGAACTGTGGAACAGCGGCGGCGAAGAAGGGATCCCCCTTGCGGGAATACGCCTGCTGCGCTGCGGTGAACAAGTCTTGCTGGACAGCATCTTCCCATTGTCCAAAGGCCGGCAGGCCGCGCTTCCCTGCCTAAAGGAACGGCTGCACGGCTGCCGCGGATTTTTCCCGGCTCCGCCGGAGGAGCGGCCCCTAGAAGACGCCGGGGAACGGCCCCCCTCCAGCCCCGGGCCGGAGCCGCACAGGCAGATGGCGACGGGGACGGTCACGCTGAACGCCGGGCTTCACCTGCAAGAGGGGAAGATCCTATGCTCCGATGAAATCACCCACGAACTGGGGCCCGGTACGGTGTTTATCGAGTTTGGCATTGAAAACGTCTATCCCGCAGCAGGGATCGACCGCAATTATACCGACCTTCTGCTGGGCGACGCCTCCCTGTTTACCCAGGCCAGCGGCACTTACGACTGCGGCTTTGACCGGGGCGTGCGGATTCACCCGGAAAAGGGCACCTTTGAACTGGCGGTGCGGCCCAAAGGCGAACTGCACCAGGCCGCCCTGCGGCTGCGCTGGTTTGCCTGGCGCACAGAGGAACACACATCCCATAAGCTTCCGGCGGGAACCCTGCTCCGGCTGGAGCCGGACGTAATCCACGCGGCCCCCGGCGCAACGGTCAACTTTATCCCTGTCTTTGAAGGCGGTATGGGTACGCCCTGCGATTTTCTGATTCCGGATAAGCAGTCCGGGATCATCACCGAAAATGGCGTCTACACTGCACCGGAAAAAGACGGGCTGTATCAAGTATGTGCCCAGATTAAGGCTATGCCGGAAACAAGGGTAAACGCCTTTGTGATTGTGCGGTCATGGGTGGAGGGGATGGAACATGCGGCCGGCGCGCTTTGACCGGCTGTATACGGTGCGCCTGGCCCATGAGAGCCGGAACGGGTGCGCGGAAGTCTGCCGGGAAGCGGACGGCGCTTTGCGCATCAGGCTCCGGATGCAATCCGCCCCCCTCCAGCGGGAAGTCCTGAAGGGCCTGGATGCGTCGATCCCCGTCCGGCTGGAAAACGGCGCACTGGAGGTGCTGCTACCCTGGCATGGAGGGATCTCCCTGGGCCAATGGCTCTATGAAAAAAAGCCAACCCTTGGCCAGCGGCGGGACGCCTGCCTGTCCCTGCTGAAACAGCAGGTGGAATTGCAAGGAAAACTGCCGCCCTGCCTGACGGTGCTTGCAGCCAGCGCGGAAAACCTGACGGTCACAGGCAGCGGTATGTTTCTCCAATATCTCCCGGACCTTCGGCGTTGGGAGCCTGACATTGGGGAAGCCCAGGCTGTCTGCGCTGTGGCGGCGGTAATCTGCGAGACGCTTTCCATAAAACCGGATCCATGGCGGGGTAGGCGGCTCCCGGAGGAACTTTTGCTGCTGGCGCTCCGCCAAAAGGAGCATGGCTATACCAGCTGGGGCCAGCTTCAGCGGGATGTGGCCGCGATCCCGGACACGCTGTCCCGGGGAATCTTCCCCTTACACCCTTATACCCGGCGCATACGCTGCTGGCTGCGCCGGTATGGGAAATACATTTTGCAAGTGCTGGCGGCATTGCTTCTTACGGCGGCCCTCTTTTCCCTCATCTCTTTCTACCGGCGCCACGAACGGGAAAAAGGATCCGTCTGGCAGGGGATGCCCCAGGTAGGCAATCAGGATTTACGGAACGAGGAGGGCGGCGAATGAAACGGCTGATTTTCGCACAGCTGCGCCAGAAGCGCCGCCTGCTGTTTCGGGAACTGATCCTTTTGGCCTGTGCCCTGGCGCTGGGGCTGGGCTACAGCTATTGGAATACGGATACTTACCTTCCCACCCTTGACGGCAATATCTATTCCATGCTGGCACTGGAGGATTCCCTGCTTATGGTGCTCTCCAAAGGGAACCGCAACAGCCTGGTGCGGATCGGCCACACAGGGAGGCTGCTGAATTATGTGGACACTGCGGACGGGCAGGCGTTTCAGTATTTGGAATCGGACGGCGAAACCGTCTACGCGATCCTCTCCTATGAAAAAGGCGGGAAAACCTTGCAGCGTCTGGTTTCCCTCTCCCTGGGCAATACCGCTATGCGGACGCGGCCTTTGACCGAACTGACAGCCTTACGCGGCGCGCCGGCGGGAGTTGTATGGAAAGAGATTTATCTTCCGGCAGAGGGTGAAAACCCGGCCCTCATCAAATTGAGCGGCCTGGACAGGCAGGGGCAGGGATATCTGGCCCATGTGGATCCGGAAACCGGCTATGTCCAATTTGAAAAAATCCTGCCGGGGGAACGCATCCTGTTTCTCAAATACGTAGCGGACAGCCACTACGTATGGATCAGCCAGGACAAAAAGGCCGGACAATACAAAAACGGCGTCTGGCAGCGGGACATCCTAGCGGGATTGTCCGGCACGCCGCTGCATATCTCCACCTGCGGCACACGCTGCTTTATTTCCGACAGCGTCAGCGGCAATATTTTTGAAATCCTGCCGGAAGGCGTCCCCATCCGGTTCCGGCAGGGAGATGACTTTATTGGCATTTCCGGGTTCCGGTACCAGCAACTCGAGGTCTACACTACCTATCAAACCCAAAGCAGCGCCATCAAAATTGTGGGCCTGTGCGCCGGCGGAAACGGCGGCGTCATTGCCGGGGAGGATTGGAGCATCCAAGACCTCTGCACCGGCGTTTTGCGGCTGCGGATGCTCTGGCAGCATGGCTGGCTGGCGGTGATCGTGTCCTGGGCCGTTCTCACCGCCCTTGCGGAAACCGTTTTTTCCATTTTACACTCCCGTCGCCTGTCCGTCCGCCTCCTTTTATGCCAGGTCCTGGCGGCTGCCGTCCTCTTTGGCGGCGTCACCGCCGTACAGTACCATTCCTTCCGGGAGGCTATCCGGGAGGAGGCATACCAAAAACTCCGCCTGATTGGCGGCAGCCTGGCCGCCGTCCTCTCTGCGGAAGGGCAGCAAGGCAGCGAATCCGTGGACAGCGCCGTGGGCCAGCTGGAGGGGCAGGTCAGTATGGCGACGGCCGGGCAGGATCAGGAGTACGGCATATGCGTGGCGTGGGACACGTCTCTCGGGCCGGTTATCGCGTCCGACAGCGCGGTCCCGGCGGGATACCTGTTGGAGGATATCAAATCGAGAGATTACGTATCCGCCGTTTCCCAGGCCCTGAACCAGGGGAAAAGCGCCCTGGCACACATCCAAACCGATACCAGCCGCGACTTCTTATACGTCCAGCCCTTTTCCCAGGGAGGCCGGACAGGGTGCATCGCGGTTTCCCAGAACGAGGAAGCCCTGCTGGCAGGGCAGGCAAAATTCCTGCAGCGCCTGCTTCCTATCCTAGCCGTCTGCCCCATCCTGTTCCTGGCCCTGGCATGGATCACCCGCCGCCTGCTCAGCCCGCTGGATGAAATACAACGGGCGTTGGAGGAGTTCTATACCTGCGGCAGCGGGGGGCAGATGCAGCTGGACGGGATGCCCCGCACCGAACTGTACGAGGTGGGGCGGGTTTTTAACCAGCTTTCCATACAGACAAAGGTACAGTTTAACGAACTGCAAAGCATCAACGGCGCTTATGCCCGGCTCGTGCCGGACTGCCTATTGCGTATGCTACACAAACGGAGCGTAACAGAACTGGAAGCCGGGAACCACGCCCCGGTGGATGGGGCGCTCTTGATCCTCATTCCCAGAGGGTTTTTCGCAAATTGGACAAGCCTGGACCGCCTGGCCGGGCCGGCAGCGGAACTGATCGCACAGTCTGGCGGTATGCTGGTGGATTACGACGAGGGCCTGTACGCATTTGCTTCGCTGTTTCCCGAAGCGGGCCGGGCCCGGGCCTGTGCGTTGGGCTGCTTGGAGCGGCTGGAGCAAAACCGGGTGCCGGTTATGGCCGCCGTCCTGACAGGAACCGTAGAACTGGGCGTGTTCGGCAGCGAAAGCCTTCTCTATCCCCTGGCTGTGTCCAAGGATATGCGCCGGAAACAGGCAGCGCTGGAACGGGCGCTGGGCTTTGGCGCTTTGCTGGTGGAAAACGGCTGTGACGGGCAAAGGGAACTGCGGCTGCTGGGCTGGGACAACGGCACGGAACTTTACGAAGATCCCGCCTGCCGTCCGTCCGATTGGCAAGGCCGCTGGCGGATCTCCGCCCCTCTGTGGAACGATGCCCTGCGCCATTTCCGGGAAAGGGATTTCCCTGCCGCCATGGGGCTGTTTGCCAAAGTCCTGCGTCTGATGCCGGAGGACGGAGCCGCCCGCTGGTATCTGTTCCGGTGCGAAGCCCTGCGCGGCAGCAAGGCCCGGCCATCAGACACCGGCCTCTTATTTGACTGGGGGGAACCCGGCCATGGATAACCGCAAGGAATCCCAACAGCAGTGGGGGCCAAAAGACTACTGGCGTGCCGGCCCGGTTTATATCCGAAAGCAGCTGGCGCTGCTGTTATTGATAGTGGGTTCCGCCATAACCCTTCTGTTGTTTGGCCTTCCATTCCCCGCCCCCGATCACGCAGAGCAGGGCATCCCGGCTTACCGCTACAATGACCCCACGCTTGCCGGAATCACCGGTATTGTCCGGGTGTTGGATGCCGGTGGCCGTGTGCGCTATATAGGCCAGGTGGCCGCAGGCGCCTATACCGGCCGGGGACAGGTATTCGATGCCGCCGGATCCCTGGTTTATGACGGCCCTTTGGCCGACGGCGTCTATGAGGGCGCGGACGCGAAAGTCTATCAGGGCGGCGTATTGATTTATACCGGTGAAATGGCCGGGAACCTGTACGAAGGCCAGGGCCGCCGGTTTGCCCCGGATACAGGGATCGTCAGCGAGGGCCGGTTTTCCAGGGGGGTCCTGGAGGGGGAAGGCCAGGAGTTTTATGCCGGCGGCACCCTGCTGCGGGAGGGCATTTTCTCCCGGGATCTTTTAGAGGGCGAAGGGGCGGAATACAGTGAGGATCAGATCCTTCTCCGGGAGGGGACCTTTTCCGCAGGGCTTCTCCATGGTGAGGGGCGGGAATATACCGCCAGTGGGAAACTGCGATATGAAGGGCAGTTTTGGCGGGGCATTTACCACGGGCATGGCACCCTTTACGATACGCTGCTGGGCGTCCGCAGTGTGGAAGGCAGTTTCGTCTATGGCCGGCCGGCCGGGCAGGGCACGATTTACCATCCCAGCGGGCAGCTGCTGTATACCGGCCAGATCTGCGGCCAGCGGCCCCGGGCGGACGCTTTCCTGGGCCTGTCCCTGGCGGAGGTGGAATCAGCCTTTACTTCCCATTGGCTGCTCTATTCCTGCGGCGAAACCACAGCCTTTGTCTACCCTTATTTTCGCCTGATGTTCATTACCGAAAGCCCGGTCCCCCTGGTATCGCCAACGCAGGCGGAAGAGGAAGCCCGTTGGGAGCGGCAGGAACTTTTGGACACGCTAAAGCAGTCCCTGCCGGAGAACGCCGGAACAGAGGATTCCGCGCCGGAAGAGGCGGATAAGGAGGGCGAAGTCCCGAATGTGCCTGTGGAAGACGGAAGCGGCGGCGCGGAAGAAAACGGTGCGGGGGACATCACCGCAAAAATGGCTGCAACCTACACTACAGCATTGCCGCAGCCGGCATTTTATGAGGATGAAGTGCTTTCACCGGAGACGGACAAGCGGGAAATCCTCATTACGCAGGTTTTATCCTATGGGCAGCCCCTTCCCTGCGCCGCCCAGCCGGAGAACGATTTGCCTTCCGGGCGGCACTGCCCCGGCTGGCGGGAATGGTTCAGCGATTTTGCGGCAGGCGAACCACTCCAAGGGGCCGCCGTCCGGCAGTCAGGGCAGTTTGTCTGGCGGTTCACCCCGTATCCGCCAACGGAGGCGGAGGGGTATATTAACGAGCTTCTGGCCGGGTATGCCGGTGTAGAGACCATGACGGTGCGAAGGGAGGACAAGGATATGTCCCTGTGGTATCAGGCTGCAAAATGGGGGGACGCACCATGAATGGGAAACCTGTTTTCGAAGGGATCGGCAATCTGCTCCTGGAGCGGCTGCGGAGGGAAATGTCGCCTGTGGTGCTGGATCCGGAGGAGGATATCAAGCTGGCCTGCCCGGGCGCGGAAACGGACTACCGCTTTGGCGTATTCCTCCACGATATCGAGGAGGTGCGGCCCTGTGGCCCGCCGCCCGCCGTCCGGGTAAGCGCGGATACGCGGCAGCATCCGGACTGCCTGCTGGCTCTCCACTTCCTGCTGTACGCAAACCGCAGGGCACCCTTCGACAGTATGAGCGCTTTGGACGAAATGGTACTGCTGGAAGCGGCAATACGGGCGGTGCACAGCATGGAGCCGCTGGAGGCAGGCGGCCAGCGGGTGAAAGCCGCCTTCCATGAACTGGAGCGGCCGGAAAAGATCGCTTTGTGGCAGGGCCTGGGCAGCCCCCTGCAGCCCGCTGTCTATCTGACGCTGGAGCCGGTGCGGATTCCCAGTACGCGCATCCGCCGCACGCCGCCTGTCCGTGAATTCCAGCTTACTGCCAAACGGAAAGGCGGGGATAAAAAATGAGTTTTTGCCTCTGTACAGGGGCCGTGCTGAACTGCCCGTTCGGCTCTATGCCGGCAACATTCAGCGCCTTGCCCGTACCAAGAGTTATGATCAATGGGCGGCCCGCAGGCGTCATGACGGATATGGCCCCTGCCGTCAATATCCCGCCCTTCGGGATGTGCAGCAGCCTCGGCAACCCAACGGTTGCCGCCGCTACCTCAGCGGCGCTGGGCGCGCTTACTCCCATGCCCTGCGTCCCGGTCCCCGCCGGGCCATGGCTGACCCCCTCCCCCAAGGTATCCATCGGCGGGCTGCCCGCCATCTCCAATGACAGTAAATTGATGTGCGCGTGGGGCGGCCAGATTGCCGTACAGTTTGCCGGGCAAACCAGCGTGCAGCTATAAAAAGGAAAGAAGGTATTGCAAATGGCAGAATATTTGTCTCCAGGCGTATACGTGGAGGAGTTTGATTCCGGCGTCAAGGCCATGGAGGGCGTCGGGACCAGCACAGCCGGGTTTGTGGGCCTGGCGGAAAAGGGGCCGGTCACAGGGAGGCCCGTCCTGCTGACCAGCTTTGCCGAATACCAGCGCCGGTTCGGCGGCTACCTCTCGGAACTGGAATATGGATCGTACCGCTATCTGCCCAATGCGGTGGAACAGTTTTTTACCAACGGGGGCAGCACCTGCTATGTCATGCGCGCGGCCCCGGAGGACGCTGCCTGCGCCAAAAGCGGGGAGGGGCCCGTCATGGTACAGGCGCAGAATCCCGGCGCATGGGCAAACACCATGCAGGTATTCTTCTCCAGAAGCACCCGGGCCAGGACGCAGATTCTGGAGGCGCAGGACGGCGTGGGCGGGAAGCAGTACCGCCTGAAAAATGCCGCCGGGTTCCGGGTGGGCGACTTGGCCGCCTACCGCACAGAGGGCGCTGTAGCCTATTTCAAAGTCACCGCCTTAAACGGGATGCTGGTTTCCTTCCACACAGAACTGCCCGAGGACGCGGTAGATACGGCCCTTGTCCCCGCCCGCACGCTGGAAGCCTGCGGCGTGGATATGGTGATCCGCTGCGGCGGACAGGAGGAGAACTATCCCGGCTGTTCCTTGAACCCCGCCGCTCCCGACTATCTCCTTGCGGCGCTGGAAAAATCCACTATGGCCTCCATGACGCTGCATCTGCCGGAGGATGCCGGCGATCCGCTCTCTTTGCTGGGGGCGGGCCCGGATGCGGAGAACCTCCGTATTGAACTCAGCGGCGGGCTGAACGGCACGATGGACAGCGTCAACGCCGGAACCTTCAACGGCGCCGACCTGGGCCCCGGCAAGCGCTCCGGTATCGAGGCCTTCCAGGAGATCGCCGATGTGTCCATCATGGCGGTCCCCGGCGTCACCGACGCCAACGTACAGGCCAAGCTGATTGCCCACTGCGAGGGGCTGGCCAGCCGCTTTGCCGTGCTGGACGCACCGCTGGGCTGCACAGCGGTGGACGGGCTGAACCGACACCGCAGCGCCTACGACACCTCCTACGCAGCCCTCTACGCCCCCTGGGTACAGGTCTACGATCCCCTGCTGAAGCGCCCCACCTTCCTTCCGCCTTCCGGCTCTATGTGCGGCATCTATGCCCGCACAGATATCCAGAGGGGCGTATTCAAGGCTCCCGCCAATGAAACCGTCCAAGGCTGCACCGGGCTGTCGGTGAATTACAACGCCGCCGAGCAGGGCAAACTCAATCCCAACGGCGTCAACCTGATCCGGGCCATCCCTGGCCAGGGCATCCGGGTATGGGGCGCCCGCACCTGTTCCAGCGATGGGAACTGGAAATATGTCAATGTCCGCCGGCTGTTTATCTTCCTGGAGGAATCCATCCGCGCCAATACCGGCTGGGTAGTCTTTGAACCCAACGACGAGGGCCTGTGGTCCCGGGTACGGGGGACTATCTCCCTGTTCCTGGAGACCCAGCGGCGCATGGGCGCGCTGGCCGGTTCCACGCCGGAACAGGCGTATTATGTGGATGTGGGCCACAACACCATGACCCAGGATGACATCCTCAACGGGCGGCTGATCTGCGAGATCGGCGTAGCCCCTGTCCGGCCCGCGGAGTTTGTCATTTTCCGCATCACCCAGATCACCCAGTCTGCTTCTTAACCGGTAAGGAGGGAAACGCGTTATGGCAGAAATCATTTATCCGTTCAAAAAGTACAATTACAAAGTGCTGATCGACCAATCCGAGGAAGCCGGTTTCTCCGAGGTGTCCTCCCCGGATATCACCGCAGACCCGATTGAGTACCGGGAGGGCAACATGGCAGGCAAGACCCCCGGCAAGCAGCCAGGCATCCTAAAATACTCCAACGTGACCCTCAAGCGCGGCACAACCGATTCCCAGGTGTTCTGGAATTGGATCAAGGAAATCCAGTCCGGCAAGGCCACCAGGAAAACCGTCGTCATTACCCTGATGGATGATGAGATGAGCGAGGTTGCATCCTGGCAGCTGGAAAAGGCGTGGCCCACCAAGTATACCGCTCCCGACTTTAACGCCACCAGTAATGAGATCGCTATTGAAAGCCTGGAATTGGTGACGGAGGGAATCACGCGGACGAAGTAAGGGAGGGATCGTAAATGGAACTTCAAACTATGTACCCGTTCCGCCTTCCCCGCGGCTACGCGGATGCGGAGGGGACACTCCATCGGGAGGGCAGGATGCGGCTGGCTACCGCGGGCGATGAATTGAGCGCCCTGCGGGATCCCAGGGTGAAAGCGGACGAAAGCTATATGAACCCGCTGATCCTCAGCAAAGTCGTTACCATGTTAGGCACGCTGACAGAGGTAACGCCGGAGGTGATCGAGGGATTGTTCGTGGCCGACATGGAGTTTTTGCAGGATATGTACGACACCATCAACAAGGCGGAAAAGCCGCAGATCCAAGTGACGTGCCCCCACTGCGGGCAGCAGTTTGTGGATACCATAAATTTTGTCCCAATTCGACTTCGTGTTCCCGGTAGAATCTTCTGAATAAATATTTATATCAATGCAATAATTATACAACAGCTGCAAAAAGAGACTGCTCACCATAGGTGGACAGTCTCTTTTTGGCTTTCGTTATAATAAACAGTTTCACCATCTTGTTTTTGGTCATTGTTCTGAATTTCAAGAAATGAATTTTGAGAGTAGAAAAAGACAGCTACTCATGTTCGCTTATATTATCAATCATTCTGTTCGAGGGCTGAACAGTTAAAAGGCCTAATACATCATCGACCAAATGGAACATATAGCGTGTTGTACTGACTTCCTCTATGTGGTGTTGAACTTAAAAAACAGTTCAATACTTTTTTAGGAGGCATACATCATGTAGGCGAACATCATTCCTGAGAACATCGTCTTTAACAATTGCTATTCAGGTACAGAGTTTGAAAACAAAACGGTAGACTTTCTTCGACTGGCTGGACTCACAGCTAACAGAGTAGGTAAAGCTAATGATGGAGGTATTGACATTGAAGCGAGTGTGAATATTCAAGGGGTTAAATATTCATATTACATTCAATGCAAGTATTACAACAAGCCTTTGGGCAAGGGCCCAATTCAAGAGGTTTATTCTGGAGCGGCATTTTACAATAATATTGGAAAGCCCGTTGTCATTACCAATAACGAAGTGACATTCAATGCCAGAACTTATGCCAAAAAATTGGGTGTAGAGATCATTGCAGATTCTGAATGGGATGAAATTAAAGACACTTGTAATTCCAAGAAAGCAAAATATCAACATACTGGTTTATTGGGAATAATTATTTCGAGTGCAATTAAAAACGCAGAATACGCTAAACGAGCTGTAGCAACTGAACAAGAGCATATTGTACCAGAATTAAGTGATAAAGACGAGTACAGACTTCAACTCCAATCTGATTTTGATATGGCGGAGGAATACTTGAAGGAGGAGGAACGCTTACAACAAAAAGCTCTCAAATATCGGAGGATGGCACTCGAGCGGCAGAAAAAAGCGATTCTAGCAAGTCTTGACTATGGTTGAAGGGTAAGCACCGCAGAGGGTGCAAACAATTTAATAGCATTAGGAGGTTTTACAATGTCCGACTTCTTCAACGAAGCGTTGAAGGGTGGCCTTGATAGTTTGACAGCTGACCAACTGGATGAACTGATAATCATGGCACAAGCAAAAAGGTCGGAAAGTAAAGGGAAAAAGGAAATTAAAACGTCGGATAGTTGTCCATTCTGTGGGAGTATCAGGATTAAAAAGCATGGAAAGTCTAAAAAGGGTACTCCAAGAATAATTTGTAAGGATTGTGGTAAGACATTTTCGTCTGACATAGATATACTTGACCAAAACTCTCGTCTGTCAGATACACAACTTGCAGCTTTATATGTGGGGATTGTAGAGAATCAAACAATTGGGAATCTTGCTCAAAAGATGAATGTCAGTAGATCAACAGCGGCACAGCACAAATTAAAGGTCATGGACATTCTTTTTCAACGGATGATGGCGCAATATAGTGTATTAGATACAGAGGGGAAACATAATTTCAAATTTGAAGGTGAAGTGCAATGTGATGAATGTTTTTGTACTGTATCATTTAAAGGTAAACGCGACCCGGAGTTTTTCATATTCACATTGAAAAGATTTCCCAGGCATAACTGTTCCAACGCAGATCAAGAGGAATATTTGAAAAAGCATGGTCTATGGACGAGGGTAATATCAATACCAGGTTATTTAAAGGAACTGCGGGAGAACACCAAGAGATACAAAAGAGGAATCAGCAATGAACAGGCCTGTATTGTTGTTGCGGCGGATGATGAAAAGAACTTAATAGCAAAACCTGTTTCTGTTGGCAGATTAGAAACAGAAGATGTTAAAAAATTGTTATCAGGGCATTTTGATAGTGATAGCACTCTAATTACTGACAGTCATTCAGCCTATCCGATTTTGGCAAAGAGCGAAAATATTCGTCATGTTCAAATCAAAGCAGATAAGCACACTGAAGGCAGATATAATCTTGCAAATGTCAATGGAATTCATTCACAGATAGAAAAATTCATGCCAGAATCAGCAGAACGTATCCCAGCAACAAAGTATTTGAATCAATACATGGCTTTGTTTACATGGCAATGGATACATAAAGGTTTATCACTGGATGAAAGGGTTATTCTACTCAAACGTACTCTTGCAGACAGTTGGGATGATTACAAAGAATCCTATGACAGCATAAAATCTCGTCCGCTTGACATTAACACCAAAGGTCAATTCCCTAATGTGGTGTGATAATAATGATTTTGAAATGGGCCAGACACTGTTCTGGCCCATTTTTAATGATATCATGTAGGCAGTATGATATAATAAGAAAAAAATTTTTCAAAATAGGTGTCAGATTTTTGCCTAGAAGTTGTGTATATAGGTGGAAGGAGGATTTGTATGGATGATAATGGCATAATCCAGCTCTATTGGGATAGGAATGACCAAGCCATAAAAGTAACATCCGATAAATATGGTCATTACTGCAAAGCTATTGCAAGGAATATTTTAAACAATGAAGAAGATGCAGAGGAATGTGTCAATGATACCTATCTAAACGCCTGGAACTCCATGCCAACTCATTGGCCTGAACAGTTGGCAACATTCCTCGGTAAAATCACACGGAACCTAGCTTTTAACAGGTACAAGCACAATCATACCGAAAAACGCGGTGGGGAAAAAATAACACTTGTTTTAGACGAATTGACCGACTGCATATCGGACGTTGATGATGTGGAGCAAATCATTGACCGTCAGGAACTAATAAAGGCTATCAATTCATTCGTCAGAAGTCTTTCGGTAAGCAAGCGAAATATATTTGTACGGCGCTATTGGTATGCGGACTCAGTCACAGAAATTGCACATGACAATGGAATGTTGCAGGGAACCGTATCAAAGACACTGGAACGGACAAGAAAAGAGTTAAAAGCATATTTGACAGAAAGGGGCTTTGAGATATGAGAAAAGAAGATTTCTTTGAAGTCCTTGGTGAACTTGATGACGACATTGTGAAAGGGGCTAAAATAACTATGAAGAAAAAAATGAATTGGAAGGCTTGGGGTGCAATGGCAGCTTGCCTGTGCCTTATTGTTGCAGGCACTACTGCTCTTTTACAGCAGGATTCTTCAACAATACCCGGTGGAATTTCGATTCCCGGTACTGGCGGCACTGCTGGAATTGATGCCGGAAACAGCGATGGGATGACATCAACATACAGCGTTGCCGTATATCCTAGCACCGAGAGCGAAGAAAATGTAGAATCGGCAGAAGTGGCAAGCCTGACAGAAGAAGAAACCTTGGCACATCCATTAGCAGAACACCTTCCCAATCAGTTGCCAGACGGTTTTCACTATGGGCGCGGAAGCGTTTATAACACAACGATGAAAGATGGAACCCAGTATAATATGTTGAGAATTGAATACATTACCGGCGAGATACCAGAACCAGAATTTGCAGAGGACGGCGGAGAGGTTGTACCCAATCCGGAACTACTCGGAGACTCTTTTACTGTATGTGTTATGAACTATGAACCGGAAACTGATATAAGCATTTATTCCAGTCAGGAGGATATAACAATATCGCTTCTTGAAAAAGATGAGGCGGCTTATATTCATTCTGGAGATTACTATATTGGCGTTTTTACTGATACAGCGGAACTGGAAAATGTGTTAGACGCTTTGAGAAATATTAAGTAGATTCATGCCCTTGTTTTGAAAAAAGGCTGCTCCGATTTTGGGGCAGCTTTCTTCTTGAAATTTGCACACGCATCATGGACAAGATAAATTCAGATTATTTTGTAGAAATGAATGCTTATACACTAGAACATCGGATTTTAGTCACCGGGAACACAAAAGCGAATTGGGAG
>CAJUDW010000014.1 GCA_910584995.1 uncultured Oscillibacter sp. | reverse complement strand
ACCAGGGCTGTTGCTACATCTTGTGCCTTGCTGTGTTAAGTCGATAAGCATATTTCTCAATAAAATAAGAAAACAAATATTTGATATTTTTTCAAAAAATTATTAAAGCTGAATATAAATTTTCTAATCGCAGCTGGTGCAGAAGATAGTGAGGACGCACAAAAGGACGCCCTTTTCCGAAAATTTTCCGGAAATTTTTCAAAAACTTCCCAGCACGCAGTGAAGAACACGGGAATTTCTGTCAGATTCTTTACTCTCAATAAAAGATAAAGGTAAACATTTGATATTTTTCGAAAAGATTATTGACAAGCCAAAAGAAATCAGATATTATACAAATGCTGAAACGTTTCAACACAGGCAAGGGAGGCGGCGATGCCTGAGATAAGAAGTGGCTCCGCACAGGGACTGGAAGAAAATTTGAAAAAAGCCGTGGCTGAAATGCTGGTGCTGTCTCTGCTAAGCCGGGAGGACATGCACGCACCGCAGATTATCCGCAGCCTGGAAGAGGAGTCCGGAAGGGCTTTGACGATGACGTCCCCCTATATGCTCCTCTACCGGCTGATTGAAAAGGAGTACATTTTGGAGGCGTACAAAAAAATCGCCCCCGACGGGCGGCGGCGGCAGTATTATCAGATCACAGAGGAAGGCAGGGGATATCTGGAAGCCCTGAAAGCGGTTTACCGGCGGGTTTCCGCCGGTGTGGAACAGCTGCTGGAAAGGGGGACGGAGCCGGATGGACAGTAAGGTTGCGAAACGGTATCTGGCCCGGGTACGGCGGGCGCTGGTTTGCGGCTGCCCTGACCGGAAGGCACTGCTGGCCCGATGTGAAGCGATGGTGGAGACTTTCTGCTAGGAGAACCCGGAGGCGGAATACGACGCGTATGTGGCCGCTTTCGGCGAACCGGCGGATTTCGCGGCAGAGTTGCTCTCCCGCCTGGACAAAGGCCGGGTGGAGGCGGCTTTGAAGCAACGCCGCCTCATTCACGGTTGTATTGCGGCGCTGTTTGCGGCTATTGTAGTTTGCAGCGCCGTATTTTGGTACGTACAGTATGAAAAATCGACAGAATTGGACGAGGATCTCGTTATAGTAGAGTATCCAATGCTTGATTTGGCGCCAGAAGAGGTTGAAACCGTTATAGGAGATATTCCAGAGGTTGCTTCTTGGCGTGCAGGAGAGGATGAATAGAGTGAAAAGGTTTTTGGCTTTTTTATTTACGGCTGTAACAGTTTTATCTATTATGAGTAGTTCTGTTTTGGCTGTTGAACCTGAAGAGAAAGTAATTGATCTGGGTGACGGTTTTTATGCCGTAGAGACAATTTCCCAATATCCTGCTGGGCGTTCTGGTGATACTGTCGCTGGAGCAAAGACTCGTGAATTATACTATAAGTCTACACTAATTGGTACGGCAACGCTATATGCGTCTTTTGATATTTCTGGATCTTCCGCAAAGGCTATATCAGCTGGTATTACTGGCGAAGGCATGAATGGTTGTACTTATGTTAAAGGCACAGCCAGTGGATCCGGCAACACAGCTTCTGGCACCGCCACTTTCAAGTTCGAAGGTGTAGAAAAAAGATTGACTATCTCCATTTCTTGTTCCCCCAGCGGTGAGCTCTCCTGAGCAGACACCTTTGGCCTCTTTCCGGTGCAACGGAAAGAGGCCCTTTTTATGTTCAAGAAAAGACCACGGATTGTGCCCGTACTTCCAAAAAGCTTTAACTTTACCCAGGATGAAATATCCGAGCGAAGCGGGAAACCACTACAAAAACGATAGAAAGAAATTTGGTGGTTTAAAGAATTTGGAAAAATGTTGCCCTGCCGTTATTTCCATAGCGGCAGGGCACGGATGCAGCAGAAATAAAATTTTAGGCTTTGCCGGTAAAAACCCCTTATAGGGGCGGTGTAATACCTGTTATCGGAGATTTTAACTGCGGCCCACATGCCGGGTTCGCGCCTTTAGGCGCGAACCCCCTCCGATTCTCTCCCCGCCTCCGCCGCCTGGGGCAGCCGCGTCTCTTTCCGGAGGTTGGCTCTCACGGCGCGGGAGGCAGGCCGCAGATCCCCGCCCCGCCGGCGTCGGCCAGCCGCTCCGTTTCCGGGTCAAACACCCGGAGGGCTTGGTCTCCAGAAACCGTTTCGCACTGCAAAAGCAGCATGCCGTCCTCCTGCCAGGAGATGCCGGTAATCGCCGTTTCTACCCCGTCCCAGTCCTGGAGATTGTAAAGCCCGGCGGCAGAGCCCTCCCCGGGTTTGCTCCATCCCACGGAAAATTCCGTGGGGGCAGCGTCCCCGGAGAGCCCCGCGTGCCAAACGCCGTCGCCGCTCCAGAGGAGATAGCGGGCCGAGCCCCGTTCCAGCCGCTCCGACATCTGTGTCCGGACAGCCTCCACTATCCCGGCGGAGGACTGAAACTCCGGCAGGAGGAAGGCCTTGTCGCTGCCGTATTTCGCTGAATTCTCCCAGTCCGCGCCGTTGGAGAGGTAGAGATCCGTCCCGTCGGTGATGATGTACGAGAACCATTTTTCCAGGAAATAGTCCCCCTGGCGCATACGCCAGAGATAGCGGCCGTCATAGACCACATCGATGATGAGGGGATCATTCTCCCCAAAATCCTGCACCGTCCGCAGCTGGCAGGCCGCCCCCAGGCTGGATTTCTGCAGGAACTCATCCGCCGCCTTCAGGTTTTCCTCCCCGGCGACGGTGAAAAGCACCGCCCCGGTGCCTGCGGCATCCGCCGCGCCGTAGGAAAGGGGCAGGGTTTCCAGAGGCGCCAGCCCGTAGGGGGCTTCGGCGGTGTAGGGGCTGTCCCCAAGGGAAAATTCCGCCGTCAGGACGCCGTCATCCCCCATGTCTTTCAGGAGGCGGTAACGCCCTGCCTCCGGAGGTTCCTGGTAGTAGTCCAGGGTGCAGGTGCGGACAAATGTCCCGCCGGGGGAGAGTATGTAGCCGATGAGGGAGAAGCCCCAGTCCTCCCGGGGGGTCAGATCCTGCCAGACATCCCCCTCCAGGCGCTGGATCTGATAGGGATCGCCAAATTCCACGGTGTGATCCGTGTTGTTGTAAATAAAATAGGTATACCGGGTCAGGGAGGGGTCGTAAACCTCCCGCTCCACCTTCAGGGAGAGCCCCTCCGGGGCCGGGGCGGGCTCCGTCTCCAGGGGGCGTTCCGGGGATTCCTCCGGCGTTTCCTCCAGCGTTTCCTCCGGCGCTTCGGAGGGGGCATGGCCGCAGCCGGCCAGCAAAAGAAGGGCCAGAAGGGCGGTTAAAGCGCGTTTCATATCCATCACCTCTGTAGTATTAGACGGAAATTATCCAAAAAAGTTCCGGCAATCTATGGCAGATTACACAAAAATTCCGTCTTTTTTTCTAGCTGTATCTGCTTGCATTTTAACAGACTATCTTGTACAATACAAGTGTACAATTCCAGAGGATAGCTGTAAGGGAGTGCTTTGCGCACGGGCTGACACCTATCCGCGGTGTTTCAAACCTTTGGTTTGGAACACTTTTTCTTTTTACCCGGGACAGGACAAAAGAACCATATAAGGAGGTTTTCCCATGATTTTGCTGGCAAACGGAAAAGTCATTACACGGGACGCCGGAGGCGTTGGTTATTATCCCGACGGCGGCGTGGCTGCGGAGGGCGGTAAGATTCTGGAGGTAGGCGAAACCGCCGCCCTGAAGGCCAAATACCACCAGGCGGAATTTGTGGACGCAAAGGGCGGCGTCATTATGCCGGGGCTTATCAATGCCCATACGCACATCTATTCCGCGCTGGCCCGGGGCCTTGCCATCGACGGCTACAGCCCCACCAATTTCTATGAGGTGCTGGACGGGCAGTGGTGGTATATTGACCGGCATCTGGATCTGGCGGCTACCAGGGCTTCTGCCCAGGCGCTGGTCATGGACTGCATCAAGCAGGGCGTCACCACGATTTTCGACCACCACGCCTCCTTCTGCGAAATCCCCGGATCCCTGATGGAGGTTGCGGAGGTGACGCGGGGCATGGGGATGCGGGCCTGCCTGTGCTACGAGGTCAGCGACCGGGACGGGGAGGAGAAGTCCCTGCAGTCCGTGCAGGAGAACAAGGACTTCATTGATTATTGCGAAAAGAATCCTGGCGATATGCTGAAAGCCATGTTCGGCGGCCACGCCCTGTTCACGATTTCGGACAAAACCTTTGACCGCATGGCGGAGGCCAACGGCGGAAGGGTGGGCTATCACATCCACGTGTCAGAGGGCATGAACGACGTGTACGATTCTCTGCAAAACTACGGGCGGCGTCCGGTGCAGAGGCTCCAGGACCACGGGATCCTGGGCCCCAAGACCATATTGGGCCACTGTATCCACGTGAATACCGCGGAGATGGATATCATCAAGGCCACGGATACCATGTGCGTCAATAACCCGGAGAGCAACATGGGCAACGCCGTAGGCTGTTCCCCGGTTCTGCAATTGATCAAGAAGGGAATCCTGGTGGGCCTCGGCACGGACGCCTATACCAACGACATGCTGGAGTCTTTGAAGGCGGCGTTGGCTATCCAGCGGCATAACGCGTGCCTGCCAGGTGTAGGTTGGTGCGAGGTAACGGATATGCTGTTCAAGAACAACGCCAAAATGGCGGCCCGGTGCGGGTTCCCGGAAATGGGTGTGCTGAAGGAAGGGGCGGCGGCAGACGTGATCGTCATGGATTACAAGCCCTTCACCCCCTTCGGCGGAGAGAACATCGACGGCCACATGCTGTTCGGCATGACGGGCCGCCAGTGCCAGACCACCATGATCAACGGAAAGATTTTAATGAAGGATCGTGTCCTGACAGGAATTGACGAAGAGGCGGTAAACGCGAAAATCCTGGAGGTCTCCAAAAAGCTTTGGGGTGAGTTAAACCACCGGGAATATTGAGCAAATACCCAAGGACACAGAATCTCCCCCATAACCGCCAGGACCCGGCGGCGCAAACAGAAGGGGAGGGCATCAACGCCCGCCAATTCAGGCGGGAGGAAAAACCCATTTCGCGGGAACGCAGTCCCGGAAAGGAAGCGGTGCGCAGAGCCGCAGGCCGATTCCCACAACCCTACTGCGCGAAGGCGGGCCCCTGCCATTGCCCGGAACGGGCAAGCCTTTCGGGCCGGCGTATTTTCCCCCTTCCGCCGTGCACGGCGCACCAAGGTGGGATGCGAAGCGGCGGGAAAGCCTCTGGTTCCCTCTTTTTCCGGGCGCAGAAAAGGGGGGGGGGACGGGAAATGCCCGGCTGACGAAACAACCGGAGAGCAGTATAGCTTATGGAAAAAACCATGTAAAAAATCCCTGCCCGGGCCGCCTGGCCCACAAGGGACAAAATAAGGAGGATCCTATGTCTGAACTGATGACCCCCATTCCCTTCCGGGAACTGATGACCTGGCTGACAGCCGAATACCGGGCCGAAGGCTCTGCCTTCGGCGTCCACCGCCCCTACCGGGCGGGCGTGAAGGCCCTGCCTATCTTTGGGGAGAAAATCGAGACCCCCTTCGGCCCGGCCGCCGGACCCAACACCCAGCTGGCCCAGAATATCATCGCCGCCTATTTCGCCGGGGCCCGGTTCTTCGAACTGAAAACCGTCCAAAAGATGGACGGCGCAGAACTCTCTGCCTGCGTGAACCGCCCCTGCATCCTGGCGGAGGACGAGTGCTATAACTGCGAGTGGTCCACGGAACTGTATGTTCCCCAGGCCTTTGAGGAGTACGTGAAGGCCTGGTGCGCCTGCAAGATCATGGCCCGGGTATACGGCCTGGGAGACCCGGAGGGCTTTGTATTCAACATGTCCGTGGGCTATGATCTGGAGGGAATCCGGGGGGAAAAGGTGGATACTTTCCTCAATAGCATGAAGGACGCCTCTGAAACCTCCATTTTCCGGGAGTGCATCCGGGTCTTGAAGGAGTTCTTCCCCGGGGAGGCCGCTTTTATCGACAGCATCAGCCCCCGGGTTTCCGGCAGCGTCACGGTATCCACCCTCCACGGCTGCCCGCCGGACGAGATCGAGCGGATCGCCTCCTATCTCATTGCGGAAAAGGGCCTCCATACCTTCGTCAAATGCAATCCCACCATCCTGGGATATGAGAAGGCCCGGTCCATCCTGGACGGCATGGGCTATGATTACGTGGCCTTCGACGATCACCACTTCAACGAGGATCTCCAGTATGTGGACGCGGTCCCCATGTTCCGCCGCCTCTCCGCCTTGGCGGGGGAGCGGGGGCTGGAATTCGGCCTCAAGCTTTCCAACACCTTCCCGGTGGACGTAAAGGCCGGGGAGCTGCCCAGCGAGGAGATGTACATGGCCGGAAAGGCCCTCTTCCCCCTGACTACCGCCATGGCGGCCATGTTTGCGGAGGAATTCGGCGGCAGGCTCCGGCTCTCCTACGCCGGAGGCGCGGATGCCTTCAATATTGAAAAACTCTTCGCCTGCCACATCTGGCCCATTACCATGGCCACCACGGAGTTGAAGCCCGGCGGATACCAGCGGTTTACCCAGATCGGGGACAAGCTGGACGCCATGGCCTTCGAGCCCTTTACCGGCGTGGACGTGGGCGGCGTCCGGGCCCTAGCCCAGGCGGCACAGTCCGACAAGTACCACGTGAAATCCGTCAAGCCCCTGCCCCGGCGGAAGCTTTATGAGAAGGTCCCTCTGCTGGACTGCTTCACAGCGCCCTGCAAGGGCGGCTGCCCCATCCAGCAGGACATCCCGGAGTATATTGAACTCTGCCGGAAAGGGAAGTACCTCTCCGCCTTGCAGTTGATTACGGAGAAGAACCCCCTGCCCTTTATCACCGGCACCATCTGCGCCCACCGCTGCCAGACCAAATGCACCCGGAATTTCTATGACCGCTCCGTCCAGATCCGGGAGACGAAGCTGGTGGCCGCGGAGAAAGGCTACGATGATCTGATGGCCTCCCTGGCCCCGCCAGTCCCCGCCAATACCTCCGTGAGGGCGGCTGTCATCGGCGGCGGGCCCACGGGTATGGCGGCGGCCTACTTCCTGGGCCGGGCCGGGATTCCCGTAACCATTTTTGAAAAATCCGACAGGCTGGGCGGCATCGTCCGGCAGGTGATCCCCGCTTTCCGAATTTCCCAGGAGGCCATTGACAAGGACGCGGCGCTGGTGATGAAAATGGGCGCGGAGGTGAAGCTGAACACAGAGGCCCCCTCCGTGGCGGAACTGAAAGCCCAGGGCTATACCCACATCCTCTTCGCCGTAGGCGCGTGGAAGGCCGGGCGGCTGGATATCCCCGGCAATGTGGCCCCGGTCATCGGCTGGCTGCGGGATTTGAAGGCCGGAAAGGACGTGCCCCTGGGCCATGTGGCGGTGGTGGGCGGCGGCAACACCGCCATGGACGCCGCCCGGGCGGCCCTCCGGGCGGGGGCGGCCTCCTCTACCCTGGTCTACCGCAGGACCCGGAAGTATATGCCCGCCGATCCGGAGGAACTGGAACTGGCTATGGCCGACGGCGTGCAGTTCCTGGAACTGGCGGCTCCCGTGGAGCAGAAGGAGGGGAAACTGGTCTGCAAAAAGATGAAGCTGGGCGCCCCGGACGCCTCCGGGCGGCGGGCTCCAGTGGAGACCGGTGAGATGGTGGAAATCCCCTGTGACACGGTGGTTTCCGCCGTAGGCGAGCGGGTGGACAGCGATCTCTTTACCGCCAACGGCATTGAGGTGGACGGTAAGGGTATCCCGGATTTTTCCACCAACATCCCCGGCGTCTACGCCGGAGGCGACGCCATGCGGGGCCCTGCCACGGTGGTGGAGGGCATTGCCGACGCCCGGTATTTTGCGGACGCCGTCATCGGTTCCGCCTATCGTTATGACATCCCGGCTTCCGCCAAGACCTCCCGGGAGGCGGCCATTGCCAGGAAGGGCATCCTCTGCGAGTCCGCCAAGCGGGAGGGAGATCGGTGCCTGGCCTGCAATGTGGTGTGCCAGGTCTGCGCTGATGTGTGCCCTAACCGGGCCAACGTGGTGATCGAACTGCCGGACGGGCGGCATGAGATTCTCCATGTGGATCGGATGTGCAATGAGTGCGGCAACTGCGCCGTTTTCTGCCCCTACGACAGCGCCCCTTACCGGGATAAATTTACCCTGTTCCTGAACCGGGAGGGGTTTGACGAAAGCGGACGGAACCAGGGTTTCCTGCCTCTTGGGGAGAGCCGGGTGCTGGTGCGCCTGGACGGCAAAGTCTTTGAGGCAGATTTGGAACAGGAAAACCAGCTTCCGGCGGAGATGGAGGTGTTTATCCTGACAGTGCTAACCAAATACCGCTATCTGCTTGGCTGAGAAACATGGCCGGCGGCGTATTCTGCGCCGCCGGCTGCTTTTTGCCGGCCCATAATTTCGGGGATTTCCGCATATACTAGGGGCAGATTTTACCGGAAAGGACGAATTGACTATGGAATCCCACTATCCCTTTACCCTGCCGCCCCTGCCCTTCGCCTATGACGCGCTTTTGCCGGAACTGGACGAAAAGACCATGCATTTCCATCACGACAAGCACTTTGCCACATATGTGGATAAACTGAACGAACTGCTGGCCAAATACCCGGCCTATCAGGACTGGCCTTTGGAGAAGCTGGTGCAGGATTGGCCGGAACTGCCGGAGGACATCCGCCAGGGTGTCCGCAACAACGCCGGAGGCGTCTACAACCACGATCTCTACTTCAAGACCCTCCACAGCACCCCCGTCACCGCCCCCGGCGCCGCTTTGCAGGGGGCCATTGACCGGGATTTCGGCGACCTTCAGGAACTGAAGCGGGCCATGAAGGAAGCCGCTCTGGGGCAGTTCGGCTCCGGATGGGCCTGGCTGGCCAGCGACGATCAGGGACGGCTTTCCGTCCGCAAGACGCCCAACCAGGACACACCTCTGCCCCTGACGCCCCTGCTGGCCTGCGACGTGTGGGAGCACGCTTATTACCTCCCCTATCAGAACCGCCGGGCGGATTATTTCGAGGCCTGGTGGCGTCTGGTGGACTGGCCCACAATCTCCCAGGCCTATGAAAAGGCCGCGGGCAGCCGCCCGCACTATCCCAACCCGTAAGAAAAGGCAAAAACCCCGCCGTCCCGGATTTTCCGGGGCGGCGGGGTTCTGTGCGGGGAGGTTTATTCCGGCGGCGTTTCCAGCATCCCCCACATGTTGTCACCGGGATCGGTGGAGGCCGGGGGATTGGAAGTGTCCGGGGGATTGGAAGTGTCCGGGGGATTGACGGCCGGCGGGTTCGTTGGCGTGGAACCGGAATCCGGAGGATTCGCGGAAGCGGGTTCATCCGGCTCTTCAGGCGTGACGATGGGCTGATCGCCGCCGGTTCCGGGATTGGATGGGTTCGTCGGGTTTGTCGGGTTCGTAGGATTCGTCGGGTTCGTGGGGTTTGTGGGCTCCGAAGGTGTGGAGGGATCGCCGGTGGTGGGCTCATCGGGGGGCAGGAACTCGGGGTATTCCGGTATGGGAAGGTCCGGATTTTCCGGATCCCCTGTTACCGGCGGGATAAAGCCCTCCCCGTGGACGGGACAGCCGCCGGGGCTCTCCTCCGTAGGCGCCACGGCCTTCTCCATGTTAATCAGGAGGTAGGCATCGTCGGCGGCGGAGATTTTGGGGCCGTAGTCCACGCGCTCATAGTTCAGCACACCCACCTGGTTCACGGAAGTCTCCGGGCAGAATTCCCCGGCCAGGCATTGGCCCTCGGAGCAGTAGCCCACCATGGTGTGGAGGGTGCACTCCTCCGTGGGGGCGGTGCCAGAGGCCGCGGTAAAGGATTTGGCGCGGCTGCCCCGGATATCCGCGCGGCAGGCATCGGTGCAGCGGAGGCCGCTGTCCAGGCAGACCTCCACGGTGGTGAGGCCGGCGGCAGGCTTTTCAAAGGGCTTGTTCTCCATACCCTCGTGGACTTTTTCCATGACCTTTTTCCACATGTCTACCGCCGGGTTGCCGGAGTATTTGATGATGGCGTTCCGCTCGAAGCCAGTCCAGACAGCTGCCGTGTAATAGGGGGTGTATCCGGCGAAATAGCGGATATAGTTGTCGTTGGTGGTGCCGGTTTTTCCCGCCACATTCATGCCGGAGATGCGGGCGGGCTTGCCGGTGCCGGAGTTCACCGCCTCCAGGAGCATGTCCGTGATGAGGTAGGCGGTGGTGTCCTTCATGGCCACCTGGGTTTCGCTGTCCTTTTCCAGAATGACGTTGCCGTTGGCGTCCTCCACCCGGAGATAGGTGCGGGGGGCGTTGTAAATGCCGCCGTTGGCAAAGGCCGCAAAGGCTGCCGCCATCTCCTCGGTGCTGAGGCCGTAGGTGAGGCCGCCCATGCCCAGGGGGCTCAGGGCCATATCCGCAGCCACCAGATCCAGGTTGAGCCTGTCTGTGGCGAAGGCGTAAGACTCCGCAAGGCCTAGCTTTTGCAGGGTCTGGACGGCAATGGTGTTCCAGGACCGGCGGACGCCCTCCCGCACGGTGGTAAAGCCGGTGTATTCGTTGGGGGAGTTTTTCGGCCAGGGGCTGCCCTCCAGATCCATGACAGGATAGTTGTCAAAGACGGAGCCGGGGGTGATGACGCCTGCCTCCAGGGCCGGGGCGTAGCAGGTGAGGGGCTTGATGGAGGAGCCCACCTGCTTTTTCATGGTGGCGAAGTTGGAGAGGCGGTTGCCCTCCTTGGGCCCGATGGCGCCCACCATAGCCACCACATTGCCGGTGGTGTTCTCCACAATGGTGATGCCGGACTGGATGGGCTGCCCGTTGGAGGAGGTCACGTCCAGGTTGCTGCGATCCTCGTAAATGGACTCCGCCAGGGCCTGGATACGGGGATCTACGGTGGCGTAGATCTTGTAGCCGTTTTTATTGATCATGCTGAGGGCATAGTCAAGGCCTACGTCGTACTTGACCATCAGGTCGCTGGCTACGTCGTTTTTCACCTGTTCCACGAACCAGTTGTCAATGGCGGAATGGGATTTTGCCGCGGCTTCCGCGGCGGCCTCTGCCTCAATGGTCTCCGCCTCCACGGAGCCGTCGGTAAAGTGGAGGACCTCCGCCTTGGCAGCCTCCGCCTGGGCTTTGGTGAGGTAGGGCTTTCCGGTATCCGGATTGATGACGTCTTCGTCAGACATCCGGTCCAGGATCAATTCCTGGCGGTATTTGTTGTACTCCCGGGGGGTCCAGGTGGAGCCGTCTTTCCGGGTGATGGTGATGGTGGACATGGGGCCGAACAGGGAGGGGTTGTTGGTGATGGCGATAATGCTGGCGCACTCCGCCACCGACAGATCCCACACGTCCTTGCCGAAATAGTACTGGGCGGCGGTCTGGACGCCGGCGCAGCCCGCGCCCAGATAAATGGTGTTCAGATACTGTTCCAGGATTTTCTGCTTGGTGACGCTCTTTTCAAATTCCAGGGCCCGGAAAATCTCCCGGAGTTTGCGGTTGATGGTGACTTCCTTGTCCTGTGTGATGTTGCGGAGCACCTGCTGGGTAATGGTGGAGGCACCGAAAGTGTTATCGCCGGTGAGGAAACTTTTTACGGCGGAGAGAGTCCGCAGCCAGTCCACGCCCTCATGCTGGAAGAAACGGTGATCCTCAATGGCCACCGCCGCCTGCCACATGGCGTCCGGCAAATCTTTAAACTCCACGATGATGCGGTTTTCCGCGCCGTGGACCACGTTGTACTCCACCCAGCCGCCGTTTTCCGCCGCAGCCTCATCGTAGTAATAGATGATGGAACTCTCGTCCAGGGCGAAATCGCTCATGGTCACCGCCAGGTTGGGGCGCACCGAGGTATCAATATACTGCATGAAAATCTTGAAGAAAATCGCCAGGGACAGCACGCCGATCAGGGCCAGGGTAAAAATCGCCAGCAGGATCCGGCCGATAATCCCCAGCACCGACACCCGCCTCCGCCTCCGCTTTTTCTGGGGGGGATGGCTGGGGCGCGGCTGCTGTTCTCTTTTTCCGCTCTCCACTGTGAGGGTACCTCCTTTGTCAAGAATCCGGAGCCGCCTGGGCGGCTTGTCCGGAGAACCGGGAAAACCTTCCCGGTACGGTAATTGGTAAAATTTTTAATAGTTCACCACAATATCTTCCATTGTATCATCCTCTGTCAAGTTTGAAAATGATGCCTTTTGTCGAAAAAAAGTTAAGGCTCTGTATGTTCTTTCGGCTTTTGGGCAGGCTAACTTTAGCGGAATCGCCAAGTTTTTTTCTTTTTTGCAGGTTCCGCCTCTTGCATTTCAGAAAAAAGTCAGGTACAATACAGATAACGACAGCGGAAGGAGGCCCGCGCCTATGAGCGATGAGTTCGGCCCCACTTTTATCACCGTCGTGGATGACGACGGCCAGGAACTGGTCCTGGAATTTATCGACGCCCTGGAGTATAACGGCCAGATGTATCAGGCGTTTTTCCCCGCCGAGACGGAAGGTGAGGACGAGGACAACCCTGACAACGGCCTTGTCATTTTAAAGGTTCTCCACGAGGACGGAGAGGATATCCTCTCCACGCTGGATTCCGACGAGGAGATGGACGCGGTGTACGACCTTTTCATGGAATCCCTCTTCGACGGGGAGTAATAAAAACTGGCGGATTACCCTGCGGGGTGCGTGATAGGCCTTTTTTTAACCCACATTTCGTTATAAGGGACGCCGGATCGGCGCGGGGTTCGCAGGCCTCCCGACTGCCGTCTGCGGTTGGAAGTTGGAAGCGGTGAACCGCGCCGGAGGCGACCCACCTGGCCGTGAAGGTGCAGGTTATAACGAGGTCTACACGGCTCTCGCGGGGTGTCTTTATTCATTAAAACCTGTATTTACAGGCGCCGGACGCCGCCCGGGCGGCCTTTTCCGGCCCTGCGGCGTTAAAAATTTTTGCCATACACAAGTGTATTCCTGTTTTTTGCCTGGCGGGAGGGCAGAACCCCTTGTCCATGGTATCCTTTGCTGATGAATATAGGTTCTCAGGATGAAAAAGCGGCGCTGCCGCTTTTTTTGTTTGTCCCGGGGGTTTTCAGGATGGTTTCAGGTGTTTCCGCTATCGTGTGATGGATCGGAAAACGCCGCGTTTTTTCTCTGTACCGGCCCTTTTGGCCGGCAGGGGGAATTCCTTCCGGCCGCCGGAAGCGGCTGCCCCGGGTCAAATTTTTGAAAAATTCCCAATCTTATGGGGTTGTTTGGAATTTTCCACTTGCACTATGGGGCGGAATCTATTATAATGAGGGAGTTCGTGAACTGCCGCTCCCCTCCGGGGATTCGGAAAACGGAAGGAACCGGAAGCCCCGCCGGGATCGCGCCGGGCCGGACGGCCCTTCCAGAAATACTTGAGAGGACTGAAACGAAAATTATGAGTGCATCCAGAGAAAAGAAAAACCGTCAGGAACTGGCCGGATCCGGCTGGTCCGATCCCAGGACTGCCCGGGAGGCCCAGCAGCGCAAAGAGCAGAAGCGCAGCAGCATCCTTTACGGCGCTATCGCCGCCGTCTTTGTGGTTGTGGCTGTGATTACGCTGGTCTGGAAGTCCAATATCATCCAGAAAACCGCTACTGCCGCTGTCATTGACGGGGAGAAATACACCGCCGCCGACGTGACCTTCTTCTATCAGAACGTCTACCGGGGCTTCATCAACGAGAATTATTACGCTCTGGCCCTGGGTTATATGGGCCTGGACCCCCAGGCCCCTCTGGCGGGCCAGACCATGACCGAGGCCGATGCCGCCATTGTGGGCGCTGCCGCCGGGGATTCCTGGGAGGACTACTTCGTGGGACAGGCCTTGGAGCAGATGGCCGCTGTCCAAGCGGCCCTGGCAGACGCCAAAGCCAACAATTTCGTCTATCCAGACAGCGTCCAGGCCCAGTATGAAGCCCAGATGGCCTCCCTCCAGGCCAGCGCGCAGGCCAGCGGCATTTCCCTGACCCAGTATCTCCGTTCCAGCTTGGGCGGCACCATGACGGAGAAAATTTATGGCGAGCATCTGCTGCACCTCCTCCAGTACAGCGCCTATGAGCAGGCCTATAAGGACGGCCTGACCTACACGGACGAGGAACTGGAGGCCGCCTATAAAGAGAAGCAGAACACCTATGACAAGGCGGACTATGAATATGTCCTGGTGAACGGCACTGCCGCTACCACCACCGATGCCGACGGCAATACCGTGGATCCCACCGAGGAGGAAGAGGAGGCCGCCAAGGCCGCGGCCAAGGAGATTGCCGATGAGATCTATGCCGCCTACCAGGAGGGCAAGGATCTGAAGACGCTGGCGGATGACTACGACAACGCCAATTACACCAATGTGGAAGCCGGCACCTATGCCTCCTCCACCCTCATGGACTGGGTCTTTGACGGGGCCCGCACCTCCGGGGAGGACGCCGTCCTGGAGAATGATTCCAGCTATTATGTGGTGGTCTTCCACAACCGCACCCGGGATGAGTACAATACCGTGGCTGTCCGGCACATCCTGGCCACTGTGGACGAGTCCGGCCTGGACGAGGAGTCCGAAACCTATGAAAGCGAACTCCAGGCCCGGAAGGATGCCGCCAAGGCCAAGGCGGAAGAACTGCTGGCCAAGTGGCAGTCCGGCGAGGCCACCGAGGACGCCTTCGCTGCCCTGGCCAACGCGGAATCCCAGGACGGCGGCTCCAACACTACCGGCGGGCTCTACAGCCAGTTCCCCCAGGGCCAGATGGTTCCGGAGTTCAACGACTGGTGCTTTGACGCCGCCCGGAAGCCCGGCGATACCGGCATCGTCTACGGGGAGAGCGCCAACTACAAGGGCTATCATGTGATGTATTTTGTGGGCCAGGATCTCCCCTATTGGAAGGTCCAGGTGTCCACCACGCTGAAGGATGCAGCCGCTGCCGAGTGGAGTGAGCAGTTCACCAAGGATCACGCCATCGACCAGGGTTCCGGTATCAAGTACGTGGGCTGACGGTACGTCAGGAAAAAAACCAGGGGGACGGCATAAGCCGTCCCCCTTTTACGGAGGATGCACATGGAACAGCCCTTTTCCAGAAATGAGATGCTGTGGGGCCGGAAGGCCCAGGAAAAACTGGCGGCCTCCCACGTGATGGTTTTCGGCCTGGGAGGTGTGGGCGGCTATGCCGCCGAATGTCTGGCGCGGTCCGGCGTAGGGGAACTGACCCTGATTGATGGGGATACGGTGTCCGTCAGCAACCGGAACCGCCAGCTGGAGGCCCTCCGCTCCACTGTGGGGCGGCCCAAGGCGGAGGTGGCGGCGGAGCGCCTGGAGGATATTAATCCCGAGGCGCTCCTTCACCCTGTCGCCGCCGTTTATGGGGCGGACTCCCGGGAGCGCTTTTTCCCTGCCGGGTTCCGGTGCGATTACATCGTGGACGCAATTGACCTGGTCAGCTGCAAGCTGGATTTGGCGGAGACTGCCCGCCGGCTGGAGATCCCCCTGATCATGGCCCTGGGCACCGGCAACAAGCTGGACGCCTCCCTGCTGCGGGTGGCGGATATCTCCGAAACCTACGGCTGTCCCCTGGCCCGGGTCATGCGGAAGGAACTGCGCAGGCGGGGGATTGTCCGGCAGAAGGTGGTATTCAGCCCGGAGGAGCCCCTGACGCCCCTGACGGCGGAGGCCCCGCCGCCGGGACGGCGCAGCGTCCCGGCCAGCAGCCCCTGGGTGCCTGCCGCGGCGGGACTGCTGCTGGGCAGCGCTGTGGTACTGGATTTGATAGAGAAAGAGAGGGACGCGTTATGCTGATCGGAACCCTTGTGAATACCGCCGCCGTAATCCTCGGCGCCCTCATCGGCATGGGGCTTGGGAACGTCCTGCCGGAGCGCCTGCGGACCACGGTGATGAGCGGCCTTGGCCTCTGCACCCTCTTCGTGGGTATCTCCGGAACCCTGGGGGGAGAAAATCAGCTGATCACCATCATCTCCATGGTTATTGGGGCCATTATCGGGGAACTCTGCGACCTGGATGGGCATCTGAACCGTTTCGCGGAGGGCCTGGAGAAGAAATTCCGGAAGACCGGCGGCAAGGTCTCCCTGGCGGAGGGGTTTGTTACCGCCTCCCTCCTTTTCTGCGTGGGGGCCATGACCATCGTGGGGGCCCTGAACGACGGCCTTATGGGAGATCACCAGCTTCTCTTCACAAAGTCCACCCTGGATTTTGTGTCCTCCGTCATCTTCGCCTCCTCCCTAGGGCTCGGCGTGCTGCTGTCTGCGGGAGCGGTGTTTGTCATCCAGGGGAGCATCGCGTGTTTGGCCAGCCTGGTGGCCCCGGTCTTGCAGGCCAACCCTGCCGTCATCCCGGAGATGACCGTGGTAGGCTCCCTTTTGATTATCGGCATCAGCCTGAATATGCTGGGTGTTACAAAACTGAAGGTGATGAATTACGTACCCGCCATTTTCATCCCCATTGCTTTGTGTCAATTTATGTAATGGAGGGCTGCCTTATGGAACTGGACAAGATGTATGAGGCTCTGGGTATCAGCCGGGGCGTATATGGATTCGGAGAAACGGTACTGGAGAGCCTGAGGCCCCGGCTGGAGGCAATCGACAAAAACGCGGAGTACAACCAGGGGAAGGTCCTGCTGTCCATGCAGCAGAACCGGGTGAACGCTACCCACTTTGCCGCCACCACCGGCTACGGCTACGACGACGAGGGCCGGGACAACCTGGAGCGGATTTACGCCGGGATTTTCCATACGGAGGCTGCCCTGGTGCGGCCCCAGATCACCTGCGGTACCCACGCCTTGGCGGTGGCCCTGTCGGCCAACCTCCTGCCTGGGGATGAACTGCTTTCCCCCGTGGGGGCCCCCTACGACACCCTGGAGGAGGTCATCGGCATCCGGGAGAGCAAGTGCTCACTGAAGGAGTACGGCGTCACCTACGCCCAGGCGGATTTGCAACCGGACGGCTCCTTTGATTATGACGCCATCCGCGCCGCCATCAACAGCCGGACGAAGCTGATCACTATCCAGCGGTCCAAGGGGTACGCTACCCGGCCCTCCTTCTCCGTGGCACAGATTGGGGAACTGATTGCCTTCTGTAAGAATCTCAAGCCTGATGTAAAAATCATGGTGGACAACTGCTATGGGGAGTTTGTGGAGCGGCTGGAGCCTTCGGATGTGGGAGCGGACATGGTTGTGGGGAGCCTCATCAAAAACCCCGGCGGCGGCCTGGCCCCTATCGGCGGTTACATCTGCGGCACCCGGGCATGTGTGGAGCGGTGCGCCTACAGGCTTTCTGCGCCGGGCCTGGGGCAGGAGGTGGGAGCCAACCTGGGCCTGATGCCTGCCCTGTACCAGGGATTGTTCCTGGCCCCCACCGTGGTGTCCGGTGCCTTGAAGGGGGCGGTTTTCGCCGCCAATATCTATGAGCGGCTGGGGTTCGCCTGCGTGCCCGGAGCCGGGGAGGAGCGCTACGACATCATCCAGGCAGTGACGCTGGGCAGCCCCGAGGCGATGAAGGCCTTCTGCCGGGGCATCCAGGCCGCTGCGCCGGTGGACAGCTACGTGACGCCGGAGCCTTGGGCCATGCCGGGGTATGACGCGGAGGTGATCATGGCCGCCGGTGCCTTTGTCCAGGGCAGTTCCATTGAACTGTCTGCCGACGGGCCCATCCGCCCTCCCTACGCGGTGTACTTCCAGGGGGGCCTGACCTGGTATCACGCTAAGCTGGGCATCCTGATGAGCCTGCAAAAGCTGGTGGAGGCCGGTTTGGCGGTCCTGCCGGAATAAGGATCTGTTCACAGGCGCTGAACGCCGTCTGGCCGGGGTTTTTGCCGCCCTGCCCCGTTAAAAAGCCTTGAAATACATCCGGGCCTTTCGGGACGGCAAGATCCCTCGCCTATCCGGCGTCCCCCGCCTGTACATACAGGCTCCAAAAGCCAACCCTCCGGGAACCTGAACGGGGTTCCCGGAGGGCTTTCCTGCTTTTTTGTTTATTGGCGGATCAGCGTCCCCGTCCGGCCGGCGACGCCGTCCCGGGCCTTTTCCAGCAGCGTAATCAGGGAGGAACGGCCGGGGGCGGAGCGGGCGAATTCCACCGCCGCCTGCACCTTCGGCAGCATGGAGCCCGGCGCGAAGTGGCCTTCAGCCATGTAGGCCTCCGCCTCCTCCGGTGTCAGAACGTCCAGCCATTTCTGCTCCGGCTTGCCGAAATGCACCGCTACCTTTTCTACGGCAGTCAGGATGATCAGCGTGTCTGCCTCCAGCTGCCGGGCCAGGACGCAGGAGGCGAAGTCCTTGTCAATGACCGCCGCCGCGCCCTTCAGATGGTGGCCCTCCGTAGTGTAGACGGGGATCCCGCCGCCGCCGCAGGCAACCACCACAAGGCCGGCCTCCACCATGTCCCGTACAGACTCAATCTCCACAATGGACTGGGGCTTCGGGGAGGCCACGACCCGCCGCCAGCCCCGGCCTGCGTCTTCCATAACCTGGTAATTCCGCTCCGCCACCAGTTTTTCGGCTTCTTCCTTGCTCATAAACGCGCCGATGGGCTTGGTGGGGTGAGCAAAGGCCGGATCCTGGGGATCCACCTCCACCTGGGTCAGGACGGTAGCCACACCCTTGCGGATGCCCCGCAGCAGCAGTTCCTCCCGCAGGGCGTTCTGCAAATCGTAGCCGATATACCCCTGGCTCATGGCAACGCACACGGACAGGGGGCAGGGGATATACTTCTCCGGGTCCGACCGGGTCAGTTCTGCCATGGCCTTTTGGATCATGCCCACCTGGGGGCCGTTCCCGTGGGTCAGGATTACCTGGTGGCCGTCCTCAATCAAATCCGCAATGGCCCGGGCAGTCTCCTTCACGGCGGCCATCTGCTCCGGCAGGTTGCTGCCCAGCGCGTTGCCGCCCAGGGCGATCACAATGCGTTTTCCCATAACCGTATTCCTCCAAATCTGAAATCGGGCCTGACGCAGGGGAAGGGTGGTCAGACCGTGGCGTATTCCCCGTCCCAAAGTACCTTGCGGAACTTGAGGGGGTCGGTGTTGCCCTCGGTGGAGAACATGAGTACCTGGCTGAACCGGTCCAGGCCCAGGTATTCCCGGAGATCCCGGTAGGTGTCGGTTTCCATCAGCGCCGCCAGGAGGCCCATGCCCACTGCGCCGGACTCCCCGGAGATGATGGTGGGATCCCCCTTGACGGGCACGCCCAGCATCCGCATCCCCCGGGCGCTGACCCAGTCGGGGCAGGAGACAAAGGCGGAGACATGGCTGCGGAGGATCTCCCAGGCGATGACGTTGGGCTCGCCACAGGCGAGGCCCGCCATAATGGTCTGGAGGTCGCCGTCCACGGTGCGGGGGCTGCCGTCCCCGGCCAGTGCACCCCGGTAGAGGCAATCCGCCGCCTGGGCCTCCATGACGATGAACTTGGGGGGATCAGCCGGGAAGAGGTTGGTGAAATAGCCTACCACAGCCCCGGCAAGGCTGCCTACCCCAGCCTGGACAAAAATGTGGCTGGGGCGGTTAACCCCCAGCTGGCGGAGCTGGTCGGCGGATTCGCTGGCCATGGTGCCGTAGCCCTGCATAATCCAGGAGGGGATCTCCTCATAGCCCTCCCAGGCGGTGTCCTGGATCACCACGCCGTGGCGGGTGGCGGCGGCTTCCCGGGCGGCCATGCGGACGCAGTCGTCGTAGTTGACCTCCTCGATGGTGACCTCCGCGCCCTCCTTCACAATGTTGTCAAAGCGGCTTTGGCTGCTGCCCTTGGGCATATGGACCACCGCCTTCTGGCCCAGCTTATTGGCGGCCCAGGCAACGCCCCGGCCGTGGTTTCCGTCGGTGGCGGTGAAGAAGGTGGCCTGGCCGAAGGCCTCCCGGAAGACGGCGCTTGTGAGGTAGTCGTAGGTCATTTCGGATACGTCCCGGCCCATGGCCTGGGCGATGTACCGGGCCATGGCAAAGGAACCTCCCAGCACCTTAAAGGCGTTGAGCCCGAAGCGGTGGGCCTCGTTTTTCACATACAAGCCCTCCAGGCCCAGGTACTTGGCCATGCCGGCCAGATCGTCCAGGGGGGTGGGGGCGTACTGCGGGAAGCCGCTGTGGAAAAAGCGGGCCTTGGCCACATTGGGCAGGGACATGATGGCGAGTTTCCCCTCGTCTCCGGCAGGCATCCGGTTGGGGGCCCATTTGATTGGCGGGTTCATGGAAATACAGCCTCCTAAATATTTTTTAGGTAAACTAAATTTTCGTTTGTACCCCTATCATACCATGTCAAACGGCAAAGTCAAGGCGTTTTGCAAAATAATTTTTTGACAGTCAAAAATAATTTGGATAAAATGGAGATCCGGAGGGGCAGGAGGTATCCTGCCCCTCCCGGATTTTTCAGCAGCCCTGTCCCGCTGCCAGTTCCCGGGCCCGGGCCAGCAGGGTATCCCGCCGGTTTTCCAGTTCCCCGTCCACCACCGCTTCCAGAAGCGCATTCAGCGTCCGGCCCACCGCCGGGCCGGAAAGGCCCAGATCCAGCAGGTCGCTGCCACGGATTTCCAGCTGCTTCAGGGAGAAGCAGGCGCCCTCCTCCAGAAGCCGGTTCAGGATGGCTTCCCCTAGGTCTATTTCCTTCTGCCGATCCCAGAACTCCGGCGCCTGGGCCAGGTTGTCCGCCCGCTTCAGGGCCAGCAGCCGCCGGAGATCCGGTTCCCCCAGGGCGAGCAAAGCCCGCCGGAGGCCCTTGTCCGTCCGGGGGATATCCCGGTCGTGCCACAGTACCAGCCGCACTGCCCGCTCCCGGAACTCCGTGGGGCATTTCAGCCGCCGGAGCATACTCTCCGCCAGCCGGGCGCTTTCTTTGGGGTGGCCGTAAAAGTGTCCCACCCCCGCCTGGTCTACGGTGAAGCAGGAGGGTTTGCCTACGTCGTGGAGCAGGGCGGCGCAGCGGAGGAGATCGTCCTCCGCCGGGACCGCCGCCAGGGCGTGGAGGCTGTGCTCCCACACATCGTAGCAGTGGTGGCGGTTCCGCTGGTCCAGGCCCACCATGTCCAGCAGTTCCGGCCAGAAGACCCCTGCCGCCTCCGGAAAGGCCCGCAGGGTTTCTGCCGCAAAGGGGCCCTGGAGCAGTTTGCGGAACTCCGCCCAGATCCGTTCCACGGCGATTTCCCGCAAAAGACCCCGCTTCCGGCGGAGGGCTGCCGCCGTGTCCGGATGGACGGCAAAGCCCAGTTCCGCCAAGAACCGCAGGCACCGGAGGATCCGCAGGGCATCCTCCTGGAACCGTTGATCCGGATCCCCTACGCACCGGAGGAGCCCCGCCTGCAAATCCGCCCTGCCGCCAAAAGGATCCCGCAGTTCCCCGGCCAGATTCACCGCCATGGCGTTGACGGTAAAGTCCCGCCGGCGGAGATCCTCCTCCAGGGAGCGGGTGAAGGACACGGTGTCCGGCCTGCGGTGGTCGCGGTATGCCCCGTCCATCCGAAAGGTGGTGGCCTCAACCGGGCCGCCCTCCGTCCGGATGGTGACCGTGCCGTGTTTCAGCCCGGTGGGAAGGGCACCGGACAGGGCCATGGTTTCCTCCGGCAGAGCCGCCGTGGCCACGTCCCAGTCCCCGGGGACGCGGCCCAGAAGGGAGTCCCGGACGCAGCCGCCCACGCACCAGGCCTCATGGCCCGCCGCTTCCAGCTGCTCCAGCACCTGCCGGACATATGGGGGAATCTCCACCATGATTTCACCGCCTTTTTTGGTTGCAAAAGTCTGGTTCCTGTATTATAATAAAGTGCTTAGAAGGTTATATTATATACCGCTTTTCTCCTATACGCAACGAAAAAGAGCGGTTTTGGAAAGGAAGTCCTTCCTATGATGAATAATCCCCACCCCATCCGGGACTATCTGACCCCCGGAGCACGGGCCCATCTGGTGGGCATCGGGGGCGTCTCTATGTGCCCCCTGGCCGAAGTCCTGCGGGACAAGGGGCTGATTATCCAGGGCTCCGACATGTCGGAGAGCGCCACAGTGGAGCACCTCCGCTCCTTGGGCATCCCTGTGTCCATCGGCCACAACGCCGACAACCTGGGGGACTGCGACCTGGTGATCCGCACCGCCGCCGTCCACGACGGAAACCCTGAAATCGCCGGGGCCGTGGCCCGTGGTATCCCGGTCTATGAGCGGGCCCAGGCCTGGGGGGCCATTATGCAGCACTACCCCAACGCCCTCTGCGTGGCGGGGACCCACGGAAAGACCACCACCACCTCCATGTGCACCCATATTTTCATGGCGGCGGAGGCAGATCCCACCGTCATGATCGGCGGAACCCTGCCGCTGCTCCGCTCCGGCTACCGGGTGGGCCAGGGGGACACCATCATTCTGGAGTCCTGCGAATACTGCAACAGCTTCCTCCACTTTTATCCTACCGTGGCGGTGATTTTAAATGTGGAGGCGGATCACCTGGACTTCTTCAAGGATCTGGAGGATATCAAGCGTTCCTTCCGATCCTTTGCGGAACTGGTGCCCTCCGGCGGCAGCGTGATTGTCAACGCGGACAACGCCGGGGCCCGCAGTGTGGCCGATGGCCTGGAGGCCTTCACCTTCGGCCTGGAGTCGGAGGCGGAGTGCACCGCCGTGAACCTTCGGGAGGATAAGGGCCGCCCGGTGTTTGACATCTATGTCCGGGGTGCGTTCTACGCCCACGCGGATTTAAAGGTCTACGGGCGGCATAACGTCCTGAACGCCCTGGCAGCGGCCTCTGCCGCCTATGTGCTGGGCCTTCCGGGGGAGGCGGTGGAAAAGGGGCTGTCCTCCTTCACCGGGGCCGGGCGGCGGTTCGAGTACAAGGGCATGTTTAACGGCGCGGAGATTTACGACGATTACGCCCACCATCCTGACGAACTCCACGCCCTTTTTACCACCGCCGGTGCCTTGGGATACAAACGTCTGGTGGCGGCCTTCCAGCCCCATACCTATTCCCGCACAGCCAAGCTGTTCGACCGCTTTGTGGAGGAGTTGAAAATTCCCGATATTGTGGTGTTGGCGGAGATCTACGCTGCCCGGGAGCAGAATGTCCAGGGCATCTCCTCGGCGGATCTCTGCCGGAATGTTCCCGGCGCGGTGTACTGTTCCACCCTGGACAAGACGGCGGATGCCCTGCGGCAGATTGCCCGGCCGGGGGATCTGATCCTCACCGTCGGCGCCGGGGACATCTTCCGGGCCGGGGAAAAGCTGCTGAAAGGGGAGTCATAATGGAACTTTCACCGCTCTGCCGCAATATCCGTCCGGAAGGGGAACTGCCGCCCCAGGAGGCCGCCGCCTTCGATCTTCTGGAGGAGTTGGGGATCCCCTATGACCGGATTTCCGGAGATCCGGCGGACAACATGGAAAAATGCGCCTGGTCAGCCAGGCCCTGGGGGTATCCATCTGCAAAAACCTTTTTTTGTGCAACCGGCAGAAGACCCAGTTTTACCTGCTTTGCATGGGCCCTGACAAACCCTTCCACACCAAGGATCTCAGCAGCCAGATCGGATCTGCCCGCCTCTCCTTCGGGTCGGAGGAGGCCCTCTGGGAACTGCTCCGCTGCGCGCCCGGATCCGCCACCATCCTGGGGCTGATGAACGACAGGGATCACCGGGTCCGCCTGCTGATGGAGCGGGAGGTGTACGAGGCCCCCTATCTCAGCTGCCACCCCTGCAACTGCACCAGCAGCCTCAAGCTGGAAACAGCGGATATCCTGGAGAAATTTCTTCCCCATACCGGCCATACCGTGACGGTGGTGGATCTTTGACATTAGGCCTTGTTTGAAAAATGTCAAAAGGCCCAAGCGGCGGATTTTTTTCCATCATTCTGCGTTGATTTTCCTTGCCATACACAAAGTGTAGCTGCATCAAATCGCCTTGATTGGCGAAAACATCTCGCGCCGTTGGGCATCCCGCCGATTTTCAAACAAGGCCTAGAAAAAAGGGCTGCGGAACCGGGAAGGTTTCGCGGCCTCTTTTTTTGAATCGATAAATAAGAAAAAATTTTTTGCAGAAACTACTTGCAATTCTGAGTTAAATCGTGTAATATAGTTTTATAAACTATATTACACGATTTAACAGCTAATATCTGCCGGATATAGAAGGAGTGATCGGGATGCAGATAGCTACCGCGGCCCAGGCCTGCCGGGCAAAGGCCCGTGCAGACAGGAAAGCCCGAATTCGGGCCAAAAACGAACCGCCGGTGCTGACCAGAGGCGAGGAGCGGTTCAACGCGGCCAGCCATGGGGCAGGCGCGGTTCTGGCGGCGGCGGCCATGACGCTGTTGCTGCTCCGATCGGACAGCGGGCTGAAGGTGATGGCCTCCTGCTTCTATGGCGTCAGCATGGTGCTGATGATGCTGATGAGCGGCGTCTACCACGCCCTTCCCACCGGATCCCGGGCCAAGCGGATCTGCCGCCGGTTCGACTATACCTCCATTTACCTGCTGATTGGTGGTACCTTCGCCCCCATCTTCCTGGTGTATCTGGGGGACCGGCTGGGCATTGCCCTGTTCTGCGTCCAATGGTCTGTGATTCTTACAGGCGTGACGCTGCTGCTGATTTTCGGGCCGGGAAAGTGGCGGGCCCTGCACTTCACCCTCTATTTCCTTATCGGCTGGAGCGGGCTGGCCTTTTTGCCGGATTTCTACCTCCGCAGCCGGACGCTGCTGTGGTTCATCCTGCTGGGCGGCGTAGTGTACACGGTGGGCATGGTGCCCTTTGCCAGGGGAAGGAAGTACGACCACTGCGTGTGGCATGTGTTTGTGCTGCTGGCGGCGGCCCTCCACTGGATTGGCATTTACACGCAGATATACGGATAAAGAAACCGGAGCGGCCTTGCCGCTCCGGTTTTTGCTTTTGGCGATTCAGTTATTTCACAATGGCCGCCGTGTCCATGGCGATCATCAATTCCTCGTTGGTGGGGATCAGCAGGACTTTCACCTTAGAGTCGGGAGCGGAGAGGACGGCTTCCTTGCCCCGGACGCCGTTGGCCTCCGGATCCAGCTTCACGCCCATGTACTCCAGGCCCTCGCAGACCATGGCCCGGATGGCCTTGTCGTTTTCGCCCACACCAGCGGTGAAGATGATGGCGTCCACCCCGCCCATGGCGGCGGCGTATGCGCCCACGTACTTCTTCACCTCATAGGCGAACTTCTGCTGGGCCAGGGCGGCCTTTTCGTCTCCCTTCCCGGCAGCGTTTTCCAGATCCCGGAAGTCAGAACTGACGCAGCTGAGACCCTCCACGCCGGACTTCTTGTTCAGCACGTTCAGCATCCCGTCAATGTCCAGGCCCCGCTTGTTCATCTCGTACTGGAGGATGCCCGCATCCAGATCGCCGGAACGGGTGCCCATAGGCACGCCTGCCAGGGGGGTGAAGCCCATGGAGGTGTCTACGGATTTGCCACCGTCTACGGCGGTGACGGAGGAGCCGTTGCCCAGGTGGCAGGAGATCAGCTTGACTTCCTCTGGCTTTTTGCCCAGCATGGCGGCGGCCCGTCCGGCCACATACTTGTGGCTGGTGCCGTGGAACCCGTAGCGCCGGACCTTATCCTCCTCGTACCAGGCGTAGGGCAGGGCGTACATATAGGCCTTGGCGGGCATGGTCTGGTGGAAAGCGGTATCGAATACGGCCACCATGGGGACGCCGGGCATAACCTTCTGGCAGGCCCGGATGCCCGTCAGGTTGGCGGGGTTGTGGAGGGGGGCCAGGGGGATGCAGTCTTCAATGGCCTTCATCACTGCGCTGTCAATAAGCACGGACTTGTTGAAGGCCTCACCGCCATGAACCACCCGGTGGCCTACCGCGCCGATCTCCTTCATGGAGCCGATAACGCCGTTCTTGGCGTCTACCAGGGCGTCCAGCACCGCCTGGATAGCCTCGGAATGGGTGGGCATAGCCACATCCACAGCGTCCAGGGTCTCCTTGCCCTCGGCCTTATAGGTGAACTTGCCGTCGATGCCGATGCGCTCGCACAGGCCCTTGGCCAGAAGCTTGCCGGTCTCCGGGTCCAAAAGCTGGTACTTCAGGGAGGAACTACCGGCGTTAATGACAAGAATGTTCATGATTTTACAACTCCTCTTTTTTTCTTCTCCGGAATCTGCTATAATGCCGGAAAGGCCCCGTCCCCCTGTGGAGGACAGATCCGCTGCCATATGGGCGCGGATTCCGGAAGAACTTTGTATGACAACCCCATTATACCAGAGATTTTTCAGGATACAACCAAAAATTTTACCGAAATGTCACTTTTTTGTCACCACTTTAGGGAGGAAATCCGTGAAGACTGCCGGTATGATAATAGAATACAATCCGATGCATTGCGGCCATGCCCGCCTTCTGTCGGAGACGCGCCGCCTGCTGGGGCCGGACACCGCCGTTATCTGCGTCATGAGCGGGGATTTTGTCCAGCGGGGGGATTTTGCCCTTGTCCGGCGGGAAGCACGGGCCGCCGCTGCCGTCCGAAGCGGCGCGGATCTGGTGCTGGAACTGCCCCTGCCTTGGGCTGCCGCCTCCGCGGAGCGGTTTGCCGATGGCGGCGTACAGGTCCTGGCGGCGTCCGGCGGGGTGGGGCATCTGGTTTTCGGCAGTGAGTGCGGCGATGGGGCCGCCCTGGAGCGGGTGGCGGCTGCGCTGCTGTCGGAACAGTTTCCTGTTTATCTGAAAGAGGCCCTGGCGGAGGGCGTCAACTTTGCCGCCGCCAGGCAGAAAGCGGCGGCAAGGCTGCTGTCTTGGGAAGATGCCGCGCTGCTGGAACGGCCTAACGATATTTTAGGCGTGGAGTACTGCAAAGCGCTGCTGCGGCAGGGCTCCCCCCTCCGGCCCCTGGCGGTCCGGCGGGTGGGTGCGGCCCACGATCAGGAGGCTCTGCCGGGGGAACTTCCCTCCGGCTCCCAGATCCGCAATTTGCTGCGGGTGGGGGAGCGGGAACGGGCCGTGGCCCTGATGGCCCCCGCCATGGCGGCGGCCTATGAGGCAGAGGAGTCCGCCGGACGGGGGCCGGTCTTTTGGGAGGCCTGCCAGCGGGCCATCCTGGCCCGCCTGCGCTCCATGGATGAGGCGGATTTCGCCCCCCTGGATCAGGGTCGGGAGGGGCTGTACCGCAGGCTGTACCGGGCTTCCCGGGAGGCCTGCTCCCTGACGGAGGTGCTGGAAGCCGCCAAGACGAAGCGGTACCCATACGCCCGCCTGCGGCGGATGGTTCTCTGGGCCTATCTGGGACTGACGGAGTTTCCGGAAAAAGTCCCCTACCTCCGGCCTTTGGCGGCCAATGGGCGGGGCCGCGCCCTGCTGGCGGATATGCGGTGGAACGCCGCCCTGCCGGTTTTGACGAAACCGGCGGACGTGCGGAAGCTGGACGGGCAGGCCCAGGGGCTCTTCACCCTGGAGGCCCGGGCGGCGGATCTTTATGCGCTGGCCTATCCGGATCTGGAAGCTGCCGGCGGCGGCAGCCTGTGGAGGAGCGGGCCGGTGATGGTGTAAAACACGCGAACCCCTGGAAAGGAAGGTGCCCTATGAAAAAATGGATATTGCCTGCGCTGTGCCTGCTGTGCCTGCTGGCGGCTTGTTCCGCCTCCGGTGCGGGGATTCAGCTGGCTGAGGATCCTCTCTTAAAAACCTCAGAGCGGCTGGAGGAGGCAGATCCTGTCCCGGCGGAAAGGCCGCAGAAGGAAGAGGGGGCCGTTTCCTATACGGTGGATATGGTAAACTGGGAGAAGAGCGCCTTGGGAGAGGACGGTACCCAGCTGGTTATCTCCAGCCTCCAGCTGCCGGAACTGACGGCCTGGCGGGCCGGCGGTACGGCAATTTTGGAACCGGCGGCCCCGGAGGAAGAGCGGGCCGCGGCAGTGGCCGCCGCTTTTAACGAGCGGTTTGAGGAGTGGGCCGCCGCCAGGGAGTTTCAGGAGTATGCGGATCTGGCCCAGGAGCATTTCAATATGAACCGGGCAGAAGGGCTGGACTGGACGCCCTACACCCTGCGGATGGACAGTTCCGTCTATCAGACAGACCGCCTGGTGAGCGTTTCCGCCACCTATTCTGCTTATACCGGCGGCGCGCACCCGATTCCCTGGAATCTGGGCTGGAATTTTGATTTGGAGACCGGCTCCTTTTTTGACGTCAGCATTTTGGCGGAGGACGGCTCTGCTTTCCTGATGGAGGTGAAGGAGGAGTTAATCCGGCAGGCAAATACCCCCCGGGAGGGCGGCTACATCCCGGCCAGGGACTATTGGGAGAACTATGAGGATACCATGGCCAGCTGGAGCAGCTATGCCGTTTCCTTTGATGAGGCTGGTATGACGGTGACCTTCTCCACCTATGAACTGGCCTCCTACGCCAACGGCCCCCAGGTCTTTGAACTATCCTACGACTGGCTGGAGCCCCATCTGAGCCAGCAGGGCCGCCTGGTGCTGGGCCTGGAGGCAGGGGAGGAAGCAACTTCCGGTTGACCATCCGGATAACGTGAAAATCAGGAAAGGCCGCGCCTGCAGGCGCGGCCTTAATTTTTACCCCGGGCAGATCTGCCGGAGGATATTGTCCGTAAACCGCTCCAGCCGCTCCCTGATTCCCGGCAGGGCCATGGCGGCACCGGCGTCATTGGCGGTTTCCAGCATACAGAACTCCGGCGGCAGCCAGAATCCCTTGTTCATATTCATGGCAGATACCACCTGGCTGGCCACAATGTCCCCGCCGGAGTAGCCGGAGACGACAATGGCGAAAACCGCCGTGTCTGTAAAGGGCGCGGCCCGGTACAGGGCTGTCAGGCGGTTGATGGCCGCCGTGAGGTTGGCAGAAAGGGCGTCGTTGTAGTTGGGGCAGAGGAGAAGCACCGCGTCCGCCGCCCGGATGGCAGGATAGACCTCCTCCACCATGACGCCGCCGTAAAAACAGTCCCCCCGCTCCCCGAAATGGAGGCAGGCGGTGTAGGGGCAGCCGGAGCAGTCTGCTACCGTGCCGTTCCGCAGGCCGATTTCACGAACGCCGCAGAAGCCCTCCAGCCGTTCCCGGCACCGGGCCCAGAGGGCCAGGGTGTTGGAGGTCTCATGGCTGGAGGCGTGGAGGGCCAGGAGCAGCGGGCGGCTCCGCTTCGGCGGGGAGAAGGACAGCACCCGAGCCGCCAGATCCGCCGCCGCAATGCGGTAGGCCTCCCGCAGATCGCACCCGGCGTTTTTCGCCTGGACAGCCAGATTCCGGAGATCCCCCGTCCCCTCCACCAAGGGGCGGCCGGGAAAGGCGCATCCGGCCAGATTGGCTGCCAGGGCCAGATCCCGCCCGGCGGATTTGGTGTAAAGTTCCCCGGGGCTGTCCACAATCACGCCGCCTACGCTGTCCTTCAGGCAGCCGGGATGGGTCCGGAGGAACGCCAGCAGCCGGGAAAATTCCGGGCTGATCCCCCACTCCGGCAGGGCGGCGGCAAACAGCAGGCGCCGCCCTGCCAGATCCATTCCGGTCTCGTAGGGCTGGACAGCCCGCCCGGCCAGGGCGGCGGAGAGGGTTTCCCCCAGCCGCCCTTCCGGCGGGCCGGGGAGGGACAGGAGGGTCAATTCCGCGCTCATACGCCCATCTCCCACAGGGCCGCCTCCGTCTCCCGCAGACGGGCGAAGAGTTCGTCCGGCAGAGCCAGATCCTCTGTTTCCAGGCCGTGGGCGGTGAAGCGGTTTTTCACGCCGAACCACACGCCCCCGAGGCATACGGAGCCGCAGTGCCATTCCCCGCGGAGGGCCAGCAGCAGCTGCATGGCCCCGGAGGAAACAGCAGGGGCCACATAGGGCTTGAAGCCCAACTCCCGGATGCGGAGATTGGCCTCCAGGGCCAGTTCCGTCAGTTCCCGGGAGAGGGCTCCGTCATAATGGGCGATGGAGTTTGCCGCCACCAGCCCCCGCCCGTGGGGGCCGAAGGTCCTGCCCTCCGTCAGGAAAGAGGAGAAGCGGGGGTCTTGCTTGGCGAAATAGGCTGCCCGGGCGTTCATGACCCCCAGGCCGAACCCCTGGATCTGTTCCGCCAGAAGGCCCAGGCCGTCCCAATTGCCGCCTTCGTCCCGGTTGGAGGCCAGCCACGCTGCCCGGCAGAGGGGATCCACCGGATCGCTGAGGACAATGAAGAGCCCCCGGAACCCGTCTCTCCGGGCCTGGCGGGCATAGGACTCAACAATAGCCCGGTTGGCCTCCAGCTGGGCCATACGCACGTCCTGCACCTGGCTCCCCACCGCCGGGACGGAACGGGTGGCGGCGAAGAGGAACACGTCGCAGCGGAACAGATCCTCCGCCGAAACAGGCTCCGCCTCCGGCAGGGCGCCGTAATCCCAGGGCCAGGCGATCTGGCCCATCTCCGCCGTCCAGCGGGCCACCGTGTTTTCGTTCAGATCCCGGATGCCGATGGAGGAGACGCAATCCCCGCCCAGCAGCTTCAGGGCCGTCAGCAAAGTGCCGCCTACGTCCCCTACTGCCAGCAGATGCACCCGCTTCTTCCCGGGACGGGGGACGCAGAACCCGGCGGCCTCCCGCCACTTGGGATGGCGGATATTTACGGCCTGCACCGGCCCCGCGCCCAGGGCTTCCTCTGCCTCCCGGGGCAGGGCCGGGCCCCCCAGGCGGCGGCTGTCCAGCCAGCGGATATCCTCTGGGGAGGAGGCCTGTCGGGAGTCCGTCAGGCGCCAGGAGGACCGGCCTTCCCGGGGATCCCGCTCAGTCAGGAACAAGGCGGGCGCACCCGCCTCCGTCCGCTCCAGGGGGAGATCCGGCAGAAGGGAGGCGGCCAGCTGGTTTTCCGCAAGATAGTAATACATGGAAGATCCCTCTTTTCATGGTATAACGGCAAGTTGGATAGAATCATCTTTTTCTCAATGCTTTAGGCTTTGTTTGAAAAAGGTCAAAACACCCAAACGGCGGAGATTTTTCCGCCACTCTGCGTTAAATTTTCTTGCCGGGCGATAGCCCGCCTGCAAAAGATTTGCCTTGATTGGCGAAAAATCTCTTGCCGTTGGGTATTTTGCCATTGATCAAACAAGGCCTAGGCGCCGGAGGCCCCATATGCGGCCAAATATGCCTGGTTTTACAAAAAAACCCATATACATTTTCCGCGCCGGCAGGCCCCTGCCCGCCGGGTGGAAGGGCCCGGGCGCGCCCCTGCCATTGCGTTGGATATATTATACAGGGAGAGGGAGGATTCCGCAAGGGAAAAGCGCCCTTGACAGGAGGCCTTTCCCGCCATACAATAAAGGAAACCGCCGGTTTTGGCGGCGCCTCTGCAAGAACAAAATTCCAATTGGATGAAGGAGAGAGCATCATGGAACGTTCCGCCGGTATCTTGCTGCCGATTTTCTCCCTGCCGGGAGAGTACGGCATCGGGACTTTGGGAAAGGAGGCCCGGGCTTTCGTAGATTTCCTTCACAGCGCGGGCCAGCGGTGGTGGCAGATTCTGCCTGTTGGGCCCACGGTGGCGGGGAATTCCCCCTATACCAGCGAGTCCACTTTTGCGGGGAACCCGCTTTTGATTGACCCGGCGCTTCTGGCCGGGGACGGCCTTTTGGAGGAGGCGGAACTTGCCTCCGCCCAAGCCCCCAACACCGGCCGGATTGACTATGCCGCTCTGCACCGGGCCCGTTCGACGCTGTTGTACCAGGCCTATTGCCGGGCCAGGGAGAACGCCGTAATCGCCGAAAAGGTACGGGATTTTGCGGAGCGCACCCCCTGGCTGCGGGATTACGTACTGTATCGGGCTGCCAAGCGGCGGTTCGAAAACCGCCCCTGGTTTGACTGGGAGGATCCGGAGATCCGCCGCCATGAGCAGGCCGCCCTGGACCGTCTGGCGGAAGAGCAGGCGGAACTGGTGGAATTTTACACTTACGAGCAGTTCTGGTTCTTCTCCCAGTGGGAGGCTCTGAAGCAGTATGCCAACGGCATGGACGTCCGGATCATCGGGGATCTGCCCTTCTATGTCTCCCTGGACTCCGCCGACGTTTGGGCGGAACGGAAGGAATTCCTGCTGGATCAGGAGGGCAGGCCCTCCAAGGTGGCGGGCGTCCCGCCGGACTATTTCTCCGAGGACGGCCAGCTTTGGGGGAATCCCCTCTACCGCTGGGACGCCCAGAAGCAGGACGGTTTCGGCTGGTGGATTCGCCGGGTGGAGGGGGCCTCCAAACTCTTCGACGCCATCCGGATTGACCATTTCCGGGGGATGGAAAGCTATTGGGCGGTTCCTGCGGAATCCAAAACTGCCAAGAACGGGATCTGGGAAAAGGGGCCCGGCATTGATCTCCTGGGTGTCTTGGTCAGCTGGTTCCCCCAGATTACATATATCGCCGAGGATTTAGGCATCCTCACGGATCAGGTGCACGAACTGCGGGACAGGGCGGGCCTGCCGGGGATGCGGGTGCTGGAATTCGCCTTCTCCGGCCCGGACAACAGCTATCTGCCCCACAATTACCGCCATGACTGCGTGTGCTATACCGGCACCCACGACAACGATACCTTGGCGGGCTGGTACACCAACGCCGGAAAAGAGGAACTGGCCTTTGCCCAGCGGTATTTGGGCGTTTCTGGAGCGGGGGAGACCCGGAAGGCGGTGCTCCGCTGCGGCCTGGGAAGCGTGGCGCAGCTGTTTGTGGCGCAGATTCAGGACTATCTGGGCCTTGGCAGCGAGGCCAGGATCAACGTCCCCGGCGTGGCGGAGGGCAATTGGAACTGGCGCCTGCTGCCAGATCAGGCGGATGGGGCCCTGGCGGAGGAGATCCGGGCAATGACCCAGACCTACGGGCGGTGATGCTGCCTTTAAAGCGTAAAGCATCAAATTGACCTTTTAAACAGGTGCATATTTTGACCCGGCAGGGATTTATGCCCTGCCGGGTCTTTACTCTTTAATTCTTGAATACAATTCGTAATTTTTTGCGGTTTGATTACAAAAATGCGCGACTGCCGCCAAGAAGCGGCAGAGGAAGGGCAGAAAAGGAGCGCCGGTTCACCCGGCGCTCCTTGATAGCCTGAGGGAAGGGGATCAATAGCACTTGCGGTAAATGGCCTCTTCGGACTCCAGGTCGAAGGGATAGTAAGCGTTGGTCATCAGCCGCTGCTGGTTGGCCTCCACGGACTGGGGGAACTTCTTGAAGTCCTCCTCGGTAAAGCCGCAGTCCCGCAGGGGGCGGAGGGGCAGGATGCGCTGGAGCAGGGCGTTCAGGGTGGGGATGGCGTCCTTGGCCTCGCAGCCCAGGATGCGGGCGACCAGTTCCTTGAAGCGCATGATCTCGCCGTCGGGGTTCTTCTCGTCATAGTAGTCGAGAATGGCGCCGAAGAGCATGTAGTTGCTTTCGCCGTGGGGCACGTGATAGGTGCCGCCCAGGGGGAAACTCATGCCGTGGACAGGGCCGCAGCCAGCCTTCAGGAAGGCGATGCCGGCATAGAAGGAGGCGGTGACGAACTCGTCCAGATATTCGAACCGGGCGTCCTGGCCCTTCTCGTCGATGAGTTTGAATCCCTTGAGGATCATGTCCATAGCCTTCTCGGAGAAGAGTTCGGAGGTCATGGTCTTGCGGTGGGGGCTCAGGAAGGACTCGGTGGCATGTACCAGGGCGTCAATGGCGGAGCAGGCGAAGGGCTTGTAGGGCAGGGTCTTGATGAGGTCGGGGATCAGGCACACCTTGTTGGGGATGATGTCGTCGGACACCAGGCCCAGCTTGGTCTCGCCGCCGGTGAGCACGCCGTCCTTCTCGTCCTTGACAATGGCCACGGAGATGTTGGTGCACTCGGAGCCGGTGCCGCAGGTGGTGGGGATGGCGATAACGTCCTTCTCATGCTGGACGGGGAAACGCTTGAAATAGAGGTTGTGGACGGTGTCGGGACGCTTGCAGCCCAGGAGTTTGCAGAGATCCATAATGGCGCCGCCGCCGACGGCCACCACGCGGTCGTAGCTTTCATAGGGAATGGCGTCGTACATGGTCTGGATCATAGCCTCGGAGGGCTCGCCCGCGCCGAACTTCTCCTGAAAGACGTATTGGCACTTGAGGTTCAGTTCCTTCATGAAGGGGGTGTAAATGAACTCGTTGGTGAGGACCACATCCCGCTCGCCCAGGTTGAACTCCTTGGCCATATCAGCAAAGGTGGCGAACTTGTAGACAGTAGGAGCAAAAACGATTTCGCGCTTATCAGCCATCAGAGCAGCAGAAAAAGCATCCATGATAAAAAGACTCCTTAATATTTTATTCATAATTTAGGAAAAGGGAAAACCAAAGAAAAAAGGGCAGCCCGTTAGGCGCGGAAGCGCCGGCAATTGCCGGACGGCGGCAACGCAGCTAGGGGGCAGGGAGCGCCAATGCCCGCCAGGGCGTCATCAGGCCAAAATGACCTGCATTCCCCGGCCCTGCAAAAGGCGCAGCCACAAGCCCCGCAAGGGCTGCGAAGACAGGTTGAAAGGCTGATGGGAACAGCCCAAAGCCCTGAGAGAAGGGGGAGGCCCGGGGGGCCTCCCCCAAAAGCTTTATTTCCGGGCGATAGCCTTCTTGACGGCCTCCACAATGTTGGCCGCCCGCAGGCCGTAGGTGTCCATCAAGAATGCCTGGGGGCCCACCTGGCCGAACTGATCCTGCACGCCCACAAACTCCTGCACGGTGGGGCAGTTCTTTGCCAGGCAGTTGGCAACCACGCTGCCCAGGCCGCAGGTGACGTTGTGGTTCTCGGCAGTGACAATGGCGCCGGTTTCCTTGGCGCATTTGATCACCAGTTCCTCGTCCAGGGGCTTCCAGGTGAACATGTCCACCACGCGGACGTTGATCCCCTCTGCCTGAAGGGTTTCGTAGGCCTTCAGGGACTCGTCCACCATAATGCCGGAGGTGATGATGGTGGCCTTGTCGGCGGCGCTCTCATGGAGAACAACGCCCTTGCCGATGGGGAATTCGCTCTCGTCGTCATAGACCTGGATGATGTCCTTCCGGACAAAGCGGGTGAAGCTGACGCCCTCCACATTGGCCAGCTGGCGGGTGATGCATTTCAGCTGGGCATAGTCCGCCGGATCCAGCACCGTGCTCTCGGGAATGCTGAGGTACATGGCCGCATCCTCCAGAGGCATATGGGTGCCGCCGTTGAAGGCTGCGGTCACACCGGCGTCGGAGCCCAGGACCCGGACACTCAGCCCGGCGTAGGCGGCGGACATATAGATCTGGTCATAGCAGCGGCGGGAGGAGAAGGTGCCGAAGGAATGGAAGAATACCTTCTTGCCGGTGGCGGCAAGACCCGCGGCCACACCGGCGGCGTTGCCCTCGGCAATACCCGCCTCGAAAGCCCGCTCCGGATAGTTATTCCGCAGCTGCTTGGTGTTGATGCAGCCCATCAGGTCGCAGTCTACGTACACAATGCTCTTGTCCTCGGCCATCATCTCGTTCAGGGTCAAGGCCAGGGCGTCCCGGCAGGCCCGGGAGTCTTTTTCGTGCTTGCCAATCAATTTCACACTCATGTTTTCACCCTCCCTCAAGCGTTTTTCGCGTCTTCCAACTCTTTTTCAGACGCGGCGATGGCTTCCAGCCACTGATCCTCTTTCGGCTGGGAGGAGTGGTCGTGCTTCGGCTCGGCGAAGGTGGCGCCCTTGCCCTTGCAGGTGTCCAGCACGATGCAGCTGGGTACGCCCTTCTTGGCGTAGGCGTTCTGGATGGCCTCGTAAATGGCCTTCACGTCGTGGCCGTCGATCTCCTGGGTGTAGAGGCCGAAGGACTCCGCTTTCTTGGCGAGGCTGCCGTGATCCAGAATATCCGCGGTGGTGCCGTCCAGCTGGTAGCCGTTGTTGTCGATGAAGTAAATGATGTTGTCCAGTTTGTGGGCATAGGCAAAGTGGAAGGCTTCCCAGACCTGGCCCTCGTCGGACTCGCCGTCGCCCACTACGCAGAAGACGTGGCTGTCGCGGCCGTCAATCTTGTTGCCCAAGGCCGCGCCGGTGGAGGTGGAAGCGCCCTGGCCCAGGGAGCCGGTGGTGAGATCCACGCCGGGGGTCAGCTTGCGGTCGGTGTGGCTGGGGAATTTGGTGCCGGGCTGGTTCAGGGTGTAGGCCTCCTCCATGGGATAGAAGCCCATCAGGCCGAAGGTGGCGTAAGCGACGGGTCCGGCATGGCCCTTGCTGAGGACGAGCCAGTCCCGATCCTCCCACCGGGGGTTCTTGGGGTCATATTTCATGACCTCGCCGTAGAGCACGGCCATCAGGTCCGCCAAATCCATGGACCCGCCCACGTGGCCGAAGCCGCGGCTGTGGATCACCTTCAGCGTCTCCAGCCGGATCTGGGCTGCCAGGACCTTGCATTTTTTCTCATTCATCGCTGCGTTCTTCCTTTCCTATTAAATTTTACGAGGATGCCCGGTTTGAAAAACGCCGAAACGGCCAACCGTCGGAACTGTTTCCGGCGACTTGCGGAAATTTATCCCGGAATTCATAAGAATTACCGGGAAAAATCGCTTGACATTGGAAAAAAATCCAGTAATGAATATTCCGCCGGTTTTCAAAGGAGGGGCGGAGCCGGCCTTGGAACCAGCTCTGCCCCCATTGTAATCAAAAGCGGTCTCCCAGTCAATGACAATTATTTTTTTAACAAAAATTTAACCGTTTTTTTCGGGAATCGCGTCCGGCTTATTCGTACTGGATGCCGGTCCCTTCCACCATGGCGTCATAAGCCCGCTTTACCTTGTCGTAGTTCTTATCCCGATCCAGCACCACGCCACGGCCTACGCCGTCTACGATGCGGCCCACGCCGATGGCGTCCAGCCGGGCGTCGGTCTCCGCCAGCAGGGCGGGGGCAGAGCCGGGCTCTGTGGAGCGGCCGTCGAAGATGATGTGGAGGAAGACCTTCTCCAGGCCCTCCGCCTTGGCCATTTCGCAGATGCTGAGGGGATAGTCGATGCAGCCGTGGGAGGACTTATAGGTCAGGTACGCCAGCAGGTGCAGGGCGGAGTTGTTCTTCTTGGCGTGCTGGATGGCCTCCAGGAAGATGGGGTTCTTCTGGAAGCTGCCGTCCTTGACGGCGGCGTCCAGACGCACGTCGTCCTGCATGACGCAGCGGCCTGCGCCCAGGTTGGAGTGGCCTGCCTCGGAGTTGCCGGCCTTGCCGGAGCCCAGGCCCACGAACTCGCCGGAGGCGTTCAGCTTGGACCAGGACTCACCCGCCAACAGGGAATCCCAATAGGGGGTGTCGGCCAGATGGATGGCGTCGCCGTCATCACCGGTGCCCAGGCCCCAGCCGTCGCAGATGATCAAGAGCATTTTCCGATCCTTGCCCCAGTCCTTGCCCTCCGCCAGGGACTTGCCGGTCATCTCGGCGGGCTGGGGGATGCCCATTACGTCCAGGACGGTGGGGGAAACATCACCCAGGGAGCCGTCCCGCAGCTTGATGGGGGAGCGGTCGGCGGGGTCGATCATGATGAAGGGCACCAGATTGGTGGTGTGGGCCCCGTCGGGCTTCCCGGCGGCGGTGTAGAGTTTCTCAATATTGCCGTGGTCGGCGGTGACGGCCACCACGTAGCCCTTGGAGAGGGCGTCGTTGACCACCTTATCCAGGTACTGGCTCACGTAGCCGCAGGCCTTGATCTTGGCCTCGGTGTTCTGGGTATGGCCGATAACGTCGCCGTTGGCGAAGTTGGTGACCACGAAGTCGTACTTGCCCAGGGCGTCCATAACGGTGTCCGCCACCTTGGGCAGGGACAGTTCCGGCTGCTGGTCGAAGTCAATGCCCTTGGGGGAGGGGATGCACACGTCGTCCTCGCCGGGGAAGGGGGTGTTCTCGCCGCCGTTGAAGAAGAAGGTCACATGGGCGAACTTCTCGCTCTCGGCGCAGTGGAACTGGGTCTTTCCGGCGTCACTGAGGACCTGGGCCAGGGGCTTCACCACGTGGGAGGGGGCGAAGGCGATAGGCAGATCCTTGAACTTGTCGTGGTACATGGTCATGATCACGAAGTCCAGATCCTTCAGCTTCCGGCGCTCCACCTGGTCGAAGCCCTCTTCGGTGAACATTTCAGTCAGTTCGATTTCCCGCTCGCCGCGGCGGCAGCAGAAGATGGCGGCGTCGCCGTCGGAGATTTTGCCGACGGGCTTCCCGTCCTCAACCAGGACCATGGGCTCCAGATGATAGTCGTCCTGGCCCAGGGTGTAAGCTTTCTTGACGGCCTCAGCCAGCTGTGCGCCGCCGCGTTTGATATCAGACATATGAAAAACCTCCAATTTTAAATTTTAAACCAATGAAGAAAGAAACCGTAGTTACTGCCCGTCGCTGGGGGGCGTCAGCTTCTCCACGGCCACTTGCCCGCCGGCGGGGAAGATGTCCAGCAGCTGGGGGAAGGTGTAGATCTTGGCGTCAGGCATGTTCTCCTCTGTCAATTTCAGGGGCTTTTTCCGGTCATACTGGACAGCCACGGTCATGCCGAAGTCCACAGCCTTGGCGCCGACGATATCCCGGTTCAGGTTGTCGCCCACATAGCAGCAGTTCTCCGGCTGGGCGCCTACTTCGTCCAGGGCGTAGTAGTAGATGGCGGGGCCGGGCTTGCGGATATAGGTGATAGAGGACTGCTGGACGGTCTTGAAGTAGGGCCGGAGGCCGTCGGCGTCCAGCCACTCGTCTACCTCCCGCTTGCCCACCAGATCGCTGATGATACCCAGGGTATAGCCTCTGGCGAAGAGTTCCTTCACGGTCTCGGCGCCGCCTTCCACCACGGTGCGGCGGCCCTTGGTCTGGCGGTACTGGTAGGTCAGTTCCGCGGCGTTTTTCAGGATGCGCTCCCGGTCCATGTCATAGGCCAGCCAGCGGGTCCACAGGATCTCCTCCGGCGCCTCACACATGAATTTCAGGGCCCAGTCCCGGTACCTGTCATACCGCTTGTCGATAACGTCCTCAAACCACTTGTTGGGATTGTCGGTCTCCACGCCGCAGAGTTCTGCGATCTTGGCGCGGGCGGCGGACAGGTAAGCGGGATCCTCGTCGATGACCCGGAAGGTGCCTCCCAGATCCAGGAAAATGTAGCGGATATCGGTATTCATAACGGTTTCCTCCTAAACGCCGGACGCGCCCGGGGAAGCCCCGGACGGCCCGTATATATTTTTATACCAGAGGGGGCAGCAGATTCAGGATTTCCCGGAAGTCCTCCACAACGGCGTCGGGGCGGTTCTCCTCGGTGAATTCTACAGGGTGCTTCTTCTCCGGGGAGGAGAAGATGATGTTGGCGCCCACACCGGCCTTCTTGGCGCCGGGGATATCCCGCTTCACGTTGTCGGCCACGGACACGCAGTCAGACAGTTCCACGCCCATCTCCTTGGCGGCCAGCTGGTAGATCTCGAAGGCAGGCTTGCGGATGTGGCAGACGGAGGAGAGGATCACGGTATCGAAATACTGATCCAGGCCGTCCTCTTCCAGCCAGTCGGGCACCTCGTCCTCACCGATGAGGTTGGAGATGATGCCCAGCTTGTAGCCCCGCTCGTGGAGGCCCTTGATGACCTCCAGCCCGCCGTCCACCACCACGCGGCGGCCCTTGGACTGGCGGTATTGGAAACTCAGTTCATGGCAGATCTGGCGGATCCGGGCCTGGTCATAGTCCGGCAGCAGCCACTTGCACCAAAGTTCCTCATCGCCGGACTCCTTGTTCTCCCCCAGGGCCCATTTCCGATAGGGCTCGTAGCGGTCCTCCACCATCTGGTAGAAATCCTCAAAGGGCATATCCGTGCCGGCGATCTCCGCCATCTTCCGGCGGGCATGGCGCATGTAGGGCTCATCCAGCAGCGCGATGCGGAGGGTGCCGCCCAGGTCGAAGAAGACGGCTTTGTAGCGTTTTGTCATGTCCATGGGATTCCTCCTTTACGCCCTGGCGGGGAAGATATCCAGCAGTTGGGACAGGGCGGTGATCACATGGTCTGGGGTAAACTCCTTGCCGGTAGCCTTCTCCCGGTTCAGGGTGTCGGGCTCGTCAATCCGGATCATCATACCGAAGCCGGCGGCCTGGGTGCCCTCCACGTCCCGGACGGGGTTGTCGCCTACATAGGCGCAGTTGGCTTCGGGGGTGCCGATGCAGCGGCAGGCCAGATGGTAGATGTCCGGATCGGGCTTGCGGAGGCGGACCTTGGAGGAGAGGATGGTGGTCTTGAAGCACTGGGCCACGCCGTCTGTGGCCATCCAGTCAGGGATCTCCGTTTCGGTGACGGTGTTGGCGATGATGCCCAGGGTGTAGCCCCTGGCGCAAAGTTCCTTCAGGGTGGCTACGGCATCGGGACGGGCCACCCGGCGGCCGTCGTGATCCCGCCACAGGCGGGTCAGGCGGGCGGCGTTGGCGAAAACCATGTTGGTGTCGTAATCCGGCAACATGTACTGGGTCCACAGTTCGCCTTCGGAAGCGTCCAGCAGGGTGTTCTTGGACATCTTGCGGTACTTGGACCAACGCTCCTCCAGCTTGGCGAACAGTTCATCGTGGGTCTCCTTGGTCTGGATCAGTTCCATCAGGTCCGCTTCGGCCTTGTCGATAAACGGCTGGTCAGGCAGGACGATACGCAGGGTGTTGCCAACATCAAAGAAAATGGTTTGGATATCGGGGGTCATGGGACATTCCTCCTTAATAAATATGCAAAATTTTGACTTTTATCTATCTTGATATGCCTGCCGTTACGGCCTGCATTTGCTGTTGTACGCCTGGATGATGCCGGGTATCTCTGCCAAATCCCGGATGACCGCGTCCGCCGCCAGCCCGGTTTCTGCCAGCCCCGCGTCCCGGAAAGCCATAGCCGGGTTCTGGATCTGGATGCTCAGGGGGATGCCCGCGTTCCGGCAGCCCAGGACGTCCCGGGACAGGGTGTCGCCTACGTAGGCCATTTCTGCCAGTGGGATGCCGCACTCCCGGGCGGCGGTCTCGAAAATGGCGGGGGATGGCTTCCGGGTCCCCGTGCGGGAGGACACCACCACGCAGGAGAGGTACCGGGTGATCTCATAGGACTCCAGCAGCCGGGGGACAAAGGTCTCGGAAATCATATTGCTGATGATGCCCAGGACCAGCCCGGAGGCGTGGAGAGCCTGGATGGTTTCCCGCATGTGGGGCCTGGGGACATTTTCCACCCGCACGGCGTCGTACATCCAGGAGAAGTCTTCCGCCAGGGGGGCTAGGATTTCCTCCCCCAGACGAAAGTCCTTCAGGTAGAACTCGTTCCAGATGCGGACGCCGGGCAGCTCTGTCAGGTGTTCTTCTGACCAGTGCTTATAGGCCTCGGCGTTTTTATGGAGCAGGGGCGCCAGGCTGTCTGCCGTGACAGGGAGGGCTGCGCCGCGCTCTGCCAAACGGTCCAAAAGCGTCTGGCAGTAGCGCTCTGCCAGCCCCGGGGGATGGCGGACTTCGTGGAGCGTGCCGCCCACATCAAATAGGACCGCTCGGATCATTTGGACCCCTCCTTGCAATAGACTGTAAACGTTTGCGACCATTTGCTGGCTTTATTCTAAATAAATAGGGTTGCTTTGTCAATATGCCAAATGCCAAAGAGTAAGGGGATTTTTTCGTTTTTATGACCAAACTCCTGAAAAAATCAGATTGTTATTGACATTGGGACGGAAATCATATATGCTTTTACTATCCCGCCGGAGGCGCGACCCGCCGCCGGCGGCTGTCCCAAACAAAACGGAAACGTTTACGATGTCCGGGCCGGGAGAGGATGGTGGAGAATGAAAAGTGTGACATTGAAGGATGTGGCTAAGGCCGCGGGTGTATCCTACGCCACGGTTTCACGCGCCCTGTCCGGCAGCCCGCAGATTGGCAGCGAGACCCGGGAACGGGTGATCAAGCTGTGCGACGAGATGGGGTATACCACTAATTATGTGGCCCGTTCTATGGTGATGAAGAAAACGGATCTGCTGGGGCTGGTAGTGCCCTCTGTGGATAACCAGTTTATGTCTGAAATGGCTTATTACGCGGAGACAAGCGCCCGGGCCCACGGATACAACATCATGCTCTGCAACTCCGGCCCGGATCTCAAGCAGGAGAAGACCGTGGTGAAGCTGCTGCTGGGTCGTCAGGTGGACGGCATTTTGATTGTCCCCCAGAGCCCCAAGACCTATGAAAACATCCGGGCCTACACGGATCAGGTGCCTACGGTGTTCCTCAGTGAAAACCTCCGGGATCAGCCCCAGAGTTATGTGACGGTGGACAACAGCCGGGGCACTTATATCGGCACCAAGTACCTCTACGATCTGGGCCACCGGGAGATCCTGTATTTCGGCCGCCGCCGCACCACCACCCACCAGATGCGGGCAGACGGCTATATCCGCGCCTGCCAGGAACTGGGCCTCCAGCAGCGGTTTTTTAACAGCGAGTTTACCCGCTCCTCCATCAACAACGGCTACCAGCTGGCCCGGGACCTCTTCGCCCGGCCCATTGACTACAGCGCCATTTTTGCCTCCACGGATTCCCATGCCCTGGGCATCCTCCGGGCGGCGGACGAACTGCGGATCGGTATTCCCGACCATTTGAGCCTGATTGGGTTTGATAATATCCCCTCTTCCTCCCTGCCCCGGATTGAGTTGACCACCATTGAACAGCCCCTGCGGGATATGGCCATCCAGGCGGTGGATATGCTTCGGGACAAGATTGAACACGGCACCCGGGGCTACGTCCATCAGATCCTCCTGCCCAGCCTTGTGAAGCGGAGCACCTGTAAGGCACTGGACTGAGGTCCCGGAACGTTTGAGGCTGGAAAATACAGAAATCGTTAAATTGCGGGCCGGTGCCACCGGCCCGGGCATGAAAGGAAGCAGAAAGAATATTATGAACGGATTTCTCTATGATCCCCATACCCATACCTCCGAAACCAGCCGGTGCGGACATCTGCCGGCGGCGGAAGTGGTGGACCGCTACGTGAAGCAGGGCTTTACCGGCCTTGTGGTCACCGACCACCTGCATCCGGAGTATCTCTCCCGGATTGACACCCAGCACAACTGGGACGCCGTGATGGATCACTACCTCTCCGGCTACCGTGCCTCCAAAAAACGGGGGGACGAGGTGGGCTTCGATGTGATTCTTGGCGCGGAACTCCGGTTCCCGGAGAATGACAACGACTATCTGGTTTACGGCATCGACGAGCAGTGGCTCCGGTCCAACCCCTACATGTGCTGCATGAGCGCCGTGGAGTTCTTTGCCAAGTTCCACGATCAGGTCCTGATTATCCACGCCCATCCCTACCGGGACGGCAACAAAGAAGTGTTTGAGTCCGCTGTCCACGGATCCGAGATCATCAACGGTAACCCCCGCCACGAAAACGGCAACGAGTTGGCCCTGGATCTCTGCCGCCGCCATCCGGGCTTCTTCCGCCTGGCCGGGTCCGACACCCATCAGGCCGGGGACGAGGGTCAGGCAGGCATCATCCTGCCGGAGCGGGTGAAGGATTCCTTCGCCTACAAGAAAATGATTGAAACCATGAATTTCAAACTATGGAGCCCCGGTTTCCAGTCCTTTGTGGACGCGGACGAGGCCATGCGTAAGGAGGCGGCGAAATGAACCGGTTTGATTCTTTAATTATCGGCGAGGTTGCCCGTGACACCAATGTGGACTACACGGGCGCAGTGGAAAAAGCCATCGGCGGCGCGGTGTACTATTCCGGTTACGCCGCCGCCAACATCGGCCACAAGATTGCGGTCCTGCCAAAGGCGGATACCACCCAGGTGGATCTGGAAGAGGCCTTTGCCGCCGCTTCCAACGTGACGGTGTTCCCCCTTCACAGTAAGGATTCCTTTGTCACCAAGAACGTCTACCACACGGCGGACCGGGAGCGCCGGACCTCCACGGTGGACAGCGTGATCGATCCCTACCGTCCGGAGGAAGTGCCGGAGGTGGACGCGGCTATCTGGCATCTGGCGGGCCTTGTGGGGGGCGACATTCCCAACGAGATGATCCCCTATGGCGCGAAGCGGGCCATGCTGGCAATCGACGTGCAGTGCATGCTCCGCTGGGTGGAAAACGGCGGCATGGTGTACCGGGACTGGGCGGAGAAAAAGGAGATGCTGCCCTACGTCCGGTTCCTGAAGACCGACGCCGCTGAGGCGGAGATCCTTACCGGCACCGACGACCGGGTGGCCGCTGCCAAAATGCTGTATGACTGGGGCGCCAAGGAGATTCTCATTACTCATAACACAGAGGTGCTGGTTTACGACGGCAAAGCCGTGTACACCTGCCCCATCAAGGCCCGGAATCTTACCGGCCGGACGGGCCGGGGCGACACCACCTTTGCCGGGTACATCAACGAGCGCCTGACCCAGGATATTCCCACGGCCCTCCAGACTGCCACGGCGCTGGTCTCCCTGAAGATGGAGACCCCCGGGCCCTTCAAGGGCACCCGTCGGGACGTGGAAAACTACATCAAGGAATTCTATTGATACAGAAAAATCCCCGGCCGGCAGGCCGGGGATTTCCTAGATTGTCAAAAAACCTCCGCAGGAGTTTCGCGCCTGCAGGCGTGGAATACGGTCCAATCGTTTTTCCGGCGGCGTATGCGCAGGAAAAATGCTTTCTGCGAAGCGGGCGTGGAATTGTGCGCCGTGGGCGCACAATCAAGACGCAGAGCGGAGGGGAAGCTTATGTAAAAAAGCGGCGCAGCCACTTTTTTGACAAACGGGCGCGCCCGTTTGTTACCCTTTTGTGATGTTTTCTTGTGGGGGAATTTGATATCCTGTAGCCGGAAAATAAAAAGAAAGGCCGTGTTGGCATGAACCGTTTCTACCTGCCGCTTCTGACGCTCTGCCTGCTGCTGTCCCTGCCCGCCTGCGGCAGTACCCTGGAGGGTGGGGATACCCCGGCGCCGGAGATGCCTGCCGCTCCGTCCCAGCCGCTGGGAGGGGATCTGGATGAGGAACTGCCCTATGGCGTCCCGGTTGATTTTGACCCCTCCGGCCTGCCGGAGGCCTTTGCCGCCGCCATCGGGGATTACTGCCGCACAGGCGTTTTCCCGGACGGCGGAGAGCCGCGGGAAATTCCCGGCAGGTTCTCATACGCGGTGCTGGATATCGACGGCGACGGCCGGGAGGAACTGATCCTCCAAAATACCGCCGCAGCCATGGCGGGCCAGGTGGAGAAGGTTTATGGCTATGACGGCTCCGCTTTCCTGGAGGAACTCAGCGCCTTCCCCGCCCTGACCTATTATGACAACGGCATCATCCGGGCGGACTGGTCCCACAATCAGGGCTGGGCCGGGGAGTTTTGGCCCTATACCCTGTATTGCTATCAAGATGAAACCGATACCTATGAGAACGCAGGCTCCGTAGACGCCTGGGACGAAACGCTGCATCCCACCGGTTTTCCCCGCGGCACGGACACCGACGGGGACGGCATGGTGTATTTCCTGCTGACGGATAACTGGGGGTTTGCCGCCTATCTGGAGCCTGCCAGCGGCGAAAAATATTACACCTATGATCAGCTGCCTGTGGACGGGGCGGAATATCTTGCCTGGAAGGATAGCCTCCTTCAGGACGCCTCTCCTATGGAGATTCCCTACAGAGAAGTGGCGGTGGAAGTGGTTTTCCCCAACGCCGCAGGCTGACCGGTAAGGGGCAGAACCACCTTGCATCCTCTGCAAGCCTTTCCGCAGGCTTGAACCAAAGGTTAAGCGGGCCTCACTTCGTGAAGCCCGCTTTCGGTATTTATTTTTGCAGGGAATCCACCCACTGGCCGTATTTATCCAGGTTGGCCTGGGCGTCCGCGGCGTCCTTGCCGGAAGTCATCACATAGACCTTGATCTTGGGTTCCGTACCGGAGGGCCGGACGATGACGGAGGTGCCGTCGGCCATCTCGAACCGGAGGACGTTGGAGCCGGAGAGTTCCATGCTGCTCTTTTCACCAGTGGCGCAGTCCACCACGGAGCCGTCCTGGTAGTCCTTCCGCTGGGTGGTCTTTACGCCGGAGATCTCCGCAGGGGGGTTCTCCCGCAGGGACTTCATCAGGTTGGCCATATCTTTCAGGCCGTCCAGCCCCGGCATCACCAGGTTGTAGGTATGTTCGGCATAGTGGCCGTACTTCTCGAAAAGGGCGTCCAGGGCGTCGGCCAGAGTCTTGCCCTGGGCGGCGTACCAGGCGGCCATCTCCGTCAGCAGCAGGGAGGCGGTCACGGCATCCTTGTCTCGGACATAGCCCCCCAGCATGTACCCGTAGGACTCCTCGTAGGAGAAAATCACGTTCCCCTGGCCGCTTTTTTCCAGCTGATCCTTCTTCTCTGCCAGGAATTTGAACCCGGTGAAGGTGTCATAGCACTGGAGGCCGTTGACCTCGGCTACCTTCCGGGCCATCTCTGTAGTCACCAGGGACTTCAGGGCCACCGGCTTCTCCGGCAGCTTGCCGGAACGCTTCATGGCGCCGATCAGATAGTCCAGCAGCAGGACGCCGGTCTGGTTGCCGGAGATCACCTTGAATTCGCCGTCCCCGGTGCGGACCATAATGCCAACCCGGTCGGCGTCAGGGTCGGAGCCCAGGATGAAGTCCGCGCCTTCCTTCTTGGCGATGTCCACCGCCAGGTAGAACCCCTCGGGATTCTCCGGGTTGGGGGATTTTACGGTGGGGAAGTCCCCGTCGATGACCATTTGTTCAGGGACGCAGATCAGGTGCTTGATGCCCAGGAGCCGCAGGGCCTCGGGAATCAGCTTGTGGCCGGTGCCGTGGAAGGGAGTGTAGACCACCTTGAAGCTGTCCGCCACCTTGGCCACGGTTTCCTTGTCATTGATCTGCTCCATGACGTTGGCCATGAATTTCCCGTCGGTCTCCGCGCCCAGGACTTCGATCATCCCGGCCTTTACGGCGTCCTCATAGGGCATGGTTTTTACGTCCTGGAACACGTCCAGAACCTCCAGCCGGGCGGCGATGGCGTCGGCATGGTGAGGGGGCAGCTGGGCGCCGTCCTCCCAGTAGACCTTATAGCCGTTATATTCCTTGGGGTTGTGGCTGGCGGTGACATTGATGCCTGCCTGGCAGTGATATTCCCGGACGGCGAAACTCAACTCGGGGGTGGGGCGCAGGGACTCGAAAATGCGCACGTGGATGCCGTTGGCAGCGCAGACCTCCGCGGCGGCCCGGGCGAACTCCAGGGAGTGGTTCCGGCAGTCCATACAGATGGCCACGCCCCGGCGCTTACCCTCCTCGCCCTCGGCGCAGATCACGTCGGCAAAGCCCTGGGTGGCCCAGCGGACCACATGGATATTCATATTGTGGAGGCCCACGTACATGGTGCCCCGGAGGCCGGCGGTGCCGAATTCCAGGGGGCCGTAGAACCGGGATTCAATCTCCTTGGGGTCGTTCCGGATGGCCTCCAGTTCGGCGTGCTCCTGGCCGCTGAGGGCGGGGCTTGCCAGCCACTTTTCGTATTCCTTCATGAAGTCCATTTTGCTGTTCCTCCTCATCGTGGTTTGCCCCGGTACGGCTTTTCATGAAACCTTACAATTGCAGAAGCTGCCGGGACAGGAAAATTATTCATTCCGTATAATATTATACGAGGAAGGGACTGCCTTGTCAAGAATTGCCTGCGTTGGGAGAGAAAATAAAAAACCCGGAGGGAAGAGGGTTCCCTCCGGGTTACGGGGCGGTGTTACCGGTTCCAATCCGGGCTGAAATTGCAGACCAGGCACTCATAGCCCCGCCAGATCAGGGAGGTCAGGTGTTCGTGAGGGGGGACCAGCCTGCCGCAGCAGGGACAGCGGCAGAACAGCAGCCAGCCACAGAAGGCGGATACCGCCATAGCAAGCACGCCGGCCCCGCCAAGGTACGGGACGGAAAATACAGCGGAAACGCCTGAGGTAAGAAAGCCAAAAAGCAAACCGCCCTCTGCCAGCAGAGCCTTCCGGTAGAAGCGGCGGGCGATCCGTGTCATTTCCTCCGGGGAGAGATCGCTCCCCAGAGGGGAATTGGGAAAACAGTTCCGGGACATAGACGGGCTTCTTTTCGGAATCAGGGGGCGCTCACTTGTGGTAGCGGCTTCCGGCGTTGATCTGATAGGCCCGGTAAACCTGCTCCAGCAGCATTACCCGGGCCAGATGGTGGGGGAAGGTCATGGAGGACATGGAGAGGGTGGCATTGGCCTCCGCTTTGATAGAATCATGGAGCCCGAAGGAGCCGCCAATCAAAAATACCAGCCGCTTTTCCCCCCAGGAGGCCATTAGGCGGGCCAGTTCCTCGCTGGATGGCTGTCTCCCCTCCACGCACAATGCCACCAGATGGGAGGCGTGGGGAAGCCGGTCCCGGATAGCCTGCGCCTCCTTAAAAAGGGCGGCCTCCACCTGGGCGGGGGAGGGATCCTGGGGGAGACGCTCTTCCGGCAGTTCCACGATTTCCGGCTTGCAGAAGCGGCCCAGCCGCTTTACATATTCCGCCACGGCCTCCGCGTAAAACCGCTCCTTCAGCTTACCTACGCAGATCAGAACAACCCGCTGCATACCGGCTCCCTTTCCCCCAGCACGTGGGCCTCCCCCAGGGCGTCCCGGGGGGCGACAGACAGGACAGGCGCCAGATGCGCGGCGGAAAGTGCCTGTTCCACGGCGTTCCTGGCCATGGCGGGTGTGTTATTTTCCAGGCTTAAATGGGCTAAAATAATCTCATTTGCGCCGTTTTCCGCCAGGATTACGGCAAATTTGGCGGCATCCTCATTGGATAGGTGGCCCAGGCGGCCCAGGATGCGCTTTTTCAAATAGTAGGGGTAGGGGCCGCTGGAAAGGGATTCCACATCGTGATTGGCCTCCAGGACAGCCAGCCCTACTCCCGGCAAGAGGGAGGAGGCCGCCTCCGTAACGTATCCGGTGTCCGTGAGGATGCCCACGGAGCCGTCTGGGCCGTCGAAGCGGTAGCCGCAGGAGCCGGGGGCGTCGTGGGAAGTAGGGATCGCCGTGACGGAGCAGCCGGAGACAGGGAAGGGCACGCCGGGCTTTATGGGTCGGAAAAGATTGCCGGTGTCCTCCGTCTGGAGACAGCACAGAGTTTCCCAGGTGGCGAAAATGGGGAAGGATGCCCGTTTCAGCAGTGTTTTCAGGCCGTTTACATGGTCGGTGTGGGCGTGGGTGATGAAGAGGCCGTCCAGATCCGGCAGGCCCAGGCCCAGGGCTTGGAGCCGCTGGGTAATTTTCCGGCAGGAGATCCCGGCGTCCACCAGGAAATAAGCGCCGGACATGGAGATCAGCAGCGCGTTTCCGGAGGAACCGCTGGCCAGTGTGTATAGAGAGGTCAAGAAAGAAACCACCTTTTTTCTGTGTAGGAATTAAAAATCATAAATTTTGCGATGTTGATCAAAAATGCCCGCGCAGAGATCCCCGGCCAGGATGCCGGTCTCCGTCACGGGCTGAAACCCTGCGCAGAAAACAAAAACAGGCCTTCTTTGAAAATGGCAAAACGTCCAGCCGACAGGCTAAGGCCCACCGGTTGAAAAAGCGCAGATGCACGTTTTCACCGGCGTTGACGAGATTAAGCAAGGCCTGGGAATGATAAAAATGTACAAAATACAAACAGCTGCGGCTTTCCACAGGGAAAGCCGCCGGTTTGCCATGGCCCCGGCGGATGTGCCGGAGCCGGAATGGGAAAAATTCACATGTTGGGAAAGCAGGCCCCGGCGGTAGGGCCGGGAACTACCGGAAAGTCCGGCGGGCAAGACAGAGGCCGGAATTCACAGCCGGCCTCCCGGCGGATAGCGGAAGGGAAACCGGGGTGCCCTGCCGCCTGCCCTTCAACCGTAAGCAGCGGTCATCTGATCCTGTTCGTCCGGCTCGTCAATAGAGCGGATGTCCGCCCCCAGGGAGCGGAATTTAGATACAATATCCTCATAACCCCGTTCGATATACTGCACACAGCTGATCTCGCTGCGGCCTTGGGCTGCCAGGGCCGCAATGACCAAGGCCGCCCCCGCCCGCAGATCGCAGGCCTGGATAGGCGCGCCAGTGAGATGGTCTACACCCTGCACCACGGCGGTCTTTTCATCCACCTGGATGGCCGCGCCCATGCGCTTGAGTTCATCCACATAACGGTAGCGGGTGTTCCACACGCTCTCCGTCACCAGGGATGTGCCTGCCGCCAGGGACAGCACGGTGGTGATCTGGGGCTGCATATCGGTGGGGAAACCGGGATAGGGCATGGTCTTCACGTTGGCCCGCTGGAGGGGGCCGCTACGGCGGACCAGGAGGGTGTCCTCGTTTTCCTCCACCTCTACGCCCATTTCCACTAATTTGGCGGTGATACAGTCCATATGCTTGGGAATAATATTCTTGATGAGGATCTGGCCGCCGGTAGCGGCCACGGCAGCCATATAGGTGCCGGCCTCAATTTGATCGGGAATGATGGCATAACTGCCGCCCTGAAGCCGCTCCACGCCCCGGATCTTGATGGTATCGGTGCCTGCGCCCCGGATATTGGCCCCCATGGAGTTGAGGAAGTTGGCCAGATCCACGATGTGAGGCTCCTTGGCGGCGTTTTCGATTACGGTGTTGCCCTCCGCCATGACAGCGGCGATCATGATGTTCATGGTGGCGCCCACAGACACCACGTCCAGATAGACGTTGGCCCCCTTCAGACGGCTGTTGACAGCGGAAGCGCGGACGAAGCCGCCCTCCACCACCACCTTGGCCCCCAGGGTGGTGAAGCCCTTCACATGCTGATCAATGGGACGGACACCCAGGTTGCATCCGCCGGGCATGGCCACTTCCGCCTGGCCGAAACGGCCCAGCAGGGCACCAATGAAATAGGTGGACGCCCGGATGCGGCGGGCCAGATCATAGGACGTCTTGGTGGAATGGACGCGGCGGCAGTCCACATCCACGGTGTGGCGGTTCACCACCCGGATCTGTGCGCCCAGCTGCTCCATAATCTTCAGACACAGGGTTACGTCGGAAATCTGGGGGAGGTTTTCAATCCGGCATACGCCGTCCACCATAAGGGCGGCGGGAATGATGGCGACGGCGGCGTTTTTTGCGCCGCTGATCTCAACTTCGCCAAACAGGGGCTTTCCGCCCTGTACAATATATTTAGTCAACATAGGACCCTCTTTTCAAGGATATTCTTTTGGGGCGGCGAACCGTCTGCATGACAGTTTGCCCGCCTGGCGCCGCTTCATACAGCGGAAAAGAAATCGAACAGGTAAAATTTTTCAGCCCAAAGAAGATCCGGCGGACGTGAAAGGGCCGCCGCGTTTTTGCTTTGGGTGTTTGGGGCAGATCTGCCTATTCCTCCGGCCTGGGATTCCGCAAAGGAAACCCGGCCTTCCGGCAGGCTGCCGTGCCTGTTCGGAAAAATCAGTAAAAACGGCCTCCGCGCCTAGGGTGGCGGAAGGGCGCACGTATGGGGCTATGGAGCATGGCAACTGCCGGGGAAAGAAGGCTTGGCTGTGCCCGCTGTGCCCATAGCCGCGTAGCGATATTGTAACACATCTGTAACGGAAATGCAAACCTTTCTCGCCGGATTTTCACAGAAAAAGAAAAGAGGTGGAAATTCACAAGAATTTCCACCAAAATCCAATAAAAACCGGTTCCGGAACTGGTTCCGAAATGAGGGATCGGCAGACGCGCCCCGGGTCAGATTTGGCTGACCGTGCCGGTAAAGCAGTTGACATAATATTTTACTGTATCGGTCACCAGGCACCAGGCGGGAACCAGGGACATGGGGGAGGCGGCGGTGCTCTGCAGTTCATAGCAGAGGTAAAGATCGGTGATGGAAGTGGCCACTGCGCCGGTCTCCCGCACCTGGAGTTGGAAGGCCGTGAGAGCTGCCAGGGCGGAGAGGGGGACGGTGTCTTCCGTCACTGTGAAGGTTTCCGGCAGGAGGGTGCCGCTGACGGAAACCAGTACGTTCCGGTTCAGGGTGAAGGTTATGGAGGCGTTGAAAACCGGCAGGCCGCCGAACTGCCGGACGGCGGTCATGGTGCCGCTGCCCTCCTCGTCCAGCCGGGAGACAAGGGAGGCGTAGTGGAATTCTTCACAGAACTCCCGACAGCGGGTCTCACCGCTGCCGGAGGAGAGGGTTCCGGCGGCGTCGAAGCTGCCGTTGTCGCGGAAGAGGGCCGCACCTGCGCTGCTGGTATAGGAGTAGACGCCGCCCCCTTGGTTGAAGGAGGTCAGGCCTTTCCCCAGGAGGAAGGCGGCAGCTTTCCGATCCAAAGCCGTGTCCCGGGTGAGGGAGCGGCCCTCCGGCGGGTCGGCCTGGGGGATGATGCCGGGATCCAGCTGGATGCCGTCGGCGGCCAGCAGGGCCGACAGTTCTTCGGCCCCCCGGCTGTGGGCGGACTGGGCCACCGTGCGGCGGTAGACCAGCGCCCCCATCAGGGCGAGATCCGTCAGGATGAGGATGAGGATGATGACGTTTTTCAGACGGAAACGATCCATAGGCCCTCCTTAATCCACAAGCCACTGGGCGGAGGCGGCGCCTCCGCTGTCGGCGTAGCCGATGGAAAGTTCCCCGCCGTTCCCGGCAGCGGCGATGCCCAGGGCCTGCCGCAGAGGCAGCATGGGCGCAGCCTCCCCGGCGCTGCTGTATTGGCGGAACCGCAAAGTCAGGGTGGTAACGGCCACGCCGGAGAGGGTGGCCTGGGCGGCGGCCGCGCCGGTGGCGGAGCGGATAGGCACGCCGCCGATTTGGTAGCCGAAGACCAGGCTGGTGGAGGCCTCCGTCTGCCGGACGCTTTGCAGGTACAGCCGGGCTTCCCCGGCGTAAGGGGTCAGCAGGTTGTTCAGCAGTGTCCAGACGCCTGCGGCGGCCTCCGCCGCAGTGGGGCTTTCCCCGGCGGCACTGACGGTGATGACGTTTTCGCCACCGCCCCGATAGCGGACAGTGCCGTCGGCGCTGACCCGGAGGATGCGGTTTCCCTCGGTGATGACCTCGGTGCCGTCCGGCTCCGGGTAGCGGGAATTGGTGCGGGGATAGAAGCCCAGGCTGGACAGCAGGGTTTCCGTGCCGGGAAGGGAAACGGCGGAGGTAAGGGACGGCAGTTCCGGCGGCTCCGCCGGAAGCAGGGAGCAGGGCGCCAAGGAGAAGAGGGCCTCGCTGTCAAAGGCGAACATGGCGCCGTTGAACTCATAGCGGTTGACGATCCGGGCCAGTTCCCCGGCGGACACGGCGGAAGCGGCGCGGCAGCAGAATTCACCGCCGTCCCAGAGATACAAAGAGACGGCGCCGTCCGCCCCGGCGGCGACAGCCAGCTGCCGTACGGTGGGGCTGTCCCCGTCCCAGGAGGCCGCTGTCAGCCCTGCCACAATGGACAGGGGCAACGGATTGAGAAAATCGTAGTACACAACGGAACTGCTGTTCAGGGCCTGTAAAAAGTCCTGGACAGCGCAGGGCTCCGGGGCCTGGGCAGATCCCAAAGTTTCCTGAAGAAGGCTGCCCAGGGGCTCGAATTCCTCGTCGGCGGTGGTCATGGCGGTGCTGCCGTACCGGCCGCCGTAGACGCCGGTGACAGCGGTGCGGACGGGGGCGGCAAATCCCGCCAGGATTTCCGAAGGGGCGCTGGTGTTCTGGGAGGCGTCGCCCTCCAGCAGGGAGTCCAGATATCCGGCCCCTGCCTCCAGGCTGTACAGCTGGGTCTGGGTGAAGAGAGCCACTGCCAGAAGGAACAGCAGGACGATGGCAGCATTCTGGAAAAAGTCCCGCCGCCGGAACTGTATCTTTTTCATGCCGCGTCCTCCTTCCTGCCTTAGATCTCCGGCCCGCCCACAGGAAGGGTCAGGCGTATGGTGGTGCCCGGACCATCGTGGGCCACCAGGCCGATAGCGCCTTGGTGGCGCTGAACAATCTCCCGGGCAATGGAGAGGCCCAGGCCGGTGCCGCCGGATTCCCGGGAGCGGGCCTTATCCACCCGGTAGAAGCGGTCGAAAATCCGCTCCTTGTCCTTGTCCGGGATGCCGATGCCGTTGTCGGAGACCTCCATCCAGACGGCGTCCTGCTCCGCCCCGGCGGTGACGGTGATGACGCCGCCGTCGGGGGTATATTTTACGGCGTTGCCGATGATATTCATCATGACCTGCTCCAGCCGGCTACGATCCCCCACAATGAGGGGCAGGCTCTCCGGCGGGGTGTAGGCCAGGACGTGGCCCCGCTGCTTGGCGTTAAGGGCGTTGGCCCGGACAACGCTTTCAATGGCGTCCCCAAAGGGGAAACGGGAGAGAACCAACTCCGCGTCCCCGGCGTCCAGCCGGGAGAGGGTCAGCAGGTCCTGGACAATGTGGGTCATCCGGTCCGTCTCGGTGATGATGATGTCCAGGAAGCTGCTGGCGGTTTCCCGGGGAATGTCGTCCCCGGCGTCCAGCAGGGTTTCGGCGTAGCTGCGGACGTTGGTAAGGGGGGTGCGCAGTTCGTGGGAGACATTGGCCACGAATTCCTTCCGCCGGTTCTCGTTCCGGTGCTGCTCCGTGATGTCGTGGAGGACGATGAGGACGCCGCCGCTGGCCTTGTCGGAGAAGGGTGCCAGATACAGTTCCAGGTTCCGATCCCCTACTGTCAACTCGCTTTCGGCAAAGTTGGGCCGCTGGAGGGACATCAGTTCCCGGAAGGGGTAGACCTCGCCGAAGAGTTCCTCATAGGTGCAGCGGCTATCCACAGGCCGCTGGAGCATGGTGTCGGCGGCGGGGTTGCAGTGGATGAGGCGGCCCTTGTGGTCAAAGGCCACAACGCCGTCGGTCATGTGGAAGAAGAGGGTGTCCAGCTTGTTGCGTTCATTTTCCACGGCGGCCAGGGTGGCCTGCAGGACACCGGACATCTCGTTGAAGGTGCCGGTGAGGATGCCGATCTCGTCGGTAGACTCCACCGGCAGTTCGCTGTCAAAGTCCCCGGCGGCTACCCGCTCCGCGCCGGCGGTCAGCTTCTCGATGGGGCCAACCATGGTTTTAGACAGCAGGAAACTCAGGAGCACGGAGATCAGCAGGCCGATGACCAGGGCCTGCATGATGATTAGGAAGAGTTGGCCGTTGAGGCCTGTCACTGTGGCCTTGTTGTCCAAGATATAGATGATATAGGCGTGATCGCCGCTGAAGATGGGGATGGCCACATCCATGAAATCGGCGGTGATGTCGCTCTCGTCCCCTACGGCGGTGGAATCCTGCCGGGCAACGGCGTTCCTGGCGGCCAGGAGGTTGACGCTCTGTTCCCGGGGAAATTCGGACTCCTCGGCGGAGCCGCTGAGATAAGCGCCGGTCGCGCCGTCCAGGAGAAAATAGTTCCGGGTGCGGTGGTCAATGCCCAAGGGGCCGGTTTTGGCGTCCAGGATTTCCACAATCCGGTCGGCCCCGTTTTCCTCCGCGGCGGCGGCCCGGAGATCAGACACGAAGTCCCGGCCGTTCTCCCCAAAGACCGTGTTCATCTGCTCATAAAAGGAATTGATATAGAAGCTGGAGACGCTGATGGTCAGAAAGGCCCCCACCACCGCCATCAGGGAGGTGATGAGCAGCAGGAGAATCAGCATCAGTTTCATATGAAGGCTGCGGAACAAGCGGACACCCCCTTCCGGTATGGGAAAGCTGAAGGTTTATACGGCGAAATAGTACCCTGCGCCCCGCCGGGTGAGAATATAGACGGGGCTGGCGGGATTGGCCTCGATTTTCTCCCGCAGCCGCCGGACGGTGACATCCACCGTCCGCACGTCGTCGCCTACATAGCCGTAGTTCCAGACCTGCTCCATGAGGGCCACCCGGGAGTAGACCTTGTTGGGGTGGCTGGCCAGGAAGGTGAGGAGCTCGTATTCCCGCTGTGTCAGGTCGATGGACTTCCCGCCCCGGAACACCTGGTGGCTGCCGGTGTTGATGGAGAGGTCGCCGGAGACGGTCATGGCCTCGTCCGCAGCGGAGGCGGCGGGGGCGGCCATGGCAGTGCGGCGGATGTTTGCACCTACCCGGGCGATGAGTTCCCGCATGGAGAAGGGCTTTGTGATATAGTCGTCGGCCCCGATCTCCAGGCCCAGGACCTTGTCGGCCTCCTCCTCCCGGGCGGTGAGGATGATGACCGGCACATTGTCGCCTGCGGCCCGTAGGGCCTGGCACACGTCGAAGCCGTTCATTTTCGGCAGCATGACATCCAGCAGGATCAGATCCGGGTTCTGGGAACGGGCCTGGGCCAGGCCGTCCTCCCCGTCGTAGGCCTCCAGGGTTTTGTAGCCCTCCCGCTGAAGGTTAAACCGGAGGATGTCCACAATATTTTTCTCATCCTCCACAATTAAAACCAACTTTTGGCTGTTGTCCATAGAAAACCTCCAAGACTCTTTTAGTAAGCGGGGCCGGAAGGCGGATCCGCCCCGGGACGCCCGCCCCCTCTGCCGCGCCGCTTACAGGTTCAGCAGAAGCTTTGTTTTCAGCACGGCCACTACGGTTTTGGCGTCGTCAATCTCGCCGTTCATGCAGCGGTGGACCATCTCGTCGAAGGGGATGCGTTCCACGTTCAGGAACTCGTCCGGATCCAGGTGCTGTTCCTCCATTTTCAGGCCCCGGGCCAAGAAGAGGTGGAGGGTTTCGCCGTAGCAGCCGGGGGCAGGGACGATGCTGCCTAGGGGAAGGAAGATCTCCGGCACCGCGCCGGTCTCCTCCCGCAGTTCCCGCAGGGCCCCAGTGGCGGGATCCTCGCCGGGATCCAGCTTCCCGGCGGGGATTTCCAGCAGGGTGCGGCCAAAGACATAGCGGTACTGGGTGACGGTCAGCACGTTGTTCCGTTCGTCCAGAGGCAGGACCGCCACGCCGTCCACATGGTCGGCCACCTCCCGGACGGAGGTATCCCCGTTGGGCAGTTCCACCGTGTCCACATGGATGTTCATCAGGATACCGGCGTATTTGTCCTCCCGGCGGATCAGCTTTTCGGTTAAATCCATCATAGCAGTTACTCCTTCCGTAATCCGGCGAATATGGCGGCGGGATCGCCGCGTCAGGGGAGCCCCAAAAAGGCGGGGCGGATTTTTCGTAAGGATGATTATAACATAGGAGACAGGAAAAGCCAAGACCGTTATTTTCCAGGGCTCGGGGAGGGCGGAAAATAAAAAATTTCAAAAGATCCGCGAAAAGCCTTGCAATTGATGAATAGATGTGCTATTCTAGTTAAGCTTTTGCGGGGTGAAAGCTTCGGAAAGGTAGTTTGAAATCGAAAGGGGTGAACAAGAGCAATGAAAGAAGGAATCCATCCCAATTATCAGCAGACTACAATTACATGCGCCTGCGGTAATGTGATTGAGACAGGTTCTACCAAGAAGGATATCAAGGTGGAAGTCTGCTCGAAGTGTCACCCCTTCTTCACGGGCAAGCAAAAACTGGTGGATACCGGTGGACGCGTGGCCAAGTTCAACAAGCGGTTTGGCTTGGATAAGTAAGAGGGACATGGACGGGGTCTGCGAAGGCAGGCCCCGTTTTTTCTGTCACCGCCGCCGGTTTTCCGCATATACTGAGGGCGGAGCCCTTTGCCGTCTTCCGGGAAAGGGGCGCGATTTCATGAAAAAAGAGCGAGGAGATGTCTGCGATGAGATTACAAGCGGTTGACCCGAAGGAATTTGCCCCGTCCCTGCTGCCGGCCTTCGGCAGGGAAAACGCTCTGCTGGCCGCCGGGGACAAAAGCGGCTGCAACGCCATGACCATCGGCTGGTGCCAGGCGGGACGGCTTTGGAGCCTGCCGGTGTGCACGGTCTACGTGCGGCCGGAGCGGTACACCTATCAGTTTATGGAAAAGAGCGCGGTGTTCACCGTGTCTGTCCTGCCGGAGAGTGCCCGGGAGGCCATGGCGGTGTTCGGCACTAAAAGCGGCCGGGATTTGGATAAGATCAAGGCCTGCGGCCTGACGGTCCGGTACGGTGCCGGGGACGCCCCCTTTTTTGAGGAGGCGGAGAAGGTCCTGGTCTGCAGGACCCTCTTCGTCCAGGACATGGCGCCGGAGTGCGTCCGGGACGACCGCATCCTGGCCCATTACGGGGCGAAGGGCGGCTGGCACCGGATTTACACCGGCGAAGTCCTGGAGGCCTATTCGGTTTGACCGGGGACGGCCGAAAAGTTTGAAAGAATAAGGAGAACCCATGGGGGAAACAAAAGAAATTCGTGATAAAGTGGTGCTGGTGGGATTGAATTCCCCGGTACTGAAGAAGGAAGAGACCGCCGGGGAGGAGACCCTGGAGGAACTGTCCGCCCTGGTGGAAACCGCCGGGGGAGAGACGGTGGGCATCGTGCTGCAGAACCGGCCCTCCCCGGATCCCAGGACCTTCATCGGCGAGGGCAAGGCGGAGGAAGTCCGGCAGTACTGCCAGGATAACGGCGCCACCATGGTTATTTTTGACAATGACCTCTCCCCCTCCCAGCAGCGGGTGCTGACGGACCTGCTGGGGGTCCAGGTGCTGGATCGCTGCGGTCTGATTCTGGACATTTTCGCCCAGCGTGCCCAGACGAAGGAGGGCCGCCTCCAGGTGGAACTGGCCCAGTACCAGTACCTGCTGCCCCGGCTGACAGGCATGTGGACCCACCTGGAGCGGCAGGCGGGCACCAGCGGCAAGGGGCCTATCGGCTCCAAGGGCCCAGGCGAAACCCAGCTGGAAACAGACCGCCGCCACATCCGCCGGAAAATCGACAAACTCCGCCAGGAACTGGAGGACGTCCGCCGGGTCCGGGGCACCCAGCGGCGGCAGCGGCAGAAGAACGAGATCCCCGTAGCTGCCATTGTGGGCTACACCAACGCAGGGAAATCCACCCTGCTGAACCGCCTCACCGGCGCGGGTATCCCCGCCAACAACCGCCTGTTTGACACCCTGGATACCACCAGCCGCGTCCTCTCCGTCAGCGACACCCTGGACGTGGTGGTCAGCGACACGGTGGGGTTCATCCGCAAACTCCCCCACCAGCTGGTGGAGGCCTTCAAGGCCACCCTGGAGGAATTGGAGTACGCGGATCTGCTGCTCCATGTTATTGACGTTTCCAACCCGGAGTGGAAGGCCCAGGCCCAGGTGGTGGAAAGACTGATCGGGGAACTGGGCGCCGGGGAACTGCCCCGGATTGACGTGTTCAACAAGGCGGACTGCCTGCCTGTGGGGGAAATCCTTCCCCATGGGGAGGACATCTGCGTCATCTCCGCCAAGAGCGGGGAGGGGGTAAGCCGTTTGCTGGAGGCTGTCTCCGCCAAGCTGGAAAAGGGCGTCCGCCGCGTGACCCTCCACATCCCCTATGGCAGGGGCGGCCTGCTGGACGCCCTGTACCGGGAGGCGAAGGTGGAGTCTGTGGAATACGGGGAGACGATCGACGTGGTGGCCGTCTGCGGCCCGAAGACATTGGGACAGGCGGCGGAATTCCTGGAGGAGGAGCCGTAACACATACCGGAAGAGACAGAGAGGAGGCCCGCAGTGGAATCGTATTTGGTGCCGTTTCAGGAGGCGGAGAGCGAGTTTACGGAAAAGCGGTCCCGGTTCATCTCCCATGTGTGGCGTGTGGAATCGGAGGCGGAGGCCCGTGCCCGGATTGAAGAGGTTCGGAAAAAGCACTACGACGCCCGCCACAACTGCTGGTGCTACCTGCTGCGGGAGGGCGGCACCGTCCGCTACTCCGACGACGGGGAGCCCCAGGGCACCGCGGGGCAGCCCATGCTGAACGTCTTCCAGCGGCAGGAGGTCTGGAACGCCTGCTGCGTGGTGACCCGGTACTTCGGCGGCGTGCTGCTGGGGGCCGGTGGATTGACCCGGGCCTACGCCCGGGGGGCACGGGATGCCCTGGAGGCCGCCGGGGCCGCCCGGATGCAGCTTTGGACGGTGTGGGATGTGCCCTGCACCTATCCCCTCCTGGAACGGGTGAAGCTGGAGGCCGCCGGCTGCGGCGGGGTTGTCCGGGATGCGGACTACGGGGCGGACATCACCCTGCGGGCCGCCTTTCCCGCAGGGGGCGCGGAGATCTTTGCCCCCCGCCTGACGGAACTTTCCGCCGGGCGGCTCTGCATGGCCCCGGCGGGGGAGGAATACCTCCCCGGCCCCCGGGAAGAGGTAAAATAGAGGGAGTATGGCGGAATGCCGGGGAGGCAGGGGAGATTCGCATCCCGGGGATCCCCCTGCTCCTGCCGGGTTCTCCGGCGTTTGAACGGAAAGGAAGGAAACCATCATGTGGGCGGAAAAGAGCGTATTTTATCAAATCTATCCCCTGGGATTCTGCGGCGCACCCCGGGACAACGACGGGGTACAGGTGAACCGGATTGGGAAAATCAGCCTCTGGGCGGATCATATCCGCCGCCTGGGGGCGGACGCCGTTTACCTGTCCCCCATCTTCGAGAGTGACCGCCACGGCTACGACACCCGGGACTACCGGAAAATCGACTGCCGTCTGGGCTCCAACGAGGATTTTGCCGGGGCCTGCCGGACGCTGCACCAGGCAGGTATCCGGGTGGTGCTGGACGGCGTGTTCAACCACGTGGGCCGGGGCTTCTGGGCCTTCCGGGACGTGCAGGAGAAGAAGTGGGATTCCCCCTATAAGGACTGGTTCCACATCAGCTTCGACGGGAATTCCGCCTTCAACGACGGCTTCTGGTACGAGGGCTGGGAGGGCCACTACGAACTGGTGAAGCTGAACCTGCGGAACCCGGCGGTGGTGGACTATCTCCTGGACTGCGTGCGGTTCTGGGTGGAGCAGTTCGATATCGACGGCCTGCGCCTGGATGTAGCCTACTGCCTGGAGCCGGACTTCATCGCCGCCCTCCGCCGGTTCTGCGACAGCCTGAAGCCGGAGTTTTTCCTGGTGGGGGAGACCCTCCATGGGGACTACAACCGCTGGGTGGGGGAGGGGAAACTCCACTCCTGCACCAATTACGAGTGCTACAAGGGCCTCTACTCCAGCCTGAATTCCATGAACCTCTTTGAGATCGTCCACAGCCTCAAGCGGCAGTTCGGCCCGGAGCCCTGGACGCTGTACAAGGGGAAACATCTCCTCTGCTTTGTGGACAACCACGACGTGACCCGGGCCGCCAGCATTTTGCAGAACTCCGCCCACCTGCCCTTGATCTACGGCCTCCTCTTCGGGATGCCCGGGATCCCCTGCCTGTACTACGGCAGCGAGTGGGGGGCGGAGGGCCGGAAAGAGCCCGGCAGCGACGATGCCCTGCGCCCCGCCTTTGACCGTCCGGAGTGGAACGGCCTGACGGACCGGATCGCCGCCATGGCCCGTGCCCACAGGGAGAGCGGCGCCCTCTGCTTCGGGGACTTCAAGGAACTGGTCCTCACCAACCACCAGACGGTTTTCCAGCGGCAGACGGAGGGGGAACGGGTCCTGGTGGCTGTCAACGCCGCCGGCGAACCCTACACCGCCCACTTCGACGCCGGGTGCGGCCGGGCGGTGGATCTCCTAACCGGTGCGGATCACGACTTCGGCGGCGGCAGTCAGCTTCCTCCTTACAGCGTGGCCTTTTGGAAGTGCGAACGATGATACGGAATAGCCCCGGGATCGAGCCCGGGGCTGTTTTTCCCCCTTCTGTCCGGAGCCGCTGGCTTTGTGAACAGCGGGGACGGGGAAATTTTGGCTGATTTCCGGCTTGCCACGGCCCCTTTGAAATGATATAATTTCCCTATCTGGCATCCTGCCTTGCGGCGGATCTCAAATGGAAAGGAAGACGTATGGATTATGATTAAAGTCAGGTCGTTTCAAATGGACTCGTTTCTGCCCGCCTCCTATGAAGAGGAACTGGTTCCGGCGCTGAAGGAGGCGCAGGAGAAGCTGCAGACCGGATCGGGCGCCGGCGGCTCCTTTACGGATTGGGTCCGCCTGCCCGAGAATTATGATAAAGAGGAGTTTGCCCGGATCCAGAAGGCCGCGGCGAAGATCCAGGGGGATTCCCAGGCCCTGGTGGTGATCGGCATCGGCGGATCCTACCTGGGGGCCAGGGGCGTCGTGGAGTGCCTGGGCTCCTCTAACTACAATCTCAAAAAGAAATCCACGCCCAACGTCTATTTTGTGGGCAACGGCCTCAGTTCCGACGCCATGGCGGAGGTCCTGGATTTCCTGGAGGGCGTGGACTTCTCCGTCAACGTCATCTCCAAGTCCGGCACCACCACGGAGCCTGCCGTGGCTTTCCGGTTCTTCCGGGCGGCCCTAGAGGAGAAGTACGGTAAAGAGGGGGCCAAGGGCCGCATCTACGCCACTACCGACCGGGCCCGGGGCGCCCTGAAATCCCTGGCTGACGCCGAGGGGTGGGAGACCTTTGTGGTGCCTGACGGCGTGGGCGGACGCTACTCCGTGCTGACCGCCGTGGGCCTGCTGCCCATTGCCGTAGCCGGCGTGGATATTACGGAACTGATGGCGGGCGCGGCCGGCATGATGAAGACCTGCGAGACCGCCTCCTATGAAAGCCCCGCCTGGAAATACGCGGCCCTCCGCTACGCCCTGTATAAATCCGGGAAGCCTATTGAGGTGTTGGCCTGCTACGAGCCCTCCTTCCGGTTTATGCTGGAGTGGTGGAAGCAGCTTTACGGTGAGAGCGAGGGCAAGGACGGCAAGGGTCTGTTCCCCGCCAGCGTGGAATTCACGGCGGATCTCCACTCCATGGGCCAGTATATGCAGGCGGGCACCCGGAACATTTTCGAGACTGTTGTGCGCCTGGGAGCCTCCGGCCGCCAGCTGTATGTGCCTAAGGACGAGGACGACGGCGACGGCCTGAATTTCCTGGCAGGCAAGTCCATGGACTATATCCGGGAGAAGGCCATGGAGGGCACCCTTCTGGCCCACACCGAGGGCGGCGTGCCCAACGTGATTGTGGAGGCCGAGTCCGGCAAAACTGCCCGGGGATTGGGTGAGATTATCTATTTCTTCGAGTACGCCTGCGGCCTGTCCGGCTATCTGCTGGGGGTGAACCCCTTCGACCAGCCCGGCGTGGAGGCCTACAAGAAGAACATGTTCGCCCTGTTGGGCAAGCCCGGCTACGAAGCCCAGCAAGCCGAGTTGGAGGCCAAGCTGGGGAAATAAGAGGCGCACATTTCCCGGTGCGGATCCGCCGCAAGTGCGGCGTCCGAGGGTTTTGCCG
>CAJUDW010000013.1 GCA_910584995.1 uncultured Oscillibacter sp. | reverse complement strand
CAAAATCGTCAGCAGCTCCGCTTCATAATTTTTGTGGTCTTGTCCATATCAGTGAGGAATTTTTCCCGGAACATGACATCCGCCTGGTGGCGGTATCCGACAACATCGACACCGCCGAAGGTGAAAATGAGCTGGCTCCGATCCGCAATTTGTTCAACGAATGGTACGCACGCGATATCAGCAAGAAGCGCCGTATCAGCAACAAGATCAAGGGGAACGCCGGTGAGCCGATGGGACAACCTCCCTACGGGTACATCAAAGACCCCGACAATCCTAAGCGTTGGATCGTGGACGATGAAGCGGCCCAGGTGGTCAGACACATTTACGGCATGACCCTGGACGGGCTTGGGACGGAGCAGATCGCCGCCCAGCTTGAGCGGGAAGGTATCCTCACCCCGCGGGCCTATTGGCTCCAGAAGGGCATCAAGAGGCCCGGAAAAGGCAAGCAGCAGCCTCCGACGAAATGGAACAGCTCCACCATCACAAAGATACTGTCCCTGCAGGAGTATTGCGGCGATATCCTCAACTTCAAGACCTATTCCAAATCCTACAAGAACAAAAAGCGGATTGAGAATGACCGTGAAAACTGGGTCATTTTCAAGGATGTGCATGAGCCGATCATTGACCGTGCCATGTGGGAGCAGGTCCAGCAGAAGCGAGGAAAGATACGCAAGCGCCGTACCAACGATGGGGAACGCAATATGTTTTCCGGTCTGCTGGTGTGTGCCGATTGCGGCAATAACCTCCACTTCCATTTCAACCAGGGCAACCCCGATATCAAGTATTTCAACTGTTCCAACTATAAGGGCAACCGGGGGACCTGTACCTCTACCCATTATGTCCGGGTGGACTTTCTGGAACAGGTGGTGCTTGGTGAGATCAAGCGGCTGACGAAGTTTGCCAGTCACTATGAGGACGATTTCGTAAAAGCGGTGATGGGCAGCACCCAGGAAAGCGTGGAGCTTGGCCGCAGGCTGAAACAAAAAGAGCTTGCGTCGCTGCAAGCCCGTGACGAAGAACTGGATGGATTGTTTGAGCGTATCTATGAGGACAATGTTTCCGGCAAGCTCAGCGATGACCGTTTTGCCAAAATGTCCCGCCGGTATGAACAGGAGCAGAAGGAGCTTGCTGAAAAGATCAAGGCGCTCCGCTCCGAAATGGACGCGCTGGGCAGCAGGGCCATGACTTCTGATATGTTCATCTCCACCGTCCGCAAATACACACGGGCCAAGAAGCTGACGCCCAGGATGTTGAATGAGCTGATCGAGCGCATCGAGGTCCATCAGGCGGAGAAGATCGACGGCAAGTGGGAACAGAGGTTGACCATTCATTACAACTGTGTGGGAGCGATCTTCATTCCCGATGTGTTCCCTTTACCCGCCCCGCAGGTGTCCGTGAATACGAGAAAAGGCGTAGTCGTCAACTACGCCCCATGCCAAATCGCTATATGACACATAAAGAAAGGCGAGTGTTCTTACAGCCTTTCAAATGCTATAAGAACACTCGCCATGGTTGCGGAGACAGGACTTGAACCTGCGACCTCCGGGTTATGAGCCCGACGAGCTACCAACTGCTCTACTCCGCGATATAAAATTTGTGGTGCCGGTGACCGGACTCGAACCGGTACAGTATTGCTACCGGGAGATTTTAAGTCTCCTGTGTCTACCATTCCACCACACCGGCAACTTGTCGGCATGTGTTAGAATACCATACCCTTTGCCTTCTGTCAAGAACATTTTTTCAAAATCACCTATTTTTTTCAGTTCCCCCCTCCTCCCTATCTGTATTTTCCGAATTTTCCCGGTTATCCTTGTGCTTTTTTCTCAATTTTGCTATACTTTATCCCATAACGTAATACCACCGGTACCGCCCCATAAACCATACCGCCGGATATTGGAACTGCTGCCCGGAATCCGGCAGATCCACAGGCCCTGCGGATATGACAGTCAGGACGCGCCTCCACCGGCGGAGGCGGGAAAGAGAGGTCTTCATGTACCAGGTTTTGCTGGCGGACGACGAAATCCATGTCTGCCAACTGATTGAGCATCTGGTGGAGTGGGAGACACTGGACGCGGAACTGTGCGGCACGGCCCACGACGGCGTGGAGGCCCTGGACCTCATTGAGCGACTCCACCCCCATGTGGTCATCTCCGACATCCGCATGTCTGGCCTAGACGGCATCAGCCTGCTGGAAAAGGTCCGGCAGGCCGGGATTTCCTGCGCCTTTATCCTGGTCAGCGGCTACCGCCAGTTTGACTACGCCCAAAAGGCCATTCAGCTGGGCGTCACTGACTATCTGGTAAAGCCCATTAAGAAGCGGGAACTGAACCGGGCTATCGAAAAAGGGATCCGGGAGCTGGCCAGCGAGGCGAGCCTCGCTGGCCACAGTCCCCCTCCGGAAGGGGACCCCTCGGGCCTGGCCCGGGCTATTGAAACCGGAGGCCCTCAGCTGGATCAGCCCTTCCCCTCCCTGGCCGTCCGGTATGGGCCGCCTTTTGGGGAAAATCCCCGGATATACTATGGGAAATTTGTCTGCGGGGAGGGCTTCTCCCTGCAAACCCTGGATCTGCTCTACCATCACCTGTCTGCCCGGATCCGGGAAACGGCGGACTTCTCCGCCGTCCTGACCGCCCGGTATGAGGACGGATTCCTGCTGCTGGCCAGCTTCCGGGGCCAGCCCCCGGGGGTACAGGCGCTACAGCGGCGGTTCCAGGCTATCCTCTCCAACTTCGCCCACTGGATTGTCCTCCTGTCCGCCGGAATGCCCCAGCCGGGAGAATCCCTCCGGGATGCCGCGGGGCGGGTGCGTCTTGCGGCAGAAACCCACTATTTCCACCCTGGCGAGACGGCTTTTTCCGCCTCCGCTCCGCCGCCCTCCTCCCACCGGTTACCGGATCTCCCGGAAACCCTGGGAAGCCTGCCGGACGCCATGCAGGTGCTGGACAGCCCCGCCGTCCGCCGCCAGATGGAATCGGAACTCCGTACCCTGGAATCCGCCGGGGATCCGGAGGCCGTATTCCGCTATGCCGCATGGTGCGTGGATGCCATGAACCACGCCCTCAGCGCATTTACCGCCGCCCAGGGAGGGCTGGAGGAACTGCAATACCTCCACCGCAACGAAATTCTCCGGGAACTGCGCCACTGCCCATCCATGGTCTCCCTGTCCGCCAGGCTCTGCAACGTAGTGGCGGGGAAAATGCAGAGCACCCGCCAGGTTATCGAACAGCTGGAAAACCGTCCCGTGCGGATCGTCAGGGACATGGTGGCCCAGCGTTACCAGGGGCATATCAGCCTCAGCGACGCGGCAGAGGCCACGGGGCTGAACCCGGTGTATCTCTCCGTCCTCTTCAAAAAAGAAACCGGGGTCAACTTCAAAGACTACGTGGCCAATGTACGTATGGACAAAGCCAAAGAACTCCTCCGCCAGGGGGAATCCATCAGCCGGGTGGCGGAACTGGTGGGCTATCAGGACACTAAATACTTCAGCCGCCTGTTTACCCGCGTGGTGGGCGTGAATCCCACCCAGTATAAGAAACTCTATTTGTAAGGAGGAATCCCCATGGCCGCCTGCCCAAACGGCTGTCTCCGCACCTTCCGCCGCTGCGCCGCCCTGCTGGCCCTGGGCCTGGGGCTGCTGGCCCTGGCGTCATCCCCGCTGCCCATGCCTGCCTGGGAAGCGGCCCTGGGGGCGGGCGCCATGTCCCTGGCCTTCGCGGCGGCGGTATACCGCCTGGTCCTAACGCCTCTGCTAGACAGCCGGGGCCAGCGGACAGAGGACGCCGCCAGCCTCCTCCGCCAGCAGGCGGAACTGGACGCCCTCCAAAGCCAAATCAACCCCCACTTCCTCTACAATACCCTGGACTCCATCCGGGGCCAGGCCCTGGCGGAGGGGGCGGAGGATATCGCCAACATGACGGAAGCCCTCTCCACCTTTTTCCGCTACTCCATCAGCAACCGCAGCAACGTGGTGACGCTGGAGGAGGAACTGGAAAATATCCGCAGCTACTTCATGATCCAGCAGTTCCGCTTCAATAACCGTTTCCGGCTGGAGATGCCGGAATTCCCCAAAGATTTGCTGGAGGCCTGCCGCCTGCCGAAACTGACCCTCCAGCCCATCCTGGAGAACACCATCCTCCACGGCATGGAGGGGAAAATCGGCCAGGGGGTTATCACCCTCCGGGTGGAACGGACAGGGAACCGCACCCTCATCACCGTTTCCGACGACGGGGCCGGTATGCGGGAAGAAACGCTGCTGCGCCTCCAGGCCAAGCTTCGGGACGAGGAACCCGTGCCCCTGGAGCGGAAGCAGGGCTCCGGCATTGCCCTGCCCAACGTCAACCGGCGGATCAAGCTGCTGTTCGGGCCGGAGTACGGCGTCCGGATCATGAGCACCCTGGGCCTGGGGACGGACGTGGAAATCTCCCTGCCCCCCTGCGGAGGGGAGGACGCCGATGGCTGAACTTCTGCGGGCGGAGGATCTGCAGCTGGATCAGGAGGGGGCCGGAGGGCTGCACCATATGGATCTCACCGTAACCGCCGGGGCCTCCATGGGCATTGTGGGCCTCTCCGGCGGCGGGAAGACCGCCCTGGCGGAGATTCTCTGCGGCGAGCGTTCCCCCCAGGGGGGCCGGGTGCTGGCAGGCTCCCGGACGGCGGGACCGGAACTCCTCCGCCGGTGGGGGACTCGCATCACCCGGGACAGCGGCCTTCTGGAAAACCTCTCCGTAGCGGAAAACCTCCTGGTGCTGGGCCGTCCCGCAGGCCACGGCATCTTCTGCTCCCAGGGAAAACTCCGCCGCCTCTGCGGGGAATTCTTAGCTGGGTTCCAACTGGAGCACCTGCTGGACATCCCCCCTGCCGCCATCCCCCCTGCCGATCAGTACCGGCTGCTGCTGGCAGGGGCGGCAGTACGGGGAAAACGTCTGGCGGTTTTGGATCATGTAACAGACAATGCCGCCCCGGCAGACCAGCAGTCCCTGGCAGAATGTATCCGGCAGGTGTGCCGCCTGGGCGTGGCCGTACTCTGCCTGACAGGGCGGCTGGATCCGATCCTCTGGCAGCTGGACCGGGTGACGGTGATCCGGGACGGCCGCCGGGTGAAAGAACTGGCCCGGGACAGCTTCACGGAGCCGGCCCTGCGGGCCTATGTCTCCGGCTACCGGGCGGAGCAGCCCCCTGCCGCCGGAGGACGCCGGGGCGGGGATACCGTCTTTTCCATAGACGGCGTGCCCGTCCGGGAAGGCGGCCTGCTGCCGATCCTGGACACCGACGGCACCGCCGGGGGCTTCATCCGGCGGCTGGAAGCCGCCTGCCCCCGGCGGATGGCAGTCCTGTCCTCCGAGGCGCTGTCGGATCGGTGGATTGGGGAACTCTCCGCCTTTGACAACCTCCTGCTGCCGGTTTCCCGGCGGCTCAGCGGGCCCTGTTTCCATGTGAACAACTCCCTCCTCCGGGTCCTCCGGGCGGAATGTATGGAGCAGACGGGCCTGGATCCCCGCCGCCTGGACGGCCCCTACGCCCGCCTCACCCGGATGGAACGGTTCCGCCTCCTCCTCTGCCGGGAGGGCCTGAACCGCTCCCCGGTATACGTCTTTCAGCAGATTACCGCCGGGGCGGATCTCCGGGACCGGGAGGAGATGCGGCGGCTGGCCGGTGCCCTGCCGGGGATTATTTTCTACATCTCCGGAGATTACGGAGAACTGGCGGCCTTTGAGACCGGGGTGACGCCCCTGGCAGAGGGACGCCTGGGAAAGGAGAGCATATGAGGGAAACAGGCAAACGGCGGTGGGCGGCCCCGGCAGTCCTGGGAGCCGCGTTCCTACTGGCGGCTCTGTGCATCCCCAGCTTCCGCCATCCGAAAATCTATCTGACCATTTTGAAAAACGGGGCCTATAATGGCATCATGGCCCTGGGGCTCCTTTTTGTGCTGCTGTGCGGAGAGATCGATCTCTCTGTCAGCGCCCAGCTGTCCTTTTTCGGTGTCCTGTGCGCTGTGCTTCTGAAAAAGGGCGTCCCCGTCCTCCTGGCCGCGCTGATTATGCTGGCGGCGGCAGTCCTGGTGGGGTTCCTGGTGGGGGCGGCGGTAGGCCGCCTGCGGGTAAACTCCGTCATCGCCACCATCGCCCTGGGGGTTGCCCTGGAGGGGCTGACCTATATCCTGGCGGACGGAATGCCGGTGTACAACCTCCCCGAGCAGTTCACCGCCCTGGCCTCCTGGAAACCGCTCCACCTGTCCCAGCCCACCATTGCCTGGTTCCTTCTGGCCCTCTTCACGGCGCTGGTACTGCGGCAGACCTACTGGGGCCGTTTCTTCTGCGCCGTGGGCCGCAACCCCCTGGCGGCGGAGCGGGCGGGGGTGCCGGTAGCCCGGACGAAAGAGTCAGCTTTCGCCCTGTGCAGCCTGTACTGCGGCGTCTGCGCCTTGGTGTATACCGCCCAGATCGGCCTGGCCCCCCTGCGGGACAGCAGCAACGCCGGCGTCTCCGTCCTGGCCATCGCCGCCCTGGGCGGGGTATCCTTCTCCGGCGGAAGGGGCCGTGTAGTGCCCGTTTTCTGCGCCGCCCTGCTCCTCAGCGGGCTCAGTTCCGCATTTATTGTCCTCCGGGTGCCCTCTTACTATCAGAATTGCATAAAGGGTGCCATCATATTTTTTGCAATTTTAACAAAAATACCAGGATCTAAATTTTGTCCCCCCTGATGTAAAAATCACCCCATTGCAGATGGGGTGATTTTTTTGTACTCTATATATGACAGGCTATGGCTGGTACAGCCGGAAAGGATTATCCCGGCCCTTTGCATCCCCGGGCCTCATATGGGGCCAAATGTGTCTGGCTTCATAGAAAACGCACACGCGCGTTGACGGTATGTACCGGAAAATCTGGAAGAAAGGTGTGGCTGCATGGCGGAATACATATTGGAGATGAACAACATTTCCAAAAGCTTTCCCGGCGTAAAGGTACTGGACGGCGTGAACCTCCGGGTCCGTCCCGGCGAGGTACACGCCCTTATGGGTGAAAACGGCGCAGGCAAATCGACCCTGATGAAAATCCTCATGGGCATCTACACTGCCGATTCCGGCGATGTGGTGCTGGACGGGCAACCCATGACAGTACGGAACCCACAGGAGGCTATGGCCAAAGGCGTGGCCATGATCCACCAGGAACTCAACCCCATTATGGACATGCAGGTCTTTGAGAACATCTACATCGGCCGGGAGATCGCCAAGCGGGGCCTTGTGGACAAACAGGCCATGCTCCGGGCCACGGAGGCTCTGCTGAAGGAACTGGAAATCGACATCCCCGCCACCGCCTACATGCGGGAGTTAAGTGTGGCCCAGTGCCAGCTGATTGAAATTGTGAAGGCCATCTCCCTCTCCGCCAAGGTTGTGGTGATGGACGAGCCCACCTCCGCCATTACCGACAAGGAGGTGGCCACCCTCTTCAAACAGATCGCCCGGTTAAAGAGCCAGGACGTGGCCATCATCTACATCTCCCACAAGATGGAGGAGATTTTCCGGATCTGCGACACCATCACCGTCCTGCGGGACGGCCAATTCATCGGCACCGGCCCGGCAGCGGAACTGGACAACGAGGCCCTTATCCGTATGATGGTGGGCCGGGACATCCACGACGTGTGCCCCAAGACGGAGGCCCCCATCGGGGAAACCGTCCTGGAGGTCCGGGATCTCTCCTACGGCAAGCGGGTATCCCACGTCAGCTTCTCCCTCCGCAAGGGGGAGGTGCTGGGTATCGCGGGCCTGGTGGGCGCGGGCCGCAGCGAACTGGTGGAAACCCTCTTCGGCTTCCGGAAGAAGACCGGCGGGGAAATCCTGATAAACGGCGCCCCTGTGGACATCCGCCATCCCCGGCAAGCCATCGCCCACAAAATGGCCCTGGTGACGGAGGATCGGAAACTGACGGGCCTGAACCTTATCGGCCGGGTTTCGGAGAATATCACCCTGGCCCACCTCTCCGCCCTGTTCCCCAAGGGGTTCATCAGCCGGAAAACGGAAAACCGCCTCTCCGAGGAATATATCGGCCGCCTGCGGATTAAGACCCCCTCTGCCGCCCAGACAGTGGGGAACCTCTCCGGCGGCAACCAGCAGAAGGTTGTCCTGGCCAAATGGCTTCTGACGGAGCCGGATATCATCATCCTGGATGAACCCACCCGGGGAATCGATGTAGGCGCCAAGCGGGACATCTATCTGCTGATTGGCGAGATGGTGAAGGCCGGGAAGGCTGTCATCGTGATTTCCTCGGAGATCCCCGAGGTCATGGGACTGGCAGATCGGATTGTCGTGATGGCGGAGGGCCGCCTCACAGGAGAACTCCAGCGTCCGGAATTCTCCCAGGAGGCCATTATGACCTATGCCGCCCAGTTTGGAGAGTGAGAATATGAAAAAAAGAGTGAATGTGTCCTTTCTGAAGGACTTCGGCATCCTGATTGTCTTTGTGGTCCTGGTGATCGCCCTGTCCATCATCTCCGGCGGCACCTTCTCCACCCCCCGGAACTTCATCAACATCCTCAAGCAGACCTCTGTCAACGGGATCTTGGCTATGGGCATGGCCTTCGTCATCATCTCCAACGGCATCGACCTGTCTGTCGGCTCTATTGTGGCCCTGTCGGGCGTGGTGGCCTGCATGTTCGCCCATCCGGCCGACAGCGGCGCAGGGCAGTACCCCTTCTTTGTTCCTATCCTCATCGCCCTGCTGATGGGTTCCCTGGTGGGGCTCTTCAACGGCAGCCTCATCGCCTACGGCGGCATCCCCCCCTTCATCGTCACCCTGGGCTCCATGACCATTGTCAGCGGCCTGGCCCTGATTATCTCCGGCGGCTCCCCCATCTACAACGTGACCTCCGCTTTCGAGGCCATCGCCTCCGGCAAGACGCCGCTGCTCTCCATCCCTTATCTGGCCATTTACATGGTGATTGTGGTGGTCATCTGCGCCTTCGTGCTGAATAAGTCGGTCTTTGGCCGCCGGGTCTACGCCATCGGCGGCAACGAGGTGGCGGCAACGGTCTCCGGCATCAACGTCAAGCGGCTGCGGGTGATTGTGTATACCATCTCCGGCTTCCTGGCGGGCTTCGCCGGCCTGCTGGTGGCCTCCCGCACCATCACCGGATCCCCCACCGCAGGCAAGTCCTACGAGATGGATGCCATCGCGGCCTGCGTCATCGGCGGCGTGTCCATGTCCGGCGGCTCCGGCAAGTGGTACGGCGTGGTCATCGGATCCCTGATGCTGGCGGTTATCTCCAACGGCCTGGATATCCTGCGGGTCAACTCCAACTACCAGCTGATCATCAAGGGCTTTATCATCATCCTGGCCGTACTGATGGATATCAAGGGCAAGGGCAAAAAAGCCTGAGCACTGGATATAAAAACAATGAAAATCAGGAGGAATTTGGAACATGAAGAAGAGACTCTTAGCGCTTTTCCTGGCCAGTATGCTGGCCCTGACCCTAACCGCCTGCGGCGGCGACAAGGGCGGAAACGACGCGCCCCCCGCCGATAACACCGGCAGCACGGACACCGGTAGCGCCGGCACGGAGAACAAGGACACCAAGGAAGGCTACAAGATCGCCCTCTGCATGAGTCATCAGACCAACGCTTTCACCATCGCCGTAGGCAAGGGCGCCCAGGAGAAGGCCGCCGAGTTGGGCGTGACCCTGGACATCCTGGACGGCAAGCAGGATCAGGCCACCCAGACCAGCCAGATTGAGCAGTGCATCAGTTCCGGCTACGACGGCATCCTGGTGGAGCCGGTGTCCGTGGACGGCATCGTCCCCGCCGTGAAGGAAGCCAACGAGGCCGGTGTGCCGGTCATCACCGTCGTGCAGACCATGTCCGGCCAGGACGAGTACGCCAAGGCCTACCGCGGCGGCAACGACACCAATGCCGGTGAACTCCAGATGCAGTCCGTGGTGGATCTGCTGGACGGCAAGGGCAGCATCGCCGTGCTGTACGGCCCCATGGGCTCCGACGGCCAGCTGGCCCGCAAGGCCGGTTACGATAAGGTCCTGGAGAAGTATCCCGACGTGAAGGTGGAATTTGCCGAGACCGCCAACTGGGTCACGGAAGAGGCCCTGTCCCTGGTGGAAAACTGGCTCTCTACCGGCACTGAAATCAACGCCATTGTGGCCCAGAACGACGGCATGGCCATGGGCGCCCTGAAGGCCGTTGAGGACGCCGGGCTCCAGGATAAGATCATCGTCGTTGGCGTTGACGCCGTGGACGACGCCCTCCAGGCCATTGCCGACGGCCGCCTTACCGGCACCATCTCTCAGGACGCCCCCGGACAGGGCGGCCTGGGCGTGCAGGCCATGGTGGACTTCCTGGATGGCAAGACCATTGATCCCGTCATCTACACCGAGTGCATCTGGATCACCGCCGACAATGTGGCGGACTACATGGGCTAATGCCTGTGATTCCGGCGTCCCGGAAACCGATCACTCACAAAGGCAGCATAAGCGGAGCACGGATGATTCCGTGCTCCGCTTGATTGTAAAGGAAAGGCACAGCCCGCCGGCTGTGCCTCTTTCCCAAAAGCGTTCAAATCAGGACTGTCCCGTCCGGCAGGGTGAAATTGGCCGCGTCCGGCACGGCCTGCTCCGCCCCCGGCGCGGCCATGCGGTAGACCACCTCTTCCCCCAGCAGCCGTTCCGCGGCGGCCAGAAGCCCCGTCTCTACACTGACCCAGTACCGCAGGCTGTAGCCCGCCTTGTCCTCCGCCGTTTCCACGTAAATACACCGGATATCGGAGAGGGTACGGTAATCCGCCGCGGCAATCGCTTCCACAGGCAGGGCCAGGATATCCTCATAGGTGGGGATAGTCTGCTCCTGGTCGGCGGAAATCCCGCCCGCCTGGGCGGTGTAGAAGGCAGTCTCATTGTCATACCAGATATAGGTGGTCTCGCCGTCCGTCAGGCTGTGGCGGATCCGGCCCCCCGAAAGGGTGCGGTCTGTCCGGGTCCAGCCGCCGGAAACCGCTACCGACGCGGTATAGGTCCCGCTGCCGCTGCCCCAAAACTGCTCCACCGTCACGATCCGGCTGTAGTCGGAGGGCCGGAACAGGGTGGATACCGCTGCCTGGACCGTCTCCGGCGTCACCTGGATAACGGTCAGCGCGTCGCCTCCGGCGGCGTCGCCCGGCTCTGTCCCGGTGTTCTGGCCGGTTCCCGGCAGGGAAATGCGGGTAGGGCGGCGCAGGGTGCCGAGCAGCATCACGACAATGGCCAGAACCGTCACCGTCAGGAAAATCCCCGTGATATGATTCAGTGTTTTCCGATCCATCTCAACAACCCCTTCCCCGCAAAACAGGAGATTTTGCGGGATCCGCCCAAAGCCCGCTGTGCAATCCGCCTCTTCCCGCAGATACCCGGAATGGATTACGCCCGGAAGTCCTCCGGGGGATCCTTCCGGAGGCCGAAGCGCCATTCAACGGCATCGGCAATCCGGCGGCAGGCACTGCCGTCGCCATAAGGGTTCACAGCCAGGGCCATCTTCTCATAGGCGGACTTGTCCAAAATCAGACGTTCCGCCATGGTCACAATATCGTCCTGCACCACGCCTGCCAGCTTCACCGTACCGGCCTCTACCGCCTCCGGCCGCTCTGTCTCCCGGCGCATCACCAGGACGGGCTTTCCCAGGGCAGGCGCCTCCTCCTGGAGTCCGCCGGAATCCGTCAGCACCAGGTAGCACCGGGCTATCAGGTTGTGCATCTCGTCCGCAGGCAGGGGATCGATGAGATGCACCCGGGGCGCCCCGCGGAGATAGCGATCTGCCGCCTCCCGGACCACCGGGCTGAGATGGACCGGGTACACCAGTTCCACCTCCTCCCTGCTCTCGGCAATCTGCCGCAGGGCCAGGAAAATGTTCTTCATGGGCTCGCCGTAATTCTCCCGCCGGTGGCAGGTCACCAGGAGGATCTTCTTCTCCCCGTAGGGCAAGCGGTTCAGTTCCTCCGTGGCAAAGCGGTAATCCTCCCGGACAGTGGTTTCCAGGGCGTCGATCACCGTGTTCCCGGTAATGAACAGGTTCTCCCGGCGGCCCTCTCGCAGCAGGTTTTCCCGGTTTCCGGCGGTGGGGCAGAAATGCATATCCGCGATGCCGGAGACCAGGAGCCGGTTCATCTCCTCCGGGAAGGGGGAGTATTTGTCATAGGTCCGGAGGCCCGCCTCCACATGGCCCACCGGAATCTGGTGGTAAAAGGCCGCAAGGGCCCCGGCAAAGGTGGTGGAGGTATCCCCATGGACCAGGATCATGTCCGGCCGCAGGGCCTCAATGGCCTCGTCCATGCCGGTGAGGCACTTGCTGGTGATGGTGGAGAGGGTCTGCCGTGGGGTCATGATGTCCAGATCCCAATCCGGCTTCACGCCGAACACCTCCAGCACGCTGTCCAGCATCTGCCGGTGCTGGGCCGTGACGCAGCAAAGGCTTTCCATTCCCTGCCGGGAGGCCAGTTCCTTCACCAGGGGGCACATTTTGATGGCCTCCGGCCGGGTGCCGAAGACGCTCATGATCCGCAGCTTGTCCATTTATGTTTCCCCGTCTTTCTTTTCCGTCTCCTGGTCTTTTTCCGTCTCCGCTGGTTCCCCGGCGTTTTCTCCGGCCTGTTTTGCTTCCTCGTGGGCGCCGTGCTCCTTCAGTTCTTCCATCTCCTTGTGCAGTTCCTCCCGCACCTCCCGGGGGAACACCACCTGGGCGGCCACTGCCGCCACAATGCAAAGCGCCGCCAGAAACAGCATGGCCCGCCCCTCCCCGCCGGTGGTCAGCACCACGGCGGAGAGGCCCAGGATGGCGGAAATGACATACAGCGTAGCCACCGCCTGCTTCTGGTTCAGGCCCATGTCGATGAGGCGGTGGTGGATATGGCCCCGATCCGCGTGCATGGGGTTCTGCCCATGGACAATCCGGCGGATGAAGGCGAAAGCGGTGTCAAAAATCGGCAGGCCCAGGATCAGGAAGGGCACGGCAAAGGAGATCACCGCGTAGAATTTGAAAAGCCCCTGGATGGACATGGTGGCCAGGATATACCCCAGGAAGGTGGCCCCGGTGTCTCCCATGAACATTTTGGCGGGATTCAGGTTGTAGGGCATGAATCCCACGCAGGCCCCCACCAGGGCCGCCATGACGATGGCCACCTGGATCTCCGAGGCCATGAGGGCAATCACCAGGACGGTTGTGGCGGAGATGGCGGACACGCCGTCCGCCAGGCCGTCCAGGCCGTCGATCAGGTTCACCGCGTTGGTAATGGCCACAATCCACAGCACCGTCAGGGGGACAGAGAGCCACCCCAGCACCCAATAGGGGTTCCGGGAGAAGATATTGGGATTGGAGAAGGCCTGGATGGTCACGCCGTGGAGGGCGGGAATCAGCGCTGCCACAATCTGGATGACGAATTTCAGCAGGGCGGGCAGAGCCATGATATCGTCCACCACGCCCAGCACCACAATCACCACGGCCCCCAGGAGGATACTTTTCATCTCCGGGGTAATGCGCACGAACAGGAGGATGCTCACCATAAAGCCGAAGAAAATGGCCAGCCCCCCCAGCCGGGGTATAGGTTTTTTATGCATCCGGCGGGCGTCCTTGGGCACGTCGATGGCGCCGACCTTATAGGCGAAGCTTTTCACCAGGGGGGTGGTGAGAAAACTGACCACCAGCGCCGCCAGCAGTGCCAGCACCACATAGGCCACCGGCTGTGTCTGCAATAATGGCATAATTCCCTCCCTCAGCGGGCGATGAAGCCCACCTTGCGCTGGACCTTGGACAGGGTTTTCCCGGCCACCAGCTGGGCCCGGCGGGCGCCCTCCCGGTAGATGCCCTCCAGATAGGCCTTGTCACCCATCAGGCGGCCGGCCTCCTCCCGGATGGGCCGCAGCAGTTCAATCACAGCCTCGCCCACAGCGGGCTTGAACACGCCGTAGCCCTGTCCGGCAAACTCCGCTTCCGCTTCCGCCATGGTTTTGCCGGTGACGGCGCAGTAGATGGTCAGGAGGTTGGAAACACCAGGCTTGTTCTCCTTGTCATAGCGGACGGCAGTCTCGCTGTCGGTAACGGCCCGCTTGAACTTCCGGCGGATATCCTCCGGCTTATCCATCAGGTACACGCAGCCGTCCGGGTCGGACTTGCTCATCTTGTTTTCGGGATTGCCCAGGCTCATGACTCGGGCCCCCTGCTCCGTCCGGGGGATGAAGGCCTCCGGCAGGGTGAAGGTGGGGCCGTACACGCCGTTGAACCGCTGGGCAATGTCCCGGCACAGTTCCACGTGCTGGCGCTGATCCTCCCCAACCGGCACCAGATCCGACTGGTAGAGGAGGATATCCGCCGTCATCAGCACCGGGTAGGTAAAGAGGCCGGCGGTGATATTTTCCTGGTGCTGCTGGGCTTTCTGCTTAAATTGGGTCATGCGGGACAGTTCCCCGAACTGGGTGTAGCAGCCCAGGATCCAGCCCAGTTCCGCGTGCTGTGGGGCATGGCTCTGGATAAAGAGCACGCATTTCTCCGGATCCAACCCGCAGGCCAGATACTGGGCCAGCTGCTCCAGCGCCCGCCGCCGCAGTTCCGCCGGGTTCTGGCGGACGGTGATGGCGTGCATATCTACAATGCAGTAAAAACACTCGTACTCATCCTGAAGGGCTACCCAGTTCTTAATGGCGCCCATGTAGGATCCAAGGGTCAACTCCCCGCTGGGCTGGATCCCGCTGAAAATTCTCTTCTTCCGCTCTTGATTTTCCATATTTCGCACCTCGCTGTTGGCTGCCCGCCCTTCCGGCGGCGGCTGTTCCGGGAAAAGGCCCTTGCAGCTTCTATTTGGCCGCAGAATCTGGGATATGCCGCCATACTTGGGTATTATAACACGTTTTTTTCTGTTAAGGAAGTGCCGATTTCACCAACGGGTGCGGATTTGTGCCGGAAATTTTTCCTGACGCGGGGAAAAAATGACGGATTTCCACGTTTCCTGGCAGGAGCCGGGAAGCCTTACATAGGGCGCATGTATCCGTGAAGGTCTCCCCGGCCGCCCGGAAACGGACCCTTACAGATGCCGCAGGCTGACCCGGTACTCCCGCAGATCCGCTTCCCCCACGGTTTCCATGATTTTGCCAAGCGCCGCGGCAAGGGCCTTCCGATCCTCCGGCAGCGTCCCCTGGAACCGGAAGGCGTTTGACGCGCCCAAGGCGGCAAACTGCGTAGGGATCTCCAGATTTTCCAGCAGTGTGCGGATTTCCCGGTATTTCTCCATTTCGCCCGGCTCCTTCCATCTGCCCCGCTGTATCTCCCGGTAAAGTTCAGACTCCGGATAAACGGTCAGCATATTGACGCCAATCAGCGTGGGATGGAGCCGGTTGCAGACCCCGGCTGTGGCCATTGCGCCGGCCTCGCCCTTTCCCGCGCCGGAAATACCCGCCAGATAGAAGAAGCTGTAGCGGATACCGGCCTGATCCAGCCGGCTGCACTGCTCCACAATGGCGTCAGCATCATAGCCCTTGTTCATAAAGCGCAGGGCCTCGCTGTCGCCGGTCTCAATCCCGATAGTCAAGCCGTCATACCCGGCCTTGCGGAGGGAAGCCAGTTCCCCGTCCGATTTTGTGGTAATATCTGTGATCCGCGCAAAGCACCCTATGGTCTGCACGGAGGGAACGTATTTCCCCATCAGGCCGGCGATATCCAGCAGCCGGCCATATTGCAGCACAAACGGGTTGGCCCCCACCAGGAAGGCCCTTCTGACAGGCTCCGCCCCGGGCAGGCCCTGCAGCCGGGCCGATAGCATGGAAATGGGATCCGTATGCCGGAGCTGCGCTTCCTGCAGGTCGCCCTCCACCTCCGCAAGGGGCGACATCCGGAACTTGAAGGGCAAATCGTGATAGAGCGTACAGAATTTGCAGGCGTGGTGGGTACAGCCTGCGGTGACCTGGAGCAGCAGGGATCCGGCCTCATAGGGCGGGCGCCAGATGGTTCCATCAAAATGCATACGTCATGTCTCCTTTTTCAACAGTCAGGAATTCCCTATGCCGCCATAGTACAGCCCTGGGCGTTTTTATACAAGTACGCAATTTTTTTAGTAGTAGTATAATTTTTAATACTAATAGTCTCTATCCACCGGCAAGGGATACGGGATGGGGGATACCTTCTGTATTGCAGGGATTTTTCACGGGGCAGGGCGGACGGCCTCCAGCGCCTGTGAATACAGGTTCCGACACCAGTTTGATAACCTCATTGCTTTTTCCGCGGAGCCAGTATATACTGCTTTCAAAGCAGAAAAGGAGGATACGGTATGGCCGGGAACAAATTCCAAACAGAGGACATGGCGGCCCGCTGCGTACCGATGGCCGGCATACAGGCTGTCCTGGGGGGAAAATGGAAAATCCTGATCCTGTGGTACATTGCCTTTTATCAGGTCCAGCGGTTCGGGCAGCTGATGCGCCGCCTGGACGGGATCACCCAGTCCTCCCTGACCAAGCAGCTGCGGGAATTAGAGCGGGACGGATTCCTGCACCGGGAGATTTACAAGGAGATCCCCCCGAAGGTGGAGTATTCCCTGACGGAGATGGGACAGAGTTTTATCCCGATCTTAAACCAGATGATGCTGTGGAGCGAGGAGCATCTATGCCCGCCCGGCTATGTCAGCCCCTACGGGGAGGGACGGCCGTTGTGCTGACCGGCTGCCGGGAAACCAAAAACAGCGGCGGGAGGGTTTCCCCTCCCGCCGCTGCCTTGCCTGCCCTGGTCTTCCGGAAACCAGTTTATCCCTTCACCTCCAGCACCGCGGTGCCGGAACGGATCGCCCCCTCCGCTATGGGTTTCACCCTCTGGCAGCCGTCGATGCTACAGGCGATCATCGAGGCCGTGCAGGGATAGCCCGCCGCCTTCATGGCGTCCACGCCGAAAGAGATCAAAAGATCCCCCTTCTTCACCTTTTGGCCCTCCTCCACACGGGCCTCGAAATGCTTTCCGCCCAGTTCCACGGTGTTGATGCCGATGTACAGCAGGCCTTTTCAAAGAGCACCGAATCCACCCGCTGGCCGGTCTTCCGCCCAAAGCCCGGGCCTTTGCCGGTAACAATCATCTCGATGGCTTTATCATCCGCCGCACAGAGGATATTGTTGTTGATGGCTTTTTTAATCCGCAAATCCTCCGGCTTCTCCCCAAAATAAACCAATCCCCATCCGACATTCCCCTGTACCAAATACAGGGGCACATGCAGGCAGAGTTGGTCCAGCCCGGATACCCGGTAACATTTTAGCAATTTAACTGCGGCTACCATGCCTCCGCCGGAGACGGAAGCCAAGAAGGGATGGCCCTTCCGGGACATATTCGCTCATCCAATTCCGGGAGCCGGGAAACAGGGCGGAAGGACGGCCGCCCTGTGCCGGTGCGTCCCGTCCCTCCGCCGGAAAGCTTCCTCCGGGACGCCTGTCAGGCATCCTCCCGGAGCCCAGAGGCTTCCAGCATATGATCGATGGCAATTCCATATCCTTTGGTAGGATCATTTAAAAGCACATGGGTCACAGCGCCTACAATCTGCCCCTCCTGGAGGATAGGGCTGCCGCTCATGCCCTGGACAATGCCGCCGGTGAGGCTGATTAAATCCGGGTCCGTAACGGACAGGATCATGTCCCGGCCGTCTGCCGCCCCGGGCAGGGCCTTTACAATTTCAATATCATAAACAGCCACCTCGTCCCCCTGGACATTAGCCAGGATCCGGGCGGGCCCGGGCCGGGGCTCTCCTACAGGAAGGGCCTTGCCTGCGGGGGAAATTTCCCCCTCCAGGGTGCCGAAAATCCCGGCAGAGGTGTTGGCGTAGAGATCCCCCAGATCCCGGGCGGTGTCAAAGTCCCCCCGGAGTTCCCCGGCGGAACCGGCCTCCCCCTTCTTCACCGCTTTCACGGTAGAGGGCAGGACGGACCCGTTGGAAAAGGGCATCAGCTGCGCTGTGTCGGTGTCGGCGATGCCGTGGCCCAGGGCGCCGAACACGCCGGTCTCCGGGTCATAAAAGGTTACCGTGCCGATCCCGGCCATGCTGTCCCGGATCCAGGCGCCGATGCAGTAGACGCCCTGCTCGTTCTGTTCCGGCTCCACGGAGAGGGTCATGCTGCCGCCGTCCCGGCGGACCTGGAGATCCGTTTCCCCGCCGCCGCTCTTCTGCAAAAGGGACTGGAACTGCTCCGTGGAAGAAACGACAGTGCCGCCGCATTTCACAATCACATCCCCGGTGCGCAGGCCGCAGGACCGGGCGGGCGTGCCGCCGTCCGTCAGTTTCACCACCACAACGCCCCGGGAGAAAAGCTTGATGCCCACCGTGTGTCCCACCGGGACCAGCGTCCGTTCCCCGGCAGCCCGGGCGGAAACGCCTGTCAACAGCAGCAGCGCCAGCAGAACGCCCGCTCCGGCCCGCAGGCAGCGCTTTGCCTTTTCTTTTGTTTCATACAATACGATCACCCCTTTCGAACCGTATCCGGCGGCGCGGTTCCACCGCCGGCGATTCTATCATGCGCCGGATACGGGAAATCACGCCTTGCAAAAAGCGGCAGTGCCTCCATGGCACGCTCTACCTGCACCGGAATCCGGCAACAGAAAAACCCCCGCAGGCCAAAACCTGCGGGAGTTCCCGGAATTTGTTAAATTTTCGCGCCGCCAGGGGAGCCGGCGCCTCAGTCGTCCCGCTTGTTGAAGATCTTGAAGATATCCTCGAAGGGATCATCCTCCTTCTTCCCCTCCTCTTCCTGAAGGGGCATGGGGGCCGGGGCTCCCTTGCCGTCCCCGGTTTTGGCGGCGGGCTTGGGGGCGTCCTTGTCAAAGCCAGTGGCGATGACGGTGACGCGGATCTCGTCGTCCATGGTCTCATCGAAAGTGGCGCCGAAGATGGACAGCGCGTCGGGATGGACAGCCTCCTGTACCAGCCCGGCAGCCATTTCCACTTCCTCCAGGCCGATATCCATGGAGCCGGTGATGTTGATCAAAATCCCCTTGGCCCCCTCGATGGAGGTCTCCAGCAGGGGGCTGGAAATGGCCATCTTGGCGGCCTCCTCGGCCTTGCCCTTCCCGGCGGCCCGGCCCACGCCCATGTGGGCCATGCCGGCGTTTTTCATGATGGCCGTCACGTCGGCAAAGTCCAGGTTGATGAAGCCGGTGTCCCGGATCAGATCGGAAATGGACTGCACCGCCTGGCGCAGCACGTCGTCGGCGATTTCAAAGGCATTGGCAAAGGTGACCTTCTGATCCGTGGCATATTTCAGCCGCTCGTTGGGAATGATAACCAGAGAGTCCACCTTGCCCTCCAGTTCGGTGATGCCGCTCTCGGCAGCCCGCATCCGGCGGGGGCCCTCAAAGCCAAAGGGCTTGGTAACCACGCCTACTGTCAGGATATCCATCTCCTTGGCGATCTCCGCTACAATGGGGGCGCCGCCGGTACCGGTGCCGCCGCCCATACCGGCGGCGATGAACACCATGTCCGTGTCCTCCAGCGCCTTGGCAATCTGGTTCCGGCTCTCCTCGGCGGCCTTCCGGCCCACCTCCGGATCCGCGCCGGCGCCCTTGCCGTGGGTCAGCTTTTCACCGATTTGAATTTTATAGGTGGCGCTGGAAACGTCCAGTGCCTGCTTATCGGTATTCACTGCGACAAATTCAACGCCCTTTGTCCCGGAACGGACCATGCGGTTCACCACATTATTTCCGCCGCCGCCGACGCCGATGACCTTGATATTGACCACAGTATCCGGGCCGGTCTCCAATCCAAATGCCATAGTGCTGCCTCCTGCTATCTTTTGTAGAACGGGACGGGAGCGTCCCACAACATCCTGTATCACAACGTATTCATTTTATTGTATGCCACTTTTTCTCCCGGGTCAAGCCTTTATTTGTTTTTCCATCCATTTTTTCTGAAACGAGAATAGGGTAAACGGGTCGATTCCGATCCAATTCCTGGGGTGCCCGCCATTTTTTGACGGGAGGCGGCGAAACTTTTTTCCGTTTTCACCGCACGTTCTGCTGGAAGACGTCCATGCCGCCCTCGCCCCGCATGTCGAAGGTGCCGGTCATATTCTCCTGAATGGCGTCCCCTTCCAGAATCAGGGAGAGGCGCTTGAGCTTGTAGGCGTAATCAGCATTGTAGGAGAGTTTCACCGTAAAGCGCCCGCCGTAGTCCATGGCGATGAAGGAGAGATCGTCCAGATGGATGGCGTCCACCTGATCCAGCATCCCCTCCTCTTCCAGGGCCTCCATAAGGCTCAGAAGGCTGGTCTGCTGGGTAGCGTACTCCGTAGCCAGGGCCATCTTCCCTCCCACGGAGGGGGCCAGCAGTTCGCAGCCCTGGATAACGCCGTAGTCCGCGGCTGCCTCCTCCGGCAGCTGCTCCACAATTTTCCCCCGGGGCCCGACCACCAGCCACGCGCTGCCCCCCTGGACCACCGCCAGGGGGGCGCCGTACTCCTCCACCTCAATGGCCAGGGTGTCCGGCGGGCGGCGGTCGATGCGGCTGATCTCCTGGAGATAGGGCAGTTTCTCCAGCATTCTGTTGGCGATATCCCGCTTGTTCAACAGGTAGAGGTTGGCGCCGATCCGCACGCCGGAGGCCTCCGCCAGTTCCTCCTCCGAATAGCGGACGCCGCCGGTGACGACAATCTGATCCACCCGGAAGAAAAGCGTCAGCGCCGCAATCACACAGACGCAGATGATCAATATCGACAGCAGCTTATAAAGAAAGCGGAACCTTCCCCTTCGCCGCCGGTTGGAATTTCTGCGTCTGGCCATGTCTCTCTAGCTCCTATATCTTACTGACGCGGGGCGGCCATGCCGTCAGGCGCCGGATTGTGCAGGCTTTTATGGATCCCTCCGGGAGATATCCGCCCCCAGGGCCCGCAGGTCCCGGGCAATATCCTCATAGCCCCGGTCAATATGGCTGATCTCAGAGATCTCCGTCTCCCCCTCTGCCGCCAGGGCAACCACGCACAGCGCCGCGCCGCCCCGGAGATCCGTGCAGCGCACCGGCGCACCCTGGAGGCGCTCCACACCGGTAACCACCGCCACCCGGCCCGCCGTCCGGATATTGGCCCCCATACGGACAAATTCATCCACGTGACGGTAGCGGTTTTCAAAAATAGTCTCCTCGAATACCGTTGCTCCCTGGCTCCGCAGCAGCGCCCCCATCAAAATGGCCTGGGCGTCGGTGGGAAAGCCGGGATACGGCGCCGTCCGTACCGGGCGGACCGCCCGCAGGCGGCCAGTACAGCAGCAGGCGATACCCTCCGCATCCGGCCGGATCCCGCACCCTGCCTCCCGCAGCACGGCGGTAACAGCGGACAGATGCTCCTCCCTGGCATTCCGCAGGTAAACCGAACCTCCGGCGGCAGCCGCCGCGCAGAGATATGTAGCCGCCACCACCCGGTCCGGCATAATCCGGTAGGAACAGCCGTGAAGGGGCCGTCCGCCCTCCACGGAAATGGTGGACGTGCCGGCGCCGGAAACCCGTCCGCCGCAGGCATTCAGGAAACTCTGGAGATCCACGATCTCCGGCTCCCGGGCGGCGTTGGCAATGGTGGTGGTCCCCTCCGCTCCGCAGGCGGCCAGCATCAGGTTCTCCGTAGCCCCTACAGAGGGCAGGCTCAGCACCAGATCCCGGCCCAGAAGCCGGGAGGCCCTGCACAAAAGGGCTCCGCCGCACTCCCGGATCTCCGCCCCCATGCCCCGTAAGCCTGCCAAGTGCAGATCGATGGGCCGGGGCCCCAGTTCACAGCCTCCGGGATAACTCAAATCCGCCTGGCAGCACCGGGCCAGAATAGCCCCCAGGAAAATGGCGGAGGACCGCATTTCTCTCATCAGTATATCAGAAATGGACCAGCTCTTCAACCCGGCAGTATCTACCAGAAGGCTGTCCCCCTCCCAGCGGGCCTCACAGCCCAAGGATTTCAAAATACGGATGGAGGCGTCCACGTCCCGCAGGCGGGGACAGCCCCGCAGTTCCACCCGGTCCTCTGTCAGCAGCGTCGCCGCCAGAATAGGCAGCACGCTGTTTTTCGCCCCCTGTACGGCGACTTCTCCCTCGAGACGGCGGCCGCCCCGCGCCAAAAGCTGGCTCATATACCTTCCCCTCCGTAGCCGAAAATGGTATTCCATCCTATGGAAGGGGAAGGATTCTGGTTACTGGCAGATTTCCAGGATTACCTGATAAATCCGCTCCGCTGCGTCCCGGATACCCAGGGAGGCCATGGCCTTTTCCATCGCGGCCCGCTTTTCGCCGTCCCGAAGGATGCCGCAGGCTGCCTGGAAGAGCCTCTGCCCAGAGGCGTCTGGCTCCAGGAGCACGGCGGCAGCCCCGGCGGCCTCCAGGGCCCGGGCGTTCTTCTCCTGGTGGTTGTTGGTCACATAGGGGGAGGGCACAATCAGGGCCGGGACCCCCAGGGCCGTCAATTCGCTGATGGTGGAAGCCCCCGCCCGGCAGATCACCAGATCCGCCGCCCGGCAGACCACCGCCATATCGTAGATGTACTCCCGGACCTGGAGGGCCGGGTGCGCCTCCAGATCCACCCCTTTCTCCCGCAGCAAACGGCAGAGGACGGGATATCCCGCCTCCCCCGCGCCGTGGATATGGTAGAAGGGCTCCTTGGCCGCCTCCAGGGCCAGGAAATCCGCCATTCCGGCGTTCATACCGGAGGCCCCCAGGGACCCCCAGAAGGAGACAATCAGGGGACGGTCCTCCATCCCCAGTTCCCGCTTGGCCTCCGCCTTGTTGAGGCGGAAGAAATCCCGCCGCACCGGCGTGCCGGTGACGATCACCTTCTCCGGCCGCTTATAGCGGGCCCGGCAGGACTCAAAGCCCACCATAATCCGATCCGCATAAGGCTCCAGCATCTCCGTGGTAAGGCCCGGTACCATGTTGGACTCATGGACCGCCGTGGGGATTCCCAGCTTTGCCGCGGCCTTTACAGCCGGATAGCTGGCATAGCCCCCGGTGCCCACCACTACATCCGGCCGGAATTCCCGGAGAATATTTTTGGCCTCCCGGGGAGACCGGGCCAAATTGGCGGCGGAGATCAGGTTGTGTTCAATCTCCTTTGGCCGGAAGGAGCGGTGGAAGCTGGAGATATGGACTGTGCGGAACGCGTAGCCCGCCTGGGGGATCAGCCCCTTTTCTAGGCCCCGATCCGCACCCACAAACAGGAATTCCGCGCCGGGATCCCGTTCCCGGGCCAGCTGGGCCAGGGCGATGGCGGGATTCACATGCCCCGCCGTGCCGCCGCAGGTAAAGAGGATCCTATGGGGTGTTTTCATCGCCTTCACCTCCAGAAGCCTGCCGAAGCCGGGCCGTCAGCCCGCTTTCGTCGGCTTCATCTGTCTGGATACGGAGAGGACGATGCCCATCTCCGCCAGCTGCATACAAAACGCCGTACCCCCGTAGCTGAAGAAGGGCAGGGAGATGCCGGTGGTGGGGAGAAGGCCCGTCACCACGCCGATATTCAGAAAGGTCTGCATGGCCACCAAGGTGATGATGCCCACTACCAGCAGGCTGCCGAAACGGTCCCGGGCGTGGAGGGCGATCCAGTAGCCCCGGAGGATCAGGGCAGCGAAGAGCAGCATAATGATAGTGGCCCCGATGAGGCCCAGTTCCTCGCAGACAATGGCGAAAATAAAGTCGTTGTGCTCCTCCGGCAGATACTGGAACTTCTGGCTGCCCCGGCCCAGGCCCACCCCCAGAAGCCCGCCGGAGCCCACGGAGATCAGGCTCTGCACCAGCTGGTAGCCCTTCTCCCGGGCGTCCTGCCATGGGTTCTGCCACATGGAGATGCGGGACTGGCCGTATGTGATAATGCCGGTCAGCATCAGGTAAGCGATACTGCCGGCCCCTGCCGCCGCGATGCCCACCCATTTCAGTTCAATGCCCCCCACCAGCATCAAAACCGCGCCGGCGGTAAGGATCAGCACCGTGCCGGAGAGGTGGGGCTCCAGCATCATCAGCCCGGAAATGACCAGGAGAATCAGGAAATAGGGGGCGATGCCGTAGCGCACCGTGCGCATCTTATCTTTCTTTTTGGAGATGGTATCAGCAAAGTACAGCACCACCGCCACCTTGGCAATCTCAGAGGGCTGGAACTGGAAGGACTGCACGCCGGGGATGCCCAGCCACCGCCGGGCGTTATTCCGCACAAGGCCGATGCCGGGGATAGCCACCAGCACCAGCAGGATGATGGACAAAAACAGCAGCGGCTCCGCCGCGCCCCGGAAACGCTCGTAGTTGATTTTGCTGACGGTATACATGGCGATGACGCCGATGACGGCGAACTCCGCCTGCCGGGAAAAGAAAAAGGTGGGGTTCCCGTGCTCGTAATAGGCGGAGGGGAAGCTGGCGGAAAGCAGCATAATCAGGCCGATCACCGTCAGCAGCAGCACCAGCAGGCTGAAGGGCAGATCGATGGGCCCCCGGGAGAGTTCCCAGGCCTCCCGTTCCTTGGCTCTTCGGAGCCGTTTTTCCTCTTGTCTTGCCCGGGCCTCCTCCCGTGTCAGGGGCCGCCTTCGGGGCTGCCTGCGGGGCTGCGCAACTGCCATATGCTCCTCCTTTTACCCAATCTTCGTTTTCCCTTAATACCGCCCCTGGATGCCCCAAAAGGCCAGCAGGCACCCGGCGGCGGTGATACCGGTAAACACTGTCACCAGCTTCGCCTCGCTCCAGCCGGAAAGTTCCAGATGGTGATGGAGGGGCGCCATTTTGAAAATGCGTTTTCCGTGGGTGGCCTTGAAATAAGCCACTTGGATGATGTCGGACATGGTTTCCGCAATATAAATAATCCCCACAGGGATGAGGATCAGGGGCATATCCATGGCAAAGGCCAGGGCCGCCACCGCGCCTCCCAGGAAGAGGCTGCCGGTATCCCCCATGAAGGTCTTGGCGGGATGGTGGTTATAGACGAAGAAAGCCGCCAGCCCCCCCGCCAGCGCCGAGGGGAAGAGGGCCAGGGTGGTCAGCTGCCACATGGCCGCCGCCGCCGCGAAAAATACCATCACCGCGAAGGTGACGCTGCACGCCAGGCCGTCGATGCCGTCGGTGAGGTTCACGGCGTTGACGGCCCCCACAATAACGAAGGCGGCAAAGGCCAGATAGGTAATCCAGTTGACGGTAAAGCCGGCGTTGATGCCGGGAATGTAGATCCGGTTGGTCAAAAGCCCCTCGTAGCGCATCAGGCTCAGAAAGACAATGGCCGCCAGCAGCTGCAGAAGGAACTTCTGCCGGGGGGTCAGGCCCTCGTTCTGGTGCTGGCGCACTTTCCGGTAGTCGTCCACAAAGCCGATCATGCCGAAGCACAGGGCAAAGAGGTATACATACAGGTGCCAGAACTCCCCTGCCAGCATCCGCTGCCAGCCCAGGAGGAATACCACCACCCCCGTGCCGGTGATGAACATGATGCCCCCCATGGTAGGGGTGCCGCTTTTGGATTTGTGCCAGGTAGGGCCGTCCTCCCGGATCTCCTGTCCTGCTTTCAGCTTCCGGAGTTCCGGGATCAGGAAAAAGCCGATGATCAGCGTCAGCAGGAAGCTGCCGCCTGCGGCGTATAGTAAGGTATTCATGCGCTATCCCCTCTCCCGCCGGGCCGCCCGGCGGTTCTTGGTCTTTTTCGTCTTTTACGGCGCGGGGCGCAGGCAGTCCGCCACAATCTCCCGCTCGTCCATGTGCCGCTTTTCGCGGCCGACCTCCTGATAGGTCTCGTGGCCCTTGCCGCAGAGGACGATCACGTCCCCCGGCTGCCCGTGGTCCAGACACCAGCGGATGGCCTCCCGCCGGTCCTCAATGACCGTATACGGCGTGTCAAGCCCCTCCAGCCCCGGCAGAATATCCGCGATGATGTCCGCTGGCTTCTCCGTCCGGGGGTTGTCGGTGGTAATCACCAGGAAATCCGCGTTTTCCGCCGCGGCCCGGCCCATCTTGGGCCGTTTCAGCTTATCCCTGTCCCCGCCGCAGCCGAAGAGGGCCACGGTGCGGCCCTTTGCGAAGCCCCGCACGGAAGAGAGGACATTCTCCAGGCTGCCGGGGCTGTGGGCATAATCAATCAAAACCGTGTAGTCTCTGCCGGGGGTGGGGACCACCTCCACCCGGCCCTTCACATGGGGCACATCCGCCAGGACGGCCGCGCTTTTCTCCAGGGGGATCCCCAGGGCCAGGGCCGCCCCCAGCACATCCAGGACGTTGCTGACCATGAACCGGCCCGGGATATTCACCCGGACGGGAACCCGGCTGTCCCCCGCCGCCGCCGTAAAAGCTATGTGATCCGGCCCCAGGCGGACATCCTCCGCCCGGAGATCCGCCTCCGCCGCCTCGGCGTAGGTGAACACCCGGCAGGAGGCGTTTTCCAGCAGCCGGGGGGTCCAGGGATCCCCGGCGTTGCACACCCCCGTCTCACAGTTCCGGAACAGCAGCGCCTTGGCGGCGCAGTAGTCCTCCATGGTGCCGTGGAAATCCAGGTGATCCTGGGTGAGATTGGTAAAAATACCTACTTTGTAAAACACCCCGTACACCCTATCCAGGGCCAGGGCGTGGGAGGAGACCTCCATCACCACATGGGTGCAGCCCTCCCGCCGCATCCGGGCGAAGAGGCCCTGGAGTTCAAAGGACTCCGGCGTCGTGCGTTCCGTGGGGATGATCTCCTCCCCAATCATGTTCTGGTTGGTGCCGATAAGGCCCACCTTGGCCCCCAGGGCCTTTTCCAGGACGGCCTTCAGCAGATAGGTGGTAGTGGTTTTCCCGTTGGTGCCGGTGACGCCGATCATGGTCATGGCCTCCGCCGGATGGCCGTAGAAATTGCCGCCGATCACCGCCAGGGCCCGGCGGGAATTATCCGTCCGCACATAGGGGATCTCCCCCTCCGGCTCCTTCTCGCACAGCACTGCTGCCGCGCCGGAGGCCAGGGCCTTCCCGATAAAGGCGTGGCCGTCGGCGGCAAAGCCGGCCATGGCCACAAAGAGGCCGCCGGGCCGCACCGTCCGGGAGTCGTAGTGGACGGATCCGATCTCCGTTTCCAGATCCACATTGGCGGCCAGGATAGGGACGCCCTGCAAAAGTTCCTTCAGTTTCATCGGTTTCCCTTTCTCTTTTCCGTATCAATCCCGCACGGAACTGTCTCCGAACCAGACGGTCACTACGCTGCCTGCCGGCAGTTCCGTGCCGGGCTCAGCGCTCTGGGAGATGGCGTGGACATTCCCGGCCTCTGTGGAGGTGGTGCCCGCCACCTTCATGATAAGGCCCGCGTTGGTGACGGCGGTGTTGGCCGCTGCCGCAGATTTGCCTGTTACATCCGGCACCGTGCAGGGGGTATCCGGTTTCTCCTCCCCCAGATACAGGATAATGGCCGCGTTATTGGGCACGATGGCGCCGCCTGCCGGGGTCTGGTCGGTTACCGTATCACCGCTGCCCACCGTCCGGAAGGAGAACCCGGAGGTCTCCAGACGGGCCCGGGCCGCCGCGGCGGTCTGGCCCACCACGTTGGGGACGGCGGCGTCGGCGGTGAGGCGTTCGTCGTCGGTATAGTCCGGCTCAATGCCCAGATCCGGCAGGATCTCCGCCATGATGCGGCTGGCGGCGGGGGCCACCATCTGGCCGCCGGAGGGATAGGTGCCGGTGGTGCGGCTGGGGGTGTCCATGGTGATCAGCATAATATACTGGGGATCGTCCGCCGGGGCGAAGCACATGAAGGAGACCACGATGTCGCCCTTGGGATTGTCCGCCGTGGCGCTGCCGGTCTTGTCGGCGGTGCCGGTCTTGCCGCCGATGCGGTAGCCGGCAACCTGGCCGTTCCGGCCGGTGCCGGTGGCAACCACGTATTCCAAACACTCCCGCACCAGGGCGGAGGTCTCCTCGCTGATCACCTGGCGCACGGGGGTGCTGTCGTGCTGCTTGAGGACGTTGCCTTCCCCGTCCAGGACCTGATCCACCACGTAGGGGGTGTACAGGTAGCCGCCGTTGACGCAGGCGGCCTGGGCCCGGATCAGTTCCAGGGGGGTAACGTTAAAGGTCTGGCCGAAAGCGTAGGAGGCCAGGGAGACCACGTTGGAGCTGAAGGACTTCTCGTCGGCGAAGATGCCGTGGGCCTCCCCCACCGCCATGTCGAAGCCTGTAGCCTCCATCAGGCCGAAGGATTTCAGGTATTGGTAATATTTTTCCGTCCCGATCCGAAGGCCGATATTGATAAAGGAGGGGTTGCAGGAGTTGGCCACCGACTCCTTGAGGACCTGGTGGCCATGGATCTTGGTACAGCGGAAGGGTTTATCCCAGCCCTTGACCATAATGGATCCGGAGCAGTCGAAGGTGGAGTTCATGTTCACCAGCCCTTCCTCCAGGGCCGTGGCCAGGGTGATGGGCTTGAAGGTGGATCCCGGCTCATAGGTATCGCTGACGCAGCGGTTCCGCCATTGGAGGCCCCGGGCGGCCTGCCAGGCCTCCGTGACGGCGGTCTGGTAAGCCTCCTCGTCCTTGTAGGTATCCTTTTTCTCCTCAATCTCCGCCAGCTGCTTTTCCAGGCTCTCGGAGAGTTTACCGTTATAAATCGTGCTGTAATCCGCCGGATCGAAGTTTGGGTAGGAGGCCATGGCGATGACGGCCCCGGTGTTGACCTCCATCACAATGCCCGTGCCGCCGTTTTTGGCGTCGTACTTCTCCAGCATGCTTTCCATGTTCTTTTCCAGGGAGGCCTGAACCCGTGTATCCAGGGTCGTCACCAGGCTGCACCCGTCCTCCGGATCGAAGAACTGCTCATAGCGGAACAGCAGATCCGTGTTCCGGGCTGTCTTGGCGGTTACGGTATAGCCGCTGACGCCTTCCAGGGTGTCGTTGAATTTGGACTCCAGGCCATAAGCCCCCTGGTTTTCGCTGTTGACGAAGCCGATGACATTGGAGGCCAGGGTCCCATAGGGGTAATACCGCTTGGAATCCGGCTCCAGGAAAACCCCCTGGAGGGCCACAGGGGCCTTGTCGGGATTGGACAGCAGGCGGGTTTTCCCCTCCTCGTTGACAAAGGTCAGTTCATTGCCCTCATCGTCAATATAGCCGTTTAAAAAGCGGCGGACCTCGTCAGCCATGTCCTGCTCCGCCCTTGGCTTTACAATGTAGTACCTGTTCTTGACATTGTCCATCTCCCGGCGGATTTTCTCCTCCGACACGCCGGTAATGCGGCTGAGGCCCCGGGCGATGTAGTTCTCATCCAGGATGGCGGGGGCGTTGTACTCATCACCCTTCTCCTTTGCCTCCTTCCGCTTGGCCTCAATATCGTCCTCCTGCTTCCGCACAAACTCCGCAATCTCCTTGGGGGAGATGCCCACATTCTCCACGGAGGCGGACATGGACAGGGGGTTCAGGTTCCGATCATAAATCGTTCCCCGGGAGGCGCTGACCACGTGCCGTCTGGTCTGCTGGTAGGAGGCCCGGTTCTGCATTTCCTCATGCTGGTTGATCTGCAGGTCGTACAGCTTGCAGAACAGCATCACAAAAGTGACGATACCCATGATCAACATCACCAGGACGGTCCTGCCCCGGATAATTTGGTTTGCCCGGCGGGCTGCTTCGCTTTTTCTGTGGGGATCCTTGGCCATAGCGTCTCCTTCCCGGGCTCCACGCCCGCAGTTACAGAAGAGAGGGAGTAAGAAGAACCTCCCTTCTCACTCCCTTTCTGCCGATTCACAGTCCATTATAGTGCGCCGGTCAGTCGAAATATTCCATCGCCGCGTACATTCCACGGCGGAGGGAGGATCGGATTTTGTCCCAGGGGCCGGGATTGGCCTCCTGGTAGACCACCGCGCTGTCGCCCTCGGTCAGGTCGATATAGTAAATCTGGCTGCTGCTGGGCTTCGTCATGCCCATGGCCTCCGCTGCCTCCCGGACGCTGGCCAGGTCGAACATCTGCTCGTACTGGGCGGTGAGGACCGCATTCTCCGTCTGGAGGGAGGCCAGTTCCTCTTTCAACTCCACCGCCTCGGAGGAAAGCTGCGTCAGCTGGATATAGTGGGCCAGCACCACCAGGGCCAGGACGGCCACCACCGCAAAACCCGCCACCGCCAGCAGGGAAACCTTCTCTGCCTGGCGCAGCTGTACCTTGGGGATTGCCCGTACCTTGGGGGCCTCCGCCGCCTCCCGGGGACGGGGGGCCTCTCCGGCATGGCGCAGTTCCCGTTCGCGGACGGCCCAATCCAAATCCCTTGCCAGACTGCCGTCTACAGCGGATCCGCCCCGATACCGCAGATCCCGCGCTGAAACAGCCATAGAACGCTCCCCCTTTCCCAAAATAACGGTTTTCCACGGTTTCCTACCCCAAAAGCTGTTTTGGCTTCCGGAGGCCTGCGCCTCCAAGAGGTTCGAAACCCTGGCCGGCAGCGGCATCCGCCGCATCTGATCCGGGAGCATCCCCGGTTCCCGCCAACTGATTTTCCGGCGGCAGCCCCCTTGGGGGGCGCCCCCGCGTTTTCATCTTGTCCGCTTCTGCGGGATTTTAAAACTCCGGAACCCCTCCGGCCTCTTGGGCCAGCTTTTCCGCCGCCCGGAGTTTTGCGCTTCTGGCCCGGGGGTTTTCCGCCAGTTCCGCTTCCCCGGGAAGGATGGGCTTCCGGCTCAGCAGCCGGACCCGGGGCGTCTTCCCGCAGACGCATACCGGAAACTCCGGCGGGCAGGTGCATCCCTTGGCCATCCCTGCCAGGGCCCGCTTCACCAGCCGATCCTCCAGGGAGTGAAAGGTGATGACCGCCAACCGCCCGCCGGGGGCCAGGGCCTCCTCTGCCGCCTCCAGCATGGGGGGCAGGGCGTCCAGTTCGCCGTTCACGGCCATCCGGATAGCCTGGAAACTCCGCTTGGCGGGGTGCTGCTTCTCCCGCAGGGCCGCGGGAGGCATGGCCCCTTTGATGATATCCACCAGTTCCAGGGTGGTTTCCACCGGCCGCTGCTCCCTGGCCCGGCAGACGGCCCTGGCAATGGCGGGGGCGTACCGCTCCTCGCCGTATTCGTACAAAATCCGCCGCAGTTCCTCAAAACTCCACCCGTTGACCACTTCCCGGGCCGTCAGGGGGGCGGTTTCGTCCATCCGCATATCCAGGGGGGCGTCCTGCATGTAGGAAAACCCCCGGGCGGCATCGTCCAGCTGGGGGGAGGACACCCCCAAATCAAACAGCATCCCCTGGACGCCGGAAACACCCGCATCCCGCAGGATCGTTCCCAAATCGGAAAAATTCCCGTGGATCAGCGTCACCCGGTCCCGCCAGGGGGCCAGGCGGCCCTCTGCCGCCCGGATAGCGGCCAGATCCCGGTCGATGCCGATGAGCCTGCCGGTGGTGAGCTGCCGGGCAATCTCGGCAGAGTGGCCCGCCCGGCCCAGGGTGCCGTCCACATAAATCCCGTCCGGCCGGATATCCAGCGCCTGGATACATTCTGCCAGAAGGACCGGCTTGTGTGTATATTCCATAGGCTTACTTGTTCCGGCGGGCCCGGGCCAGGGCGTCCATGGCCGCGGCCATATCGTCGCTCTCCAGCATCTTCCGCTCCCGCTCCGTCCAGGTCTGCTCGTCCCAAATCTCAGCAAAGGCGTTCAGGCCCACAATGGTGGCAGTCTTTTTCAGCCCCGCGTGGGCCCGTAGGTTGGCAGGGATCAGCACACGGCCCTGCCCGTCCGGCTCACACTGAACAGCGTTGGCGTACAGCAGCGTCAGGGCACGCATCTCCGTGTAGCTGAGTTCCTCCATCTCTTCTGACATCTTTTCCCATTTTTCCTGGGGATAAATGGTAAGGCAACCCTCCGCGCCAATGGTAATAAAAAAGGTGTCTCCCAGCGCCTCCCGCATGGAGGCCGGGATGACCAGGCGGCCCTTCGCGTCAATACTGTTGTTGGATTTTCCCAGCAGCCTTGCCATGAACGCGCCGCCCCCTTTCCCCTCTTTTTGGGCTTTTATGGGTTTGGATGGCACTTAGCTGCCCTAAATCCCCACTTTCCCCCACCAGTGTTTCTAGTATAAGCAAAACCGGATGGAAATGCAAGCAATTTTTTTCTCAGAAAATTGGAGGAAAAAGCGCATTTTTTCGCGCTTTTCGGGGAAAATCCTCAAAATAAAACAGGCGTTCGAGGGCTTTGCACGCAGTTTACACCGCAAAAAAAGAAACCTCCGGCACAATATCTTGTGCCGGAGGCCGTTCAGTTCATTCGTTCCACCTAAATATAGAATTTGAGAAAAAGTTCCCGAAATTTTTCCGTCATTTTTAACAAAATTTCACCAGAGGCAATTGCACCCCTCACAAGGAATCAAAAACCCTTCTCAATTGTAAACGTTTTCGAACGTGCGGTTTACATATCCCCCGCCGGGCCGTCGGGACTGTTCTTGCCGTCCAGCTTGTCCCGCTGCTCCTGCATGGCGGCGGCGGAAGCGGTGCGGAACCGGACCCGGGACTGCTTCACCTCATCCAAGGCGGCCTGGACGGCCTCCTCCGTGCGGGCCAGGGCATCCTCGGCGTATTCGTTGGCCACCTGGTAAAGCTGGCGGGAGCGATCCTCCGCCCGGCCCACAATCTGGCGGGCCTTCTCCTTGGCGGCGTAGAGGATTTCGCTCTCGGAGACCTTGGCCTTGGCGTCCAGTTCCGCCTGCCGCATCATGCGGTCCACATCCCGCTTGGCCTCTTCCACAAATTTTTCCCGGGCAGCCAGCAGTTCCTGGGCCCGCTTGATCTCCGCCGGCAGCTGCGCCCGCAGTTCATCCAGCAGATCCAAAAGTTCGTCCCGGTCCACCATGCTCATGTTGGGCTTCAGCGCCGGAGCCTTAGCATCCTCAATGCGCTCATACAGTATATCGATCAGTCGGTTGATGTCATTGGCCATGGTCTTCCTCTCCTTTCTTCCGGGCCATCTCCAGCACCAGGGGGATGATGGGCGCAGGCAAGTACTGTTCCAGCGGCTGGCGGTAGCGGATCATCTCCCGGACCATGGAGGAACTGAAATGCTGGTAGGCGGGGCTTGCCGGCAGCAGCATTGTCTCCAGTTCCGGCCGGACGCCCCGGTTAATCAGCGCCATCTGGTACTCCACATCAAAATCCGTCACGTTCCGCACACCACGGACAATGGCCTCCGCCCCGTGGAGGGCGGCAAAATCCGCCAAAAGCCCCGGCCACAACTCCGCCCGGACGTTAGGCATCCCCGCCACAGCGGCCCGCACCAGCCGGAGTTTCTGCTCCGGGGTGAACATCTGGTTCTTCTTTTCCGCATTGGGGCTGACGCAAACCCAAATCTCGTCAAAACAGGCGGCGGCCCGCCGGATAATATCCAGGTGCCCCAGGGTCACAGGGTCAAAGCTGCCTGAGCAAATCGCAGTTCTCATGGGCGTTCCGGTTCCTTTTCTTCATTTCCGGCCCGGCGGAAGAGGGTGACGCCGATCCTGCCGTATTGATAAGTCCTGCCGGTCCGGTAGGGGCCGGGAGGCGCCGGCGGGACCGCGTCCGCCGGGTGTTCCGCTACGATTATACCATGCGGATTCAAAATGTCAAACTCCGCCGCCTTGGCCAAAGCCGCCTCCAGCAGGCCCGTGCGGTAGGGCGGATCCAGAAACACGATGTCAAACCGTTCCCGGGTCTCCCCCAGGAATTGCAGGGCGTCCCCCGCCGCAACCCGGCCCCGGTCCTGGAGGCCCGTCAGCCGCAGGTTCTCCCGGACGGTTTTCACCGCATCGGCCCGCCGGTCCACAAAGACCGCCGCCGCGGCCCCCCGGCTCAGGCATTCCACGCCCATCTGGCCGGTCCCGGCGAAAAGGTCCAGCACCCGCCGGCCCTCAATCTCAAACTGGAGGGCGCTGAACACGGCCTCCTTCACTTTTCCCGTGGTGGGCCGGGTCTCCAGCCCCTCCAATTCCTTTAAGCGGCGGCCCCTGGCGGAGCCGGTAATGACACGCATGGCGTTCTCCCTGTCAATCTTTTTCTCCGGGTGTTCCCGGGATTTTTCTATTTTACGGCAAATTTCCGCCGTTTTCAATAGATCTCCGATCCTTTTTTGCGTGTTTTTTCTAAAGGGTCCCGCCCCTCCGGGGAAGGAAACGGCGGCGGGTCCTGCCTGCCGGGGGCACTTTTCCGTCCCTCCGGCCCTGCCGCCGCCGGAAAATCCCCGTTTAAGGGCTGGAAGCTTTTGTTTTGGGACTTGTACTTTGTGGAAGAATCGTATATAATAATACCCTAATAGGATACCCCGGAGGGCGGGATTTCACCCTCCTTCAATATCAGGAAAGAAAGGACGTTCCCATGATCCAATTCAAATCTGAACATGGTGAGATCTCCATCAGCAGCGCCGTATTTTCCAACATCACCGGTATGGCCGCCACCAACTGCTTCGGCGTCAAAGGCATGGCCTTCCGCTCCATGACCGACGGCCTGGTCCATCTCCTCCGCCGGGAGGCCATGAGTAAGGGCGTCAGCATCACCTACCACGAGGACAGTTCCATCTCCATCGAACTGCATATCATTGTGGAAAATGGGGTGAACCTGCCCGCCGTGTGCCGTTCCATCATGAACGAGGTCCGGTATGTCGTCACTAAGAACACCGGTGTCACCGTGTCTGCGGTAGACGTGTGCGTGGACTCCATGACCTTATGAGGGAGGAACGGGACAGATGAATGAACAGATCACCGGCGCCCTTTTCAAGCAGATGATCCTGCATGGGGCCGCCGCCATCACCGCTCAGAAGCAGGCCATCAACGACCTGAACGTCTTCCCCGTGCCGGACGGAGACACCGGGACCAACATGTCCATGACCATCGGCACCGCCGTGACGGAACTGCGGAAAACCGAGCCCGCTACGCTGACCCAGGCGGCGGATCTCACCGCCTCCGCCCTCCTCCGGGGGGCCCGGGGCAACTCCGGCGTCATCCTCTCCCTGCTGTTCCGGGGCCTCTCCAAGGGCCTCAAGGGCAAGGAGACCGCCACCGCCGGGGACTTTGCCGCCGCTATGCAACAGGGTGTTTCCTCCGCCTACAAGGCGGTGATGAAGCCTGCCGAGGGTACCGTCCTCACCGTCTCCCGCCTCGCCGCCAAGCGGGCGGTGGAGGCCGCCGAGGCGGAAACGGACGTGGAAACCGTCCTGGACGAATCCATCAAGGAGGGCTATGCCGCCCTGGCCCAGACCGTGGAGATGAACCCGGTTCTGAAAAAGGCCGGCGTGGTAGACGCCGGCGGCAAGGGCTACCTGCTGATTCTGGAGGGGATGCTGGCCGCCATGCGGGGCGAACCCCTGCCGGAGGTCTCGGAGGAGGCCCCCCAGAGCGCCAAGGCGGATTTCGCCGCCCTCTCCGCCGAGGAGATCACCTTTGCCTTTGACACGGTGTTCATCGTCCGCAAGTCCGCCCCGGACATCTCCCTGGAGCCCTTCCGGGCTTATCTGAACAGCATCGGCGACAGCCTGGTCATCGGCGAGGACGACGAGGCCTTCAAGGTCCATGTCCATACCAATATCCCCGGCGCGGCCCTGACGGAGTCCCAGAAGTACGGCACGCTGGAACTGGCAAAAATCGAGAACATGCGCACCCAGGCGGAGGATCTGGCCGCCGGCCGCCACGTCCAGAGCACCGACGACCTGGACGCGGTGGAAGCGGCCCTGGAATCCGGGCAGGAGAAGGGCCACACGGTGGCCGCCCCGGAGAAAAAGTACGGCTTCCTGGCGGTCTGCGCCGGGGAGGGCCTGAAGTCCGTTTTCATGGATCTGGGGGCCGACGGCGTAGTCTCCGGCGGGCAGACCATGAACCCCTCCACGGAGAGTATTCTGGAGGGCGTGGACGCCATCCCGGCGGAGACAGTGTTCGTCCTGCCCAACAACGGCAATATCATTATGGCCGCCCAGCAATGCCAGGGGCTGACGGAGAAAAACTTGGTGGTCATCCCCAGCAAGACGGTTCCCCAGGGCATCACCGCCATGATGAACGTGGACTTCGAGGCTCCTGCCCCGGAGGACATTGCCGCCGCCATGACGGAGAGCCTCTCCAGCGTCGCCACCGCCCAGGTTACCTACGCCGCCCGGGACTCGGAGTTCGACGGGTTTGACATCAAGGAAGGGGACTATCTGGCCCTGGACGAGGGCAAACTCTTCGGCACAGACACCTCTCTGGACGATCTCCTCCGTCGTCTGGCCACGGCGGCCTCGGAAAAGGAGTCCTCCTTCATCTCCCTGTATTTTGGGGAGGATGTGAAGGAGGACGAGGCCGAGAAGGCCCGGGAAATTTTCCAGGAGGCCTGTCCGGAAACGGAGGTGGCCCTCCTCTCCGGCGGACAGCCCGTATACTATTATATCATTTCCCTGGAATAAGCCTTTCATATACGCCAAGCGCCCGGGCAGTGCCTGGGCGCTTTTATATCCAAACATGCCCCATATCCTTTTTGAAATGGCTTCTCCCCGTTCCGCGCCTCGGTTATCCGCTTCCGGCGGAGAATTTGACGCCCGCTTCCCGCAAAATGTGTTTCTCACACCTATACCGCAGGAAAAACGCTTCAACTGCTTTGCCCCGGCGGGCGGCAAATTCTGGCAGCAGGCTTTTCCGGCAGATCAAAGGGCCCGGGCAATTCCCGGGCCCTTTGGCCTATACTACGTGTGCCTGATGTAATTCACAGGGACGCCATGGCGGCGTTCACCGCCTCCTCACAGCTGCGCTGGGCCTGGAGGGTCTTTTCCATCAACTCCTCCAGCGTCCAGCCAAGACGCTCCGCCCCCTCCTTGATCACGTCCCGGGAGCATCCGGCGGCAAATTTCTTATCCTTGAACTTCTTCTTCAAAGAACTGACCTCCATATCCTGACAGCTTTTGCTGGGGCGCATTTTCGCCGCCGCGCCGATGAGGCCCGTCAATTCGTCTGCGGCGAAGAGGACCTTTTCCATCTCCTCCGCAGGCTCCACATCGCTGCAAAGGCCATAGCCATGGCTGCACACCGCGTGGATGAACGCATCGCTGCACCCGATCTCTGCCAGCAGTTCCGGGGCCTTCTTGCAGTGCTCCTCCGGCCACTTCTCGAAATCCACATCGTGGAGGAGGCCTACCGTGGCCCAGAACTCCGCGTCCTCTCCGTGGCCAAGTTCCCCGGCGTACCAGCGCATGACACCCTCTACCGTCAGGGCGTGCTGGATGTGGAAGGGCTCGGCGTTGTACTTTTTCAGCAGGGCCAGGGCCTCCGCTCTGTCAGGGCATGTTTTCATGAAAATCTCTCCTTTTATGTTGAATTTGGGTTAGGTCTTATTTGAAACATGGCGGGAGATTTTTCTCCGGACAAGCCGATTTGACGCGGCCATACCCTGTGTATGGCAAGGAAAATCAACGCAGGGCGGCGGACAAATCCACACTTGGGATGTTTTCACATTGTTCAAACCAGGCCTGAATATACGCATTTTCCGAGTATCCGCAGCATGGCATCTTACGCCGCTTTTCTGTTTCCGTCCTTTACCGCTTCTCCTCTTCCGGTCCCCCGGCCCCTTCCGCAGCATCTTCCCCGGGAGCCGCGTCCTCCGGCCCTTCCGGATCAGGGGACGGCGCCGGGGCTCCGTCCGCCTGGGCAGGCGTCTCCAAAGACGCCCCAGCCGCCTCCCGGGCCAGACGGTTCACCAGCAGATCCTCCGCCGTCCGCTTCTTAACCCTGATATTCCAGAACAGCATCACTGCCGCCGCCACCGCCATCACCAAACTCAGGGCCTGGGAGACCCGGATGGGCTGGCCGAACAGTTCCCAGCCGAAGAGGTACAGGCTGTCAGTCCGCATCCCTTCAATCCAGAACCGGCCCAGGCCGTACCAGAGGAAGTAGAAGCAAGTGTTCTCCCCGTCGAAGCGGCGGCCCTTTGTCACCACAAACACCATCAGCAGGAGGCCCACAAAATTCCAAAAACTCTCGTAAAAGAAGGTTGGGTGCACCTCAATGGACTGGTACTGGCTGATCCAAAGCTGCATCCGCCAGGGGAGATCCGTGGGGCCGCCGAAGGCCTCCCGGTTGATGAAATTGGCCCAGCGGCCAATGGCCTGCCCCAGCAGCAGCCCCATGGCGCAGAGATCCGTCATGGCGAAAAAGCTGAGTTTCTTCCGCCGGGTATAGAAAAACACCACCAGAACCCCTGCGATTACCGTACCGTAGATGGCGAGGCCCCCGTCCCAGATGGCCACAACCCGCCCCCAGTCCAGCCTGCCTCCGGGGAGCCGGTACAGATCCAAATAGAACAGGACGTAGTAAATCCGGGAACCCAGGATGCAGCAGGGCACCGCCCAGAGGATCATGTCCAGCACGTTGTCCTCCGTGAGGCCGAACCGCTTGGCCTGCTTCATTCCCAGCCACAGGCCCATCAGCATGGCAAAAGCCAGGATGATGCCGTACCAATAGATACCGTGGCCGATATGGACGGCGATAGGATCCGGATTGAACTCCCAGTCCCCGAAGAGGCCCGGAAAGCTGATGGGCATATTCTTTAAAGCCTGCAAAGGTCATTCTTCCTTTCTGTCTGACGGGGCGGGAGAGGGCCTCCCCCGCTTCTTTCTGTCTTACGTCCCCTTGGGGACAATCTCCGAGAGGGCGGACCGCTCTTCTGCGATGTTCTCCCGCAAAAACGCCTCCACGTCCTCCTTAGTCAGGCTGTCAAACACCTGAGGGAACCGGAGGGGGTCATAACCGTTGAAATATCCCTCCGTCAGGGACACAGCAATGCTTTCGAAAGAATTCAGGCTCCGCAGCTGAGCGCCGAAGGCGGCCTTGCGGACCTGCTGGAAGAACTCGCCGTCCACGCCCTCCCGGGCCAGGCGGCGGGCCTCCTCCTGAATCTCCGCTGCTACAGCCCGGGGATCCTTGCAGTCGCCTCCGGCGTAGAAGCAGGCAATGCCCGGCAGGACCTCGAAGTCCCCGCCGAAGCTGGCGTTGATCTTCCCCTCCCCGTAGAGCCGCAGGTACAGGGGGCTGGAATCCCCCAGCAGCACGTCGCAGGCAATGCCCCCCAGGATCACCGTCCGCAGATAGTCCTTCTCCACCGGGCGGCACTTGAAGCCCACCAGGAACTGGGGCATGGAGACCTCCATGGCAAGGCTTGTCTCCTTCTCCGCCACCGTTTCCGGCTCCGCACCGTAGTCCCGGGGAACGGCGGGGCCTCCCTCCTGGGGCAGGATATGGCGGGCGGTGTCCGCAACCATGATGGGATCCACATCCCCCACCACCGTCAGGATCATATTGGAGGGGGTATAAAAGGCCTTGTGGCAGTCGTACAGGGTCTGGGCGGTGATGTGGGAGATGCTCTCCACCGTCCCGGCGATGGAGGTCCGGGCGGTGCTGGCGCTGTAGAGGGCCTTCATCATGCGGGTGTACAGCTGCCAGTCGGGGCTGTCCTCAATCATGCGGATCTCCTGGCCGATGATGCCCTGCTCCTTGGCCACGCTCCCGTCGGTGAAATAGGGGACGGAGACAAAGGAGAGCAGGATCTCCAGGTTCTCGATAAAATGCTCCGTGGAGGAGAAATAGTAGCCGGTCATGGCATTGGCCGTAAAGGCGTTGGGCTCCGCGCCGTTCTGGGCCAGCCGCTGGAGGGCGTTGCCCTCCTTGGTGTCAAACATCTTGTGTTCCAGGTAGTGGGCAATGCCGGCGGGAGTGTCCAGCCAGCGGCCCTCCAGCTGGAAGCGGGTATCCATGCCGCCGTAGCGGGTGGCGAAAAAGGCGTATTTCTTGGCGAAGCCCGGCTTGGGCACCACCCGGATCTCCAGGCCGTTGGGCAGGCGCTCCTGCCAGACAGACTCCCCTAAACGGGTATAGAACCGCTGATTCATTCCGCCGCCTCCTTTCCCCGCAGGAAATAGACCGTGTCCAGGGACACCGTTTTCATCGCCGCGAAGACCCGCTCCTGGGTGGCCTCCCGGACCTGCCCCGCCAGATCCTCCGGGGTCTCTGCCTGGCCGGTAGCCGCCTGGCCCAGATAGAAGTTCTCCAGCTTCCCCTGGGAGTCCCCCATGGAGGCGTAGGCGTTCAGGAGGGTGCTTTGGGCCCCCTGGAACTCCCAGTCCTCCAGATCCCCTCGCTGGACCGCCTCCAGCTGGGCCATGATCTCGTCGTAAGCCCGCCGGTAATCAGCAAACTCAATACCGGAGGAAACGGTGATGAGCCCCTTCTGCCGGTGATAGGCAGAGGAGGCGTAGTAACAGAGGGACAGCTTCTCCCGGACGTTCAGGAAGAGTTTTGAATTGCTGCTGCCGCCGAAAAGGGTGTTGCCCAGCAGCATGGCGGCGTGGTCACTGCTGGTACAGGCGAAGCCCATGCCCAGCTTCCCCTGGGTGACGTCCAGTTCCTCGGTAACGGTGCGGATCTCTTTCCGGGCCGGATGGGGCCGGGAAGCGGACACGGGCCGTTCCTCCCGCCGGGGCAGGGTGGCCAGGGCGGACCGGAGGGCCTGCTCCACCCGCTCTTGATCGGCGCTGCCGTTGTAAAAGAGTTCCAGCCGGGCAGAGCCAATCAGGCGGCGGTACTGTTCGAACAGCTTCTTGGCCTGGAGTTTCCCTGCGGACCGCTCCTCCCCCAGCCGGGAGACACCGTAAGCCTCCCCGGCGCAGAGTTCCTGGAGAAGGCGGCGGTCGGCGTAGTCCCGCTTGTCGTTGATGAGGCTGCGGATGGCGTCGATGAGGTTCAGCTTTTCGCTTTCAAAATAGGCGGGGACGAAGCGGCCGCCCTCTGTGGCCGGGTCGCAGATCAGTTCACCCAGCAGGGCCGACACCGGCTCCAGAAGCCGTTCCCCGTCCGGCACATAGCTGTCGTCAATAAAGCTGGCCACAAAGCCCACACACTGGTTCTCCCCCTTTTTCCGGACGGTGCAGTCAATGCGGGCGCCGTAGAGGCGGTCCAGCCGGGCAGCCAGCGCGCCCAGATCCGGGCAGGCCACGGTGCCCCGGCGCAGGACGGCGGGGATCAGAGCGTTGGCGGAGGCGGTCTCCTCGTCCAGGGGGGTGACGAACTGGGCGGAGAGCAGGCTGGTTTTGAATTTCCTGGCCGGCAGGTAGGTGAAGTAGATCCCCTCGGCCAGCTTGGTTCTGGTCACTGGTCTCAGCTCCTTTATTTGATATAGTCGGTATAAAAGCCTTGAAACGAAGCGTGAAGATACGGAATCCGCAGGGGGCGGGGACACGGTGCCTTTCTTGCGGGGCATCAGGTTTGCAAAGCCGCCCCTCCCGGCAGCCCGGGAATCTCTCCCCGGCAAATCCCATATCTTCACGCTTTTCCCTAATTATAGTATATCACAATGGGAAATTCAAATTCTTTCTCTTTCCCCCGGCGCGGTTTTGCTGAGGCTGGCGTTGCTGTAGGCCCGGTCATAGGTGACCTCCTCCCCAAACCAGTCCGGGGGCCGGAAAGCCAGGGCCTCCTCTTCCGTGGGGAATTCCACCTCCGCCACCACAAGGGGGCTGAGGGGCGGGTCAAAAATATCCAGTTCAATGGTATAGGGCCCGCAGGGCAGGCAGTAGCGGCTCTTCCGGATCACCAGGCCGTCGGCCTTGGCCAGGAGATGCCGGTAAGCCTTCTCCGTCAGGGGCAGGTTGTGCTCCTCCTTGGCCATGGCGCCTGCGCCCTTGTAGGTGAGGTAATAGTCCTCATTGTCCCGCCGTACCCGCACCACCGGGCCGGTGGAGAGATACCCCTGCTCCAGGCGGCGCAGAGGATACTGTTCCAAATTCTCCGGCAGCCGCTTCACTTTGAATTTCCGCTCAATTTCCATATCCTTCATGGGGTTTCCTCCTTCACAACGTCCACACGCCCCACGCCGTACCGCCGGAACAGGGCCAGAGCCTCCGGGCCAATCCGCTCCCCGGCGGCAGCAATGGGCACGGCAGGCGGGCAGGATACCGTGGGCCCGCCGCAGATACGGCCCAGGCTCTCCTCCGCCGGGACATCCTCCTGGGGGGACAGCACCGCCTGACGGGGGGACATGGCCCGCTCCCCCCTGGCCTGGGGCAGGGGCAGGCGGGGCCTGCCGGGACGGCAGCCCTCCCCCAGAGCCTCCAAAACGGCAGCCCAGTCCGCGCCGCTGTTGCCGGGGGACGCCATCAGCACCAGATAGTCCGGATCGGCGTACTCCGGCTCCACGCCCCCCCGGCGGAGGCGGTCCGCCAGTTCCTCCCCGGCCCAGCCGGAGGCGGCGGCATCCACCGTCAGCCGCAGGGGATCGGAGGGGGACAGTTTCCATCCCTTTTCCCACAGGCGGGCTTTCACCCCCGCCAGCTGTTCTATGGTTTCCGCCAGAAGCGTCCCGTATTCCTCCGCCAGGCAGCGGTTGCAGAGATCCAGGGAAGACAGGATAAGATAGGAGGGGCTGGTGGAGCCGAAAAGGGCCAGTGCCCCCCTGGCCCTTTCCCGCAGGGCGGCGGGGGCGGTTTTGGAGATATGGAGATACGCCCCGCCGGTCAGGACCGGAAGGGTCTTGTGAGCGGAGTCGCAGCAGAGATCCGCCCCCAGATCCAGTGGGTGCCGGGAGGGTTCCAGGAAACGGAGATATGCCCCGTGGGCGTTGTCCGCCAGCAGCAGCGTCCCCCGGCGGCGGCAGACCTCCGCCAGGGCAGCCATGTCCGCCATGCCTCCCAGATAGTCCGGGCTGGTGATGTATACGGCGGCAGGGGGGGCCGGCAGCGCGTCCAGGGCCTTTTCCAGGCCCGATGCCGTGACGGGACAGGCGCAGAGGGAACCTGCCCCCTCCTCCGGCCAAAGCCAGACCGGCTCAAAGCCCAGCAGGGCGGCGGCGTAGAGAAAGGATTTGTGGACATTCCGGGCGGCCAGCACCACCGGCGGCGTCCCGGCGGGACGTTCCGCCAGGGCCAGATACAGCATGGCCCGGATACACTGGCTGGAGCCCTCCGTGGAATAAAAGGTGGCCCCGGAGCCGAAGAGGGCGGCGGCGTTGGCCTCGCTCTCCGCGATGATGCCGGAGGCCTCATACAGGGAGTCCGCCCCGGCAATCTCCGTGATGTCCCAGGCCTCACAGCCCAAGGGGCCCTTCCCCTTGTGGCCCGGCATATGGAACCGGGACACGCCTTTTCCGGCATAGGCCCGGACAAAATCCGCCAGGGGGGTGTTCATTGCCCCAGTCCCGCCTGGACGGCCTTCATCATAATAGCGCACTCCACCCGCTTCTTAAAGAGTTCGCAGCCGGTGGCGTAGACCCCCTGGATAGAGCCCGTGGCGTGGTAGGCGTTGGCGGCGCAGCCGCCGGAGCAGTACAGCTTGGCCCAGCAGTCCCCGCACTCCGGCCGGGAGTAGGCGTTGCAGGCCCGGAAAGACTCCCGCAGGGCCGTATTGGTGACGCCCTGCCACACATCCCCCAGCTTGTAGGCCTCCTCCCCCACAAACTGGTGGCAGGGGTATAGATCCCCCCAGGGGGTAACGGCCATATACTCCGTGCCGGAGCCGCAGCCGGAGACCCGCTTATAGACGCAGGGCCCTCCGGTGAGATCCAGCATGTAGTGGTAGAAGGTGATGGGTTTCCCCTCTTTTTCCCGGAGGAGCATGTCCTTGGCCAGGATCTCGTACTGCCCCTTTACCGTTTCCAGATCCTCCGGCGTCAGGGCGGCCGGGTCGCCGGGGGCACAGACCACCGGCTCCATGCTCAGTTCCGTGAAGCCCAGATCCGCCATGTGGAACACGTCCTCTGTGAAATCCGGGTTGGCATGGGTGAAGGTACCCCGCATATAATAGTTTTTCCCGCCCCGGGCCTCCACAAGCTTCTGGAATTTCGGGACAATGCGGTCGTAGCTGCCCCTCCCTGCCCGGTCCACCCGGAGACGGTCGTGGATCTCCTTCCGCCCGTCCAGGGACAGCACCACGTTATCCATCTCCCGGTTGGCGAATTCAATGACCTCATCGTCCAGCAGCACCCCGTTGGTGGTAAGGGTAAAGCGGAAATGCTTTTGATGGGGCCCCTCCTGCCCCCTGGCGTAGGACACCAGCTGCTTGACCACCTCCCAGTTCATCAGGGGCTCGCCGCCAAAGAAGTCCACCTCCAGGTTCCGCCGGGAACCGGAGTTCTGGATCAGGAAGTCCAGTGCCTGCTTCCCCACCTCGAAGGGCATCACCGCCCGCTCCCCGTGGTACTTGCCTTGGCTGGCGAAGCAGTAGGCGCAGTCCAGGTTGCAGGTATGGGCCACGTGGAGGCACAGGGCCTTCACCACGTCGCCGGACCGCTCCTTCAGTTCCCCGGCAATCTCCCGGAAGGTATCCGGGGAGAAGAGTTTCCCGGCGTCTTTCAGTCCCTGCACGTCGGCGATGCACCGGCGCAGTTCCTCCTCCGTCACGTCCGGCCGTTCCCGGTATTTCTCCAGCAGCGCGGCGGTAATCTCACCGGGGGTGTGATCCTGGAAGAGGGCGATCACGTCGTAAGCCACCTCGTCCACCACATGGATGGAGCCGGAACAGGCGTCCAGCACAATATTGCAGCCGTTTAGTTGATACTGATGTACCATAATTCCTCCCATACGGAAAAAGCGCCGCCTGCCGGCGGCGTTTTTCACGAAAACTGATGCGGTTCCCGGTTACTTACCGGCGTTCTCGCACTTCTGATTGGCGACGCCGCAGCTAGTCTTGCAGGCGGACTGGCAGGAGGTCTGGCACTCGCCGCAGCCGCCGTGCTTGGCGCTCTCGCAGAGGTTGCGGGTCTCCAGGGTCTTGATTCTTTCCATAATCGTTGTCTCCCATCTGTTGTTTTCTGATCTTTGCAAAGGTTCCGCCCTTGGGGCGTTTTTTACCGAGGGAAAGTATACCATACGTGCCGGGGAAAGTCAAGGCGGAAAGGCTGTTTACGGCTCCGGCGGCAGCAGGGCGTATTGGGCCAGCGTCCGCCGGATGCGTTCCAGGTTCCCTCCCTCCGGCGGGCACAGGGGCAGCCGCAGTTCCCCCGCCTCCCGGCCCAGCAGATTCAATGCCGTTTTCACCGGGATGGGGTTCACCTCGCAGAAGAGGGTGTCGCAGAGATCCTTGATGTACAGCTGGAGTTTTCCCGCCGCGGCAAAGTCATTGTCCAGGCACAGCCGCACCAGGGTATGTATCTCCGCCGGGATGACGTTGGCCGCCACGGAGATCACCCCCACGCCCCCCAGGGCGCAGATGGCGGTGGTCTCATCGTCATTGCCGGACCAGATATAGAAGTCCTCCGGGCAGAGGTTCCGGGTCCGCTGGATATCCCCCAGGTTCCCCCCGGCCTCCTTCACCCCCAGGATATTTTCATGCTTCGCCAGTTCCCGGTAGGTCTCCGGCGCAATCCGGACCCCGGTGCGGGAGGGAACGTCGTAGAGGATGCAGGGCAGGGACACCGCCCCGGCAATCCGTTCGTAGTGGCGGATCAGCCCCTGCTGGCTGGCCTTGTTGTAGTATGGCGTCACAAGCAGCAGCCCATCGGCCCCGGCCCGCTCTGCGTCCTTGGACAGTTCCACCGCCACCTCCGTGGAGTTGGAACCGGATCCGGCGATTACCGGCACCCGGCCGTTTACATGCTCCGCGCAGCAGGCGATGACCCGCATCCGCTCCTGCCGCGTCATGGTGGAGGCCTCGCCGGTGGTGCCGCAGGCGATGATGGCATCGGTGCCGTTCTCCAGCTGGAAGTCCAAAAGCCGCTTCAGGGCAGGCAGATCCACTTCGCCGCCGGAAAACGGCGTGACAATGGCTGCGCCTGAGCCTGTGAAGATGGGAGTTCGCATAAAATACCCCTTTTCCAGAAAAAAATGCGGAACAGCGGACGCCGATCCGGCGCCCGCTGTCTTTTGTATCTTACCGGGCCTCCATATACCCCTTTGCGCAAAGCAGTTCCGCCAGCAGCACGGCGCCGCCCGCGGCGCCCCGGAGGGTGTTGTGGGACAGGCCCACAAACTTGTAATCGTACTGGGAGTCCTCCCGGAGGCGGCCCAGGGACACGGCCATGCCTCCCTCCAGGTTCCGGTCCAGACGGGTCTGGGGCCGATCCGGCTCCTCGAAATAGTGAAGGAACTGCTTAGGGGCGGAGGGAAGGCCCAGTTCCTTGGGCAGGCCCCGGAAATTGGCCCAGTCCGCCTTGATCTGCTCCATGGAGGGCTTCGCCCCCTCCCGGAACTTCATGAACACCGCCGCCATATGGCCGTCCTGGCAGGCCACCCGGAAGCACTGGGCGGTGATGGCGGGGCCCGCCGCCGGGACAATCCCATCCTCTTGGATGCTGCCCCACAGCTTCAGGGGCTCCCGCTCGCTCTTCTCCTCCTCGCCGCCGATGTAGGGGATGCAGTTATCCACCATCTCCGGCCACCGCTGGAAGGTCTTTCCCGCACCGGAGATGGCCTGATAGGTGCAGACCAACGCCCGATCCAGGCCATATTTCAGCAGCGGATGCAGGGCGGGGACGTAGCTTTGCAGGGAGCAGTTGGACTTCACGGCCACAAAGCCCCTCTTCGTCCCCAGCCTGCGGCGCTGGGCCTCAATGACAGCCAGGTGATCCCCGTTGATCTCCGGCACCACCATGGGCACGTCGGGGGTCCAGCGGTTGGCGGAGTTGTTGGAGACGATGGGGCACTCCAGCTTGGCGTACCGCTCCTCCAGGGCCCGGATCTCCTCCTTGCCCATATCCACGGCGCAGAAGCAGAAGTCCACCTGGGCCGCCAGCTGCTCCGCGCCGGCCTCCGCGTCCAGCACAACCAGGTTTTTCGCGCCCTCCGGCAGGGGGGCCTCCATAGCCCAGCGGGAGGACACCGCCTCCTCATAGGTCTTCCCGGCGCTGCGGGCGCTGGCGGCCACGGCCGTTAGCCGGAACCAAGGATGCTCCGCCAGCAGCGTGACAAACCGCTGGCCCACCATGCCCGTGGCGCCGATGACGCCCACGTGATACTGTTTCATCGTATGTTACCTCCTAAAACTTGGTGAGGGCGGGGAGGCGGAAATTTGGCTCCGCCCCCTCCGCGCCGATTTTTGGTTGATTCTGCCGCCGGTTTGTACTATAATAAATCCCATGTGGCAGCTTTTTTGGTGCGTACCGGGGGCTGTACTTCTAAGGCGGACATTTGTACGTATAATAGCACACTTTCCTCGTTCCGTCAAGGCCGGGCCTATAGGGAGGTTTCATGAAAAAACTGTTTTGGACAACCTTGTTCCTGGTAATCTTGTTCCGGGCGGCAACCGTCCCCGCCGCCGCCGCAGATCGGGACACAGTGAAGGTGGGGCTGTATTTCGGCTCCAGCGCCCTCTACTCCGCCAACCTGGAAAACGATCTGGGCGGCGGCTTTGACTTCGGCTATTTCGATAAAAACCGGGAATTCATCCCTCTGGGGCGGACAGAGCACACCCAGATTTCCATGACCGCCGCCGGGGACATCTATATGAACGGCTCCGGCGCCTATTCCCCGGACATTCCCTCCGGCGGCTACCGTTTCCTGGGCGGCTGGCACGCCCAGTTCGACGGGTTCGGCAGCTTTGAGGAGGCGGCGGACTTTGCCTCCTCAAAGGGAGGCTATCCCGCCTGGATCAACGGGGCCTACGTGGTCCGCTGCGGCAGCTACTCCAGCTTCGGCGAGGCTCAGAACGCCTGCGATCAGATCGGGGGCGTCCCGGCCCAGTCCGTTTCCGGCGTCATTGTCACCGTCACCCGCACTGAGGAAATCCTCTTTGAGTTTGACGGGGGGGAATCCCTGTGCCTGGGCATCCGTCCCGACAGCTTCCGGGGCAGCAGTGCCGCCTGGTTCAAAAACCGCCGCTACGCCGGGGCTTTTGCGTACGACCGGAGCAGCGGAGGAAACCTGAACGTCATCAACGTGGTAGATCTGGAGGATTATGTGAAGGGCGTCATCCCTTATGAGATGGGCGGCGACTGGCCCCAGGAGGCCTTGGCGGCCCAGGCGGTCTGCGCCCGGACCTTTGTCTGCGGCGCCTCCAAGCACCAGAGCCTTTACGGGTTCGACGTGTGCAACGGCAGCGACTGCCAGGTCTACTACGGCCTGGGGAACAGCAGCGGGGCTTCCCCCAGCGCCGCCAGCGACCAGGCAGTGGAGGAAACGGCGGGCCTCTGCCTCTACTACAACGGCGCATTGGTGCGGGACGCAGTGTACCATGCCTCCAACGGCGGCGCTACGGAGAGTTCCGTCAACGTCTTTGGCGGGGAAAAGGGGTATCTCATTGGCAAAGAAGATCCCTATGAGGCCAGGACCTCCATTCCCAACTACCGCTACTCCGTCACCTACACCGCCGCGGAACTCTCCTGGATCCTGGATCAGAAGGGTTATTCCGTAGGCACGGTGACAGACGTGTACATCTCCGCCTACACCCCTGCCGGAAACGTGAAGGAAGTCACCTTTGAGGGTACCTCCGGCACCCGGAAATTTACCGGCAACATGTGCAGCAGCATTTTCTACAGCAGCACCTACAACAAATCCGTCCGCAGTATGCGGTTTGACATCAACGGCAGCAGCGCCGGGACCACTGGCAGCAGCGGCGGTGTGTACGTGAATAACGGGAACACCTGCCTGCCCTCCCTGGACGGTGTATCCGTCATCTCCGGCAGCGGGTATCAGGGCGTCCTCAACGGGGATTCCGCCTCCGCCCTCACCTCCTCCGGGACCGCGCCGGTCACCGCCTCCGGCTCCGCCGCCACGGCCCCTATCCGGGGACACTCCAGCGACGGCACCTTCACCATCACCGGCGCGGGCAACGGCCATAACGTGGGCATGAGCCAGTACGGCGCAAAAGCCATGGCAGAGATGGGCTACGGCTATGAGGAGATTCTGCGGTTCTATTATACGGATGTCACCATTGCGTGAGGAACAGGAGTACCATGAAAACCAGCGATTTTTACTATGACCTGCCCAAAGAACTGATTGCCCAGACCCCCCTGGAACGGCGGGACGCCTCCCGTCTCATGACCCTGGACCGGCGGACCGGCGAAACCGCCCACCGCCGCTTCTACGACCTGCCGGAACTGGTGCGCCCCGGGGACTGCCTGATTCTCAACGACTCCCGGGTTCTCCCCGCCCGGCTTCTGGGCCAGCGCCTGCCTGGGGGCGGGGCCTGCGAGGTTTTGCTCCTGATTGACCGGGGAGACCGGACCTGGGAGTGCCTGGTGCGGCCCGGCCGGAAGCTGCGGCCGGGGGCGCAGGTCTCTTTCGGGGACGGGCAGCTGACCGGGGAGATCACCGGCGAAACCACCGGCGGCAACCGGCTGGTCCGGTTCAACTACCAGGGCATCTTCCTGGAGGTGTTGGAGCAGCTGGGCAAAATGCCCCTGCCCCCCTATATCAAGGAGGAACTTCAGGACCGGGAGCGGTACCAGACCGTCTATTCCAAGGTTCCCGGCAGCGCCGCCGCCCCCACGGCGGGCCTCCATTTCACCCCCGCCCTGTTGGAAACCCTCCGGAGGCAGGGCGTGGAGACAGGCTATGTCACCCTCCATGTGGGCCTGGGCACCTTCCGGCCCGTCAAGGAGGAGCAGATTACCGACCACGAGATGCACAGCGAATACTGCGTCATCCCCCCGGAGACTGCGGAACTCGTCAACCGCACCAAGGCCCGTGGCGGGCGGGTCATCTGTGTGGGCACCACCTCCTGCCGGACCCTGGAGTCCTGGGCGGCGGAGGACGGGCATGTGGAGCCCTCCGCCGGCTGGACGGATATCTATATCTATCCCGGCTACCGCTTCAAGGCCATGGACGCCCTTGTCACCAACTTCCACCTGCCGGAGAGCACCTTGATCATGCTGGTGTCCGCCTTTGCCGGACGGGAAAACGTGCTGGCGGCGTATCGGGAGGCGGTGGCAGAGCAGTACCGCTTCTTCTCCTTCGGGGACGCCATGTTCATTTCCTGACAGGAGGCATTTTCTGGCCTTAACCTGCCCTTCCGGCAGCAGCCCGGCTGCGGCAGGTATTCCCAAAAAGGATCCGCCGCCCCGGCGGAAGGCGGAGCCCAAACCAGTTTTTTCATTCCCATTAAATAAAGGAGATTTTCTGTGTTCAACGTGCTGAAAACCCAGGGCCGCGCCCGGCGGGGCGTGTTCACCTGCGCCCACGGCGGCCAGGTCCAAACCCCCGTGTTCATGAACGTAGGCACCCAGGGGGCCATTAAGGGCGGCGTATCCGCCTACGACCTGAAGGAAGTGGGCTGCCAAATCGAACTGAGCAATACCTACCACCTCCACCTGCGCCCCGGCGACCGGCTTATCCGGCAGCTGGGGGGCCTCCACAAGTTTATGCGGTGGGACGGGCCGATCTTGACGGACTCCGGCGGCTTCCAGGTATTTTCCCTGGCCTCCTTCCGGAAAATCAAAGAGGAGGGGGTCTATTTCTCCTCCCATATCGACGGGCAGAAAATCTTCATGGGGCCGGAGGAATCCATGCAGATCCAGTCCAACCTGGGCAGCGACGTGGCCATGGCCTTCGACGAGTGCGTAGAAAACCCGGCGGCATACGACTACGCCAAGGCCTCCTGTGAGCGCACCTTCCGGTGGCTGGAGCGGTGCAAGGCGGAACACGACCGGCTGAACAGCCTGCCGGACACCGTGAATCCCCGGCAGATGCTCTTTGGCATCAACCAGGGCGCCACATATCCGGATCTCCGGGCCTGGCACATGCGGGAAATCGCAAAGCTGGACTGCGACGGCTACGCCATCGGCGGCCTGGCTGTGGGAGAGCCCACCCAGGTGATGTACGACACCATCGACGTGGTGGAACCCTTCATGCCCCGGGAAAAACCCCGGTATCTCATGGGGGTGGGTACCCCCAGCAACATCATTGAAGGCGTGGCCCGGGGCATTGATTTCTTCGACTGCGTCATGCCCTCCCGGAACGGCCGCCACGGAAAACTCTTCACCTGGGAGGGCACCGTCAACATTCTCAACGAAAAGCACGCAGCGGCGGACGCGCCCATCAGCGAAAGCTGCGGCTGTCCCGTTTGCCGCCAGTTCTCCCGGGCCTATCTGCGCCACCTCTTCAAAGCGGACGAAGTGCTGGCCCTGCGGCTGGCGGTACTGCACAACCTGTACTTCTACAACGAACTTACCGCCCGCATCCGGCAGGCCCTGGACGAGGGGACCTTTGACAGCTTCCGGTCACAGTACAGTGGGATGCTGGAGGATCGGGCTTAGCCCGGATCCCCCTGCGGAAACCGGTTCCGCCGCAAAAGGGGTGTCCGGTATTTTGGGAAGCCTGTATAAGGGCCCCCACTAGGGGAAGGTGTTTTGCCTGTCTGCCGTGCCGCCTGTCTGCTGCGGTTCCCGCTGTCAAAATATCTATTTGGCTCTTTTCAAGCTGGTTGACGGTAAGTACCGTTCCCCACGCAGGCATCTGCTGATACAGCAACTCGCAGAAATTTCGCGCCCGCAGGCGCGAAATACAGTTCAATTATTTTCCCCGGAGGGAGTGTGGAATTGTGCGCCATAAGCGCACAACCAAGGCGCAGAGCGAAGTAAAAGCTTACACAAAAAAGTAGCGCAGCCACTTTTTTGACACGCTGAACCCCGCCGCTGTTTAACAGCGGCGGGGTGTTTTTCTGTCTTATGGACAGTGCAGGCCCTCACGCAGGCCTGCGGGGATAAGGGGCGGGATCATCCGTCAGGCCCGCCAGGTAGTCCATGCTGGTATCCAGCGCCAGGGCGCTCCTCCGGCACTGCTCAAAGGACATGCCCCTCTCCCCGGTCTCGATTTTGGAATAGTCGCTCTGGTCAATCCCGGTGAGCATCTGCATTTTGATTTGAGAAAAATTCCGCGCTTTCCGCAAAGCTTTCAGCCTGGTCACAAAATCACCCTGCACTATTATGGCAAATTGACCTATTTTAATTAGGGCTATTTTGACCCATAATGGCAATGAGGTGATAAACATGAACCAACAAGTTTTGCTCGAACTCTATACATATGCCATCGGGAAACTGTCCCTGGAATTTCTGAATTCTCCAAGTCCCGTAGAACTTCAACTGGCAGCGGAAAATCAAGCTTTCATGTTGATTGCAGATATCAAAAGGATTTAAGATAATCAGGATCTGACAGATTCCGATTGTTTCCGCCGTATTGATGCCGTGGCAGATGCTTTTCAAAAAACAGGGCTTTCTACAGCCCGCCATGACTGGTAGGAAGGGCAAAATTCCGCCGCTACAACATCATGATAAAACGCGGAGAGGGATCACCCTCCCCGCGTTACCGTTTTATGCCTTCGTGTATGCCCGGTGAAACACCTTTTTCCCCTTCTTGATGACAACGCCCTCGCCGGCAAAATCGCCCTGGTCAAAGGCGGCGGCAATATCCGTTACTTTTTTGTCACTGACAGCCACGCCTCCCTGCTGAACCAGCCGCCGGGCCTCCCCGTTGGAGGCGCACAGGCCGCAGGCCGTCAGCAGGCCGATAATGTTGATCTGCCCGTTCTCAAAGGCGGCGGCAGGCAGTTCTGTGGCGGGCATGTTGGCGGCAGAGCCGCCGCCGGAGAAGAGGCCCTTGGCGGTCTCCCGGGCCTTCTCCGCTTCCTCCGGGCCATGGACCAGCTTGGTCAGTTCATAGGCCAGGAGTTCCTTGGCCTGGTTCAGCTGGCTGCCCTCCCAGCCGTCCATCTCGTCAATCTGCTCCAGGGGCAGGAAGGTCAGCATCCGGATGCACTTCATCACGTCCGCATCCTCCACGTTCCGCCAGTACTGGTAGAAATCGTAGGGGGTGGTCTTGTTGGGATCCAGCCACACCGCCCCGGCGGCGGTCTTGCCCATCTTCTTCCCCTCGCTGTTCAGCAGGAGGGTGATGGTCATGGCGTGGGCGTCCTTCCCCAATTTCCGCCGGATCAGTTCCGTGCCTCCCAGCATGTTGCTCCACTGGTCGTTGCCGCCGAACTGCATGTTGCAGCCGTAGTGCTGGAACATGTGGTAAAAGTCGTAGGACTGCATGATCATATAGTTAAATTCCAGGAAGCTGAGGCCCTTTTCCATCCGCTGCTTGTAGCACTCCGCCCGCAGCATGTTGTTGACGGAGAAGCAGGCGCCCACCTCCCGCAGCAGTTCCACGTAGTTCAGGCCCAGCAGCCAGTCGGCGTTGTTCAGCATAAGGGCCTTATCGGGCCCGAATTCGATGAACCGCTCCATCTGCCGCTTGAAACAGGCGGCATTGTGGTCGATATCCTCCTTAGTCAGCATCTTCCGCATGTCCGTGCGGCCGGAGGGGTCGCCGATCATGGTGGTGCCGCCGCCGATAAGGGCGATGGGCCGGTTCCCCGCCATCTGGAGCCGCTTCATCAGGCAGAGAGCCATAAAGTGGCCCACATGGAGGCTGTCCGCCGTGCAGTCAAAGCCGATATAGAACGTAGCCTTCCCGTTGTTCACCAAATCCCGGATCTGCCCCTCGTCCGTCACCTGGGCGATGAGGCCCCGGGCCGTCAGTTCCTCGTAAATTCCCATGTTCAATCGCTCCTTTTTTCAAATATGGGACGCAAAAACCCCCTGTCCCTGGGGACAGAGGGCGAACTTGCCGGATAGCCGGGCCTGTACGCGGTACCACCTCTGTATTTACCGCCCCCTCGCGGCGGCGGCCTCACGAAGTGCCGGAGGGCACTCCTGCGCGGTAACGGGCGCTCCCGGAGCGAACCTACTGGGCGTACTGCCGTTGGGCCGCCGGCTCCAAGGTGTATTCCTCCGCCGGGCCCTCTCCCCTTTTCAGCAGACAGGGGCTCTCTGGGCAGGGCCGTGACGGGTACTCTTCCTCTTCCTCGCCGTGTGACAGGTTCCGCTGGGGCCCGGCAAAAATGCGGCCGGGCTGACGGAAACCATCGGGCTGGTTGTTTTAACCCAGCCCACTATATCGGATTTTCCGGCAGATGTCAACAGGAAAACGGAAATCTCCGCCCCTGGCGCACTCCCGGCCTGAAGCCTCACGCCGGATGGCCGCCCGCCGAAGCCGGCTTCCCGCCTCTCCCTTCCATCATCCCCAGGTTCTCAAAATACACTCCCTACCAAATCGAAATCTTTTTTGCTGTACACCGGGAATACGCCTGCGGCAGCGGGAATTGGCGCAATTGCCGGAACTCCGGCGGCCCCTAAAGGGGCCGCCGGAGCCTTTACGCCTCTTCCTCCGGGGTGGGGGTTCCCTTATCCTCCACCCACTGCCGCCGTCCGGCGTCGGACCAGATCACCATATTCCTGCCCATATTCTTGGCATCGTACAACATGGTATCGGCGATTTTCAAATATGTATCGTAGGAATCCCCTTTTTTTGGCGTCAGGGTAACGCCTCCCATGCTGACCGTGACCCAGGGGGATACCGGGGAACTGGCAGGTATCTGCAAATCCTCAATGGCCTTGCGGATCTGCCGCATGAGGGCGAAGGCAGACCCGGCGTCGTTGCCAATGAGGATCGCCACAAACTCCTCTCCGCCGTACCGGGCCAGGAAGTCCGTGGCCCGCTGGAAATAGGCGGCGGCCTGCCGGGCCACGGAGGCAATCACCTTGTCCCCGGCAGGGTGGCCGTAGGTATCGTTATAGAGTTTGAATTTATCGATGTCAAACATGCAGATAGAGAAAGGCAGCCCCAGGGCCATGGCCTCCCGCCAGCGGATCACGCTGTCCTCCTCGTAGCGGCGGCGGTTGGCGATGCCGGTGAGTTCGTCCACCATGGCCTGCCTGCGGAACTGAGACTGGTAGTGATAGAGCCGGATGTGGGTATTGACCCTGGCCCGGGCAATGGTGGGACTGAAGGGCTTAGTGATGTAATCCACCGCCCCCATAGCAAGGCCCCGCTCCTCGTTCTGCACGTCCGAGAGGCTGGTAATCAGGATCACCGGCACATATTTGGTGACGGCTGTCTCCTGAAGTTCCCGCAGCATGGTGAACCCGTCCATATCCGGCATGATAATATCCAGCAGGATCAAAGAGAACCCGCCGTTTTTTGCCTTTTCCAGGCCCTCCGCCGCCGTGGAGCAAATCGTCACTTCGTAATTCTCCACCAGCAGGGAACGCAAAAACTCCGCCTGAACCGGGCTGTCGTCAATCACCAAGATTTGATCCATAATATCTCCTTACGTTCCGGGCCCCGGGAAAACGGCGGGGACGCCGCCTTCTCCCCTTTCAAACGCAGATGGATCCGGAACTGTGCTCTCTCCTTGTATTTCCTCGAAAAAAGTATATACGGAATCTGGAAAAAAGTCAAACAATTTTGGAAATTTTTTATTTTAAACCGTGAAATCAACAGAAAAACCGCTAAAATAGCCGCCTTTTCCACGAACAGAGAACCAAATTGTTTACCTGGCTTATTCCGCCCGTATACATCCGTCCCCTGCCTCAAGCAGGCGGCGGGCAGTCTCCACATTGCCCCGCTCCATATCCCGGAGGCGGGCCACCGCCCCGGACTGGGCGGCTGCCTGTTCCACGGCCCGGTCAAGCATTGCCGCCAGGCTTTCCGCCGTGATATCTCCCAGATCCATAAACAGTTCCTGGCCGATATACCGCAGGAAGGCGGAGACCTTGGGATCGTACACAACGCCTACCAGCGGGACGCCCTGCCCTGCGGCAAAAATCAGCGCGTGGAGCCGCATGGAGATCACCGCCTCCATCCGGGACAGTGCCCCGATGATGGTGCCGGCCTCCCCGGCGTCATCCAGGAAGTAATGGGGGATACCCTCCAGGCCCCGGGCTGCCAGCCGTCCGGCAGCGGCGTCCAGATGCTTCTCCACCGACACAAATACCGGCGTAAGGCCGTAAACCTCATAGGCCCGGCGGGCGGCGGCGGCAAACACCGGGGCCTTTTCCGGAAAGCCCGGCCAGTTCCGCAGGGCGAAGCCGATATACCGGCCCCGGGGCGGGATCCCCGCCTGGAGCAGCATGCTGTCCGTCTGCTCCGGCAGCGCCGGAGGCAGCGTCAAAGCCGGATCCGCCGTCAGGAAGATCTCCGGCGCGGATACCCCCATGGACCGCAGTTCCTCCCGGGAGTCCGGCTCCCGGAGGGTAATGGCGTCCACACAGCTGTTCATCACCTTGGCGGCCAGCCGCCGGTGGTTCTCCCGGGTCACGGGGCCGATGCCGCAGCCGTACATCTGCACCCGGCAGCCCGCCTGTTTGGCGGCCCAGATATTCATCAGATAAAACCACAGGGACCGGCGGGAGGTCACGTCCTGGATCAGGCTGCCGCCGCCGTTGATATAGAGTTTGGCCCGCCCCATGGCCCTGTACCAGGCGGGGAAATTGGACCGCTGCACCGCCCGCACCCGGTAGGCAAGGCGGGTGCTTTTGGGGTTCTTGGAGAGGACCGTCACCGGCATGTCCGGGTCGATATCCCGCATCTCCCGGAGGATGGCCTCCAGGATAGCGTCGTCCCCGGCGTTCCCCCGGCCGTAAGCGCCGCAGATCACCGCGCCGTCCCGCCGGGCCTTGGGGCGGCTCCGGCGGCGGAGGATCTCCTCATAAATATGCAGCTGGGTCTCCACGGTCCGCTGGATGGAAAATTTCTCCGAGGCCTTCTCATAGAGCCGCTCCCCCATCTCCCGGCGGAGGGCGTCGTCGCTGCCTAGGGCCGCCAGGCGCTCCCCCAGGGCCTTCCAGTCGCCGGGCCGGAAGAGGTATCCGTTCACATCCGTGTCAATGAGGTAGGGGATGCCGCCTACAGCGGTGGCGGCAGTGGCCAGGTGGAACCGGGCCCCCTCCGTCAGGGCATAGGGGAAGGTCTCCGAAAGGGAGGTGAGGACGTTGATGTCCAGGGCGCCGTAGAACTGGTCCATGCCGCTGATCCAGCCGGCGAAGGTCACCTGCCCCTCCACGCCCAGTTCCTTTGCCAGGGCCTCCAGCCGTTTCCGGTCGTCCCCCTCCCCGGCGATGACCAGACGGAGGCGGGGGCAGGCCTGATATCCGGCGGCAAAGCCACGGATGAGGGTTGACATGTCCTTCACCGGGTTCAGCCGGGCAGCGATGCCTGCCACAACGGAATCCGCCTCCACCTGGGCCCCCAGGGAACGGAGATAGGCGAGACGCCCCTCCGGCCCTATTTTGGGGGCCGGGGTGTAGTCGATGCCGTTATAGATGGCATAGAAGGTATCCGGCGGGAATCCCCGGCTGATCAGCAAGTCTACCATGGCGTCAGAAACGCCGATGCGGTAATCCAGCCGCCGCAGGGCCAGGGCGTTGATATTGCCGAAGGTCAGACGGCTGAGGGGACGGCCCATATAGTCCAGCCTATAGTCGCTGTGGACAGTGGTCACCACCGGCAGCCCCGTGGGCTTCCGCAGGAGGCTGCCAATCATGTTGGCCCGGGATCCATGGCAGTGGATAATCTGATAGCCTTCCGACCGGATGAGGCCGATAAGGCGGCTGCGGATGCGGAAGATATTGTTCCCGCCGAAAACAAGGGTGGGGATCCCCATCTCCCGGGCCTCCTGGGCGAAGGGGCCCTCCCGGAAGCACACCAGCTGGACGGTAATGGTCTTGCGGAGGCTGTTCAGCAGGCTCAGCACGTGGGTTTTCGCCCCGCCGGTGTCGCCGCCGCTGATTAAATGGATAACTTTCATGAAAAGGGCCTTCCTTTTGTGAAAATGGTCTTGTGGATTTCCGGAAAATAGTATACAATACTTTTCGGTTATTGTCCACCTATTCAAAAATCTGAGAAATCCGGCATGGAGGAAGCTATGGAACAGAAAAAAACGAAAAAATTCAATATCATCGACGTCATCGCCTTGGTCCTTTTGGCGGCCATCGTGGTGTTTATGGGCTACAAGCTGGCTACCCGGAAGACCGGGGAGGGCCCCCTTGTGAACGTGACCTACAAGGTTAAATGCGAAGAGGTGCCTGTGGAACTGTACGAAACCTGTATGAATCACCTGCCCTCCCCCCTGATGGCCTCCGGCCAGCTGGTGGGCGGGGAAATCCTATCTGTGGAGAAGCTGCCCTTCTACGTGCCGGGGCCAAACGGCCAGTGGATGGAGGATCCGGATCATGTCTCCCTGATTTTCACCGCCCAGACCACCACGCCCTCCGGGGACGTTATGACCACCAAGGTGGGTGACCAGGAGGTTCGGATCGGCAAAACCGATTACATCCTCAAGAGCGAATATATCGAATTCCAGGACGGCACCATTATTGACGTCAGCTGGGAGTAAGGCCCTGTACTCACCGGCGGAGGATGCCGGATAGACGGGGACTCTGCCCTCCTGCAAGGCACCCCTTCCCCGGGAATACCAGATGTAGTTCAAGATTTTTTCACGCATCTAAGCTGCAAAAGGCCCGGACGGCCTTCATCGCCTGTGAATACCGGTTCTAGGCCTTTTCCCGGCAAAAAAGAAGCAGGAAAATTTTTCAGCCTGCCCCGGCTGCCGGGAACTTGCCCAGGCCGGGCGGCGGACACTGTCAGCCTCGTGGAGGAGGAATGGTATGAAGATATTCAAAAAACGCTCTGTGGCGGTACTTGTGATGGCACTTGCCATTGCCGCCGCCTCCCTGCTGGGGCTTTCCCGGCGGCCCGACGCCGTCTCGCCGGACACCGGTCTGGTGGATATGCCTATCGGGGAGTTCCGGCCCTATATTGTGGACGAAGCCCGGCTCCTCTCCGACCGGACGGAGGAAACGCTTTGCCTATACAACGCCAACTGGGATCAGCTGGGCGGAAGCATCCTGGCGGTGGTCTCCGAGGAGAACGCCGGGGATCTGGAGGAGGCCGCATGGGCCTGGGCGGAAAAGCTGCAACTGGGGGAGAACGACGCCATCCTGCTGATGGACCCCGCCGCCGGCAACTGCTACCTGCTCTCCAGCGGGCGGTTCACCGATCGCTTTTCCGGACGGGAGTCCGCATATCTGGACAGCTACCTGTATGAGGACTTTCAAGCGGCCCGGTACGATACCGGCGTTTCCAACCTGTTCTCCCACATCCATCAGGATTTCTTCTACTCCCAGTCCTCCCAAAGTTCCAGCCAGGGAATCGGGTTTGGCCTGATCCTGCAGCTGATCATCCTGCTGGTGATCCTGGTGTTTGTATGCAGCCTGATTGACAGTATGCGCTACCGCAGCTGGTACCGCAGCTATGGCGGCATGCCCATGCCGCCGGTGGTCTACCGGCCCATCCTGTTTTGGCACCGGCCCGGCGGACGCTGGTTCCGTCACCGGCCGCCTCCCCCGCCCCGCAGCGGCGGGCCCAGGCCTCCGGCAGGCGGCGGACAGCCCCGGACTGGGGGCGGCAGCTTTACGGGACGGCCCGGTTCCCGTGGCGGCGGCTTCGGCGGCGGATCCTTTGGCGGAGGCCGCGGAGGCGGCTTTGGCGGCGGATCCTTCGGCGGAGGCCGCGGAGGCGGCTTTGGCGGTGGTTCCTCCAGCGGGAGCCGCGGAGGCGGCTTTGGCGGCGGATCCTTCGGCGGGAGCCGCGGAGGCAGCTTTGGCGGTGGATCCTTCGGCGGGAGCCGCGGAGGCGGCTTTGGCGGCGGATCGAGAGGCGGCGGCTTCGGGGGTGGATCCCGGGGCGGCGGCTTCGGCGGACGCCGGTAAACAGCGGAAAAACCAGGACAGCCAAAATTGGCTGTCCTGGTTTTTTTGATTATGTCCCATCCGCAAAACATCCGGGGAACCGGCCTTACCTCCCCATGGTGCAGAACCGCATAAGCATGACGGTAGCCTGCGCCCGGGTGGCTTTGCCCTGGGGATCCAGCAAATTGCCGTCCTTGCCGCTTATGACGCCCTTCATGGTCATCCAGCACAGGGCCTCCCTGGCCCACTGGGACACCTCTCCTGCGTCGTCAAATCGCAGGGGGAAATTCCACATCCCCTTGAAGCCGCCGCCTTTATACTGCAAATAGCGGTACAGCATGGCCGCCAGCTGCTCCCGGGTAACGGGGCTGTCGGGGTGGAAGGTGCCGTCGCTGAAGCCCCCAGCCACCGACTCGGAGGCCGCCCAGCGGATGGCCCCGGCGCACCAGGCATCCTCCTCCACATCGGTGAAGGGAACCGCGCCCCCTGCAATGGGATAACCTTCCATCCGCCAGAGCATGGTCACCACCATCGCCCGGCTGGTCTCCCCGGAAGGGTCGAACCAGCCCCCCTCATAGCCGCCCACAAGGCCCTTCTCCAAACTGTAATGCATCCCGTCATGATACCATGCCTGGGGGCTGAGATCGGTGTAGGCGGCCGCAGGACAGCTGTTGTCCCTGGCGCAGTCCTGATAGCCGGTATCAATTTTCACAAATCTGGCGTTCACAAAGACCTTCCCCGCAGGCATCACGAAGGTAAACCTGCCGCCGCTCTTCCCCGCCAGGGGGACGGCCCGGCCGTCGTCCTCCACCACGGTCACAATGCCGATGGTATATCCCTTATCCGGCGTGGCGGTGACGGTGATGGTGCTCTTCTTGGGCGCGTTGGACAAAGAGACTTCAATTTCCCCGCCGGGGATGCTCTCCGGCATCTCAATCCGGTGGGTGGAGGCGGTGCGGTTGCTGCCGCCTGCGTCCTTCACCTGGCCGAATATGCCAAAGGAGGAATCCGAAATAGCCACAACGCTACTGGCCAGGGTACGGCCCCACTCCGCCCAGGTAACCCGGCACAGGTACTGCCCCGGCCCGGCAAAAAGGGATGCCCTGGTCTGATCCTCCAAAAGGATCTCCCCGTCCTCTGTGATCTGATACCACTGATAAGCCGCCTTGTCCGGCTGCTCCACCTGCACGGCGGGATTCTGCGGGGTGGGCTGGATGATGATCTCCGGGTATCCGCCTCCCGCCGCCTGATCCACTGTCAGTACCGCGCCGGCATTACGGCCCGGGGCGTCCGTGTACCGGTCCCCCGTTCCGTCCCCCCTGCCGCTGCCCGCCGCCAGGGCCGCTCCCGGCAGCAGGCTCAGCACAAGGCTGAGGGCCAAAAGCACCGTTCCAATCCGCTTTTTCATCGCAGTTCCTCCCCACCCGCAGGTTTTCAAAAATACCCGTCCGCAGTCCGCCTGCGGTCCCGTTCTGTCTCTCTCTTCATCCGCAGCCTTCCCCGGAAACCGCCGGGCCGCCGCCTTGTTTCTGTATCGGGATCAGTATAACATAAAATTTCCTGCGGGAAAAGGAAGAATTTTCGCGAAAAAAGAAAAATTTTTTCTTTCCCTGTAACGAAAAGCCGCCCGGAAGGGATATAAAAGCAGGAAACCCAAAAATACTGATTGCAGGGAGGTTTTTTTATGAAACATTTCCTCACCGCGCTGCTGCTCCTGTCCCTTCTGTTTCAGGCCGGATGCGCCCGGAGCACGCCGGACGGAACATCAGGGCCCCAGGCGGAATCCCCACAACTGGCCTATGAGGCAACTTTCGATGACGGCGCTTTTTCCCCCATCGATCCCGGCGCCGTATGCTACGATCTGCTGGAAATCCGGCTCTGCGTCCTGGATGAGGAGGCGGCCAAAGCCCTGTTTTTCCCGGAGGATCCCATCCTGGAAGAAAACAGCCGGGAGGACAACGGGCGCAGGGGTTATAACGTAAGAGGGGCATCCGGCTCCTACCTTCATATCACAAACAGTTCCCGGGGGAAGCTGGATTCCGACCTCTATTTCCGTACCCTATGGTACCAGGAAATGTTCGATAACCTGGTAATCAACAACCCCGCCGATATGGGCTCCTTCAATCTGAACAACGTGGACGATCTGCCCCGGGATGGGGATCTGGACTTCGCCCCGGCGGCGGAAGCGGAGGCAGCTGTCCGCTCCGCCCTGGGGCAGATAGGCTGCAAAAAACTGGGGGAGAGCATGGAGGCTGTGATCGTCTCCCCCCTCTCCCGGGAAACGCTGGCCTTTCTGGACAAAAGCAATCCCCGGTACGATTTTGACTACGAAACCCAAGAGAAGATACAGATCCCGCTCCAGTCCTGGGGCAAGGAGGACGAGTGCTACTATCTGTCGTTTCAGGGCCAGTACGGCGGCATCCCCTTCTCCCGGGAGGGCGTCAAGTACCCCGGGCCCCATATCGAGGCCGTCTATTCCCCCCGGGGCATCGAATTCCTATGCATCCTTTCCCCCTTTGAGGTGGTAAAGCCGGGGCAGCCTGTGGATATGCCCGACCCCGCGGCGGCTCGGGAATTGATTGCCGGAAAATATGACAAGATCATCCTCCCCTACCCGGTCATCATCCAGCAGGTTTCCCTGGAGTACGTCATGCCCTCCAGTGGCGCCGGGCTGATCCCCTCCTGGCGGGTCATTGTCAACGATGTGGACTGCGTTACCGACGAGGAAACCGGGGAAAGCTTTTCCAATCGCCATCACCACCTCCTGGACGCCCTGACAGGAAAGGAGATTGTATGGACAAGATAGTGGCTGCCCCCGGATGCCTGTGTTTTTTCAGGGCCTTCCGGATGGAACTCCGGCGCGCCCTGCAAAACGTCCTTTTCCCTGCCGGGTATCTGGCGTCGCTGGCCACCATGCTTATGGGGGTCCAGGTTTATGCCTCCACAGACAGGGATGTCTCCGCCGCCTATCTGCTGGAGTATGCCGTTATCGGCTCCATGGGCCTTCTCTACTTGATCTGGGGTGTCCTGCCCCACGGCCTCTCCTACTGCGAGGATTGGCGCAGCGGATTTCTGCGGCAGGCAGCGTCCCGCTGCCCTGTCAGGATCTACTGCGCGGCCAAATGCTGCGCCGCCTTCCTCTCCTCCGCCCTCACGATGGCCCTGGCGGCGGCTTCTTTCCTATGGATCCTCTCCTTCTCCCGGCCCCTGGACGGCGATATCTATCTGGACAGCACGGGCTACCGGACATGGAAGCCGGGCCAGCCGCTGTTCGGCCTCCTGATCATCATCACCATCCTGGCCCTGGGCAGCGGGCTTTTCAGCGTCGCCGGCCTCTGGATCTCCGGATATATCCGGAACAGCTTTGCCGTCCTGGCGTCGCCCCTGCTGCTGTACTATACCCAGGACATCCTCTTTCGCAGCCTGTTGCCTGACTGTCCCCGGCAGTTCCAGTTCTTCGCCGTATATTTCCAGACCCCGGGGTTTTCCACCCGGGCGGCGGATTTCTGCTACTCCTGCGGGTTCCTGCTGGCAGCGGCCGCCCTTTTCGGTACGCTCTTTGTTATCCATGGGGGAAAGGAGCGGCGGAATGGTTAGTCTGAAATGCTGTTGGAACACCTTCCTGAAATGGCGGGGGAATCCCAAAATCCGGGTGGTCTGCGCCTTCCTCTTCTTTTACCTTCACGATACCCTCTCCCCCATCCGGGCCTTCTGCAAAGAAGTGGGGTATTCCGTCAATCCCTGGCTGTTCCCCCACCTCTTCTCCAACGGGATTGTCTCCCTGCTCCTGACGCTGGCCCTTGTCCTGTTTTTATGCGACGCCCCCTTCCTGGATCAGCAGCAGGTATTCGTCCTGCTCCGCACCGGGCGGTACACATGGGCCGTGGGACAGATGCTCTATGTGGTTTTTGCCTCTTTTGTCTACTTTTTTATCATTTTTCTTCTGTCTATCCTGCTGACGCTGCCCTATTCCCAGCCAGGGGCGGACTGGGGAAAAGTCATTGAGACCTTGAGCCGGGCAGGCTCCTCCTATAGCTTTGGCACCATATCCTTTTCCTTCAATGTGGTGAGCAGCTACCCTGCCGTCACCGCCACATTTCTGTCCTTCGCGCTGATGTGGGGCGTGGGGATCTTTCTGGGGCTCTTTTTGTTCCTGGCAAATCTCTGGCTGGGGAAGCCCCTGGGCGTGGGCATTGCCACGGGCTTTGTGCTGCTGCCTCCCATGTTCCATTTTGATATGGTTTACCGCTATCTCCACCTGTCACCGGTGTCCTGGGGGAACCTGTCCTTGATCCTGAGCGGCTATGACGCCCGTCTCACAGCCGCCTGGGCCTGCAGGGGGCTCATCCTCTGCGACACGGTTTTGGCCGCGCTGATTCTGCTGACCATACACAAATACGAACTGACAACCAGGGAGGAGGATTTATGATGGATCCCATCATTCTTGTGGAGCACGCTGTCAAGCATTTCGGATCCCAGGCTGCCCTACAGGACGTGTCCGTGTCCTTTGAGGCCGGGAAAATCCACGGGATCATAGGCCGCAACGGTTCCGGAAAGACCGTCCTGTTCAAGTGTATCCTGGGCCTTACACCGCTTACCAGCGGGCGCATCCTGGTGGATGGCCGGCCTATAGGCGGCGGGCGTACCGTACCGGAGGATGTGGGGGCTATCATTGAGTCGCCGGGGTTCCTGCCTCATTACTCCGGTTTCCGCAACCTGAAATTCCTGGCCTCCCTTCGGGGACAGATTGGGAACGAAAAGATCCGGGAGGCTATCCGGATGACAGGGCTGGATCCGGACAACCGGAAACATGTGGGGAAATATTCCATGGGTATGCGCCAGCGCCTGGGGATTGCCCAGGCGATCATGGAGCGGCCCAGGCTCCTGATTCTGGACGAGCCCATGAACGGCCTGGACAATAAGGGCGTCCGGGAGATGCGGGATCTGTTCCTGGGTTTGAAGGCCCAGGGATGCACAATCCTCCTGGCGACCCACAGTTCCGACGACGTACGGGAACTGTGCGACAGGGTCTGGGAGATGGATCAGGGGATTTTGAGTGAACGGGAGACAGACTGCCCCAGGTAAAGTCAAGACCACCCGTATAACGGGTGGTCTTCTAATGCCCTTATGGGGGTCTTTTACTGGCAAAGCCTAGGGGCTTTCGAATTTTATTTCTACTGTATTTGTCCCTGCCGACGATTCTTATCGGTAGTGAAGTGTACCCTTCTTCCCTGATCCGTTGCTTTCGATTCTAATTTCTATATTCATGCCTATACCCAACATCTTTCTTCATACATGTACAAATAACCCGAGGGCTTGACTTAGAAGCTGTATTCATAAGCGTTTGAGTAAGGTATGGAAATGGGAGATTTTAACCATAGCCTCAGCAGAAGAGACGGAAATCTCATAATCTTTGCTGAGACGTCTGGAATGGTTGAGCCAGGAGAGGGTACGTTCGACCACCCATCGCCAAGGGAGCTTTTCCCATTGATGAGGTTTGATTTTTTCCGAAATATCAACGTCAAGGCCGAGTTGACCCTTCGCATCCGCAACAAAAGTGCCACGATATCCAGCATCTGCACAGAACTTTTGGATAGACGGATACCGCCCATACCCTCGTTTCGCAGCAAATATCCCACCTTTTGTGTCATGAATATTGGCAGCATGAACCACAACAGACAACAAGCAGCCCAGCACATCCACTACGATGTGCCGCTTCCTGCCTTTCGTTTTTTCCCTCC
>CAJUDW010000012.1 GCA_910584995.1 uncultured Oscillibacter sp. | reverse complement strand
CCAGGACGTTCACCACGCCCTCCCGGAAGATGCCGGAGGGCAGCAGGTGCAGGGCAAATTTGCCCCGCTCATTTACAACGGTATGACCGGCGTTGCCGCCGCCCTGATAGCGGACGACCACGTCGTAATCCTGGGTAACCAGGTCCACCATGCGGCCTTTGCCCTCATCTCCCCAGTTGATTCCTACGATGGCGCAATTCGACATAACTGAAAGCCTCCCGGGTTTTTCATTCTCATAAGATACGCTGCCGGGTATTCCGGCGGCGCGGGGACTGCCTAAAGGATTCCCTTTGCCATTATAACGGCGGGGCGGGAATAAGTAAAGCCCAAACTTACCAAATTTCCCTGGATCTTGGTTAAAAAACCGCTTAAAAAGCGGTATCCGCCGGATTTTTCAAAAATCCGGGACCCAGATCTGTCCTTTAAGGCCGTTTTTCCTCCGCACCCTGGCGCATGGAGAGGCTGATGCGCTTTTTCTTCTCATCTACTTCCAGCACCGTTACCTTTACCACGTCCCCTACGGACACCACCTCGGAGGGGTGGCGGATAAACCGGTCTGCTACCTGGGAGATATGGACCAGGCCGTCCTGGTGGACGCCGATATCCACAAACACGCCAAAGTCGATGACGTTCCGCACGGTGCCCGTCAGGGCCATGCCGGGCTTCAGATCCTTCATCTCCAGCACGTCGGTGCGGAGGATGGGCTGAGGCAGGGAATCCCGGATGTCCCGGCCCGGACGCATCAGTTCGTCCACCACGTCCCGCAGTGTGGGCACGCCTACGCCGATCCGCTCCGCTATATCCGCCTCCCCGCAGGAGCGCACCTGGGCAGGCAGATCCCCCAGGTTCCGGCTGCGCACATTTTCCAGGGAGTGGCCCGTCAGGGTCAGCAGCTGTTCCGCTGCGCCGTAACTCTCCGGGTGGACGGCGGTGTTGTCCAGCACCTGGGGGCTTTCCGGCACCCGCAGGAAGCCCGCGCACTGCTGGAAGGCCTTGGGCCCCAGCTTCGGCACCTTCAAAAGCTGTTTGCGGGAGGTGAAGGCCCCGTTTTCCTCCCGGTAGGCCACCACATTCCTGGCGGTGGCGGCGGTCAATCCCGCCACCCGCTGCAAAAGGGCGGCGGAGGCGGTATTCACATCCACGCCTACGGCGTTCACGCAGTCCTCCACCACGCCGTTCAGGGCCTCGTCCAGCCGCTTGGGGGGCATGTCGTGCTGGTACTGGCCCACACCGATGGCCTTGGGATCCACCTTCACCAGTTCCGCCAGGGGATCCTGGAGGCGGCGGGCAATGGACACGGCGGAGCGGAGGTTAACATCGTACTCCGGGAATTCCTCCGCCGCCAGGGGGCTGGCGGAGTACACGGAGGCCCCCGCCTCGGAAACGATCATATAGCTTACATGGCCTCCCGCGGCGTTCTCCTGCCGGATCAGTTCCACCGCCATCTGCTCCGTTTCCCGGCTGGCGGTGCCGTTGCCGATGGCGATATGCTCCACCCCGTGCTTCCGGATCAGCTTTGACAGGGCGGCAATAGCCTCCTTTTTCTGCCGCTCCCCGTAGGTAGGATAGACCACAGCGGTATCCAGTACCTTTCCGGTGCCGTCCACCACCGCCACCTTGCACCCCATCCGGTAGCCGGGATCCAGGCCCATGGTGACTTTCCCCTTCACCGGCGGCTGCATGAGGAGGGGCCGCAGGTTCAAGGCAAACTGGCCAATGGCCCCCTCGCTGGCGGCCTCCGTCAGGGCGGCCCGGGCCTCCCGCTCCAGGGAGGGGAAGATGAGGCGGTCATAGGCGTCCTCCACGGCAGACTTTACAAAATCCATGGCCCGGCTGCCGGGAACCACCACCGCCCGGCGGAGGGTACGCAGGGCCAAATCCCGATCCGCTTCCACGGAGACCTTCAATTTTTCTTCCTTCTCCCCCCGGTTGATAGCCAAAACCTGGTGGCCCTGGAGACGGGAAAGGGGCTGGGAGAAGTCGTAGTACAGCCGGTACACGGTGTCCTCCTCCACGGCGGCGTGGGAGCAGAGGCGGCCGTTTTTCATCACCAGTTCCCGGAGGCCCTTCCGAAGGGCCGCATCGTCGGAGAGGTTTTCCGCGATGATGTCCCCGGCGCCTGCCAGGGCGTCCTGGGCCGTCTCCACACCCTTTTCCGGATCCACATACTTCACCGCCTCCTCCAGCGGATCGGGGCAATCCGGCCCCTGGGCAAACAGCACCTCCGCCAGGGGCTCCAGCCCCCGTTCCCGGGCCTGGGAGGCCCGGGTGCGGCGCTTCTGCTTATAGGGGCGGTAGAGATCCTCCACCTCTGCCAGGGTCTTTGCCCCGTCAATGGCGGCGGCCAGTTCCTCTGTCAGCTTCCCCTGGGACTCGATGGAGGCCTTCACCGTTTCCCGCCGCTCCTGGAGGCCCCGGAGATACTGCAAGCGCTCTTCCAAAGTCCGGAGGGAGGTGTCATCCATTGCCCCGTGGAGTTCCTTCCGGTAGCGGGCGATGAAGGGGATGGTATTCCCCTCGTCCAGCAGCTTGACCACGTTTCCCACGTGGACAGGGGATTTTTCCAATTCCTGTGCCAGTTGTTCAATCATATCCATAGCAGCTTTTCCTCATTTTTTGGATTCCAGATTTTAAGGCGCGGCGTTCCCGGAAAAGGGACGGCTTTCAGCCGTCCCTTTTCCGGGTCTTCACGCGGATTATTGCTTTTCCGCCAGTTTTTTTGCTTTCAGTTCCGCCATGTGGGCGGCGGCCTCCTGGGCAGCCTCGTCCTCTTTATCCATGGGGATCAGCAGGTTCAGCAGGGTGGCCAGCAGGGCGGCGGGCACAATGCCGCTGCCACCGAACACCAAATTGATATTGGTACCCAGGCCGGAGATGGCCCCGGCGGTGGCGCCTAGGCCGTAGCCTACGCCCAGTGCCACAGAGACGATGGTGATAACGCGGGTGGTGACGCCGTATTTGGTAATCAGCTGGATGCCGGAGATGGCGATGGAGGAAAACATCATGACCGCCGCACCACCCAGGACACACTGTGGCATGATGGACACCACTGCGGCCAGCTTGGGACTCAGGCCGCACAGCACCAGGAAAATGGCTCCGATGGCCAGGGCGAAGCGGTTGACCACCTTGGTCATGGTCACAAGGCCCACATTCTGGGAGAAGGAGGTGTTGGGCAGCACGCCGAAAAGGGCCGCGAAGGTGGAGCCGATGCCGTCGCAGGTGACAGCGCCGGAGAGTTCTTTGTCGGTAGCTTCCCGGCCCATGCCGCCCTCGATGCATCCGGCGGTGTCGCCGACGGTCTCCACAGCGGTGACGACGAACATAATGCCGATAGGCAGGATGGCGTTCCAGTCAAAGACCGGCTTCACCGGCATAATGCCGGGGAAGGAGAACCATCCGGAACCGGCGATCTTGGACCAGTTCAGTACCCACGCCTTGGTGAATTCCACACCCTCGGCGTTGACCGCAGTATTGGGCAGCACCAACCCCAGGATGGCGCAGAGGATGTATCCGAAAATAATGCCAAAAAGGATGGACGAGGAGGAGAGGATACCCTTTGTAAAGTGTTTCAGCGCTACGATGACAATCAGCACCGCCGCGGCAATGGCCAGGTTCTCCGCAGAGCCGAAGTCCTGCGCACCGGAGCCTCCGGCGAAGGAGTTGACGCCCACGGAAATCAGGCTAAGTCCGATGGCCAGTACTACGGTTCCGGTGACCACCGGAGGGAAAAGCTTGCGGAGGGGCTTGATGAAAAAGCCCAGCACCATTTCAAAAATGCCGCCGATGATGGAAGCGCCCAGGATCGCACCGTAGGCGATAACACCGCCTCCCATGGTCCCGGCCACGCTCCGCATGACCCCCAGGAAGCCGGAACTGGTGCCCATGATGATAGGCACCTTGCCGCCGATGGGCCCGATGGAATAGAGCTGCACCAGGGTCACAAGGCCCGCCACCAGCATGGCGTTTTGCAGAAGGGTTACGTAAAGTTCCGGATTTTCGGCGCTGATGCCGCAGGCCCCGCAGATGATGATCAGCGGCGTCAGGTTCCCCACAAACATCGCCAGCACATGCTGGATGCCCAGGGGAATAGCATGTTTCAACGGGATGCGCCCCTCAAACTCATAGGGGCTGGTGTAGGTCTGGTTCTGTTCTTTCTGCATGGTAATTCTCCCTCACTTTCTGGCGGTGATCCGCCGGGACGCACACAACCCGGCGGATGGATTTGGCAAATCACAGCCGTCTGGGTTTATTATACCGGATTGGCAGGTGGGATGCAAGGACAATTCTCCCTTCTGCGGGCTTTCTCCTGGAACAAAGAGGGAATCCGTCCCAAAAGGGACGGATTCCCTGTAATAGCCCTTTTCAACAAACGGAGGGGGATCTTCAAAGTCCCGCGCTTCTTCTCAGATCTCCGTTTCCCGATCGATGGGCAGGCCTGTCAGATACCGGCGGATTACGTCAAAGGCGTGGTTAGAGGCCACCCCTTGGATGCGATCCCTGCGGCGGCGGCCGCTGTCCATCTTCCGGCAGAAGGTCCCCTCCGGAACCGCAAGACCGATGTACACAACCCCTACGGGAACGCCCCGTTCGTCCGGATCCGGGCCTGCCGCCCCGGTGACGGACACGGCAATGTCCGCCCCCGTGATCCGCCGGGCCCCCTCCGCCATAGCCCTGGCACAGTGCTCTGATACCGGCCCGTACTGATCCAGGATCTCCTGGGGAACCCCCAGTACAGCCCCCTTCACCGACGTCCAATAGCTGACCACGCCGCCCCGGTACACCGCCGAGGCCCCAGGCAGGGCGGTGATCCGCTCCGCCACCCGGCCTCCTGTACAGCTTTCTGCTGTGGCGAAGGTCATGCCTTTTTCCTTTAACAGCCCCAGGCAGGCCTCTGGCAGGCCGGACACATCCACGCCGTACACCACATCTCCCAGAATCTGCCGCACCTCTTCCACCACCGGGGCCAGCATGGCTTCCGCCGCCGCCTCGTCCGCCGCCTTGGCGGTGGCCCGGAGGCGCACCTCATAGGGCTTGGCATAGGTGGCAAGCGTGGGGTTTTCCATATGGCTCATCCGCTGGTGAAGCAGCTGATCCACGGAGGATTCCCCCATGCCGAAGGTCATGATATCGTGGGACACGATGACTTCACAGGAGAGTTTCCGGAGGTAGGGCTCCACATGGCGGCGGAGCATGGTCTCCATCTCATGGGGCGGGCCCGGCAGCATCAGCACATGGACGCCGCCGCTCTCAAAGGCGCAGCCGGGGGCGGTGCCCACCGGGTTGTCAAACACCGTGCACCCCTCCGGCAGTTCCGCCTGCTGGGTGTTGTTCTCCGGCATGGGCACGTGGAGCGCGGACTCGTAAAAGGTGCGGATATCCTCCAAAATGTCCCGGTGCAGGATCAGCGGCTTCCCGAAGGCCCCGCAGATGGTCTGCTTAGTGAGATCATCGTAGGTGGGGCCCAGGCCCCCGGTGGTGATGATGATGTCCGCCCGGCGGCGGGCGGCATCCAGGGCCTCCTTCAGCCGCTCCGGGTTGTCACCCACCACGGTGTGCCAAAAGACGTTGACGCCCAGTGTAGACAGGCTCTGGGAGAGCACCTGGGCGTTGGTGTTGGCAATGTTGCCCAGCAGCAGTTCCGTGCCTACGGCGATAATCTCGGCGGTATGGGACATATGCATCACATTCCTTCTTGATATAAAAATCTTATACTCCTCTTTCGGGAGAATCTACCGTTTCAAAGGCATGGTGAAGATGAACCTGGTGGACGCCGCGTCGCTCTCCGCTTTCAGCGTCCCCTTGTGCTCCGCGGCAATGGCCGCGCCGATAGGAAGCCCCAGCCCGAAGCCGGACTGCTCCCCCCGGGAACCGTCCGCCCGGTAGAACCGCTCAAAAAGCCGGGGCAGCTGGGCCTGCGGGATGGGCGGGCCGGGATTGGAAACCGTCAGCTTTGCCTGCCGGTCCGTTTTCTGCAAGGTCATGGAGACGGCGCCTCCCGCCGCGCCATATTTAATGGCGTTGTCCAGCAGGATGGAGATCAGCTGGCGCAACTTGTCCCCGTCCCCCAAAACATCTGTTCCTTCCGCCACCTCATATTCTAAAGGCTTTCCCGCCTCAAAGGCCACCGGCTCGAAGGCCAGGGCGCAGCCTGCGGCAATGTCGGACAGGGAGATCTCCGTCAAAACAGCGGTGTGGGTCATATTGTCTGCCCGGGCCAGGGTCAGCATCTCCTCTACCAGGGACTTCATCCGCTGAGCCTCGGAGCAGATGTTGTCCGTCCAGCGGGCGGGCCGTTCCTCCAAGGGGGCAGCCTCCAGCAGGGCGGCGTTGGAGAGAATGACCGTCAGGGGCGTTTTTAACTCGTGGGAGGCGTCGGAGAGGAATTGCCGCTGCTGCCGCCATGCCCGTTCCACAGGCCTGGTAGCCCACCGGGCCAGGATGATGGAGACCCCCAACAGCAGGAGAAACGCCGCCGCCGCAATGTTGAGGTAAGACCGCATCATCTCCCGCAGCATAGCCTGCTCCATGGACATATCCACAAAGGCCAGCCGCCAGTACAGGCCCCTCTCCTGCCGGAGATAGCGCAGACGATAGTCCTTCACCGTCCCCTCAGGCTGGTTCTGCTCCAGGCAGTCCTCCAGAATGGCGGTCAGTTCCGCCGTATCCTCCAGATTGGCGTAGGTGCCGCCGGTGACGTAGGCGGTGTAAGTCCCGGCCCTGCCGGGCCAGATATTGACGGTAAAGTAGGGCAGCTGTACCCGGTCCCCGCCGATCCGGATGCCAAGATCCGGACGCCCCTCCCGGCCGAAGGGCTCCTCCTGAATGACCCGCTGGAGAACCTGTCCGCTGAGATCAGAGATATTCTCCCGGACGGCCCCCAGTACCGCCCCCAGCACCGCCGCCAGCACCGCCGTCACCAGCGCCATGCAGACCGCCACGAATTTCAGCCGCAGTCTCCGGATCATCGGGGCCTCCTTTTATTTCTCCGGGGACGCGCTGTCCTCCAGGCAGTAGCCAACCATGCGGATGGTTTTGATTTTCACCTGCGAATGCAGGTGATCCAGTTTCTTGCGGAGAAAGGAGATATAGACCTCCACGTTGTTGTCCTCCGCGTCAGACTCGTAGCCCCAGATTTTCAAGAGGAGTTTTTCCTTGGTGAGAACCAGGTTCCGGTTCAGCATCAAAAGTTCCATCATATCGAATTCCTTCCGGCTGAGGCGGACGCTCCGCTCCCCCCGGGAGAGGGTAAAGGCGCTTTTTTCCAGTTTCAAATCGCCGAACTCCAGCATATCCGTATTCCGCAGTTCCGGCTGGCGCCGGGCCAAGGCCCGGACACAGGCCAGCAATTCCCTGGGCTCGAAGGGCTTGGTCAGGTAGTAATCCGCCCCCTGATCCAGCCCCTGCACCTTGTCGGACACCTCGGATCGGGCCGTCAGCATCAGGACAGGGACGGCGCTCCCCGCCTCCCGCAGGCGGCGGAGGACGGAAAACCCGTCCAGCCGGGGCAGCATTACATCCAGGAGGATCACATCGTAAATACCGGTGAGGGCCTCGTCCAGGCCAGACTCCCCGTCGTGGCGGGTGTCGGCGGTATAGCCCTCGATCTCCAGCAGATCCTGGAGGGTGTCCGCCAGGCGAACCTCGTCCTCTACAATTAAAATCCGCACCAGCGTCCTCCTTCCCGTTTATGTCCCGCTTTCCGCCGGCTCCCCGGCGCTGTCCTCAAGGCCTCCGGCAGCAATGGATAACAGGGCGTCCACGCAGTTGTCCGGCGCCAGATAGATGCTGGTATCGTCATTGATCCGCACGTAGCGGCCGCTGCCGCTGAAGGCCGTCTCCCCCACCACCAGGGTGAAGGTCTCCTGCGTGCCCTCCTCCGTAGTATAGCCCACCCGCAGCGTGGCGGCGGGGGACTCGAACCCGCAGAGGGATGCCGCGTCCTCAGAGGGGTTGTAGTCCACGCATTTGGTGACCGTAAAGAACTGGAGATCAGAAACCATCTCCTGAAGCTTCTTACTGCTGGTGACATTATTGTCCCCCTGGAACCAAAGGTTCATGCGGCTGATCTCCGCCCATCGGGCCAGCAGGTTCCAGGTAGGCGCTGGGTTGGGGTGCTCCTGCCCCTCCTCTGCCGCCGGGGCGGCCCCCTGGATGAAAAGCGTCTGTAAATGCTCACCTGTGAGGACAGGCAGATCCGGCAGGCGGCACATATCGTAAATCGGGGTCTGCATGGTGCGGTAAATGGTATCGGCAATAATGTACAAAGTAGACTTGTCGCCGTTTTTCATCATGTAGTAGCTGTCTCCGTCGGTGGTGGTCTTCCCCAGTTCCAGGCTGATGGTGGAGCCGTTCTCCTGGGTGGCGGAGATGGTGGCCGCCGGGGTATCCAGGCCATAGGTGGCCAGATCCTCCTCCGGCTCCGGGGTCAGGATCTGCTGAGGCTTCAACTCCGCCAGCTGCTTGAGAAGGGTGGTGACGGTGGCGTCGTTCAAGGGGAACTTCGGATCGTCCGCCCACACCCAGTTCCCCTCCTCATCCAGGGCGAAAGAGAGGGTAACCGTTCCGTTATAATAGCTTAGGGCGGAGTGATCCGCCTGCTCCATAATACCGGCTTCCTCCTGATCCTCCTGGGGCTCCGGCCGGGACGCCTGATAGCGGATACCTAAGATAATCAGCACGGCGGCGAACAGCACCGCCAGAATACCGGAGAGGATCGTCACGGTCCTTCTCTGTCTCCAATCCATTTCCATATCGTGGAACTCCTCCTGTCCGTATGATGACGCCGGGCAAGCCGGCGGTTTTGGGAAAAGCAAGCCCCGGGGCCTGCGGGAAAAACGGCGGGGGAAATCCTGCCGCCGGGGCGTGGCAGCGAATCCGGGCGCAGGGGAAAAGGGCGGCCGGTTTTAAACAAGCCTTATTATAGCGGCAATCCCGCCGTTCGTCAATGAAACAAGTATACGGTCAAAAGTTGAAATTCAGCTGAAAAGGGCCAACCAGACGATGGTTTACAGATTGTTCAAAAAAATTCAAGATTATTTTCATCTTTTATGGGTATGCTGATAGTGTCCTCCACAGAGGAAATCTCCCTCTCATTTCTTTTTTCTCTCCAAGCGTCAGAGCGCGTCCGGTTCCGGGCGCGTTCTGGCGTTTTTCTGCCTGAGAGAAAAATCCCAGTCATTTCCGGCATTTCCCGGAATATATTCTTGCAAATCAGGAATCCGTCTTATATAATGTAGTCGCCGGAAGGCGCAATAACACACGGGCGCATCCGCCGCCCGTCAGGATAAGGAGGAAACATCTATGCGAGGAGTCCACAGTGCAGTTGACGACATCCGTCGGGGTGTGTTTCGGGAAGTCGCCAAGCTGGCCTACGAATGGGAACCGGGCGACCGGGACAAGGTGGACTTGATCCCCTATACCCTGGTGCCCGGCGACGTGGCCAAATACCGTCACGACGTTTATCTGGAACGGGCAGTGATAATCGCCCGGGTCCGCCTGGCCCTGGGAATGAATATCAACATCGGCGGCCATCTCTCCACCCATATTGACGAGGCGGTGACGGATCAAAAATATTTTGAGACCCCGCTGGTCAATATCATCCATTCCGCTTGCAACGCCTGCCCTCCCAAGCAGATCCGCATTACGGACAGCTGTCAGGGCTGCATCTCCCATCCCTGCATGAATGTCTGCCCCAAGGACGCCATTTACCTGGATAAGGACAAGCACTGCCATATTGACCAGTCCAAGTGCATCAAATGCGGCAAGTGCTTTAACCAGTGCCCCTACCGGGCCATCAGCTACCTGGAGCGCCCCTGCGCCGCCGCCTGCGGCATGAACGCTATTGAGAGCGACGAGCAGGGCCGTGCCAAAATCAACTACAACAAATGCGTCTCCTGCGGCATGTGCCTGGTGAACTGCCCCTTCGGCGCCATTGCCGACAAGAGCCAGATCTTCCAACTCATTACTGCCATGCGCCGTCATGACGAGGTCATCGCCTGCGTAGCCCCGGCCTTTGTGGGCCAGTTCGGCAAGGACGCAACCCCCTCCAAGCTGAAAGCCGCCATGAAAAAGCTGGGCTTTTCTGACGTGGTAGAGGTCTCCATCGGCGCGGACATGTGTACCGTCCAGGAGGCCCACGACTTCTTGGAGGAAGTCCCGGCGAAACAGCCCTTCATGGGCACCTCCTGCTGCCCCGCCTGGAGCATGATGGCAAAGACCATGTTCCCGGAGTTCAAGGATTACATCTCCATGGCCCTGACCCCCATGGTCATCACAGCACGCCTGGTAAAAAAGGCCGTGCCGGAGGCCAAAATCTGCTTTATCGGGCCCTGCTCCGCCAAAAAACTGGAAGCCAACCGCCGGACAGTCCGTTCAGATGTGGACTTTGTACTGACCTTCGAGGAATTGCAGGGCATGTTCGACGCAAAAGAAATTGACTTTGCCGCCATTGAGGCCGGGCCTGACGACGAGATGGACGCCGGCAGCGGCATGGGCCGCGGGTTCGCCGTAGGCGGCGGCGTAGCCGCCGCTGTGGTGGAGGCCATCAAGCACATTGACCCGGAACGGGAGATCAAGATTGAGTACGGCGACGGCCTCCGGGAGTGCCGGAAGATGCTGATGCTGGCCAAGGCAGGCAAGCGGGACGGCTACCTGCTGGAGGGCATGGGCTGTCCCGGCGGCTGCGTAGCCGGTGCGGGCACCATCCGTCCGGTGAAGGAATCCACGGCCAATGTGGCGAAATTCAAAGCGGAAGCAGACGAGGAAAGCTGCACCGCCAGCCCGTTCATCAACTGGATGGTGGATGTGGAGGACTGATCCCCAAGAAGCCCCGTCTTTCAGATGGCCGTCCGCTGTCCCGGGCATCCACATTCCCAAATCCTACGTTTTCAGCAGAGCGCGCCCCGGCGGAAGCTTCCGCCGGGGCGCGTTTGATTGTCCCTGATCAAATCACCGCCTAAGCGGCTCCCTCAAAAAATCCCCCGCTCCTTCAGCATCCCCAGCACCACCACAGCCGCCAGGGCCACAAGGCACGCGCCGATGAAGATGTCGATATATTTCAGGGGTATCCTCCGGAACTTTTCGTAAAACCGCTGCATGGCGTTCCGGGGGCCGGGACGCTTCTCCGGGGCCTCCTGGGGCAGAAGCCCGTCTGCCTTTTCGTCTTTCATCCGCCGCACCTCCACAGAGCCGGATTTCCGGCTTGCCTGCCTCCATACTACCACATTTTCCTGGCGGTTTCAAGGCGTTTCACCCCTTGGCTGCGGAAAAGCGGGAGGCTTTATAGCCTCCCGCTTGTTATACGGTTTCCGGATATCTGATTACTTCTTCGCCAGATACTTCCGCAGGTCCAGAGCGACGGCCACGATGATAACCAGGCCCTGGGCGATGAAGGTATACGCCGGGTCCACACGGAGGAACTGAAGGCAGATCTTCAACACCTCAAAGACCATGACGCCGATGAGGATGCCGCCCACCTTGCCGACGCCGCCGTTGGTGGAAACGCCGCCGATGGTGCAGGCCGCGATGGCTTCCAACTCATAGCCAAGGCCTGTGGCAGTGGACGCGCCGCCGGCCTTTGCGCCGACCAGGAAGCCCGCGACGGCGTACAGCACAGCCGCCAGGACATAGATGCGGATCAGCGTTGCCGAGACATTGACGCCCGCCACCTGTGCGGCGCTCTCGTTGCCGCCGATAGCATACATGTACTTGCCGTGACGGGTCTTGTTATACAGGAACAGCATGAAGAGGCCCACCAGGACGGCAAAGATCGCCAGATAGGGGATGGCGCGGATAAAGGGGATTTTGCCAATCACCGGCACATCCTTCAGGGAACCCAGGGCCACCTTGGAATAGGAACTCTGGAAGCCGCCCAGGGGGTCGTTGCCTGTGACGACGGAACAGAGGCCATAGACAATGGTCTGCATGCCCAGGGTTGCGATGAAGGGGGGAACCTTCAGGAAAGCGATGACGCAGCCGTTGATGGCGCCGAACACCGCCATAATGGCGATGACGATCACCAATGCCACAAACCAGGGGATTTCCGGCATCCAGGGCAGGGCCCGGGCGGCGTAATCCACGCTCTGGAGCATCATGGCGGCGAGGCAGGCGGAGAGGCCCACCTGACGGCCTGCCGACAGGTCCGTACCCTTGGTGATCAGGCACCCGGAAACGCCGCAGGCGATGATGAACCGGGGGGACATGTTGACAATCAGGTTTTTAAAGTTGTTAGATGTGAAAAAGTTATCCGTAATGATGCCGACCACCAGGGCCAAAATAACAATCAGGATGATAATCGCGTTGTTGGACAGAAAATTCTTGACAGTTTTCGCGTTGATCCTTTTATTCTCCATTTTTTCTCTCCTCCTTATTCGAACTGGGTGGCCAGAGCCATGATGTTCTCTTGATTGGCGTCTTTGCCGTCGATAAAGCCGGTGACACGGCCATCGCACATGACCATGATCCGGTCGGACATGCCGATCAACTCACTCATTTCGGAGGAGATCATGATAACGCTCTTGCCCTGCTTTGCCAGTTCCGCAATGATGCAGTAAATTTCATACTTCGCGCCCACGTCGATGCCCCGGGTGGGCTCGTCCAGGATGAACACGTCCGGGTCGTTGGCCAGCCACCGGCTGATCAGTACTTTCTGCTGGTTGCCGCCGGAGAGGGACTGGATCAGCGTTTTGGACGAGGGGGTCTTGATGGAGAGTTTCGCCACATTGTCCTGCACCAGCTTCTCGATTTTCCCGTCATCCAGCATGATGCCGCCGATGAGGTACTTGTTCAGGGAGGCAATGGACACGTTGTCCGCAATGGAGAGCACGCCCAAAATGCCCGTGGCCCGGCGATCCTCCGTCAGCATGGCGATGCCGCTGTCAATGGCCTGCTTGGGCTGGTTGATTTTCAGTTCCTTGCCCTTGTATGTAATTTTGCCTGCGCTGTGGCAGCGGAGGCCGAAGAGGCCTTCCATCAGTTCCGTCCGCTGGGCGCCCACCAGGCCCGCCACGCCCAGGATCTCGCCCTTGCGGACCTGGAAGCTGGCATGGCGGAAACTCTTGGGATTGATGGAAGTGAAGTCCTCCACCTCGAACACCACCTCGCCGGGGACGTTGCTCCGGGCCGGATAGAGGTTGCTGAGTTCCCGGCCAACCATCTTGGTGATGATAAAGTCCGTGGTCAGCCCCTTGGCCTCCCAGGTGCCGATGTACTGGCCGTCCCGCATGATGGTGACTTCGTCGCTGATACGGAGGATCTCGTCCATTTTGTGGCTGATATAGACGATAGCCACGCCCTTTTTCCGCAGTTCGTTGACGATGGTGAAAAGGGCCTCCACCTCTGCGGCGGTCAGGGACGAGGTGGGCTCGTCCAGGATCAGCACCTTGCAGTCCGCAGACACGGCCTTGGCGATCTCCACCAGCTGCATCTGGGAGACGCTGAGGGTGCCCAGCTTGGCCTTGGGATCAAAGTTCAGATGCACTTCCTTCAGCACCGCCTCCGCGTCCTGGTACATCTTCTCGTGATCCACAGTGACGATGGGCCCCATCCGCTTGGTAGGATAGCGGCCTACGTAAATATTTTCGCCGATGCTCCGTTCCGGAATGGGCTGGAGTTCCTGGTGAACCATGGCAATGCCCCGGTTCAGCGCGTCCAGGGGGCCTTTGATCTGGACCTTCTCCCCCTCGTAGATAACCTCACCCTCGTCCATGTGATAAATGCCGAACATACACTTCATCAGCGTGGATTTACCTGCGCCGTTCTCTCCCATCAGCGCATGCACAGTACCGGGGCGGAGGTTGAGTTGCGCGTGATCCAGCGCCTTGACACCGGGGAAGGTCTTGACGACATCACGCATTTCCAAACGATATTCTGACAATTTACTGTCCCCCCTTGTTCGTGTTGCCTTTTCCATAGCCGGCGGAAGGCGCCGTGCCGCCGCCGGTTATGGAAAAGAGGGGCGCGTGCGCTTCGGCACGCGCCCCTGTCAGACGTTTTCGCGTTTTGGATAAAATTTGAATTACTTCATGAAGTCCTTCACGTTCTCGGGAGTGACCTTCACGTAGTCAACATACACGCTCTGCTCGCCGGCAGCATAGGTAGCGCCGCCCAGCAGTTTCTCCATCTCGGCCACAGCGCCGGCGGCCTGGCCCTCGGCGTCGTTCAGGACGGTGCCGGTCATGTTGCCGTTGCTGACTTCGTTCAGAGCAGCGTCCAGGGCGTCAACGCCGACAAGGTAGATGTCCTCGTTGACCTTGCGGCCGGCGGACTGGATGGCCTGGAGGGCGCCGATAGCCATATCGTCGTTGTTGCAGAAGACAACCTCGATCTTGTCGCCGAACTGGGCGAGGTCGTTGGCGCAGATGGTCTGGCCCTTCTCACGGTCCCAATCGCCGCGGGTCAGGTTCAGCTGCTCAACCTCAATACCCGCATCCTGCAGGGCCTTGACGGAATACTCGGTGCGGAGCTGGGCGTCGATGTTCTCGGGGTCGCCCTGGATCATGATATAGGAAACCTTGCCGTCGCCGTTGATGTCGCCCTTGTTCTCGGTATCAAGGATCAGTTCGCCCTGGAAAGTGCCGGACTGGGCGGCGTCGCAGCCGACGTAGACCAGCTTGTCATAAGCGGCCATCTGGTCGCCGGTGGGCTCGCGGTTGATGAGGACGGTGGGGATGTCCGCGTCCTTCACGGTGGCAATGATGGTGTCCGCTGCGGAGGTCATGACGGGGTTGATGATCAGCGCGTCAACACCCTGGGTGATGAAGGTGTTGATCTGCTCGTTCTGCTTGGCCTGGTCGTTGTTGCCGTCCACGACGGTGACCTCATAGCCCTTTTCCTTCAGGATCTTCTCCAGGGCATTACGATAGGTGGTCATGAAAGCGTCGTCAAACTTGTAGATGCAGACGCCGATGCTGCCGGCGCTCTTCTGCTCGGGCTCTTTGGTCTCGCTGCCGCCATTGCCGGCGGGCTGCTGGGTCTGGGTCTCGTTGCCGCCGTTGCTGCTGTCGTCCTTCTTATCGCCGCCGCAGGCCGCGAGAGACAGCACCAGAATCAGCGCCAAAGCCAATGCAAAAAACTTTTTCATGCTTCTTTTCTCCTTTTTTTGATCCAAAAAAATTCCCGGAAAAGCCTCTGCCGCCGTTTCCCCCACGGGATCTTCCACGCCCGGTAGGGGCGTGGAGAAAGGGGATATCCCCTTTCCGCCGTTGACGGACACAATGGCGTCCACATTTTCCGATGGTACGGGTTAATGATAGCACAAATTGGGAATTTGTCAATAGAACGCACAAAGTCTGTCTGTTTTCCACGATTTCATTTGCAGATTTTGTATAAAACAGCGAATAATCCTGTGATATTTCAGAAAATACCTGTAATGCGGAGGTTTGTTCGCCTAAGAAAGACATTTTTTGCAGAAAAAGCCCTTTTCCCGCAAAATTCCGCTACCGTTTTTCTTCCGCAGTTCCGGCAGGGGGACACAGCCTGCCGCCGCCGGGGCCCGCCGCCGGGGGAATACGCCGGGAAGCGGGCTTTTCCCCGCCCGCCCCAGGCCTCTCCCGCACAATAGCATTTGACTTGTATCGCGTTCGGTATTATACTGATTCTGGTAATCTTTGCATCTCCCGCCTTGGGACGGGAGGCCGCCCCTTATGCCCGCCGGTTCTGAGGGGAAGGCATAAGGCCTGTAAACAAGAGGTATGTTTTTCCACCGGCTGCGCTGCCGTCCTGCCGGTTCTGATTTTCAAGGGATGCAGCCGGAAATATAGCGGAAATCACGATTCAGGCGGCACAGCTAAACGGGACAGCAGGCCGTGTTCCCAAAGGGGTCCAGATAAAACGATAAAGCCCCGCAAGCCGCTGCCTTGTTTCACCATTTTTTCCGCCCACTGACGCTTACCATATAACCTGCCAATAACCAAGCGATTATTGATAAGGAGGAACGCCTATGGAACCCCTGACCCTGGAGGCCCGCCTGGAGCGGGGAGAAACCGACGAAACCCTTTGCCGGCTGTATGGCGCAGAACATTTGGAAGCCGCCCAGGAACGCTGTAAACAGGTTTTCGCCGGTTTCCGAAAAGCCTTCGGCAGCGAACCGTCCGCCCTCTTCAGCGCCCCCGGCCGCACGGAACTGGGCGGCAACCACACCGACCACCAACACGGCCGGGTTCTGGCCGCAGGCGTGGATCTGGACATCCTGGCCGCCGCCGCACCCAACGCCAACGGCGTGATCCGGGTGCAGTCGGAGGGCTACGCCCTGATCTCCGTGAACCTCAAGGAATTGACCCCCCGGCCCGAGGAGGAGAACACCTCCGCCGCCCTAATCCGCGGCATGGCTGCCCGGATGGCCGCTCTGGGCTGTTCCCTGGAAAACGCCGGGCTGGACGCTTATCTCGTTTCCAACGTCCCCGGCGGCAGCGGCCTCAGTTCCTCCGCCGCCTTTGAGGTGCTGATAGGCACCATGCTGAACGACCTCTTCTGGGAGGGCAGGGCCTCCGCTGTGGAAATTGCCCAGATCGGGCAGTACGCGGAGAACGTCTTTTTCGGCAAGCCCTGCGGGCTGATGGACCAGACCGCCTCCTCTGTAGGCGGCGTAGTGGCTATTGATTTTGCCGACACCGCCAATCCGGCGGTGGAGCAGATCAACCTGGATCTGGCGGCGAACCAATACGCCATGTGCATCCTGGACTCCGGCGCGGGGCACGCAGATCTCACCGGCGAATACGCCGCCATCACCGATGAATTGAAGGCCGTCTGCCGCTATTTCGGCAAGGAATTCCTCCGGGAGGTACCGGAGGAGAGTTTCCTGGCAGCCCTGCCCCAAGTCCGCAAGACTGCCGGGGATCGGGCCGCCCTGCGGGCCTTCCACTTCTATGCCGAGAACCAGAGGGCCGCGGACGAGGCGGCGGCCCTGCGGAAGGGGGATTTCAACGAATTCCTCCGCCTGGCCCGGGAGTCCGGCCGTTCCTCCGCCATGTACCTGCAAAACGTAGTGCCCACCGGCCAGACCGTCAACCAGGAACTGATGCTGGCCATCGCCCTCTGTGAACGGATCCTGGGAAGCAGGGGCGCTGTCCGCGTCCACGGCGGGGGCTTCGGCGGCACCGCCCAGGCCTTTGTGCCCCTGGACATGCTGGATGAATTCCGGAACAAGGCGGAAGCGGTCTTAGGCCCCGGCAGCTGCCATGTGGTCACCATCCGCCCGGTAGGCGGCACCCGTCTGGCATAAGGAGGGAAACGTATGATTGACACCTACATCTCCGGCCATGTGGCCGCCTTGGCGTCCTATGCCGTTGAAAAAGGGCTCATTGAGCCGGCAGACCGGGTCTGGGCCGTCAACGCCATTCTGGAGGCCATGGGCCTTACGGAATACGAGGAGCCGGGAACCGTCCCCCAGGAGCCCCTGGAGGATATCCTCGGCGGACTGGTGGACTTCTCCGTAAAGCGGGGCCTGATCCAGGAGGACTTCACCAGCCGGGATCTTTTGGATACCAAGCTGATGGGCATCCTTACTCCCCGGCCCTCCCAGGTGATCTCCGTTTTCCGGGAGAAGTATCAAACATCCCCCCAGGCGGCTACAGACTGGTATTACGCCCTGAGCCAGGACAGCGACTACATCCGCCGCTACCGCATTGCCAAGGACGTAAAGTGGCTGGCCCCTACGGAATACGGCGATTTGGACATCACCATCAACCTCTCCAAGCCGGAGAAGGATCCCCGTGCCATCGCCGCCGCCAAGGCCGCCCCTCAGAGCGGATATCCCAAGTGCCAGCTTTGCCGGGAGAACGAGGGCTATGCCGGGCGGATGAACCATCCCGCCCGGGGGAACCACCGCCTGATCCCCGTGACTATCGACGGGCAGGACTGGTTTTTGCAGTATTCCCCCTATGTTTATTATAATGAACACTGCATTCTGCTCAACAGCCGCCACATCCCCATGAAAATCGACCGTTCCACCTTCCGCAAGCAACTGGACTTCATCCGCCAGTTCCCCCATTACTTTGTGGGCAGCAACGCGGATCTCCCCATTGTAGGCGGCTCCATCCTCAGCCACGACCACTTCCAGGGCGGACGCTACACCTTCGCCATGGAGAAGGCCCCTGTGGAGCGGAGCGTGTCCTTCCCGGGCTTCCCGGAGGTGGAGGCAGGCATTGTGAAATGGCCCATGTCGGTCATCCGCCTCCGCTGCGGCGACGGGGAACGGCTGGTGGAACTGGCCGACCGCATCCTCCAGGCCTGGAGGGGCTACACTGACGAGTCCGCCTTCATCCTGGCGGAGACCGGCGGGGAACCCCACAACACTATCACCCCCATCGCCCGGATGCGGGAGGGCCAATACGAGTTGGATTTGGTCCTGCGGAACAACATCACCACCGAGGAATTCCCCCTGGGGGTGTACCATCCCCACCAGGAACTGCACCACATTAAGAAGGAAAACATCGGCCTTATCGAGGTCATGGGCCTTGCGGTGCTTCCCGCCCGGCTAAAAGGCGAACTGTCCGCCCTGGCGGGGGCTCTCGCGGCAGGGCAGGACATCCGCCGGGACCCGCTCCTGGAAAAACACGCCGATTGGGCGGAAGAACTCCGGGCCCGCTATGACTTCACCCCGGAGAATGCCCTGGACATTCTGAAAAAGGAGACCGGCATCGTCTTTTCCAAGGTCCTGGAACACGCAGGCGTCTATAAGCGCACGGAAGAGGGGCAGGCGGCATTCCTGCGGTTCATTGCCGCTGTAGAATAATCCGGTTTTTCATCCATACTATCTTTATTGATATAAGGAGGAGACGTTTCATGAAAACTATCTTAGTTGCCGGCGGCGCCGGGTATATCGGCAGCCACATGGTGGCCTTGCTGGTGGAAAAGGGCTACGACGTGATCGTCGTGGACAATCTCCGCACCGGCCACTGGCAGGCGGTCAAGGGCGCCAAAAAGCTGTATGTGGGCGACCTGCGGGACGCGGCTTTCCTGGATCAGGTATTCAACGAGAACAAAATTGACGGCGTGATCAACTTCGCCGCCTACTCCCTGGTAGGGGAGAGCGTCACGGATCCCCTGAAATACTACGGCAACAACGTGGCCGGTTCCCAGTCCATGCTGACGGCCATGAAAGAGCACGGTGTGGACAAAATTGTCTTTTCCTCCACCGCCGCCACCTACGGCGAACCGGAGAAGCAGCCCATTGAGGAAACAGACCGCACCGATCCCACCAACCCCTACGGCGCCACCAAGCTGGCAATCGAAGGGATGCTGAAGTGGAGCGACCGGGCGTACAAAATCCGCTATGTGGCCCTGCGCTATTTCAATGCCGCCGGTTCCAATCCGGATGTGGGCATCGGCGAGGATCACAACCCCGAAACCCACCTGATCCCCCTGGTAATGAAAACCGCCCTGGGCCAACGGAGCCACATCGGCATCTACGGCGACGACTATCCCACCGCCGACGGCACCTGCGTCCGGGACTATATCCACGTCCGGGATTTGGCGGAAGCCCATCTGCTGGCCCTGGAACATCTGGACAAGGGCGGCGAAAGCGGCGTGTTCAATCTGGGCAGCGGCGACGGTTACTCCGTGAAAGAGATCATCGACACCGCCCGGAAAATCACCGGCAGGGAGATCCCCGCCAAGCTGGAGCCCCGCCGGGCGGGGGATCCTTCGGTGCTCATCGCCTCCAACAAGCGGGCGGCGGAAGTCCTGGGCTGGAAGCCCGCCCGGGGGCTGGAGCAGATCATTGCCGACGCCTGGACCTGGCACAGCGGCCACCCCAACGGGTACGAGGGATAACCGCGGAAACGGATTTCATTTGATCCGCCGCCTCCGGGCGCGGACACTGCGGGGCTTTTTAACAGCCTACGCCGGAGCGGACTATCGTCCGCTCCGGCGTCTTCTTTTGGGCAAAAATGGCAGCAGGCAAAAAGTTAAAAGCTCTTGACATTTTGATGCTTCTATGATAAGATTCAAATGTAAAATCTTCTTTACTTTTGGAGCACGCCATGAAAAAACTTTTAAACCTGCTCCGGCTTCGTAAGCCGGATGAGATGGAACGGACCATCCTCTTCAAATCCCAGCGGAACGCCTACCTCTTCCTGGTGTTCGCCCTGATAGCCTGGACCTTTTTTGAAAGTTACCGGGTATACGCATATCATGAGCCGCTGAACTCCTTCCCCTGCTTGCTCCTGGCTGCGGCCGCGCTGATCCAGGCCTTTTCCCAGCTGATCCTGACCCGCAATGCCGTGAAGGGAGACGAGGATTCCTTTGAAACGGGCCCCCTTTTCCGGATAATCATCCTCTCCTGCACCGCAGCCGGGATCATCGCCACAATCGCCACGGCTATTTTGCTGGCGGGTGTCCCCGCATGAAAAACCGTATCAAAGCCCTCCGCAAGGCCATAGGCTGCCGCCAGGAGGATCTTGCCGCCGCCATGGGCGTTTCCCGGCAGACCATTATCGCCATTGAAAACGACAAGTACAACCCCTCCCTGGAACTGGCCATGCGGCTGGCCCGCTATCTGGAAACCCCCGTGGAAGAACTTTTTCTCTTGGAGGATCGCGTATGAAACGGAAACTGCAAACTTTGCTCCCCTATGCCGCAGTGCTGGCGGCCGACTTTTATCTGCTTCCCCTTCTGGCGAAGGACACCGGCGGCGCCATGGTTCTCATGCTGTGCGTCATGCCGGTAATTGCGCTGATAACCGGCTTGCTGTACGGCGTCCGCCAGGGGTTCAGCCTGCTGCCGGCAATGACGGCCCTTGTGCTGTTTGCGCCCACAATTTTTATCCACTATAACGCGACAGCCTGGGTCTACGCCCCTGCCTATGGGGTGATTGTCCTGATTGGGAATACTATTGGGCGGCTTTTTTACCGAAAGCGGTAACGCCGCCCGCCTGCTTCCCCCATTCCTTCGGATTATCTGGCCTTTTCATGGGAAAGCTTCTCCCGGCAATTGCAAAAACCGGCTCCAGGGTGTAAAATCTTCCTGTCCGGTTTTTCTTTATGCCCGCAGGAGAGGAGTTTCTATGAGCGATTGGTTTACCATTGACCGTATTGACAAAGACAGCTTTATCATCAGCGAATACCGCCACTGGGAGGAAACCCACTGTTATCTGCTGAACGGGACGGAGCGGAGCCTGTTGATCGACACAGGCCTTGGCATCTGCAATATCCGCAACGAGGTTATCCGCCTGACGGATCTGCCCGTCACAGCCGCCGCCACCCATGTCCATTGGGATCATATCGGCGGGCATCGGTATTTCCCGGATTTCTGTGCCCATGGGGAAGAACTTCCCTGGCTCAACGGGTCATTCCCCCTGTCCGCCGGGACTGTCCGGCAGATGGTGGCTGACCGCTGTGATCTGCCGGAGGGATTTGACCTTGACGGTTATACCATGTTCCAAGGCATCCCCGCCAGGGTTTTGCAGGACGGCGACACTTTCGATCTGGGCGGGCGGATCATCCGGGTCCTCCACACGCCGGGACATTCCCCGGGGCATATGTGCTTCTGGGAGGAGGCCCGCGGGTATCTGTTTACCGGTGATCTGGTCTACCTGGACACCCTCTTCGCTTACTATCCTTCTACCGATCCCGCCGCGTATCTGGCCTCCCTGGAGAAAATCGCCGCCCTTCCGGTAAAGCGGGTATTCCCCGCCCACCACTCCCTGGACATCGGGCCGGAACTGATTGCCAGTATGCGGGACGCCTTTCGGGATCTGAACAGGAGGGGGCTACTGCATCACGGCAGCGGCACCTTTAGCTATGGGAACTGGGCCGTTTGGCTGTAAGCCCAAACTCCCCCTGCCCGGTTTTTCTTTTTGTCTCCATTCGGCTTTGTGTTCCCGGTGTATGCACCAACAAATTATGGTAAAGGGAAAATATTATGATGAGAACATGTATTCGGTGCATATCGAAATGTTAGAAGGATTGGATATCAAGGAACCAATGCATGGTTCTATGCTAAAAGTGACCAGGCCGGAAACATCAGGGGTAATACCCAAGAACAATTTTGGAAATATTAAAGCGGCGGTTTGCCCTATATGCGGCTATGTGGAAATATATCTGTCACGTTTGGACAAAATTCAGCAGTATAACAGATAAATATACAAACCGAACTGGATTTTCTCCTGCGGGGAACACGAAAGCGAATTGGGACTTCTTTTTCCCTCTTCCCTTCCGTGCTGCCGCCTTTGCCTGCCGCCGGTTTCACCAATGACAACCTTAAAATTGGCCGGGAGATAATCAGCCCGGCAGATCCCGATTTGTAAGGAGGATCAAAACACGATGAACGTCTTTACCGCCGTTGTTTGGGTATTTTATTTTGTTATCCTTACGGTATGCTTATTGGAAGCGTTGTTTCCGAAATGGTGCTGGAAAACCTTTGAGAGTTGGAAAGCTACAAAAGAACCGCCAAAAACATATTTTTTGCGGAAACGGGTGGAGGGTATAATTGGGGCAATCGTGATAACAGCGATCGCTTTAGCCCCCATTTTGGTTGCATATCTCAACAATTAGAGCAGGCATAACAGGCTGCAATTTCCAAGCCAATTCAAACTTACCGGGCGGTTATTGATGATGGACCATTGCCCGTTCAGTCATTTCGGCAATGGGAAAAGTTTGCAGGCGTTTATCAACGCGAAAGAAAAACGGGGCTTCTTTTTTAGGCAAAAGGGAGAAAATTTATCATGCTATCGAACTACCGCTTTACTTTGATAATAAACTAAAGTATAATATTGCCCATCTCCCGGATAACCGCCGGGGTCATATGAGGGCGGGCCGGAAACCGGCCCCCACGGCAAGGAGCGTCTTATGGAATTGGATCTGCACATTCTCCGGCCCCAGGAGCGGGCCTCCCTGCAACTGCGCATGCTCTATGAGCAGGCTGGATTTTCCCGCTATCACATGGGCCGGTTTGAGGAGTACGGCCTTTATCAGGAGAACCGCCGGTTTTTAGCCAGCGATCAGGTCATCACCTTCACGGATTTGGACGGGCGGCTGCTGGCCCTGAAGCCTGACGTGACACTCTCCATCGCCAAAAACGCCCAGGTGGAGCAGGACGGCTGCGGCCGGTTCTACTATGTGGAGAACGTCTACCGTCCCAGCCAGGAAAGCCACACCTTCCAGGAGATCAGCCAGATGGGCCTGGAGTGCATCGGCGCAGTGGACGGGGCCGTCACAGCCCAGGCGGTGTCCCTTGCTATCCAGAGCCTGGCCCTGACAGGGAGGGGCTTTGTGCTGGAACTGAGCCATATGGGCTTTGTCACCGGCCTCTTTGACGCGGTGGGCGCACCGGAGAGCGTCCGGCCCCAGCTGCTGGCCTGTGTCCGGGACAAGAACCTCCACGAACTGCAAAAGGCCGCCCAGGCGGCAGGCCTTTCCCGGCAGGGGGCAGACGCCCTCCGCCGCCTGAGCGCCCTGGCCGGAAACTGGGAGGAGGTTCTGGAGGCAGCGGAGCCTCTGGCCTTCAACGCCCCCATGGGGACGGCCCTGGCGGAACTGCGGGAACTCTGCGAAGCCCTGGCCGTCCGGGGGGAGGCGGAGAACCTCCGGCTGGATCTCTCCTTGGTAAACGATATGGAGTATTACAATGGCCTTGTTTTGCAGGGCTATCTGGAGGGGCTGCCCCGGGCCGTGCTGAAGGGGGGGCGGTACGATCCCCTGGCGGCCCAGTTCCGCCCCGGCGGGCGGGCTGTTGGGTTCGCCCTGTATCTGAACGAACTGGACCGCCCCGCCTCCCCGGAGACGGAGAGGGCCATGCTGAGCGTAGCCCTGCCCAAGGGCCGGTTAGGGGACAAGGTATACGATCTGCTGGCAGGGGCCGGGTACGGCTGCCCGGAGAATTACAACGACACCCGCAAGCTGGTGGTGGAAAACCCCCAGGCGGGTATCCGCTACTTTTTGGTAAAGCCCAGCGACGTGGCCATCTACGTGGAACACGGGGCGGCGGATATCGGCATTGTGGGGAAGGACATCCTGGAGGAGTCCGGCGCGGACGTGTATGAACTGCTGGATACGGGCCTTGGCAAGTGCCGGATGTGCGTTGCAGGGCCGGAGGATTTCGCCGACGACCCGGGCCGCCCCCTGCGGGTAGCCACAAAATTCGTCCGCATCGCCAAATCCTACTACGCCGCCCAGGGCCGGGACATCGACATTATCAAGCTGAACGGCTCCATTGAATTGGCCCCCCTTCTGGGCCTTTCCGATGTGATTGTGGACATTGTGGAGACAGGCACCACCCTCCGGGAAAACCGCCTGCAGGTGCTGACGGAGTTCATGCCTATCTCCGCCCGGTTCATCGCCAACCGGGCCAGCTACCAATTCAAGCGGCGGGAGATCGATACGCTCCTGGAAAAACTGACGGAGGTGACGGCCCCTTGATCCGAATTTTCAATTTTGATTCCCTCTCCCCGGAAGATATCCTGAACCGGGATATCCGGGCGGAAGAGGACGTCAACGCCGCCGTAGACGCCATCTTAGCGGACGTCCGGAAAAGGGGGGACGAGGCCCTGCGGGGCTACACGGAACGGTTTGACGGCGTGAAACTGGAAAACTTCCAGGTAACGGAAGAGGAAGTGGAAGCCGCCTGGGACGCCCTGGATGGGGACTTCCGCACCACACTGGAAATGGCGGCGGACAACATCCGCCGGTTTCATGAGCAGCAGGTGCATAAGGACTTCCTTCTGGCGGATCGGCCGGGGATTGTCATGGGCCAGCGGTACACCCCCATTGAGAAGGTGGGTGTCTGCGTGCCCCGGAGCCCCGCCGCCTTTCCCTCCACCATCTTGATGAACGTCATTCCGGCAAGGATCGCCGGGGTGCGGGATATCGTCCTGGTGACACCTCCGGAGCGGGACGGCTCCATAAGCCCAGCCGCCCTAGGTGCGGCAAAAATCGCCGGGGCCGGACGGATTTTCAGGCTGGGCGGCGCCCAGGCGGTGGCCGCCCTGGCCTACGGCACGGAAACGGTGCCCCGGGTAGACAAAATTGTTGGCCCCGGCGGGATTTTTGTCGCCACCGCCAAGCGGAAGGTGTTCGGCCTGGTGGATATCGACATGATCGCAGGCCCCAGCGAGATCCTGGTGCTGGCGGACGGCAAAACCAACCCCGCCTGGGCGGCAGCGGATCTCCTCAGCCAGGCGGAGCACGACCCGCTGGCCTCCGCCGTGCTGGTGACGGACAGCCCCGCTTTGGCGGAGGCTGTACAGCGGGAAATCGAATTGCAGCTGGAGCAGCTGCCCCGGCGGGACATCGCCCGGTGCTCCATTGACCACAACGGGAAAATCATCCTTACCTCTGATCTGGACAAGGCCACGGAAGCGTCGAACCTCATTGCCCCGGAGCATCTGGAACTCTGCGTGGACGACCCCTTCGCCTGGCTGCCGAAAATCCGGAACGCAGGCAGCGTCTTTCTGGGGCGGGGCGTCCCGGAGGCTTTGGGGGACTACTTCGGCGGGCCTAACCACACCCTGCCCACCTCCGGCACCGCCCGGTTTTCCAGCCCCCTTGGCGTGGATGATTTTGTGAAACGCTCCAGTTTCCTCTACTATACCCCGGAGGCCCTGGGGGCCGTGGCCGGCAGGATTGCGGATTTTGCGGAACGGGAGGGCCTTCACGGCCACGCCCGGTCCGTGACTATCCGGCAGGAACAGAAGGGAGAATGACCATGAGCAGATTCTTATCCCAGGAGGCGGAGCGGCTGGCCCCCTATACTCCCGGCGAACAGCCCACAGACCTGCAATATGTCAAGCTGAACACCAACGAAAGCCCCTTCCCCCCCTCTCCCAGGGTTATCAAGGCCGTCACCCGGGCGGAACTTTTGAAACTGAACCTCTACTCCGACCCCACCTGCGCCGCCTTGGACGGCGCCGTGGCTGCTTACTATGAACTGCGGCCGGAAAACGTCCTGACGGGGAACGGCTCCGACGAGATCCTGGCCTTTGCTTTCCGGGCCTTCTGCGGCCAGGGGAAGCCCGTGGCCTTCGCCGACATCACCTACAGCTTTTACCATGCCCAGACCGCCCTTTTCGGCCTGGAGAAACAAATCGTCCCCCTCCGGGAGGACTTCTCCCTGCATGTGGAGGATTACATGGGCTTTCCCGGCACCATCGTCATCGCCAATCCCAACGCCCCCACCGGCATGGCCGTGCCCCGGACAGACATCCAGCGGCTTTTGGAGGCGGATCCAAACCGGGTAGTCATTGTGGACGAGGCTTACGTGGACTTCGGCGGGGAGAGCTGTGTGCCCATGATCTTCCGCTACGACAACCTTCTGGTGGTGCAGACCATGTCCAAGAGCCGCTCCCTGGCCGGCGGCCGGGTGGGCTTCGCCCTGGGCAGCCCTGCCCTGATCGACGCCCTGAACCGGGTGAAATACAGCTTCAACCCCTACAATGTCAACCGCCTTTCCATCGCCGCCGGGACGGCAGCCATGGAGGACGCCGCCTATTTCGAGACCTGCCGGGGCGCCATTCTCCGGAACCGCGGCTGGCTCACCGGCGAACTGGAGGCCCTGGGCTTCACCGTCCTGCCCTCCGCCGCCAACTTTGTCTTTGCCAAATCGGATCGGGTTTCCGGCGGGGAACTTTACCGGCAGCTGAAGGAAAACGGCGTCCTCGTCCGGTGGTTTGACAAGGAGCGGATCCGGGATTATGTCCGGATTACCGTAGGATCCATGGAACAGCTGGTCTCCTTTATTGATGAGACGGCAAAAATCCTGGACGCGGTGTAAGGAGGCAGGCCATGATGCGCACAGCGGATATCAAGCGGGACACCAAGGAGACGCAGATCCGCCTCTCCCTCTGCCTGGATGGGACAGGGAAGGCCGATATCCGGACCGGCGTGGGGTTCCTGGATCACATGCTGGAACTCTTCGCCCGCCACGGGGACTTTGATCTGACTGCCACTTGCTGCGGGGATGTGCAGGTGGATTTCCACCACTCGGTGGAGGATCTTGGCATCTGCCTGGGAAAGGCCTTTACGGAGGCCTTGGGGGACAAGCGGGGCATCACCCGCTACGGCCAGTTCCTGCTGCCTATGGATGAGACCCTGGTGCTCTGCGCCGTGGATCTTAGCGGGCGGGACTTTTTGGGCTGGTCGGTGAACCTTCCCGCCGCCAAGGTGGGGGACTTCGACACAGAACTGGCCCAGGAATTCTGGCTGGGCTTTGTACGGAACTGCCCCGCCTCCATCCACATCCGGCAGCTGGCGGGGGAGAACACCCACCACATTCTGGAAGCTGTCTTTAAGGGCATGGGCCGGGCGCTGAAAATGGCGGCGGCCCCAGACAGGAACCACCTGGACGAAATCCCCAGCACCAAGGGCGTGCTGTAAAAAAGGAGAGCCTGATGATTGGGATTGTTGATTACGGTGTGGGAAACCTCTTTTCCCTGTCCTCCAGCCTGCGGGCATTGGGCCTGGCGGCGGAAATCACCGGGGATACCCAGCGGCTCCGGCAGGCAGACAGGCTGATCCTCCCCGGCGTAGGGGCCTTTGGCGACGCCCGGGCAAAGCTGGACGCCGCAGGCCTTGCAGAGGTAATCCGGGAGGAGGCGGCGAAAAAGCCCCTCCTGGGCATCTGCCTGGGGATGCAGCTGCTCTTTGACCGGAGTTTTGAATACGGGGAGCACCCGGGCCTGGGCCTTGTGCCGGGGGATGTGGCCCCCCTCCGGGCGGATCTGGCGGATCCTGCCCTGAAGGTCCCCCATATGGGCTGGAACAGCCTGGATGTCCTTGGTGACGACCCCCTGTTCCGGTACTTTGAGACCGGGGAATACGTCTACTATGTCCACAGCTTTTATGCCAAAAACTGCGCCGCCTCCACGTTGGGAACCTCCCAATACGGGAACGTATCCGTCACCGGTGCGGTGCGGCAGGGTAACGCCTGGGGCGTCCAGTTCCACCCGGAAAAATCCGGCGACGCGGGACTGCGGCTCCTCAAGGCTTTCGGTGAACTTTAAAAAAGGAAAGGGGGAACCTCCATGCAGATATTTCCCGCCATCGACCTCCGGGGCGGACAGGCCGTCCGCCTGTTCCAGGGAGACTACGGCCAGGAAACCGTTTACAACAGCGACCCCGCCGCCGTAGCCCGGGACTTCCGGGCCGCCGGGGCAAAATTCCTCCACGTGGTGGATCTGGACGGGGCCCGGGACGGGACCCTGGCCAATTTCGGCGTAATCGCCGCCATCGCCCGGGAGAGCGGCCTCGCTATTGAGGTGGGGGGCGGCATCCGCACGGAGGACCGCATCCGCCAGTACCTGGATCTGGGCGTTAGCCGGTGCATCCTGGGCACCGCCGCGGTGCGGGATTTCGATTTCACTGCCCGCATGGCCCAAACCTACGGCGATCAGATCGCCGTAGGGGTGGACGCCCGGGACGGATATGTTGCCATCAGCGGCTGGATGGAACTGACAAAGGAGCGGGGCGTGGACTTCTGCCGCCGCCTCTTTGAAGCCGGGGTGAAAACCGTCATCTACACCGACATCAGCCGGGACGGGGCGGAGCAGGGCACCAATCTGGCCCTCTACCGGGAACTGGCGGAGATCCGGGGCCTGGACATCACCGCCTCCGGAGGCGTCAGCAGTATTGCGGAACTGAAGGAACTGGAGGCCATTGGGACCAAGGCGGCCATCCTGGGCAAGGCCCTGTACACCGGGCGGCTGGATTTGCAGGCCGTCCTGCGGGAGGTGGGTTCGTGCTAGCCAAGCGGATTATCCCCTGCCTGGACGTGAAGGACGGCCGGGTGGTGAAGGGCACCAACTTCGAGGGCCTGCGGGACATGGCGGATCCGGTGGAAATGGCCCGGTTTTACAATGCGTCCGGTGCGGACGAACTGGTCTTTTACGATATCACCGCCTCTGTGGAGGGCCGCCGCCTCTTCACGGATATCCTCCGGCAGACGGCCTCGGAGATCTTCATCCCCCTGACGGTAGGGGGCGGCATCCGGAGCCTGGAGGACTTTGACCGGGTTTTGAAATGCGGCGCGGACAAGGTGTCCGTCAACTCCGGGGCCATTGCGGATCCAGGGCTCATTGCCGCGGCGGCGAAAAAATACGGCGACCAGTGCGTCGTCCTCTCTATGGATGTGAAACGGGTGGAGGGGCAGTTCCGCCTTTTCGCCAAGGGCGGCCGGGAGGATACCGGCATCGACGCCATGGATTGGGCCGTGAAGGGCGTGGCTGCCGGGGCCGGGGAGATTGTGCTGAACTCCATCGACACCGACGGCGTGAAGGCCGGGTTCGACCTGGAGATGCTGGACGCCCTGGCGTCCCGGGTGGGGGTGCCCATCATCGCCAGCGGAGGGGCCGGGAACCGGGAGCATTTTGCGGAACTGTTCACCCATCCCGGTATTGATGCAGGATTGGCCGCCTCCATTTTCCACACAAAGCAGGTGGACATCCGGGAATTAAAGCGTTACCTCCGCGCCCAGGGCGTGGAGACGCGGATATAAGGAGCTGAGAAATCCATGGAACTGAAATTTGACGAAAAAGGCCTGATTCCGGCCATTGTCCAGGATCACTACACCAAGGAAGTCCTGACCCTGGCCTACATGAACGCCGAAAGCCTGGCCATCACCATCGGCGAGCGGCGCACCTGCTTCTGGAGCCGCAGCCGCCAGGCGTTGTGGCGCAAGGGGGAAACCAGCGGGAACGTGCAGCATGTAGTATCCATCACCGCCGATTGCGACAAGGACGCGCTGGTGGTGGAGGTGGTAAAGGAGGGCCCCGCCTGCCACACTGGGGCGGAAAGCTGCTTTTTCCAGGAACTTTACCTCTCCGATGAACTGAAGCAGTTCAGCTACGAGGCCCTTTACCGCTTGCTGGAGGGCCGCAAGACCAATCCCCAGGAGGGCAGCTACACCACATACCTCTTTGAAAAGGGCCTGGACAAAATCCTGAAAAAGGTGGGGGAGGAGTGCACCGAGGTCATCATCGCCGGGCGGAAGGAAGACCGGGAGGAGACCGTGTACGAGATTGCCGACCTCTGCTACCACGTCATGGTGCTGATGGTGCAGATGGGCATCACCGTGGAGGATGTAACCCGGGAACTGGAGAAGCGGCACGTGGTGGATCACAAGGTCAAGCAGGAGCGGATGCAATGAGCCTCTCCCCCTGTGCCTGCTCCGTCCACACCCACTGCACCTTCTGCGACGGGAAGGACACCCCTCAGGCTATGGCGGAGGCCGCCTTCCAGGCAGGCGTCCGGTACTTCGGCTTCTCCAGCCACAGCCACACCCCCCTTCCTGAGGACGAGGGCACTACCCTCCCCAAGGATATGACCGCCTACCGGGAAACGGTTCTGCGCCTGCGGGCAGAGTACGAGGGACGGATGGAAATCCTTCTGGGCATTGAACTGGACAACCTTTCCGACGTGTCCCCGGCGGGATTTGACTATTGGATTGGCAGCGCCCACCACCTGCGGGTCCCCGGCGGCGGCCCACACACCGTTGACTGGGACGAGGCCCATCTGACGGCCTGCCTGGAGGAGGCCTTCCACGGGGATGGCCTGGCCATGGCGGAGGCCTACTACCAGGAGGTGCGGCGCATAGCCGCCCGGCGGCCCCCCATCCTGGGGCATATCGACCTTGTGACCAAGTTCAATACCGGGAACCGCTTCTTTGACCAATCCCATCCCCGCTATAAACAGGCGGCGCTGGAAGCCCTCCACACAGCGGATCCCCGCTGGACACTGCTGGAGATCAACACCGGCGCTATGTCCCGGGGCTACCGGGACGCGCCCTATCCGGAACTGTTCCTTCTGCGGGAGTGGCAGACCATGGGCGGGCAGATTATTCTCACCGCCGACGCCCACAGCGCCTCCGGCATCCTGTACGCTTACGGCCAATCGGCAGAGTTGGCAAAGGCGGCGGGATACGCCCAATCTGTCCTGCTGACGGCGGAGGGGCCGGTTCTCTGCTCCCTCTGAGGGGCGGGGACGGCGGGTTTTCCCCGCATCCCGTGGAAAAGTATATGAAAAGGCGCGGCAAAAGCCGCGCCTTTGGTCCTTTTGCCGCTTGAGGCGGATGTCCATGCCTGATAGAATAAGGGAACCCAAACGAAACTGATCGATAACGAGGTGCCACATGGTTCAAACGGTGATCTTTGACCTGGACGGAACAATCCTGGATACCATCGGCGACCTGGCGGCCGCCGGGAACTGGGTCTGCCGCCAAAACGGCTGGCCGGAGCACTCCCAGGAGAAATTTAAAATGATGGTGGGCCACGGGATTCCCAACCTGGTGAAGAATTTCACGCCGGAAAAATCCCACAGCCCCCTGCTCATCGCCCACGCCCTGTCCCAATTTTCTGCATATTACGGCGAGCACAATATGGAACTGACCGTCCCCTATGCGGGTATCCCGGAGGTTTTAGAGCGCCTGCGGGCGGCAGGTGTGCAGATGGCCGTCTACTCCAACAAGGCCGATGAATTCACCCAGGCCATTGCGGCCCACTACTATCCCGGCATATTCCGCCTGGTGCGCGGCAAGGTTTCCGGTATGCCGGTGAAACCGGATCCCACCGGGATCAAAGCCCTTCTGGCGGATCTGGGTGCCGATCCCGCCTCCACCCTGGTGGTGGGGGACAGCAGTGTGGATATCCACACCGCCCACAACGCCGGTCTGAAGGCCTGCGGCGTCACCTGGGGCTTCCGCTCCCGGGAGTCGTTGGTGGAAGCCGGTGCGGATTACCTGGCGGACACCCCCCAGGAACTGGAGGCCCTGCTCCTCCCGGAGGCCCGGCAATGACCATCGGCCAGGCGGAAGCCTATCTGGACGCCCTGGCGGAGACCTTCCCAGAGGCCCTCTTCCAAGGGCTGAACGGCGGCGTAAACTTGCTGGAGGAATCCCTCCCAGACGGGGAATTCCCGGAGGGGGAGATGTATATCCTGGGGGAATACTGCGACGATCTCCTGGGGCGGTATATCAACTTGTACTATGGCTCCTTCGCCGCCCTGGCGGAGAAGGAGGGGTGGGATCGGGCCGTGTGGGAAGAAGAACTGAAAACCACCCTCTCCCATGAACTGACCCACCACATGGAGGCCCGGGGCGGGCTCCATGCCCTGGATGACCGGGACGGCACGGAACTTGCCGCCTGGAGGGCTGAATACGGCCTTTGACGGCTGCGATTGCTGAATGATGAGAAAAACAGGGCTTCCGCCCTGTTTTTTCATTTTATGATTTTCCGCCTTCTCAGTGGTTCGCGGGAGAAAAGGGGCACCGCTTTCCGATGCACTGGTTATTCTGCGAGGCGTAGGTGCAGACCACATCCGGTTTCTCCATCTCCAGGCCAAAGTGCTCCTTCACAAAGTCAACCGCCGCAAGGACAGACAAAAACGAATCCCGCTTGCAGCAGCGGGGGCCTCCCACAGCCCCAATCTCCCCCAGCGCCTTTGACGTCATCTGGTGGGAAAGGGCGAAGGGCTCCCCGGAAAGCGGCGTTGCGTTTGCAAGGATAGAGATGAACATCCCTGCGCTGATCCCTGCGCCGCAGGCACCCCAGAATCCGCAGGCCCCGCCGGGAACGCTTCTGCCCCGGTTCATCATCTCCTCCAGGGCCTTTTGAAGGTCAACTTTCCCACCGGCGTTCCGGCAGGCTGCCAGCAGGGCCGCCCCCACCATGACATGGTGCTCTGGGCCGTGCATATGGCAGAAGGGCTGCGCCATCATCCCCTCAAGAATCTCGATGGGATTCCTGGAGGCCGTATCCAGGCACAGCCCTATGACGGCGTCCAGGCCCTCCATATGGCACGCATTGCATACGTAATGCCCCTTGACGCACCTGGTTTTCCCCATCTCCCGTTTATGGCAGATTTCACATTCCACAGGCACGTCCCTTTCCAGATACTCCAGGGGCGCCTTGCAGATCAAACACTCCTCTTTCATTTTTTTCATCCCGCACCTCCGCCGTCCGGCCCGTTTATTTGATCTCCTGTTCCAGCCCCGCAAACTCCGGGCCGGAGAAAAACTGCTCCAGGGAGATATCCAAGCCGTCGCACAAGATTTTGATGGTCACAATGGACACGTCCCGCCGCCGGGGATCCATCATGCTGTACACTGTGGAGGGCGTGACGCCGGAGCGCACAGCCAACTCGTTTTTCCGGATGCCCCGCTCCCGGCAGATGGATGAAAACCGCGCTGCCACAGCGTCCTTCACACTCATCACGCCCCCTCCTTCTGCAAAACCGCCCAACATATTCCTGTTTGTCTCTGGGATTTCCGTGATATTTTCTAAATATAGTATCCATTTTTCCGCACACGCGTATACGCACTTGCGTTATTCCCAAAAATGTGCTATATTGGGACAGCTTTCAGATCCCAGTTCCCGTCTTAAATGGCCGGGAGCGCGGAAATACCTTGAACGTTTTCCCTCTTCTGTTCATAAAATATTTACTTGCCGGAAAGAAAAAACAATTGACACCTTACCTTCCTTTGCGTATAATCAAGAACAGTTGTGACAGCTTGTCACAAAATGACATTCTGTCATAAAGGGAGGTGTTCCTATGTGTACAGATACTTTTCTTCGTCTGCCGGAGGAAAAGCGGACCCGTTTTCTGGATGCCGCCTGGGAGGAGTTCGGCCGTGTGAAATTCGGGGATGTCTCCATTAACCAAATTATCCGCAGGGCCGGAATTCCCCGGGGCAGCTTCTACCAGTATTTCGCCGGGAAAGAAGAACTGTTTGACTATCTGGTCCTGGACGTACAGGCCCGCTTTGTGGAGACCTTCAGGACGTTGCTGGAGCAAAAGGGCGGGGATCTCTTTCAGCTGCCAACAGCAATTTTTGACCTGATTGTGGATCAGGTGGGAAAGCCCATCCCCATCCTAGATCGCTGCCTGCGCCTGTTCCAGGTGAATCCCGGCATCGATCTGCGGCGGCTTATAGCAGGACGGCTGGATCAGGATCCCCCGCCGGAACTTCTGGAAAAAATTGATGTGTCCAGGCTGCGGGGGCAGGATCCCGCCTTTGTGCGGCGCGTGGTTTTGATCATCCTTTCCATGCTGGGCGGCGCCCTCATGGACAGTTTCCTCTGTCCGGAGCGGAGCGGCGAATACCGCCGGGAACTGCAGGCGCAGCTGGAACTAATCAAATACGGAAGCTTGCAAGAACAACCCAGGAGTTGACCAAAAGCAATTAAGGAGGAAAGCATGAAACAAAAAATCTTGGCGCTACTGCTGGCGCTGGCTGTTGTGGCGTCACTGTGCGCGGTGTCCGCCATGGCGGAGGATGCAATCCCGGAATCCCCGGCATCCGCCGGCGCCCCGGCGGAGAAGAGCCCGGCGGAAGGCCTTCCGGAGGGCGGGGAGGATCCCGCAGAGGGGGAGGCAGTCCCACCGGAGGGCGGTGAGGCCGCCGATCCGGAGGCCACAGAGGAACTCCCCTCCCCGGCAGGCCCCGACCTAGGAGACAATGTGCTCCGGGAACCGGACGCCTTGGGCTCCGTCAGCTTCGCCAATGTGGAGAGCCGGATGCGGGAAAACAACTTCCAATTCCTGGTCCTCCAGCAGAGCATCGACACCATTGGGGACATTGACTACGAGGATCTCCGGGACGATCTGTGGCACCAGCTGAACAGCATTGCCAAGACCAAGTGGAACCTGGTGCTGACAGGCGATACGCTGAGTGCGTTGGGGTACATGAGCGAATATGAGCAGGACAAAACCAAGGATCAGCTGGATCAGGCCTATGAGGCCGTGCGGGATCAATTTGACGCCATTGAGGACGGGGAAATGCAGCAGGACAACGCGGATCTTGTCCGGCAGCTGAAAAACCTCCAGGATCAGATCCTTATGGCCGGGGAATCCTTGTACACAGCCCTGGCCTCCATGGAAAACCAGAAGGCCGGGCTGGATCGCCAGCTGGCCGCCCTGGATCGAACCATGAAAGAGATGGAACTCCGCTATCAGATGGGCCAGATCTCCGCCCTGCAGCTGACCCAGGCGAAAGCCGGACGCACCTCCCTGGCCAGCGGCATCAGCACCCTGGCCATGAACATCGAGAATTACAAACGCCAGCTGGAATTGCTGATTGGCGCGGAGCAAACCGGGAAAATCGCCCTGGGGGCCGTGCCCGCCGTAACCACAAAGCAGCTGGAAGCCATAGATGTGGAGGCAGATCTGAAGGCCGCCAAGGAACTCAGTTATCAGCTTTATGACGCGAAGCTGACCTTGGAAGACGCCCGGGAGGACTACATGGAGGAGGCCAACAGCTATGGCTTCAAGGAAACCCGACAGGGCTACCGCAACGCCAAGCGCACCTGGGATGCCGCCCAGTATACATATAATGACACCGTGCAGAACTACGAACTGAAATTCCGAAGCCTCCACGCCCAGGTTCTGGACTGTAAGCAGATCCTGGAAACCTCCCAGGTCTCTTTGGAGAGCCAGAAGGCCTCTTACGCTGCCTCAGAACTGAAATACCAGCAGGGCACCATCTCCCAGTACGCCCTTTTGGAGGCAAAAGACGAGTTGGCAAAAGCGGAGGACGCCGTCCACGCCGCTGCCAACGACCTCTTTTCCACCTACAACACCTACTGCTGGGCCGTCCAGCACGGGATTCTGAACTGACAGGAGGACCCCCATGAAACCCATTAAACGCAGCCGTTTTGCGGCAGTGCTTCTTGCCGCCGTCCTGACCTTCTCCCTGGCCGCCTGCGGCGGGCAGGAACCGGAGGCAGACGTCCCTGAGGAGGCCGGTGTCGCCGTCCAGATCCAGCCTGTGGCGGAGGACGCCATCGCAACGGAGAACAAGGTCTCCGGCAAGGTGTCCGCCGATAATGAATATACCATCCTCATTACCTCCGCCGCCAAGTGCACCGCCGTATACGCCAAGGCGGGGGATCAGGTTCAGGCGGGGGACATCCTCTGTACATTGGATTTGGGCAGCGCCCTGGCCTCTTACAACGCCGCCCGCATCAGCTACAGTTCCGCCCTCCAAAGCTACAACGACCAGAAGGCCGTCCTGGATAAGCAGGTACAGCTGGCCCTGGACAATGTGAACAACACCAAGGCCCTCTTTGAAATCGGTGCCGCCTCCCAGCTGGAGGTGGATCAGGCGGAATTAAATTACCAGAGCGCCTCGGCAGGCCGGAACGCCACCCTTTCCCAGCTGGAGGCCGGGATTCAGAACGCCCAGTCCGGCGTGGAACAGCTGGACATCGCCCTGGAAGATGTGGATTCCAATGGGAATGTCATCGCCCCCATCTCCGGTACCTTGGCCACCTTCTCCGCCGTAGAGAACAGTTTCATTTCCAACACCATGCCCCTGGCGGTGATTGACGGGCCGGATCAGATGAAAGTATCCGTCTCCGTCTCCGAGGCCCTGGTGCCCAAACTCTCCCCGGGGGACGAGGCCAGCGTGTATGTCAGCGCCATTGACCGGGAGTTCACCGCCGTGATCCGCTCCGTGGAGCAGGCGGCCAACATGCAGACCCAGCTGTACACCGTCGTCCTGACGGTCCCTGCGGACGTGGGCGGCCTGATGAACGGCATGTTTGCCGACGTCACCTTCCATACCGATGTCTCCGAAAACGCAATTGTTATCCCCACAGAAGCAATTCTCAACGACGGCAGCGTGCAGTACGTCTTTATCGAGGAAAACGGCACCGCCAAATATGTGGAGATTACCACCGGCCTCACCGGAAACGGCGTCACGGAGGTCCTCTCCGGCCTGGCTGCCGGACAGTCCCTGGTCACTGTGGGACAGGAGTATCTGACCGACGGGGCCGCCGTCCGGGTGGTCTCCTTGGAGGGCTGAAATGAATATCGCCAAAGCCTGTATCCAGCATAAGGTGGCAACCGTTCTGGCCAGCATCATGGTGTGCATCTTCGGCATCATGTTCGGTTCCCGGCTGCAAATGGCCCTGATGCCCAACCTGGAAGCCCCCATGGCGGTGGTGGTCTGCTACTACGTAGGCGCTACCCCCAGCGATATTGAAGAACTGGTGACCCGGCCCCTGGAGTCCGCCGTCATGTCGGTGGCGGGTGTGGAATCCATCAAATCCTCCTCCGCCGACTCCGTGTCCCAGATCCAGGTGACCTATGAGGACGGCACGGATCTGGACATCGCCGCCACCAAGCTGCGGGAGCAGTTTGACCGGGCCTCCCTGCCGGAGGACGCCTCCGATCCGGTGATCATCAATATGAACCTCAGCGACATGATGCCCACCGCCATGATCGCCCTTTTGGGGGACGATCTGTCCCAGCTGCAAATCCTGGCGGACGAGACCGTGGCCCCGGCCCTGGAGCGCATTGACGGCGTAGCCCAGGTGACGGTGGCCGGCGGCATCACCCAGCAGGTGGCAGTGGAAATTGAAGCCACCCGGGCCGCCGGCTTCGGCCTCTCCAATTCCTATATTTCCCAATTCCTGGCAGGGCAAAACCTGCTGTATCCCGGCGGCAACGTGCAGAACGGTTCCAAGACCATGACCGTCAGTACAGACGCCAAGTTCAAGTCCGTGGAGGACGTGGGGAACATGCTGCTCTCCCTGCCCACCGGCGGCACCGTCCGCCTCTCGGAGGTGGCCAACGTCACCCTGGAAAACCAGGATACCGAGGCCCTGGCCCGGGTGGGAGACTCCCCCTGCGTAATTTTGCAGGTCTCCAAGCAGTCCTCTTCCAATGAGGCCGCCGTATCCGACGCGATAATGGAGCGGCTGGCGGAACTGCAAAAGGAAAACCCCGGCGTCCGGTACACTGTGCCCTATCTTGCCGGTGACTACATCAACCAGACGGTGGATGCCGCCTATCAGAATATCTTCCAGGGCATCCTTCTGGCGGCGCTGGTGGTGCTGCTGTTCCTCCGCCGGGGCGGCGCCACGCTGACTATCATCGTCTCCATGCCGATGTGTATCCTGACGGTCTTCCTGCTGATGAATGCGGCAAAGCTGACCCTGAACATGATGAGCCTGGGCGGCATCGCTATGGGCGTGGGCATGATTGTGGATAACTCCATCGTGGTCCTGGAAAATATCTACCGCTTTTCCGCCGAGGGCCGGGACCGCATGACTGCCTGCGTAGAGGGCACCCGGGAAGTCACCTCCTCCGTGGTGGCCTCCACCCTCACCACCGAAGCGGTGTTTGTGCCCCTGGCCCTGACCACCGGCATGGCAGGCATGATCTTCCGGGATTTCTGCCTCACCATCGCCTCCCTGATCCTGGCCTCCCTGATCATCTCCCTGACGCTGGTACCCCTCCTCTGCTACTTTACCCTGGATGAGGAGAAGGTCCGCCGCCGCCAGGAGAAGCTGGCCGCCCGCCAGCCGGGCCGCATCCGGCAGTGGATGGAGTCCCTCAACCGGATCTATCTCCGCCTGCTGGATCACTTTGTCCATCATCTGAAGCAGGGGATGCTGGTCTCCCTGGCCCTGGTGATCCTCTTTGGCGTGACGCTGGTGAACACCACCGCCGTTCTGATGCCGGACATGGATCAGGGGCGGGTCTCTATCAGCATCACCATGCCTATCGGATCGGAACTGGAGCAGACCGCCGCCATCGCGGAACAGGTCTCCGGCATCGCCCAGGCCAACTGCCCGGAACTGGACGAGATGTTCTATCTGGCCGAGGATACCGCCGTCACCATGATGATCAACCTGGTCTCCCGGACAGAGCGGAGCCGTTCCTCCTTCCAGGTGGTGGAGGATCTGCGGTCCCTCCTGCAGGATGTGGCCGGCTGTGAAATCACCGTCACCGCCAGCGACATGACCGCCATGATGAGCGGCGGCGATATCTCCGTCAATGTCTCCGGGGAAGACTACGGGATTCTCCGGGCCATTGCGGACGAACTGACGGCGGAAATTGCCGCCCTGCCGGACGCGGTAAACGTGGATAACTCCCTCTCCGAGCAGGTGCCGGAGGTAAAGGTCACCCTGAACCGGGAGGCCGCCGCCCAATACGGCCTGACAGCCGCCGCCGTGGGCTCTGCCGTCCGGGCGGAACTGACCGGCACCACTGCCACCACCGTCACCATCAACAACAAGGAACTGGACGTGGTAGTCCGGGGCAGCGGGGACGCCGGAACCAGCCTGGATAACCTGCGCTCCATGCCGGTCACCACCGCCTTCGGCGGTACAGTGCCCCTGGGCTCCATTGCCAATGTCACCGTGCAGCAGGCTCCTCAGGCCATTGTCCGCTCCAATCAGACCCGGCAGGTCTCCATTACCGGAGATACCGTCAGCGGGGATGTCGCTTCCATGACCATGGCCGTCATGGAAATCCTCAACAGCCATCCCATGCCCCAGGGCTACACGGCGGAGACCGCCGGTTCCTACGAGGATATGATGGAGAGTTTTGGGGATCTCCTCTTCGCCCTGGCGGTGGCGCTGCTGCTGGTATACTTCGTGCTGGCGGTACAGTTTGAGTCCTTCCTGATGCCCGTCATGGTCATGCTGATCCTGCCGGTGGCCTTTACCGGCGCCCTCTTTGCCCTGCCGCTGACAGGCCGGGATCTCTCCATGATCTCCCTGGTCTCCATCATTATGCTGGCAGGCACCGTGGTCAACTCCTCCATTATCCTGATTGAGTACATCAAAATCCGCCGGAGTTTCGGGGAGAGCCGGGAGGAAGCCATCCTCCACGCCTGCCCCCTCCGGATCCGGCCTATCCTGATGACAACCCTCACCACCATCCTGGCCATGGTCCCCATGGCCCTGGGCATTGGCGAGACCAACGAAATGATGAGCGACATGGGCGTCACCATGATCAGCGGCATGGTAATTTCCACCACCCTGACGCTGGTGTTTACGCCGGTGTATTACTCCGTGATTGACAACTTCAGCCGTTTCCTCCGCCGCCGCTTTGCCAAAAAGCCCTCTGTCCCTGCGGAAACGGAAGCCCCGGTAGGGGTGTCCTGAGGGGAAGTCGGAATCTATCCCCAGATAAGGAAACGCAGATACGAAAAGCGGCTTCTCCAAGGAGAAGCCGCTTTTTCATCTCAAAAAATGTCTTACATCTTTTTTGATAAAATCCCGCTCCGCTCTGCGCCCCGGTTATGCACCTATGGCGCACAATTCCACGCCTGCTTTACGGAAAGTGTTTTCCCGCGTACACGCCGCAGGAAAACGATTGAACGATATTTCGCGCCTTCCGGCGCAAAACTCCTGCGGGGACTTTTTTGTCAGGCCGGAGCGGCTTCCTCTTGGAGAAACCGCTCCGGCCTGCCGATCTGCATATGTATGCTTATCCCGGCACAGGTTCCGGAAAACCCGTCAGCCGTTGGCCAGGGCACACAGTTCCTTCAGCATCTTAGGCAGCTGCTCATCCATGGTCTCGGTGCTGAACTGGCATGTACCTACCTTTTTGTGACCACCGCCGCCGTATTTCAGCATCAGGCTGCCCACATCCAAAGAGGCGGTGCGGTTCAGGATGCTGTAGCCCACCGCGGCAGAACAGCCCCGGCCTTCCCGGCCGCTGACCACCCAGGCGGAGATATTCTGCTCCGGATACATGCTGTAAATCAAGAAGCGGTTGCCGGTATAGATGGGGCTCACGCCCCGCAGGTCAGTGACAATCACATTCCCCTCTATCCGGGTATGGGCCTTGACCATCTCCTTGAACTTTTCGGCCTGCTCCCAGTAGACTTCGATCCGCTCCTTCATGTCGGGCAGATCCAGGATCTCCTCCGTGCTCATCACCCGGCAGGCCTCCAGGAGTTTTTCCATCAGCTGGTAATTGGAGATGGAGAACTGACGCCACCGGCCCAGGCCGGTTCTGGGATCCATCAGGAAGCCGATGAGAATCCATCCCACAGGGTGCAGCACCTCTTCGGCGGTCAGGTTTCCAGAGTCTACCTTGTCCACCGCCTCCATAATCTCCCCGAACTGGGGGAACCGCTCCGCGCCGCCGTAATAGTCATAGATAATCCGGGCGCAGGAGGGGGCTATACGGCTCTCACCCTTGTATTTGCCCGCCAGTTCCAGACGCTCATGCTCGCTGGAGTGGTGATCGAACCAGAGACCGCAACCCTCCACAAAGGGTACGTTGGCCAGGCAGTCGTCGCTGTTGACTTCCACAAGACCGTCCTGCAAATCCTTGGGGTGGGCGAATTTCCAGTGGTCGATGACGCCCGCCTCCAGCAAAAGGGCTCCGCACACCAGGCCGTCAAAATCGGAACGTGTTACCAATCTCATAAAATGTTTCCTCCTTGCTGTATTGCAGAGTCTGCATGGTGCTTTCTTTTGAATTATAACCCATCTGTTTGGACAATGCAACCAATCCGCACAAACTTGCCGCAGGAAGTATGCCGCGAAATTCACAGTGGGAGGCTGCCGGATGCGGCGCAACGGGCAGAATGGAGTCAAGGCCTGCCGCCAAAATTGGCGGCAGGCCTTGATTTTAGATTTTATCCGCTGTTTTCAGCCTGCCAGAAGGCTCTCAGCCCTCTTTGATCGCAGCCTGGGCGGCAGCAAGACGGGCGATGGGCACCCGGAAGGGAGAGCAGGACACATAGTCCAGGCCAGTGCGGTGGCAGAACTCCACGCTGGAGGGATCGCCGCCGTGCTCGCCGCAGATGCCAAGGTGCAGATCAGGATTGGCGCCCCGGCCCAGCTTGGTAGCCATCTCCACCAGACGGCCTACGCCGGTCTGGTCCAGCTTGGCGAAGGGATCGCTCTCGTAGATTTTATGATCGTAGTAGGAGCCCAGGAACTTGCCGGCGTCGTCGCGGGAGAAGCCGAAGGTCATCTGGGTCAGGTCGTTGGTGCCGAAGGAGAAGAAGTCAGCCTGCTTGGCGATCTCGTCGGCGGTGAGGGCCGCACGGGGGATCTCAATCATGGTGCCGACCTTGTACTTCATGCTGGAACCGGCCTCTTTGATGATGGCGTCGGCGGTCTCCACCACCACGCTCTTCACAAACTTCAGTTCCTTGGCCTCGCCCACCAGGGGGATCATGATCTCGGGAACCATGGTCCAGTCGGGATGCCGCTCCTGCACCTTCAGAGCCGCCTTGATGACAGCCTTGGTCTGCATCCGGGCAATCTCAGGATAGGTGACAGCCAGACGGCAGCCGCGGTGGCCCATCATGGGGTTGAACTCATGGAGACCGGCGATGATGTTCTTGATGTCCGCCACGCTCTTGCCCATATCCTTGGCCAGCAGTTCGATGTCGGCCTCCTCGGTGGGCACGAACTCATGCAGAGGCGGATCCAGGAAACGGATGGTGACAGGGCAGCCCTCCATGGCCTCGTAGATACCCTCGAAGTCGCTCTGCTGCATGGGCTCCAGGCGATCCAGGGCCTTTTCGCGCTGCTCTACGGTATCGGAGCAGATCATCTCCCGGATGGCGGGGATGCGGTCCTCGTTGAAGAACATATGCTCGGTGCGGCACAGGCCGATGCCCTGGGCGCCGAACTTCTTGGCCTGCGCGGCATCGTGGGGGGTGTCGGCATTGGTGCGGACGGCCAGGCGGCGGTACTTGTCAGCCCAGCCCATGACGCGGCCGAACTCGCCGCCGATAGAAGCGTCCACAGTGGGGATAGCGCCGTCGTAGATCTTGCCGGTGGAGCCGTCCAGGCTCAGCCAGTCGCCCTCGTGATAGGTCTTACCGCCCAGTTCAAACTTCTTGTTCTCTTCGTCCATCTTGATCTCTCCGCAGCCGGAGACGCAGCACTCGCCCATGCCACGGGCAACCACGGCCGCGTGGGAGGTCATGCCGCCGCGGACAGTCAGGATGCCCTGAGCAGCCTTCATGCCCTCGATGTCCTCAGGAGAGGTCTCCAGACGGACCAGGACCACCTTCTCACCCCGGGCAGCCCACTCCTTGGCATCCTCGGCGGTGAACACGATGCGGCCGGAAGCCGCTCCGGGGGAAGCGCCCAGAGCAGAGCCCACCATGGGGGCCTCCTTCAGGGCCTTGCCGTCGAACTGGGGATGCAGCAGGGTATCCAGGGACCGGGGCTCGATCATGGCCACGGCCTTCTTCTCATCGATCATGCCCTCGTCCACCAGGTCGCAGGCGATCTTCAGCGCGGCGGCAGGCGTGCGCTTGCCGTTGCGGGTCTGGAGCATGTAGAGTTTCCCGGCTTCAACGGTGAACTCCATGTCCTGCATATCCCGGTAGTGATCTTCCAGGATCTTGCAGACGTTCTCAAACTGGGAGAAAGCCTCGGGGAACTTCTCGGCCATCTGGCTGATGGGCATGGGGGTCCGGACACCGGCCACCACGTCTTCGCCCTGGGCGTTGGTCAGGAACTCACCGAAGAGTTTCTTCTCGCCGGTGGCGGGGTTGCGGGTGAACGCCACGCCGGTGCCGCAGTCGTCGCCCATGTTGCCGAAGGCCATGGACTGGACGTTAACGGCGGTGCCCCAGGAATAGGGGATGTCGTTGTCCCGGCGGTAAACGTTTGCGCGGGGATTATCCCAGGAACGGAACACAGCCTTGATGGCACCCATCAGCTGCTCCTTGGGATCGGTGGGGAAGTCCTGGCCGATCTTGGCCTTGTACTCCGCCTTGAACTGGCCGGCCAAGTCCTTCAGATCCTCGGCAGTCAGATCCACGTCCTGGGTGACGCCCTTGGCGGCCTTCATCTTGTCGATGAGCTGCTCGAAGTACTTCTTGCCCACTTCCATGACCACATCGGAATACATCTGGATAAAACGGCGGTAGCAGTCCCAAGCCCAGCGGGGGTTATTGGACTTCCGGGCCAGCACGGCCACCACGTCCTCGTTGAGGCCCAGGTTCAGGATGGTATCCATCATGCCGGGCATGGAAGCCCGGGCGCCGGAACGGACGGAGACCAGCAGGGGGTTCTCCTTGTCACCGAACTTCTTGCCGGTGATGGACTCCATCTTCTCAATGTACTCCATGATCTCAGCCATGATGGAGTCATTGATCTGGCGGCCGTCCTCGTAATATTGGGTGCAGGCTTCGGTGGTGATGGTGAAGCCCTGGGGGACGGGCAGGCCGATGTTGGTCATCTCAGCCAGGTTGGCGCCCTTGCCGCCCAGGAGCTCCCGCATGTTCGCGTTGCCCTCGGTAAACAGGTAGCAGTATTTTTTGCTCATTTTCATACCTCCGTTTTTTTGTCGCGCCCCGCGGACAGACGGACTGTCTCAGGCAGGCAAGCGTTTCCGCGGGAGTTTTAGCTTAACCATTATAATAGAACATTTTCTGGAAAACAATACATAAATATGATAAGAAACCATCTAAATTTTCAAACATTTCACCAATTTTCTAGCCATTTTTCACAAGAATAGCCCTAACAGGGGCAAATTTGGCCTTTTTAGGGGCTTCCAAGTGCGCAATCGTTTGCGTTAATTTTTTGGTATTTTTGATATCTGCAAACTTTTGTCCGTAATACAAGGACACCCCCGCTGATCCAGCGGGGGTGTCCTCTATGCAGCCTGCATTTTGATCAATTCCAAGACAATGCCGCCTCATGCCTCTCCCCGGGCGGCAGGGGCCAAATCCTGCCCCAGGTAGTATTTCTTCATGGGTTTGGCCGCCAGGGCAAAGACCAGCAGGCACAGGGCCATATCAATGGCCATATAAAAGCCATTGTACAGCATGGAGTAGAACCAGGGTGTGGTCATGGTCATACCGAAGAAGGTCTCGGGCATGTACTCCGCCCAGATGGTTGCCCCCACCACATAGTGAACCAGGAACCGCGCCAGGGAGCCTGCCGCCGTGCCGGCATAAATGCTCCAGCCCTTGCCCCGGAAAAGGCCTGCCAGGCCGACAACCGTATAGGCCACCAGATAGTCCCCGATGATGGACTGCCAGCCCAAGGCAAAACCGCCGTCCAGGGTGAACTGCAAAATGCCCAGGGCAAAACCGCTGATAAGGCCCGGTCCCAGGCCCCAGCGGACGGCAAAGAGGAAAATCGGCAGCATGGACAGGCAGATAGAGCCGCCCCAGGGCATCTCCCAGAGTTTGATGTAGCCCAGCACCTGGGCGGCGGCCACCATGACGGCCCCCTCGCAGATCATCCGGACCTGCCTGTGGGAAGAGAATGTGGTTTTCACGAAAAAAACGCCTCCTGAAAATGAAGATACCGCAGGCCGTCGAACGGGCTTGCGGTACAAAAAATGAGCGATTTTTTCGTTCACTTCCTACGCCGGCATTACCCGGATCAGGTTCAAGGGACCGAGAACGGTGTCAGTTCTGCATCTCAGCCGGGATTCCCCCAGCGCCCCTGTGTTCGATTGTCCTGTGGTTCGCTGTCAGGATAACAGAATTCCGGCGGGTTGTCAAGAGCCGCAGGAGCCTATCCGCAAAAGGGCCCGGAAAAGGCCTTTGAAGCGGACGGATTTCTGTGGTATAATTGTAGAAGAACATCCCTGTGTGCCGGCAGAAACCGGCGGCCCGGGCCCTCTCACGCCTGACGGCAGGCGGTACACCTAGTTGCAAAGGAGGTATGCACCTTGCATACGGCAATATTCCTAGCAGTCCTCTGCGGCCTTATATACCTGCTGTACCGCCGGGGATATGCCGTTTCAAAGCGCATCCGGGCCATTATCTTTGTGTTCCGTCCCGGCAGGGACGCAGATCGGGCAGAGGTAAACGCCTGTACCGGCTGGGTCTGTCACGTAGGCAGGTTCCGCGAGAGCCGGGTCTATCAATTCACCTTTGACGCACAACTCTCCCAGGGGGACGCAGAAGTAACCCTGCGGGATCGGGGCAGGCAGCCGCTGCTGCGGCTGAACCGGCAGTCCCCCGCAGGCAGCATGGAACTGGACGGAAAAAGCCGGTATACGCTGTACTGGGAATTCAAAAGCGCCACCGGCAGGTGCACATTGCGCTGGTAACGCCGGGAGCCGTCCCAGGGGCGGAAAAACCAACATCCGGGAGGGGACGATGAAGCAGCTGTTTTTAATCGGCGGCCCCATGGGGGTAGGGAAAACCACAGTCTGCCAGCAGCTGAAACAGAAGCTGCCCGGCAGTGTCTTTCTGGACGGCGACTGGTGCTGGGACGCCAATCCCTTCCTGGTCAATGAGGAAACCAAAGCGATGGTACTGGACAACATCTGCCACCTGCTGAACAATTTCCTCCGTTGCACCGCCTACAAAACCGTCATCTTCTGCTGGGTGATGCATGAGCAGAGCATCATCGACGCCATATTAAGCCGCCTGGACACCGGGGGCTGTACCGTGAAATGCGTCTCCCTGACGGCGGACGAAGCCAGCCTGCGGGACCGGCTTACAGCGGATATTGCCAAAGGCCTCCGCACTCCGGACGCCCTCGGCCGGAGCCTCGGGCGGCTGCCCCTGTACGGGAGCCTCTCTGCCGTCAAGGTAGATACCACAGGAAGATCCGTGGAGGCGGTCTGCCGGGAGATTGCCTGCCTGTAGCCGGAACGCGGGCTACACAGGAAGCCGCCGGAAAAATGCCCCCATTTCAGGTGCGCTGCCCGCTGTTTTCCACTTTCTTTTTTGTGAAAACCGTGATAAAATAGCCGGAGAACCGCGAATTTCATTTCAGCCGCCGGAAAGGAGGGCCTCCTATGCCCTTTGCCTCCTCCGACCCTGCCGCCCTCCAAATCCGGGAGGCCGCCGGACGGGGAACCCTGTCCCACGCCCTGCTGTTTACCGGCGGAGGCGATCTCACCGGCGCGGCACGGTACGCCGCCGCCGCCATGGAGTGTCACAGCGGCAGGGATAAACCCTGCGGCGTTTGCCCCGCCTGCCGGAAGGTGTTGTCGGGCATCCATCCCGACGTGATTACCGTCCGGGATGAGGCCCACAGGTTCCTCTCCGCCGAAACAGTCCGGGCCGTCCGTTCGGACGCTTACATCCGCCCCAATGAGGGTGCCCGGAAGATCTACCTCTTTCCCGACTGCGCCCTGCTGACGGAGCAGGGCCAGAACATCCTTTTAAAGGTCGTAGAGGAGGGGCCCCCTTACGCCGCCTTCCTCTTCTGCGCGGAAAATGCCAGCCAGGTGCTGCAAACCCTCCGCTCCCGATGCGTGGAGTTAAAGCCGCGGCCTGTCGCCGCGGAGCCGGAGGCCTCCCCGGAAGCGGCGGAAACCCTGCTGAGCGCCATCCTCCGCCGGAAACCCGGGGCTGCGGCCCAGGCGGCGGTTGGCCTAGAAAAAAGCAAGCTTACCCGGGAGGAACTGGCGGCGGCCCTGGAGCGGTGCCGGATCCTGCTGGCGGCAGCGCTGGCGGGGCTGTACGGCGCGGTTTTGGAGGCATCGGACCGGCAGGCTGTGGAGAACCTGATGAAAAACTTGACAAAAAGCCAAATTATAGGCACAATAGAGATATTGGAAAAGTACCGCGGGGAATGCGCCTACAACGTGGGAACCGGCCACGTACTTGGGGCCCTTGCGGTGGAATTGGAGGGTATCCTTTGACGGAAGTAATCAGCGTCCGCTTTCGGAGCGGCTGCAAAAATTATTATTTTGACCCCAAGGGGACACAAGTGGAAATGGGGGACCAGGTGATTGTAGAGACCGCCCAGGGCCCGGAATTCGCCACCTGCACCCAGGGAAACCACGAGGTGGAGGACGACGCTATTGTCCGTCCCCTCTGTTCCATGCTCCGCATGGCCACGGAGAGCGACCGGCGCACCGTGGAGTACAACAAGAAGCGGGAAGGGGAGGCCTTTGACATCTGCGAGCGGAAAATCGCGGATCACGGCCTGGAGATGAAGCTTGTCAACGTCTCCGCCAGCTTTGACGGCAGCAAGATCGTATTCTACTTCACCGCTGACGGCCGGGTGGATTTCCGGGAACTGGTGCGGGATCTGGCCTCCGTATTCCGCGCCAGAATCGAACTGCGCCAAATCGGCGTCCGGGACGAGGCCAAGATGGTGGGAGGCCTGGGCATCTGCGGGCGGCCCTTCTGCTGCTCTCAGTTTCTGGACGGCTTTTTGCCGGTCTCCATTAAAATGGCCAAGACCCAGAACCTCAGCCTGAACCCCACCAAAATCTCCGGCACCTGCGGGCGGCTGATGTGCTGCCTGAAATACGAGCAGAACGCCTATGAGGACGCCGCCAAGCGGATGCCCAAGCTGGAGTCCTTTGTGCAGACCCCGGACGGCCCCGGCAACGTGAAAAGCGTGGACCTCCTGCGGGAGACCGTAAAGGTGAGCCTGGATTCCGCCGGGCCCAACGACCTCTTTAAAACCTACCGCAGTTGCGAGATCAAGCTGCTCCGCAACGGCAAGGGCAGCCGGGAGGGCATTGAAATCCCCGACCGCCCCGCCCGGTATGTGGAGGAGCGGGAGGAGGAGGGCTTTGAAATGCCCGTCCTGTCCACGCCCTTCTACATGGAACACGCCCTGGAGGATGCCCCTGTCCGGGAAAAGATGAGCCACGAAAGCGGCAGCGACGGCAAGCCCCGCCGGAAGCACCGGGGCGGACGCCGCCGGAGCGGCAGCAAGCCCCAGGACGCCGCCCCGCCGCCCCGACGCCCCGACGAGGGACGGCCCAAAGCCGCCAAACCCCAGCAGCCCCGTCCCGAGGGGAAATCCGCCGGTGCGGAGGGCGGCGACACGAAACGCCGCCGTCCCTACTACCGCAACCGCCGGAGAAGCAAGGGCGGCCCCCCCAAGGGAGATTGAGCACTTGCCCCGCCGTCCGGACTTTGGGCGGCGGGGTTTCAGCTGTTTGAAAGGAGGCCCCCCCTATGGGAAAATTCACCGGCGTGCTGCTTGCCAGCGATTTTGACAATACCTTGATTTACACAGAGGAAGCCCTCCGCTCCGGCGGGCCGGTGCCGCCCCTGCCGGAGCGGAACCGGGAGGCCCTGGATTATTTCATCCGGGAGGGCGGCGCCTTCTCCATCGCCACCGGGCGGGCCCTGGCGGCCTTTGCCCGGTACGCGGATATGGTGCCCATGAACGCCCCCGGCGTTGTCTGCAACGGCGCGGCCCTGTACGACTTCCAGAAGCAGGAATACCTGGATGCCCTGGTTTTGGACGAACTGGCCGCCCTCCGGGGACAGGAACTTCTGGATCGTTTCCCGGATCTGGCGGTGGAGGCCTACCACATCGGGAACGTTATCCACGCCGTCCGGCCCAATGATGCCGTGCGGCGGCACGAACGGCTGACCCAGGTGTCCGTGGTGGAGTCTCCCTCCCTGCCGGAGGTGCCGCAGCCTCTGGGAAAGCTGCTCTGGGAGGCAGATCACGAAACCCTTCAGGCCGCGGCGGACTATCTCCGCCGCCAGCCCTGGGCCGGGGAATATGAATTGATTTTCTCCGGCAAAACCCTTCTGGAGATGACCGCCAAAGGGGCCAACAAGGGCGGCATGATCCGCCGTCTGGCCCGGCGGCTGGGAATCTCCATGGATCATGTCTACTGCGTAGGGGACGAGGCCAACGATATCCCCATGCTGACTGCCGCTGCCCGGGGCTTTGCCCCCGCCAACTGCGTAGAGACTGTCCGATCCTGCGGGGCCACCCTTGTGGCGGACGCCCGGGAGGGGGCCTTGGCAGACGTGGTATCCGTTCTGGACGGGCTGTACCCCTAAGGGCTTATCCATTATATATTATATGTATATGTCCGGCGGGACGATTTCCAAAATACGGGAGGTTCTGTTATGAAAACCGTCACCATCTACACCGACGGGGCCTGTTCCGGCAACCCCGGCCCCGGCGGCTGGGGGGCCGTCCTGATCTATGGCCCCCACAAAAAGGAACTCTCCGGCGGCGAGGCCCATACCACCAACAACCGCATGGAACTGACTGCCGTTATCCAGGCCCTGTCCCTCCTGAAGGAGCCCTGTGTCGTGGAACTGTGGTCTGATTCCAAGTACGTCATCGACGCCCTGCAAAAAGGCTGGGCGGAAAGCTGGCGGAAACGGGGCTGGGTGAAGGGCGACAAAAAGCCCGCCCTGAATCCGGATCTCTGGGAAAAACTCCTGGCCCTGGCGGAGATCCACACCCTCTGCTGCCACTGGGTGAAGGGCCACGCGGAAAATGAATATAACAACCGTTGTGATCAAATGGCAGTGGCAGAGAGCCAAAAGTTCCTATAACAGGGCTTTTCCTAACCTTTACAATTTGTTCACAGGAATATCATAATTCCATCATATTTCTCCGGTATTTTATTCTCATGCAAAGGGACTTCCCAACCCGATGCGTTTTCTCCCTCCTAAACACACACAGCAAAAAGACCCGCCTTTGGCGGGTCTTTTTGTATATTCTCCAGTTTGCAGGATTTTCACTGCTTCCGCCAGTGGCCCAGCTGGGGCAGCTGCGCCTCGAAATAGGCCCGGGCCTGCTCTTTGGGCCAGTTTTCGTTGGACATATGCTCCACCAGGAAATTTGTCAGTTCCTCCATGGAGGAATAGGCAAACTGGCCCTGGTTATAGCACCACTTGCAGTACTCCTCGTTCAGCGTCCCGTCCGGCTCCCGGCTGACGGAGGCATCGTCCTCCAAGGGCATCCCGCAGCACTGGCAGACCAGCTTCCGGGGGCAGCCCAGCAGGGTGTTGATGGACACCTGGAACAATTTCGACAGCAGCTTCAGTACCTCCGTATTGGGCAGCGTCTCGCCGTTTTCCCAGCGGGACACCGCCTGCCGGGTGACAAAAAGCTTTTCGGCCAGTTCCTCCTGGGACAGGCCTTTTTCCGTTCTCAGGTTCAGCAAAACCGTTTTTGTTTCCATGGTTGACTCCTCCTTTTTCCCCTATTCTACCACGGAATCTCCCGGAACGCACGCAACTGTCTGTTGCCCCCGGCCCGGCGGGGGGAATTTTCCGCCCCGCCGGATGGGCACCCCGCAATGCCGTTCCGCAGCGCCTGTCGCCTGTATGCAAAGGCGGGGGTGCCGGATGGGAAAGGGATTTACCGTCCTGCAAGGCAAAAAACCGGCCTGACGGCATCCAACGCCTTTGCATACAGGTTCTTAAACAGGACTTTTTCCTCCGTTTCTTGTAAACGGCGGCAGAACGGTATACAATACCCTCATATACCCATAATGTACGGGAGGTTTTATGTTATGAAAGACGGCTTTATCACAGTTGCCTGCGGCTCCCCGCCTCTGCGGCTGGCGGACTGCGACTACAACGCGGAACAAACCTTTACCCTCATGCGCACGGCGGAAAAGGCCGGGGTCAAAATCCTGGTCCTGCCGGAACTGGGTCTCACCGGCTACACCTGCGGGGACCTCTTCTTCCAGGAGGCCCTTCTCCGGGGCGCGGAACAGGCCCTCTCCACCGTCCTGACCGCCACACGGAACCTGGAGGTAGTCACCGCCGTAGGCCTGCCCCTGCAAATCGACAACAAATTATACAACTGCGCCGCCATTATCCAAAAGGGGAAAATCCTGGGGGTGGTGCCCAAAACCCACCTGCCCAACTACGGCGAGTTCTACGAGAAACGCCAGTTCGCCCCCTTCTCCGGGGGGGCCGGGTATCTGACCCTCCTGGGCCAGGAAGGCGTCCCCTTCTCCGCCGGGCTCCTCTTCGTCTGCGACACGGTACCGGGCCTGACGCTTGGGTTTGAAATCTGCGAGGATCTCTGGGCCCCGGACTCCCCCTCCGTCAAGATGGCCCAGGCGGGCGCCACCGTCATCGGCAACCTCTCCGCCAGCAACGAGGTACTGGGCAAGGACCGGTACAGGCGGCGGCTGGTGACCACCCAATCCGCCAAACTCCTCTGCGGCTACCTCTACGCCAGCGCCGGGGAGGGGGAATCCACCTCGGATCTGGTGTTCGGCGCCCACCAGCTGATTGCAGAAAACGGCACCCTTTTAGGGGAAAAGCGGTTTGAAAGCGGCCTTCTGATTTCGGAAATTGACGTACAGCGGCTCAGCTATGAACGCCGCCGTACCCAGGCCTTTGGCGGCGTCCCGGAGGGTGGCAAACTCTGCCGGAACTTTTCCCTCACTGTCTCAGACACCAAGCTGACCCGGTATATCGCCCCCATGCCCTTTGTCCCGGAGCGTCCGGAGGACCGGGAGGCCCGCTGCCGGGAAATTCTGCTGATTGCCTCCCTGGGCCTCAAGCAGCGGCTGGAGCACACCGGGGCCAAAACCGCCGTAGTGGGCCTCTCCGGCGGGCTGGACTCCACCCTGGCGGTGCTGATTACGGGCCTCGCCATGCGGATGCTGGACAGGCCCGCCACGGACATCATCGCCGTGACCATGCCCTGCTTCGGCACCACGGACCGGACCCGGAACAACGCGGTCATCCTTGCGGAGAAGCTGGGAGCCACGCTGAAAACCGTGGATATCTCCCAGAGCGTCCGCAGCCACTTCCGGGACATTGGCCATGACTTTTCAGATCACTCCGTGACCTTTGAAAACGGGCAGGCCCGGGAGCGGACCCAGGTGCTGATGGACATCGCCAACCAGACCGGGGGCCTTGTGGTAGGCACCGGGGATCTCAGCGAACTGGCCCTCGGCTGGTGCACTTACAACGGGGATCACATGAGCATGTACGCGGTGAACGCCTCCATCCCCAAGACGCTGGTGCGGCATCTGGTGGCGTACCTGTCCCAGGACAAGGCGGAGGCGGCCCTCCACGACGTTTTGGAGGACATTCTGGACACCCCCGTGTCCCCGGAACTGCTGCCCGCCGTGAAGGGGGAGATCAGCCAGCGGACAGAGGATCTGGTTGGCCCCTACGAACTTCACGATTTCTTCCTCTATTACACCCTCCGCTGGGGCTTTTCGCCCCGGAAGGTGTACCGTCTGGCGGTGCAGGCCCTGGGCAAGCGGTACAGCCGGGACGTCATTTTAACATGGCTCAAAACCTTCTACCGGCGGTTTTTCACCCAGCAGTTCAAGCGGAACTGCCTGCCGGACGGGCCGAAGATCGGCTCCGTGGCCCTCTCTCCCCGGGGGGACTGGCGGATGCCTTCCGACGCGAAATGGGCCCTCTGGCAAGCGGAACTGGAGCGGCTGAACTGAATAGGGACCGGCGGCAGGAATTCCTGATTTTGGGAACCCCTGCCGCCGGCTGCGCTTTTCCGGAGCGGCGCAAAAGGCCGTCCGCCCCTTGGGGCACAATGGGTGCAAGCACCACTTGCCTATTTGCAAGCGTTTGATGGTTTACACCCGGCGGTTTTTAACTTACAATTGAAGGAATTTTTGGAGGGCGAAAAAATGGAATTATGCCAAAAGCTGTCTTACCTGCGTGTGGAATTAAGCATGAGCCAATTCACGGTGGCCGAAGCGCTTCACGTCTCCCGGCAGGCGATTTCCCAGTGGGAGAGGGGGGAGGTTCTGCCTTCCCTGGAGAACCTGATCCATCTCAGCAAGCTTTATCAGATATCCCTGGATGAACTGCTGAACAACCGGGCAGAACCGCCGTTCCAGCCGCCCATCACCCGGCCGCTTCCTCAGAAACCGGCGGAGCCGGAGAAGGTGGAGCCGGAGAAGGTGGAGCCGGAGAAGGTGGAACCGGAGAAGGTGGAACCGGAGGCGGTGGAGCCGGCCCCGGAACCGCCGGATGCCCCGGAGGCGGCAGTACCGGAAACGGCGGCGCCCGCCCTGGCGGATGTGCGCGGGCATTTCCGGCTCTGGGTGCGGCGGGTACTGTTGATCCTGCTAGGCGTGGGCATCGGGTTTGCCCTGGGTTTTTGGGTTTGTAGGGCCGTCATCCCTGACGACGGGGTGGAGGTTATGCAAATAGATAACATGCATGGGGAGGAGGTTGATATTTCACAAGCAAAAGGATTTGATTTGAAATGACATAGTAGAGAGGAGGTGAAAATGACGAAAGTTCAGAGATTTTTTTGTGTGCTCTTTGTGTGTGCAATTTGCATGGGATGCCTTATTTTTCCTGCCGGAGCTGTCGATATAGATAATAGTTCCCAAAAATTTGACACTCCCGCGTTCCAGATCGCGGAGTCTACGGCCATAAACGGCGGAATTAGCCTGTCGGCTGTCCGCTCTGTCGGGTATTATGACATCTCTGTACCCGCTAACTCAATCGAGACCTCGAATTCAAGCCTGTCGCTGGATGTGAATGACATCGTGACGATCAATGCCTCTTATACGCCGTCCAACGCAAGCGTTGATTTTGGTCTGATTGCCCCTGACGGGTTGTTCTATTCCGTGAGCGGTTCGAAAGGGAGCATTAACAAAGGCATCCAGGTCAACGAACGCGGATACTATACCTTTGCAGTGCGGAACAATTCCTCGTTTGATGTCAGCGTAACCGGATATATAAACTGCTGACGCGCTATTTAAAAGAAATCTAAAAAGGAGAAATTGCTTATGAAGAAAAAACTTGTAAGCCTGTTTTTGGCTCTGGCAATGTGCCTCGGTGTTTGTATGCCGATTGAAGCCGTTAATTTCAGTAAACCTCCATCTGATATTTGCGATACCAGCAAGGTAGAACTGGTCTTTCCGAAGAAAGCCTACACGCAAAATGATCTTTCTAATAATTTCACAGATTATGCCCAAGAGGGAGCAAAGACAAGTTTTCCTGCAGCAATATCCGAAAACGATGATGAAGGCGCCAATGTCGTTGGAATTGTTCTCGATTATGAAACTGAGGAGCCAATTTGCAATGCAGAAATTTCTGTTAATCATGAGCGTTTGGTTCTTACTGGTAATGATGGGCGATTTCAGATTTTGGATTTTCCGGATGGAAAATATGATTGGCATATTACCGCAATTGGATACTGTCCAGCAGAATATAAGAATTATTCCGTAAACCATTTTGAAGGAACCAATATCTTTACATTTTATATTGACAAAAATATAGCCGTTGAAAAAAATCGTGAAGATAACAACTTAGGGACGCAGACAATTCCTCCTGAAATAGCGGAAGGCCAAGAAGCTGCACAGAATGCGGCCTCGAGATTATCTTCTGTCCCTACAATTAACAATACTGTAAATGTATATTATAGTAACCGGGTTCGTACAGTTGATCGCGAATCTTATTTGCAAGGTGTAGTTGCAGCAGAAGCATATCAAGAAAGTTTTTATACAAATAAAGGGCTAAGTTCCAAGCAGATATGGCAGTATTATTGTGCACAAGCTATTGCATCCAACACATTTGTTGAATATGCGCAAAGCGTATATTCAAATCACGATAATTTCGAGGTTTGTTCAACTTCATGCTGTCAGGCATATGATCCAACTGCGGTAACACAGGCTGTAATAACAGCAGTATCCAATGTTTTTTATACTATTGCCGGAGAGCCAGCCGCCGTGGTATTGTTTTACGAACCGGAAAGAAATACATATGAGTATTTCTGGTGCGCATATGGATCAAGCTGTGATAACCGAGGTACCAAAACCAGAGAAAATACTCCGGCATTGCAGGCAGTCAGCTGTACAGATTTGGCAAAAGGCTATGGTGGAAGTCGATACGGAATGTGTCAAATGGGAGGCGCATATTTGGCTAAACAGGGGTACAGCGCAGAGGAAATTTTAATGTATTACTATACGGATTGCGACAGCGAATTTTGTATCTTAGATTAAATTTGATTAACTATTTCATTCCGTAAATATTTTTATCAGGCGATGAAAAGGCTCTGTTAAAAACTCTAATACTGCACGAAAGCGAGGTTTTGCACATGCATACGGCTAAAATTCGCCGGTTCCTGTCTATCCACAAAGGCCTGCTGGCTGCGGCGGCGCTCCTGCTTTCCCCCTGGGCGTTCTTCCGTCTGAAGCTTTACCTGACTTCTCTCCTGCGCCCCGAACTAGACGTAGGCCTTACCGGAGATCTCCTGTTGTTCGGAATCCTGGCAGGCGCGGCGGGATTTTTTGCCCTGTACAAGCTGGCAAAGGTGAAATTTTCCGTCCTGCTGGCGGTTTTGGCCGTATGCTATGTGCCCTGGCTCCTCCTCATGCGGCAGGCTTACGCCGCCACCGCCGTTTACGGCGTCTGCATAGGCGGTTCCGCCGTCCTGGCCCTGCTAGCCTTATATGAACTGCTGACGTATAATCCAAAAGAAATTTAAAAAGGGAAAATTACTTATGAAGAAAAAACTCGCAAGCCTATTTTTGGTTCTGGCAATGTGCCTCGGCCTTGTTGTGCCGACAGCGGCATGTGACGCCAATCCGGAGAAGGGGCACGATGGCGGGACTTTCTTGGTTGATATGATTAAAGAGGGACTCACCAATATAACTTACTATTCAATTGAGTTGGGCGGAAAAACACTTACTCTTACCACAGGAGAGAATTCTTTGGGTCAGACCGTTGCAATTTCGGAAAGTGAAGAGATGATCGTTATTGCGACAGAGATTGATGAAACAACGATTAAAAGTATCGAGATTGAAAGGTCGGCCCAGAGAGAACACACCTATAAATACACCCCAGCAGGACGTACTTCCGGACGTTCTTTAGATGCCATTCAACCGAGACTTACAATTGGAGCTGAGGATTTATATTGGGGGTATTCCTACAGCGTCGGAGATGCCGAAGAACTCGAAGAAGGGTTGCTCTGGGACTTGGAATGTGGCTCACCTAATTACGATTCATTTTATGGATATGATGACAACAATGCAACAGCAAGAGCCTATGCAGAAGATTTTATGGATTATGTAAATTCTATACTAGATCATCAAGAAGCGGCTCGCACAATTGACGCTAATGCAGTAGATACTTTTTTCGCATCTATCATAGATTTTTGTATCAATCCAACGGCGGTTGCGGCGGCCGCTGCAAATAGTGCTTCTGCCGTGGTGAAGTTGAGAATGAGATTGTGAGTGCATCGAGAGATGCGAAGCAGGCGACATATTGTTTCCGTCGGTTTATTGCGATCGCACATCCTCTCCTTTGACTAAAAATACCACATAAGAAGTGAACGGAGTCCGTCAGGAAGAGGGGGAGCCTTGGGAGGAAATCAGTACAACGTTCTTCGAAAAACGGACTTGGTATATCATCATCTGCCATGCTGCTCTGGCGGTGCTTTTGATCGGCTATTTTATCGTGATCAAAGCGATGTAACCCAGATAGAGGAGGCGGCGGGATCGCCGCCTCCTCTAAAAAGAAGGCTTTAAAAGAATTTATACATAAAATAAATTTCGTAATCCATTTATTCAATCATTGATATAATTATATAAATCATAAATATTTTTTATTAAGAATATATTGGGCAAAAGCGAGGTTTTGCACATGCATACGGCTAAAATTCGCCGGTTCCTGTCTATCCAAAAAGGCCTGCTGGCGGTTTTGGCCGTATGTTACGTGCCGTGGCTTTTCCTCATGTACCAGGTCTACGCCGCAAAGCCCTTCTTCTGGCTCTGCCTAGGCCTCGTGTTCTCCCTCACTTTTGTTCGGGGGGGAGGCCCTCCGTAAAATTTTTTTCCGGGTAGGGCTTGCCCTCGCTGCCGCTTACGCCCTCTGTGCCGTCTGCTGGTACGCCGGGGTGCCGGCGGTGCGGTTCATCTATCCGGTTATACGGCTGGCGGAGGCGGCCCCGCTGTTCCTAATCCCCGGTGTCTTGATTGGCGCGGGTTTGGAAAAGGCGGAGTTTAAACATTAACTTCCTCTTCAAGGGGGCAGAGGCTCCGCCGCCCCACTTCCCCCCTCCCCCCCTGCGAAAGCGGTTGACTTCCGGTCACACCTATAGTAAACTAAACAGGCAGGGCCTGGAGCCCAATCCGGCGCGTCCCTGGGGATTCCCCCGAGGGCGCGTTCTTAGAGCCCGCTCCGCAGTTTGCCGGAAAAGCCACAGGAAAAGGGGGCGTTCGTAACGGAAAAGAATAAACGTATTGCCCCGGTGGTGAAATGGGTGGGCGGAAAACGCCAGCTTCTGGACCAGATCACCGCCCTTCTGCCGGAGGAAATCCCCACCTACTGTGAGCCCTTCCTGGGGGGCGGGGCCGTGTTTTTTGCCATCCAGCCTCAAAAGGCAATTCTAAATGATTTAAACGCCGACCTGATGACCGTCTACCAAGTCATCCGGGACGACGTGGAACCCCTGCTCCAGCTGCTGAAAGGCCACCAGAATACAGCGGAGTATTTTTACACCATCCGGGATATGGATCGGGACAAGGCCGCCTATGAGGCCATGTCCCCGGTGGAAAAGGCCTCCCGGCTGATTTACCTGAACAAAACCTGCTTTAACGGCCTCTTCCGGGTGAACTCCGCCGGGGAGTTCAACTCCCCCTTCGGCCACTATAAAAACCCCAATATTGTCAACGAACCGGTCCTGCGGGCCGTCAGCGAGTATTTTCAGTCAGGGGATATCGCCCTTTATCACGAAGACTTCGCCCAGACCCTCCGGCGGGTGGAGCCGGGCGGCTTCGCCTATCTGGATCCCCCCTACGACCCGGTATCCGATACCGCCAGCTTCACCGGCTACAACAAGGGCGGCTTCGGCCAGGACGAGCAGCGGCGGCTGAAGGATTGCTGCGACGATTTGACCCGGCGGGGCGTGCAGTTCATGCTCTCCAACTCCGCCACGGATTTTATCAAGAACCTGTACGCAGACTACCGGATCACCATTGTAAGGGCAAAGCGGGCCATCAACTCTGACGCCAGCAAACGGGGGGAGATTGAGGAGGTTTTGATTACAAACTATGGGACTGAATGACGCCGCCTGGGAGCGCCTCTTTGAGAAATACCGGATCCTGGAGGCGGTGGATCGGGAGGGCCGGTTCCTCATCTCCGCCGCCCAGATCAAGGAGTTCCGGGAGCCCCGCCTCATGACGAAATTTGACCACCGTGTAAACCTCCCGGCCATTTTCGCGGAAAACCGCCTGTCCATTCTCCCCGTTACCCGGGGAGATTATCTCATCTCTACCTTTGCATCCTATCAGGACTTCGACCCGCCTGCCGCTAGGGCCTGCCGGATCTCCGTCCCCTCCCACATCCAAAGCCTGGCCCCCCGGTTCCTGTCCAGCGAGGCCATTGCCCTGAACTGCGCCGGGGCCTGCGGCATCCTCAGCGATTTCCTGGAGGATGAGGCCCTGATCCCTACCGTCAGCGGGCGCATGGGCTCCGGCTCCTTCGCGTTTCTCATCAATACGGAGCGGGGAAGGGCCTCCGTCTCCGTCAGCGGCTCCCAGATCGAGATTGACGCCGCATACGAGGGCCTCCGGAGCCTTTCCCTGTTCGAGGCCAAGCGGGATCTGGCAGACGATTTCCTGATCCGGCAGCTTTATTATCCCTTCCGGGTATGGAGCAGCCGCGTGACAAAGCCGGTGAAGCCGGTTTTTTTGATCTTCTCCAACGGCGTATTTTATCTCTATCAATATCAGTTCGAGCATCCCGAGTATTACAATTCCCTCCGTCTGGTGAAACAGAAAAACTATGTGATTTCTCCGGAGATCTCCCGCCGGGACTTGGAAAACCTCCTGCAGGCCGTCCCGGGGGAGCCGGAACCCCCCATTTCCTTCCCCCAGGCCAACAGCATGGCCCGGATCGTCAATCTCATGGAACTTCTCTGCGAAAAACCCATGACCCGGCAGGCCATTACCACGGAGTACGCCTTTGACGAGCGGCAGACCAATTATTACACAGACGCGGGACGGTACTTGGGGCTGATTGAAAAGGGCCGGGACGGCGGAACCATCTGGTTTACCCTTTCGCTGCTGGGACGGCAGATTATGGAGATGGACTACCGGGAACGCCAGCTTGCCATCATTAGCCAGATCCTCCGGCACAGGGCCTTCCAGGAAACCCTCCGGCTCTGCCTGGAGTGGGGGGAAGTCCCTGGGACGGCGGATGTTGTGCGGATAATGAAGGCGTCGGATCTCTTTCATGTGGGGGCGGACAGTACCTATATCCGCCGCTCCTCCACGGTGATCGGCTGGATGAACTGGATCCTGAATTTTATTGCATCATAAGCCTTCTGCCATTGTCCGGAGGCAGGAAACGGAGCGGGGCTGCAAAAGCAGTCCCGCTCCGTTTCCTGCTTTTCAATCAGTCCGCAAAAAGCTGTGTGGAGAGGTAGTGATCGCCGGTATCCGGCAGCAGGGCCACAATGGTCTTGCCCTTGTTCTCCGGCCTCTTTGCCAGCTGGACCGCCGCGCCGGAGGAAATTCCCACCAGTACGCCCTCCATGCGGCCCATCATGCGGCCTGCGGCGAAGGCGTCCCTGTCCTCTACGGGGATGATTTCGTCATAAACGGATGTGTCCAGCACCTCCGGCACAAAACCCGCGCCGATTCCCTGGATACCGTGGCTCCCGGGAACGCCCCGGCTCAGGACAGGGGAGGAAGCAGGCTCCACCGCCACAACCTGAACTGCGGGGTTCCGGCTCTTGAGATAGGAGCCTACGCCGGTGATAGTCCCCCCTGTACCGACTCCCGCCACAAAGACATCCACGCCGCCCTCCGTGTCCTCCCAGATCTCCGGGCCTGTAGAGGCCCTGTGGGCGGCGGCGTTAGCCGGGTTCGTAAACTGGCCCGGGATGAAGCTGCCGGGGATTTCCTTTGCCAACTCCTCCGCTTTGTCAATGGCGCCCTGCATACCTTTTGCGCCCTCTGTCAGGACCAATTCCGCGCCGTAGGCCTTCATCAGCAGGCGGCGTTCCTCGCTCATGGTCTCCGGCATGACGATGATCGTCCGGTAACCCCGGATCGCCGCTACGGAGGCCAGGCCGATGCCGGTATTGCCGGAGGTGGGTTCAATGATGACGGAGCCGGGGCCCAACAGTCCACGGGCCGCGGCGTCGTCCAGCATGGCCTTGGCGGCCCGATCCTTGGCGCTGCCTGCGGGATTGAAGGACTCTAATTTTGCCAAAACCCGGGCTTCCAGGCTCTCCGCTTTTTCAATGCGGCACAGTTCCAGAAGGGGGGTTTTGCCGATCAGCTGTTCGGCGGATGTATAGATTTTTTTCATGGCAGATGCCTCCTATGCTGTTGATTTGCTCCCCCGGGCAGGGGAGGAAGGATGTGCTGTTTAGGTGCAGCGTATGTTCCAAGAGAGATTGGGGTTTTATTTTAAGGAAAACGGAAAAGCTTTTATTGCGCCCGGGAAGGGCCTCATTGTATAATGGATCAATGCCGCACCTCTCTTTTTCGTGCAGGCACTGCGAGGACAATTTTCCCCAATTCCTGTATGCTATGCAAAAGCCTAGAAAATCATCATAAACAGGAGGAACGTTACATGGAATGGGTTGAAAGATTAAACGAAACCGTCCGTTATCTGGAAGGACACCTGACAGAGGATCCGGATTATGAGCGTATGGGGCAGATTGCCTGCTGTTCCGCCTACCACTTCCAGCGGATGTTCACCTATATGGCCGGCATGACACTGTCGGAGTATATCCGGCGGCGGAAAATGTCCCTGGCGGCAGTGGATCTGCAAAACGGGGAAAAGGTCATCAATGTGGCGGAGAAATACGGCTACCGATCCCCAACGGCCTTTAACCGCGCCTTCCGCTCTATCCATGGTATCGCTCCCTCTTCCGCGCAGGAAAAGGGTGTGGCTGTCAAATCCTTTCCGCCGATTGCATTTTCCATCACGGTACAGGGCGCTTCCGAAATGGAGTACCGCGTGGAAACCCGCGAGGCCTTCCGCATTGTCGGCATCTCCACCCCCCTGGATCAGGAGATTGAGAAAAACTTTGCCGCCGTCCCCCAGCTGTGGGAAAAAGCGGTGTCCGGCGGTGTTTTGGAGCGGCTGGCCGCCCTGATGGACGGATCCCCTATGGGGCTATTAGGCGTCAGCGCCTGCCAGGACAGCGGGGAGTGGAAGTATTTCATTGCTGTATCCACCACCAAGGAGGCGGGGCAATTTAAGGAATATACCGTTCCCGCCTCCGTCTGGGCCGTCTTTCCCGGCCAGGGGACAAACCAGTCTGTCCAGGAACTGGAGCGGCGCATCATCACCGAATGGTTCCCCGCCTCCGGATACGAATACGCCAACGCGCCGGATATCGAGGTTTACCTGAATCCGGATCCCGCAAATGCCCGGTATGAGGTCTGGGTCCCCGTAATCAAAAAGCAGAACTGAGGGGATTCGCGCCTCCGACCCGCTTTTCCGGACTGGTACAGCCCTGTGCCGTTTTCCAGCACTGCGGGACTGTGGGGCGGAATCTCTGAAAAGTCCGGTTTTCCACCCCTTTCCGCCCTATTCAGCCGGCAGGTTGTGCCGTTTTAAAAAGGAACGCTTATCCCAATCTCCTCTCTGGAACAGGATTTTCCCGTTGACAACCTGAAAAAAGCCGCAGTCCCAGGAGATCCCGCCATTCCGGAGCCGCCCACTGCCCGTTTTCAAAAATATTCTCCACAATGGCCGTCATATTTGCGGCCGCAAATTCTGCCGCAAACATCTCCCGGATTGCTTCAATTCCTTTCACCGGCCCATTCGCCACCTGGTAGTTAACCGCGCCGTCATGATACAGGCCGGCAAGCGCCTCCACATCATGCCCGTTAAACGCATCTACCCACCTGCATACGACTTCTTTGGGTCTCAGCATATCGTTCCCCTCCGTCCAATCTTAAACTCGACCCTTTGATTCTATCACAGGATTTGCTTCCTTTCAATTTCTTTTCCCAAAACCGTCCCGGCGGCGCCTATGGCAAAAACGCCCCCGGCCTCTGCCCTGCGCGGATCCGGCGGACGTGCTGTCCGGCAGCAGGCAGACAGGGAGGGATTTGGACGCATCCGGCAGGCAGGGAGGTACATTTGGCCGCCCCTAACGCAGGCCCGGTGCTGCCTGCCGCCCTTTCTTCCCGCGCCGCCTATGGATTCCTGGGAGGCACATCCCTGTAAGGTATCCGCCGGGCATCGGCCCTTTCTTCGCGCCCTTGCCTCTATTTTGACTGGCGGCGGATCTTCTGCGAAAAAATCGACAGGCCATCCCACCAAGGCGGCTGCCCGGAAGGGCGGCCGCCTTTTTGCGTCCAAAACCGCCTGCCCTTCCGGGGAACATCGCCGGAATGCTCAAACACTTGTCAAAAACGCCTGCTTCTGGTATAATTGACTATCACATCTGTCAAATCATCGCCGGAATCCCCATTCCGGTGTTGGGACTTACCGGAAAGGATATGATTCTTTGAACCGTTTTCAACCACTGCCTGTCCGCCGCCTTACCCTGCCCTGGTCCCTGCTGGCAGCCGTACTCTCTGCGGGGGCCGTCACCTTGCTGGCCCTGTGGTGCCAGCCCATCGCTATCGGGAGCGTCCTGGGCATCCTGCTGCGGAACCCCCTTCTGATTATCCTGAACGGGCTGCCGGTGGGCCTTTTGCTGCTGGTATGCGCCTTTTTGCTGCGGAACGTCTTCTACGGCGCGGCCTTGGCCAATTTCCTGGTAGGCGTTTTATCCGTAGCCAACCGCATCAAAATCGAGGTGCGGGACGAGCCGGTGTTCCCCCGGGATTTCTCCCTGCTGAAGGAAGCGTTCAGCGCGGCAGGGGAATACAGCATCGCTTACCCGGTGAAATTTATCCTGCTGATCTTCCTGCTGACGGCGGTTTTCCTCTTCCTGGGATTGATTTTCAAACCCGCCCCCTGCCCGTCCCCCCGCCTGCGGGGCTGGAAGGGCTCCCTGCTGGGGGCCGCCGGGAGCCTGGGCCTCCTGGCCCTGCTGATCGTTACCCTCTATGCCTCCGACGGCCTCTACAACAGCCTCCCTACCTCTAACCCCTACCGGCTCTCCGTGGTCTTCAACGAGACCGGCTTCCCCTATAACTTCTGCCATCAATTCACCACCTATCTGGTGGACAAGCCCCAGAATTTCAACAAATCCCAGGCGGAAAGCTGGGAAACCGGGGATCTGCCCGGACAGGGCGCAGATGTCAGCGTCATCATGATCATGGACGAAGGCTTTTCCGACATTACCGACGCCGCCGCTTTCGCCTACGGGGCGGCGGACGATCCCCTGGCCAACCTCCACGCCCTGCAAAAAAGCCCCCACGCCATTGCGGGCCACCTGGTGGTTCCCGGCTTCGCGGGAGGCACCGCCAACACGGAATTTGACGTCCTGACAGGGATGCAGACCAACGCCCTCTCCGCCACCGCCACCTCTGCTATGCGGGTGGTCAACCGGGATCTGGACAGCCTGTTCCGCGTCTTTAGCCGGGACGGCTATCACACTTCCTTCTTCCACCCCGGTTACGACTGGTTCTACAACCGTGAGAATGTCTACCGCTGGCTGGGGGCGGAGGAGACCCGTTTCATTGACGAGATGGAAAATCCGGACTACAAGGGTACCTGGGTGACGGACGATTATATGGCGGGCCTGATTGAGGACGCCTTCCGGTCGTCGGCGGATCAGGGCCTCCCCCTGTTCCATTACACCACCACCATCCAAAACCACATGGCCTATACCATCGACAAGTACGGGGAGGAGTATACCTTCCCCGCCGTCCAGACCAACGCTACTCTGTCGCCGGACACGGAAACCCAGCTGGCGGTGTATGTAGAGGGCGTCCGGGACGCCGACGCCATGCTGGGCCGTCTGACGGACTATTTCACCGGACGGAAAGAGCCGGTTGTGCTGGTCTTCTGGGGGGATCATCTGCCCCACTTGGGAGATGGCCAGCTGGGCTACAAGGAATTGGGCATCGACGTATTTTCCGCCACGGAAGGGCAGGGGAACCTGACGGCCTATAAAACCCCCTATGTCATCTGGGCCAACGACGCGGCGGCAGAGGCCCTGGACTGGGACAACGCCGTCCAGGCCCTGGATCTGCCGGAGGATCGGGTGATCTCCGCCGCTTATCTGGGGGCCCTGACCCTGGAACTGACCGGGCGGCGGGAGGAAAGCCCCTGGTTCTCCTTCCTGAACGAGATGCGGCGGGAACTGCCGGTCGTGCAGAACCAGATCTGCGTGCCTATGGACGCCTCCGCTGGGATGACGCCAACGGAAGCACAGACCCGTCTGCTGGAGAAATGGCGGAACTGGAGTTATTACAAGCTGATATACAAGGATGTGGCCAAATGAGCAGCCGCCAAATGACCCTTTCCGGCATACTCTCCGCCTTGGCGGCAGCCTTCCTGACAATGGGCGGCATGCTGGGCATCGCCACCTACTGCGCCCCTATCCTTGCCATGGCGGCGCTGCTGCCGGTGCTGGAGGAGTGCGGGCCGAAGGCCGCAGGGGCCGCTTGGGCGGCTGTGTCCCTGCTGGGGCTCCTGCTGTCGCCGGATCGGGAACTGGCGCTGGTATACGCCGCTTTCGGCTGGTATCCCATCCTCCGGCCCCGGATTTGGCGGATACCCTCCCGGCTTCTGCGCCTGCTGGCAAAACTGGGGATTGGCGGCGGGATGCTCCTTCTGCTGTACGGCTTCCTGCTGCGGCTGATGGGCCTGACAGCGGATCTGCTGTCCTCCGCCCCCTGGTTCAACGCACTGCTGCTGGTACTGGGCATTGCGGTTTTTCTCCTGCTGGATCTCTGCCTGAAGCGGCTGACGGATCTCTGGCGGGTAAAATTCCGGAAACGGTTTTTCAAATCATAAAAAACGGCCTGTCCTTGCGGACAGGCCGTTTTCGATTCCACGCCTTCAGCAGCTGTCAATCCTTCTCCCCTTTTTCCGCCTCCTGGTGGAAGTGCTTCCAGACAGCCTCCGCCGCCCCCCGGGGCACCACGGCCGCCAGGGCTTCCACGTCCGCCTCCCGGATGGCCTTGATGGTCCCGAACCGCTTCCGCAGTTCCTCCCGCCGCTTTGGCCCCACGCCGGGAATCCCGTCCAGCAGGGAACGGGTGGCGCTTTTGCTGTGGCTCTCGTGGTGGTAGGTGATGGCAAACCGGTGGGTCTCCTCCTGGATCTGCCCGATCAGGGTGAATACCGCCGGATTGCCCACTATGCCAATCTCCCGGCCCTCCGGGGTCATCAGGGCCCGGGTCCGGTGGCGGTCGTCCTTCACCATACCGAAGATAGGGACGCTGACCCCAAACTCCCGGGCCACCGCCTGGGCCGCCTGGGCGTGGGTCTCGCCACCGTCAATCAGGAACACATCCGGCAGGGGCAGGAACTTTTCGTCCCCGTCGGCCGCCCGCTGGAGGCGGCGGCGGATAACCTCCCGCATAGAGGCGTAGTCGTCGGGATGCCCTTCCAGTTCCTTGATACGAAACCGGCGGTAGGCGCTTTTCAGGGGCCGCGCCCCGCTGTAGACCACCATGGAGGCTACAATGTCGCTCTTCCCCGTGTTGGAAATATCAAAGGACTCCATCCGTTTAGGCGGGGACGGCAGATCCAGCATCTTTTCCAACAGTTCCAGGGTGTGGGCCACCCGCTCCTCGGCGCTGGTGGCCCGCTCCGCCTCCTCAGCGGCGTTCTTCTGGGCCATGGCTTGCAAATCCACCTTCTCCCCCCGGCGGGGGACGTGTACCCAGACCTTGTGGCCTGCCCGCTTTGTCAGCACCTCCGAGAGGTTCTCGCACTCCCCGGTATCAATGGGCAGCAGGATTTCGTGAGGCAGGATGGCCCGGGGCAAGTAATACTGGGCCGTCAGCGCGGAGAGCATCTCTATCTCGGTCTCCTCCATGGGGGCGGAAAACAGTTCCGTTTCCCGGCCAGCCAGATTCCCCTCTTCCATGTGGAGCACCGCATAGCAGCATTTCCCCGCGCCCTTGTACAGGCCCCAGACGTCCGTGTCTGCGCAGAGCCCGGCAATAACCGTCTGCTTTTTGCTGAGGGCGCTGATGGCGTTGATCCGATCCCGCAGCAGCGCCGCCCGCTCAAACCGCAGCGCCTCCGCCTCCGCCTCCATCTCGGCGGTCATCTCCCGCAGGACCTGCTTGGACTTCCCCTCCAGCATCAGCACCGCCTGCTCTATCCGGCGGCGGTACTCCTCCGCCGTCATCTCCGGGCGGCAGAAGCCGTCGCACCGGCCCATATGGAAGTTTAGGCAGGGCCGCTCCGCCCCGATGTCCCGTGGGAACTTCCTCCCGCAGGTGGGCAGGCGCAGGGCCGACAGCACCGCGTCCAGGGCCTGCCGGGTCTCAAAACGGCCGCCGAAAGGCCCGAAGTACCGGGCCCCGTCGCTGGCCCACTTGTGGACCATGGTAAACCTGGGATACGTCTCCCGGCTCAGGCGCACAAAGGGATACCCCTTGTCGTCCTTCAAAAGGATATTGTACCGGGGCATATGCCTCTTGATGAGGGAGTTCTCCAGTACCAGGGCCTCGAACTCGCTGGAGACAAAGATGGTGTCAAAGTGATCCACCTGGCTGACCATCTGTCTTGTCTTGGCGGTGTGGGAGGCGCTCTCCTGAAAATACTGGCTCACCCGGTTTTTCAACTTTTTTGCCTTTCCCACGTAGATCACCTTGCCGGCCTTGTCCATCATCAGATAGACCCCCGGCAGCAGCGGCAGGGCTCCCGCTTTTTCCCGCAGTTCATCCTTTGTCACAGCCGTCGCCTCCTACAAAAAAAGCGGCCCCGCAAATGGCGGAGCCGCATGGGTATCCATCCTTATTCCTCGCCGAAGTTGTCGTTGATCAACTCAATCAGGGCGCTGACAGCCTCTTTCTCGTCAGCGCCGTCCGCGATCAAGGTGATGGCAGTCCCCTTCACGATGCCCAAAGACAAAACGCCCAGCAGGCTCTTGGCGTTGACGCGGCGATCCTCTTTCTCCACCCAAATGCCGCTTTTAAACTCATTGGCCTTTTGAATAAAGAATGTGGCAGGGCGGGCGTGAAGGCCCACTTCGTTATTAACAGTGATTTCCTGTGTATACATGATACAGCTCTCCTTTTCTATAACCAAGTCTTCTCCCCGGGTCAAAATCGCGCGGTTCCTTTGGCACAAAGAAAATTTACTATTTATATCATAACTGCTTTTTTCCATCCCGTCAACAGTGAATTTCCATAACTTTTGTAGAATTACGCTATACCGGCAAAAATCTTTTTGTTAGATTATACCACTTTCCTTGAGGTTTATACAGAATACCCGGCGATTTTTGGTAGATATACCGCAAAACCAACTGTAGAAAATTCTTTTTCCCCGTTTAAAAATTTTGCCCCGGGCCATTCCGGACGGCTGTTTTGTGAACTTTTCACCCTGTTTTAGTGGCCCTATGGAAAATGAAAGGAGGATTTTCAAAAAATACTATGAGTTCCGCCGCTCTTCCGGCATATAATACGCAATGGCCGGCGAGACCGGGAATACCCGGACCCGCTGCCAACACGGGGTCCGGGTATCGCAAACGGTCTCGTGTTCAAACGCCCGTTGTTTTCCCGGCTGATTGGCAAAGCCGGCCTGCATTGGCGGCCTCCTGTTTTACAGCATGGCAGAAACAGCGGCAATTATCCATGAGATCACCGCCGGAAACCACAAATTTCCGGCAACTCTGCCGCCATCCTCCGGAGGGCCGGAAACAACGCCGGTCTTTTGGAGGAGCAGGCAGGGCCCACTACCCCCGCGGAAGGAGGAACACCCAATGAGAAGAAATTCTGCACTTTTGCTGGCCACCCTGATGCTGATCTTCACCCTTGCGGCCTGCGGTAGCAAGGATGAGCCCCCCGCCGGCGGCGACAACGCCAATGACGGCGTTTCCGACAACTCCGGCACAGGAAACGGCGGCAATCAAAATGATCCCATCGTCGGCGGCAATACCGGGAGCCAGGACAACGGTATCCAGGACGACGGTACAACCGGCTCCAATTCTGCCGGCGACGGTCTCCAGGATGACCTGGACGACATCGGCGACGGCATCCGGGACGACATGGAGCAGGCCGGCGATAACATCCGGGACGGCGTGGCCGACATGACCGACGGAACCGCCAACGGCATCAGCGCCAACGGCCGGCGTCATCTGGGCACCAGCTTCGGCCAGATGGTCCGCAATGCCCACGTCCATGACAAGGACGGCGATCTGACGGATCACGAAAATGCCGTAACACCCGGCAGCGACCGGATCTAACGCAGCCACGCCCTGGGGCAGCCGCTCCGGGGCGTCTTTTTTGTTTTGCTTTTGTGGAAAAGATCGTGTATAATGGGGAAAACTTCAAGTTTTGCGGGGGTATTTATGGAATTTTCAATGGAGCCTATCGCCCGGATTCACACGGACTTCTCCACCAAATTCGGCGTCCCCCGGCAGAGCGGCCTGGTTGAGGCCCTGGAGGCGGAGATTATCTTTGAGCCGCCTTACCGGGAGCCCGCCGCCCTCCGGGGTCTGGAGGGATTTTCCCATCTCTGGCTGGTGTGGGTATTCCACCAGGCGGCGGGACGCCCCTGGTCCCCCACCGTGCGCCCGCCCCGGCTGGGGGGCAACCGGCGGATGGGGGTTTTTGCCACCCGTTCCCCCTTCCGGCCTAATCCTGTCGGCCTCTCTGCCGTGAAACTGGCAGGGATTGAGGCGGCGGGGCCTTCCGGGCCGGTGCTCCGGGTGCGGGGAGCAGATCTGGTGGACGGCACGCCCATCCTGGACATCAAGCCCTATCTCCCTTACGCGGACTGCATCCCGGAGGCCTCGGGGGGCTTTGCCCCGCAGCCCGCCTTGGCGCCGCTTACGGTGGAGATTCCCCCGGCGCTTCTGGAACGGGTGCCCCCGGAACGGCGGGAGGCGCTGGAGGCAGTGCTGGCCCAGGATCCCCGGCCCCGGTATCAGGCGGATCCGGAGCGTATATATGGATTCACGTTTGCCGGGCTGGAGGTGCGGTTCACCGTGGAGGGGGAGCGGCTCACTGTGCGGGAGGTAGCGGCTTCGCCCGAAAAGCCGCCGGTATGATTTCTGCCTCCATACGGAAACTTCCGGGAGGTTGGGATACTTAAAAAATTGATAACAGGAGGCGCCGATGAACCAGATTGAACGCATCACCCATATGGAAACCATTTTGAACGAGGCCAAGGAGACCGTATCCTCCCTGGAGCAGGCCCTGGACCGTTACGAAGCCCTCCGGAGCAGGCTGCCGGAACTGGAGGCCTACTACAGCGGCGGTCGGTGGAGGCAGGATTACGACGATGACTGCGCAGGAAAAATCCCTTCGGATTTAAAACGGGGCGTCCTCTCTGAGGATGCGGTCTACAACCTTCTCATCGACAACCACGATCTGTTGGAGCGGCTGAAAAATTTTAAAATATGCTTATCGACTTTAGACAGCCAATCACAAGAAGTGGAGGTTGGCTATT